>NZ_CP029426.2:2779779-3386372 GCF_002266435.3 Bradyrhizobium amphicarpaeae
GGTCAATCTGCTGGTGGACATCTGCTACGGTATCGCCGATCCCAGGGTGTCGATCGGATGACCAGCGCAACCTTCCGCCATTCGGTCTGGATCCTGCGCGGCAACCCGCTCACCGCAATTGCCGCGACCGGCGTGCTCCTGTTCGTGCTGGTTGCGATCGCCGGACCGTGGATCGTGCCTTACGATCCCGTGGCTTCCAATGTCTCGGAGGCCCTGCTGCCGCCGAGCGCGGCGCATATTGCCGGCACGGATCAGCTCGGGCGCGACGTGTTCAGCCGTCTCATCGTCGCCGCGGGTCTCGATCTTGCCATTGCGGTCTCGGCAGTCGGCATCTCCTTCGCGATCGGTGCAGTGGTCGGCTCGTTCTGCGGCTATGCCGGTGGCCGGCTCGATCGTGCCGTCGGCCGCTTCGTCGACGTGATGATGGCCTTTCCGCTGTTCGTGCTGGCGATGGCGATGGTCGCAGCGCTCGGCAACCGGATCGAGAACATCGTGATCGCGACCGCGATCATCAATCTTCCCTTCTACATCCGCTTCGCGCGGGCCGAGGTCAACGTCCGCCGCAATGTCGGCTGGGTGGAGGCGGCGCGCGCCTGCGGCGAGAGCCATTTCTCGGTGGTGCTGCGCTTCCTGCTGCCGAATATCCTGCCGGCGATGGCGGTGCAGATTTCGCTCAACCTCGGCTGGGCCATCCTCAACGCGGCGGGCCTGTCCTTCATCGGCCTGGGCGTCAAGCCGCCGACGCCGGAATGGGGCATCATGGTCGCGGAAGGCGCGCGCTTCATCTCGACGGGGCGGTGGTGGCTGGTCGCCTTTCCCGGCCTGGCGCTGATGATGGCCGTGCTGTGCTTCAATCTGCTCGGGGACGGGATGCGGGACATTCTCGACCCCCGCATGCGCACATGAGCGAGGCCCTGCTCAGCATCGACGACCTTCACGTCGCGTTCTCGACGCGACGCGGCATGGTCGAGGCCGTCCGCGGCGTGACGCTGACGGTCGGGAAGGGCGAGATGCTTGGCCTCGTCGGCGAGAGCGGCTCGGGCAAGTCGGTGACCGGCTTTGCGACCACACGGCTATTGGACCCCGCCGGACGCGTGACCGGCGGCAGGATCCTGTTTCGCGGACAGGACGTGACGAAGCTTGGGGGAGACGACCTCCGTCAGCTCCAGGGCGCCGCGATGTCGATGATCTTTCAGAACCCGCGGGCCGCGCTCAATCCGATCCGGGCGATCGGCTTGCAGATCGCGGACGCCATCCTCACCCACAAGCGTATCTCGAAAGACGCCGCGCGGGCCGAAGCGCTGGACCTGCTGCGCGCCGTTCAAATCCGCGAGCCCGAGGCGCGGATGAATGCCTATCCGCACGAGCTCTCCGGCGGCATGTGCCAGCGCGTCATGATCGCGATCGCGATCTCCTGCAATCCGGCGCTGCTGATCGCGGACGAGCCCACCACCGGCCTCGACGTCACCACGCAGAAGGTTGTGATGGATCTTCTGGCAGACATTGCCGCCGCGCGCGGCATGGCCACGATCCTGATCACGCATGATCTCGGGCTTGCCGCACGCTATTGCCGCCGCATCGCCGTGATGGAGCGCGGCCGCATCGTCGAGGAATCAGATCCCAGGACGCTCTTCTCCACGCCGCAGCACGCCTACACCAGGCGCCTCGTGGCGGCATCGCCGACCGCGACGTCGCGGATTGAAGACCTCGTGACGGAAGAGGAGCGGGAAGGCTACGCGGCCATGCTCGGCAAGCCGAGGCAGGAGCCCGCGTACGGAACGCCGCCGCTGCTCGAGGTGCGCGAGCTCGCCAAGCGCTTCGACGAGGGCTCCGCGGCGGTCGCGGATTTCTCGATGACGATGGCCGGCGGCGAGAGCGTCGGCCTCGTCGGCGAGTCCGGCTCGGGCAAGAGCACGACGTCGCGGATGATCTGCCGCCTGATCGATCCGAGCGAAGGCGACATCGTGTTCGACGGGCAGTCGATCGGCCATGTGGCGTCGCGTGATTTCCATCGCTCGCCCTTGCGCAAAGACATCCAGATGGTCTTCCAGGATCCGAATGAGAGCCTCAACCCGCGGTTCACCGCGTTCGACTGCATCGCTCATCCCCTGACGCGTCTCGACGGCATGCGGGCTGGCGACGCGCTGCGCACGCGGGTCGAGGAATGCGCCGAGCGCGTGGGACTGCCGCGCGATCTCCTGCCGCGGTTTCCGCACCAGCTCTCCGGCGGCCAGAAAGCCCGCGTCGGCATCGCGCGCGCCATCGCCTGCCGGCCGCGGCTCCTGGTGCTGGACGAGCCGACCGCAGCGCTCGATGTCTCGGTGCAGGCGGTGGTGCTGCAACTGCTTGACCGGCTCAGGCGCGAGAACGACATCGCGCTGCTGTTCGTCAGCCACGATCTCAACGTGGTGCGCATGCTCTGCGACCGCACCATCGTGCTGCGCAACGGCGCAATCGTCGAGCAGGGCGAGAGCCGGGCGCTGTTCGACAATCCGAAGACCGACTACACGCGCAAGCTGGTCGAGGCGATCCCCCATATCGACACCCGGCCGGCGCTGGCGGTTGCGCTTTGAAGCCCCAGCCGGTCGATCTGCCGACGAGATGCCGCTGGCGAAGGCCCGGCTAGTGGCATACCATTTGCACGCTAATGGGCTCAGGTTTCACCTGCTCTCGGCCAAATACGGCCGGCATCACGGCACTACTGGGAGGATTTCATGGATCGCAGGACCGTATTGAAGGGACTGGCCGGCGCGGGCGGTCTGGCATTGACAGGCATCTCGGCCCCGGCCATCGCGCAAGGCGCATCAGCCCGCACCCTGCGCTTCGTGCCGCAGGCCAACCTCGCCAATTTCGATCCGATCTGGGGCACGCAATATGTCGTGCGCAATGCCGCCGCGCTGGTCTGGGACACGCTCTACGGCATCGATTCCTCGCTGGTGCCGCAACGGCAGATGGTCGAGTCCGAGCAGGTTAGCGACGACGGCACGACCTGGACCTTCAAGCTGCGGCCGGGCCTCAAGTTCCATGATGGCGAGCCGGTGCTGAGCAAGGACGTCGTCGCGAGCCTGACGCGCTGGGCGGTGCGCGATCCGATGGGCCTGATGATCAAGGCGCTCCAGCAGGAACTCACCGCCGTCGACGACCGTACCTTCAAATGGGTTTTGAAGCAGCCCTTCCCGAAAATGCTCTATGCACTCGGCAAGAACAACTCGCCGTGCGCCTTCATCATGCCCGAGCGCATCGCGCAAACGGATCCGTTCAAGCAGATCGGCGACTATGTCGGCTCCGGCCCGATGAAGTTTACCAAGGCGGAGTGGGTTCCGGGCGCGAAGGCCGTGTTCGAGAAATTTGCCGACTATTCGCCGCGGCAGGAGAAGGCGTCATGGCTCGCCGGCGGCAAGCAGATGTTGGTTGATCGTATCGAATGGATCGTGATGCCGGATGCAGCCACCGCGGCCGCGGCGCTGCAGAACGGCGAGATCGACTGGTGGGAAAATCCGATCGCCGACCTCGTTCCGGTGCTGAAGAAGAACAAGAACATCAGCGTGGATATCGGCGATCCCCTCGGCAATATCGGCTCGTTCCGCATGAATTTCCTGTATCCGCCCTTCAACGACGTGCGGGCACGGCGCGCGGTGCTGATGGCGCTCAGCCAGGAAGACTACATGCGCGCGATCGTCGGCGACGACACCTCGCTGTGGAAGCCGCTGCCCGGCTTCTTCACGCCGGACACGCCGCTCTATAGCGAGATGGGCGGCGAAATCCTGAAGGGCAAGCGCGATCTCGACGCGGCCAAGAAGCTGCTCGCCGAGAGCGGCTATTCCGGCCAGCCGGTGACGTGCCTCGTCGCGCAGGATCAGCCCATCACCAAGGCGCAAGGCGACGTCACCGCGGACCTGCTGAAGCGGCTCGGCATGAATGTCGATTTCGTCGCGACCGACTGGGGCACGGTCGGCTCCCGCCGCGCACTGAAGACCCCTCCGGGCCAGGGCGGCTGGAACATGTTCCACACCTGGCACGCGGGCGCGGACTGCACCAACCCCGCGCCCTACACCGCCATACGCGCCAATGGCGACAAGGCCTGGTTCGGCTGGCCGACCAGCGCAGGTACCGAGAAGGAAGTCACGTCCTGGTTCGAGGCCAAGAACCTCGACGAGGAGAAGGCCGCCATCGGCCGCCTCAACAAGGCGGCGCTCGATGACGTCGTCTACGCGCCGACCGGCTTCTTCCTGAGCTACACGGCTTGGCGCAAGAACGTCTCCGGCATCACCAAGGGGCCGCTGCCGTTCTTCTGGGGCGTTTCGAAATCCGCATGATCGCGCACTGAAGCCAGATGCTCTCCTACATCCTCCGTCGCATCGTCTCGACATTGCCGGTCATGGCGATCGTCGCGCTGTTCGTGTTCAGCCTGCTCTACATCGCGCCGGGGGATCCCGCCGTGGTGATCGCGGGCGATCAGGCGAGCCCGGAGGATGTGGAGCGCATCCGTCAGAGCCTGGGTCTCGATCGTCCGTTCCTGATCCAGTTCGGAGGCTGGGTCTGGCGCATCCTGCACGGCGATCTCGGCACCTCGATCTTCACCAATCTGCCGGTCTCGGCGATGATCGGACAGCGACTCGGGCCCACGCTGTCGCTGATGACCGTCACGCTGCTGCTCACGATCGTGATCGCGGTGCCGCTCGGCGTGGTAGCGGCCTGGAAGGCCGGCAGCCTGATCGACCGCGTCATCATGGGCTTTGCCGTGTTCGGCTTCTCGCTGCCCGTCTTCGTGGTCGGCTACATGCTCGCCTACATCTTTGCACTCGAGTTGGAATGGCTTCCGGTGCAGGGCTACACGCCGCTGGCCCAGGGCTTCTGGCCCTGGCTGGAGAATTTGATTCTTCCGGCGGTCGCGCTCGGCTGCGTCTATATCGCGCTGATCGCGCGCATCACCCGCGCCACCATGCTCGAAGTGCTGCAGCAGGATTATATCCGCACCGCGCGGGCCAAGGGCCTCGGGCAGGGCGGCATCCTGTTCGTTCACGCGTTGAAGAACGCGGCGGTGCCGATCGTCACCGTGATCGGGATCGGTATCGCGCTGCTGATCGGCGGTGCGGTCGTCACCGAAAGCGTGTTTGCGATTCCCGGCCTCGGCCGGCTCACGATCGATGCGATCCTGCGCCGCGACTATCCCGTCATCCAGGGCATCGTGCTGCTGTTCAGCTTCGTCTACGTCCTCGTCAATCTGATGATCGACGTCATCTATACGCTCGTTGACCCGAGGATCCGCTATTGACCGACACCACCGTCAATCCGCAGGCGCTTCCGGCCGGATTCGTCCTCGCGCCGCAACTGCCGGAGATCCTTCGGCCGGTCAAGATCCGGCGCGGTCTCATCGGCTTCCTGCGCGGTCATCCGACGGTCGCAATCGGCGGCGCCCTGCTGCTGACGCTGGTCCTGATTGCGATCTTCGCACCCTATCTCGGAACGGTCGATCCGACGGCGCTCGCGCCTGCCAAACGCACGCGCGCGCCTTCGGCGGACTACTGGTTTGGCTCCGACGTGCTCGGACGCGACATCTATTCACGCGTGCTGTTCGGTGCGCGGGTTTCCCTCACGGTCGGCCTGTCGGTCGCGATCTTCGCATCCGTGGCCGGCCTTGCGATCGGCATGGTCTCCGGCTTCATCCGCTGGGCCGACGGCATCCTGATGCGCTTCATGGACGGCTTGATGTCGATCCCGCCGATCCTGCTCGCGATCGCGCTGATGGCGCTGACGCGCGGCAGCGTCGGTAACGTCATCCTGGCGATCACCGTTGCGGAGATCCCGCGCGTCTCGCGCCTCGTGCGCAGCGTCGTGCTGTCGTTGCGCGAGCAGCCTTATGTGGATGCCGCGGTCGCCTGCGGCACGCGCACGCCGATGATCATCCTCCGCCACATCCTGCCCAACACGGTGGCGCCGATGCTGGTGCAGGCGACCTATATTTGCGCCAGCGCCATGATCACCGAGGCGATCCTGTCCTTCATCGGCGCCGGCACGCCGCCGACCATTCCGTCGTGGGGGAACATCATGGCCGAGGGCCGCGCGCTGTGGCAGGTCAAGCCCTACATCGTGTTCTTTCCGGCGGCCTTCCTGTCCGTCACCGTGCTCGCGGTGAATCTGCTCGGCGACGGCCTTCGCGATGCGCTCGATCCGCGCATGGCCAAGAGCCTCTGATGGCACGGGGCTGATCGCGATGGCATTGCTCGAAGTCGAGAATCTACAGACTCATTTCCGCACCCCGAGCGGCATCAACCGCGCGGTCGACGGGGTGTCGTTTCATGTCAACGAGGGCGAGACGCTGGCCATCGTCGGCGAATCCGGCTGCGGCAAGTCCGTAACCTCGATGTCGCTGATGCGGCTGATCCCAGAGCCGCCGGGCAGGATCGCAGGCGCGATCCGCTTTGCAGGGCGAGACCTGCTGCAACTCTCCGATCGCGAGATGCGCGCGATCCGCGGCAACGACATCTCGATGATCTTCCAGGAGCCGATGACGAGCCTCAATCCGGTGCTCACCGTCGGCCGGCAGATCCGCGAAACGCTGATGATCCATCAGGGCCTGGACAAGACGGCAGCGGAGGCGCACGCGGTCGAAATGTTGACGCTGGTCGGTATTCCCGAACCGGGGCGCCGGGTGCGCGAATATCCGCACCAGCTCTCCGGCGGCATGCGCCAGCGCGTGATGATCGCCATTGCGCTCGCCTGCAATCCCAAGCTTCTCATTGCCGACGAGCCGACCACCGCGCTCGACGTGACGATCCAGGCGCAGATCCTGAAGCTGATGCTGGACCTCAAGAGCCGGGTCGGCGCCGCCATCATCCTGATCACCCACGACCTCGGCGTCGTCGCCGAGATCGCCGAGCGCGTCATGGTGATGTATGCGGGCCGCAAGGTCGAGGAGGCGCCGGTCGCCGAGCTGTTTCGCGCGCCGCGGCATCCCTACACGCAGGGCCTGCTAGGTGCGGTGCCGCGGCTCGGCTCGTCGCTCACGGGCACGGCAAGACGGCTCGCGGAAATTCCCGGGCAGGTGCCCGATCTGCGCAAGCCGATCACAGGCTGTGTCTTTGCCGGCCGCTGTGCGCTTGCGACCGATCTGTGCCGCCAATATGCGCCGGGGCTCGAAGAGAAGGGCCCTCGTCACGTCGCCGCCTGCCACTATTCGGCCAAGGGAGCCGTCGCGGCATGAGCCCTCCGTTGCTCCAGGTCAACGACCTCAAGAAGCACTTTCCGGTCAACAAGGGCTTCTTCGGCCGAAAGACCGAATTCGTCTATGCAGTGGACGGCGTGTCGTTCGAGATCGCGCGCGGCGAGACGCTATCGCTGGTCGGTGAATCCGGCTGCGGCAAATCCACGGTCGGCCGCGCCATTTTGCGGCTGTTCGACATCACCGCAGGGCAGGTCATCCTCGACGGCCAGCGTATCGACGATGCCCATCCCAGCACGATGCGCCAGATGCGACGCCGCGTGCAGGTGGTGTTCCAGGATCCGTTCTCCAGCCTCAATCCGCGCATGCGCGTGCGCGACATCCTGGCCGAGCCGATCCGCAATTTCGGCCTCGCCAAATCGGCGGAGGACCTCGAGGTGCGCGTCACCTCCCTGATGGACACCGTGCGCCTGCCGCGCGAGGCTCTGAACCGCAGGCCGCACGAGTTCTCCGGTGGCCAGCGCCAGCGCATCGGCATTGCCCGCGCGCTCGCGGCCGAACCCGAACTGATCGTGTGCGACGAGGCGGTCTCGGCGCTCGACGTCTCGGTCAAGGCGCAGATCGTCAATTTGCTGCAGGATCTCCAGAACGAATTTGGCCTCGCGCTGCTGTTCATCAGCCACGACCTCGCTATCGTCGAGCACATGACCCACCGCGTCGCGGTGATGTATCTCGGCAAGATCGTGGAGGTGGCGCCGCGCCGCGAGATCTTTGCCGCGCCAAGGCACCCCTACACCAAGGCGCTTCTGTCGGCAGTGCCGCTGCCCGAACCCGGCGCCCAGCGCAATCCCATCATCCTCAAGGGCGACGTTCCGAGCCCGATCAACCCGCCGAAGGGCTGCCGCTTCCACACCCGCTGCCCGCTCGTGTTCGATCGCTGCCGGGTCGAAGAGCCGGTGCTTCGCGCAGCCGGGGCCGAGCAGTGGGTGGCCTGTCATCTCGACGACGGCGCCGCGACCATCGGTGTTTAAATATCGAAATCTCGCAAGAATTTCGCTTGCGAAAACAATGGCTTGCTACTGTGCATGGGGTTGTTTTCGCACTTTTGGGGGCGGGGGCCTCAGCCCTGCCGGCGGAGGAAGCCAGTGATGGTGACCTTGTCCCAGATGCCCGCGGCGGCAAAGGGATCTGCGCGATTGAAAGCCTCGACCTCGCTGCGGCCTGGCGCCTCGATCAGGAACAGGCTGCCGATCATCGTTTGACCATCGTCGGAGACCAGCGGCCCCGACATCACGATCTTCACGCCGAAGCGCGACGGGTCGCTCAGGAAAGCCTTGTGGGCATCGTAATTGGCGAGCCGGGTCGGCAGCGCGCCGGCGCGGTCGACGGCGTGAATGGCGAACAGCATGGTGGTCTCCGTGGCTTCGGCTTCAATTCTTGGGACGGCCGCCGTGGCGACCGTCCTGATGTGATGGGGTGGACTTACTTGGCGCCGAGCTTGCTGGCTTCCTCGAAGGTCGGGCAGGTCCGTTGCTCAAGCGGCACGTCGAACGGCTGGTAGTTGTCCTTGGTGATGACGGTCGGCTTCAGCACGATCTCGGCGATGACAGGCTGATTGCGCAAGGCGCGGATCGCCATCATGGTGCCGAGGCAGCCTTGCGCAAACCCGTTGTAGTCGCCGCTCGCGAGCAGCTTTCCGGACTTGATCGCGTCGATCGCCTCCTTGGTGCCGTTGATGCCGATCACCTGGGCCTTGCGGTTGGCACCGTCGAGCGCCTCGATCGCGCCGACTGCCATGGCGTCGTTGGCGGCGAGCACGCCGTCGATCTGCGAATTCGACTGCATCAGGTTCTCCATGACCTGAAGCGCCTGCAGCCGCTGATAGTTGCCGGGCTGCGAGGCCAGCAGCTTGGCGCCGGTGTTCTCCTTGAGTGCATCGTTGAAGCCGCGGACGCGGTCGACATTGGTCAACGAGCCCTTCACGCCCTCGATGATGACGATGTTGCCCTTGCCGCCGAGCGTCTTCAGCAGGAAGCGCGCGGTCTCGAGTCCGAGGCTGTAATCGTCGGCACCGACGAAAGACAGGAACTTGCCGCCGGCGGAACGGTCGGTGATGTTGACGACGGGGATCTTGGCTTCGTTGATCTTCTCGACACCCGGCACCATCGCCTTGTAGTCGACCGGCGTGAACACGATCGCGCTCGGCTTCTTCACCACCACGTCCTCGATCTGGCTGAGCTGCTCGGGGATCGAATCCGGCTTGGTCGGGATGTACTGAAGCGTCTTGGCGTTCAGCGTCTTCGCCATGTTGTCGGCGCCGACCCGCACCGTCTGGAAGAACGGGTTGGTCTGGTTCTTGGTGAAGACGGCGATGGTCTCGCCGTCGGCCAGCGCTTGCGTGGTGAATGCCGCGGCCATCAGCAGCGGCAGCGTCAGGTAACCCAGTTTATGTTTCATGTTGCCTCCATCCCTCGTTTTGCTTGTTGGTAGTCCAGGAACTCATTGCGCGCGGCGGCGGGTCTTCATGTCGAGCCAGACCGCGAGAATGACGATGACGCCTGTCACCAGCGGCTGCCAATTGGCGCTGACCGAGAGCAAATTCATGCCGTTCAGAACCAGCGTCAGGATCAGCGCGCCGATGAAGGTGCCGAACACGGTACCGACGCCGCCGAACAGCGAAGTGCCGCCGATCAGCACGGCCGCGATCGCCGGCAGCGTCAGGCTTTCGCCGATATCGGCCTCGGCCGAATTGAGCCGCGACAGGAAGATGATCGAGGCGAGCCCCGCCATGGTGCCTGAGACCGCGTAGACCAGCAGCAGGCGGCGCGCGACAGGAATGCCGGAGAGGCGGGCGGCGACCGGATTGGCGCCGATCGCATAGATCTCCTGGCCCCAGACCGTCCGCTGCGCGAAGAACGTTCCGATCCCGAGGAACACCAGCAGCAGATAGACCGGGATCGGCAGGCCGAACAGGTAGCCGCTGCCGATCTGGCGGAAGCCGGCGGGGAAGCCGTGAAGCGTTTCGCCCGCCATGTACCAGTAGGTGAGGCCGTTCAGCACCCAGAGCATGCCGTAGGTGGCGATGAAGGAGGGGATGCGCAGCGCGGTGACCATGATGCCGTTGAGCAGGCCGACGAGGCCGCCGCAGGCAAGCCCGGTGAGGATGCCCAGCGCCGGCGAGCCGGTCTTGTGGATCACGGTGCCGGCGATGCAGGCCGACAGCGCGACATTGGCGCCGACGGACAGATCGAGGCCGGCGGTCAGCACTACCAGCGTCAGACCGGAGGCGATGAAGAAGGTCAGGCTCGCCTGCCGGAGCACATTGAGGATGTTGCCGAGGCTCAGGAAGGAATCGCTGAGCACGGCGAGCACCGCGCAGATCAGCAGCGCCGCGAGCAGGCGATAGAACACCTGGATCGCATCCTGCGACAGGAAGGAGCGGGGCGGCATCATGGCGTCCTTGGTGATGTCGGTCATGCCCGGCTCCTGAGACCATCGAGGAACAGCGCGACGATGACGAGCACGCCGACGCTGGCGACCTGCACCGAGGACGGCAGCGAGATCAGGTTCAACCCATTGCGGAGCACGCCGACCGAGAGCACGCCGAGCAACGTGCCGAGCAGCCAGCCATTGCCGCGCTCGAACGAGGTGCCGCCAACGGCGACGGCCGCGATGGCATCGAATTCGAGGCCGAGGCCCGCCGTGGGATGGCCTGAATTCATGCGCGCCGTCATCAACAGCCCTGCGATGCCGGCCATGGCGCCGCCGATCGCATAGACCGCGATCAGCAGCTTGTTCGGCGACAGGCCGGCATAGCGCAGCGCCTCGCGGTTGCCGCCGAGTGCGAAGATGTAGGTGCCGAAGCGGGTGTGATAGAGCAGGCCGTGGAACGCCGCGTAGGTCACCAGCGCCATCACGATCGGCACGGGCACGCCGAGCAGCGTCGACGAATAGATGTCGCGGACGCTGTGGGGGATACCGACCACGCTCTGACCGTCGCTGACGATCAGCGACAGACCCTGCGCCATGCCGAGCGTGCCGAGCGTTGCGACGAAAGGTGGAATGCCCAGGATGGCGACCAGCCAGCCGTTGGCAACGCCGAAGGCTACACCCACCAGCAGGCCGGCGCCGAGGCCCAGCAGCATCGAGTGGGTCGCGAGAGAGACGATCGCAACGCAGAGCGAGGTCAGCGTCAGGACTGCGCCCATCGAGAGGTCCAGACCCTCGGTCATGATGATCAACGTCATCGGCAGCGCCAGCATGGTCAGGATGGTCGACTGCACCAGCACGTTGGAGAGATTGGCGACCGAGAGGAAGCCGGGGGCGATCGCGCTGAACAGCGCGATCAGCAGCACCAGCACGATGGCAACGCCGGGAATGCGCTGCAGCGGGTTGGACTCCGAGACGATCGCGGCTTCACGCATGATGCATCCCCAGTCGCACGATGTTCTCCTCGGTCAGTTCGTTGCGGGCGAGGTGACCGGCGATGCGGCCCTCGCGCATCACATAGGCGCGGTCGCAGACATGGCAGATCTCGATTTGCTCGGACGAGATCATCAGCGCAGCCGCGCCTTCGGCGACGAGACGGTCGATCAGGGCAAAGATCTCCGATTTGGCGCCGATGTCGATGCCGCGCGTCGGCTCGTCGAAGATGAAGAGCTTCGAGCCGGCCGCCAGCCATTTGCCGATCACGACCTTCTGCTGGTTGCCGCCGGAGAGCAGGCCGACGGTCTGCCGCGCGCTGGGCGTGGCGATGCGCAATTGCCGGATCAGCGCGTCGGACGTCCGTTGCGCGCTTCGAGAATCGAAAAGTCCGCTCGGGAACAGCTTTCGCAGGGCCGAAACCACGAGGTTGTCGCTGACCGAGCGCAGAAGCGCGAGACCCTCGCTCTTGCGGCTTTCCGGGATCAGCGCGATGCCGCGGCGGGCGGCAAGATCCGGCTCGCCGGACATGGCCTTTCCGTCGAAGATGATCTCGCCTGATGTGACCGGATCGGCGCCGAAGATGGCGCGCGCGACTTCGCTGCGGCCGGAGCCGACCAGGCCGCACAGGCCGACGATCTCGCCCCGGCGCACCTCGATATTGATGTCGGAGATGCCGGTCGGCGCGCTCAGGCCCTTGACCTCCAGCAGGATCTCGCCGGGCTTGTCGGCAAAATTGCGCGGATAGGTCATGTCGACGTTGCGGCCGACCATCATGCGGACGAGCTGGTCCGGGGTGACGTCGGCAGGCTTGACGCCGTCGATGCGGCGGCCGTCGCGCAGCACGGTGATGCGGTCGCCGAGCGCAAACACCTCGGCCATGCGGTGCGAGATGTAGACGATGGACACGCCGTCGGCCTTGAACTTGGCGATCAGCGCAAACAGGAGTTCGGTCTCGCGGTCGGACAGCGCGGCGGTCGGCTCGTCCATCACGAGGATGCGGGCGTTCTGGCTTATCGCCTTGGCGATCTCGACCATCTGCTGCTGCGCGACGCCGAGCTTGTCGACGATGGTGGAAGGATCGATGTCGAAGCCGATCGTGTCAAGCACGCGCCTGGCGTCAGCCAGGATCTTGCGGCGGTCGATGGTGCCGGGGATGTGGCCTTTCGGCTCGCGGCCGAGGAAGATATTCTGGGCGATATCGAGATAGGGGACCAGCGAGAATTCCTGGAAGATCACGGCAATGCCGAGCTTCTGCGCATCCGCGGTCGACGAGATCGCGACCCTGTCGCCCTTGTAATAGAACTCGCCGGCATCGGCGCGATAGGCACCGCACAGGACCTTCATCAGGCTCGACTTGCCGGCGCCGTTCTCACCCAGCAGCATGTGGACCTCGCCGGGGTAGACGGCAAAGGACACGTCATCCAGCGCCTTGACGCCGGGAAACTCCTTGCTGATGCCGCGCAGCTCGAAGAGCGGCGTGGGTGAGGTGACCTCGATCGGAAGCGCGTCGCTCATGCCAGCTCACTCATGTCTTGGCTCCGCCCGCAAAGATCTTCCCAGGGTTCATCAATCCATCAGGATCGAGCGCGGTCTTGATGGATCGCATCACATCGACGGCCTCGCCGAGTTCATCGGCGAGGTAGTCGATCTTGCCGAGCCCGATGCCGTGCTCGCCGGTGCAGGTGCCGTCCATGGCGATGGCGCGGGCGACCATGCGGGCCTGCAGCGCCTTGGCGCCTTCGCTCTCCTCCGGCTTTGCGGGATCGATCAGGATCAGCATGTGGAAATTGCCGTCGCCGACATGACCGACAATCGGTGCGGTAAATCCATGCGCGTCGGCGTCGCGCCGTGTCTCGGTCAGGCATTCCGCCAGCCGCGAGATCGGCACGCAGACGTCGGTGATGACGGCGCGCGCGCCCGGCCGCAAGCCGAGGCCGGCATAGAGCGTGTTGTCGCGAGCGTGCCAGAGCCGGCTGCGGTCTTCCGGCGCTTTGGCCCAGGCAAAGCCGTGGCCGCCATGGTCGGCGGCGATGGCCTGCGCAGCCTCGGCCTGCTCCGCGACCGAGCTTTCGGAGCCGTGGAACTCGAAGAACAGGGTCGGGGCCTCGCGATAGCCGAGCTTGGCGTAGGCATTGATGCCGCGCATCATGACGTCGTCGAGCAGCTCGATGCGCGCCACGGGGATTGCGGACTGGATCACGGAGATGGCGGTGTTCACCGCATCATGCAGCGTGTCGAAGCTGCAGACGGCGGCCGAGATCGCTTGCGGCACCGGGTGCACCTTCAATGTGATCTCTGTGATCACGCCAAGGGTTCCTTCCGCGCCGACGAACATGCGAGTGAGGTCGTAACCGGCGGCCGACTTCCGCGCACGCCTGGCGGTGCGGATGATGCGGCCGTCGGCCAGCACCACCTCCAGCGCCATGACGTTGTCCTTCATGGTGCCGTAGCGTACCGCCATCGTGCCGGAGGCCCGCGTCGAGGTCATGCCCCCGATCGAGGCGTCGGCACCGGGGTCGATCGGAAAGAAAAGCCCGGTGTTGCGCAGCTCGGCATTGAGCTGCTTGCGCGTGATGCCGGGCTGCACGACGACGTCCATGTCGCTGTCGTGCACGGTCAGCACCTTGTTCATGCGCGCGAAGTCGAAGCAGACGCCGCCAGCGATTGCGGCCGCATTGCCTTCGAGCGACGTGCCTGCGCCGAACGGAACGATCGGCATGCCCGAGCTCGCGCACAGCTTGACGATCTCGGCGACCTCCTGCGTGGTTTCAGGGAAGACGACGATGTCCGGCGGCAGATTGCGATAGTGCGATTCGCTCTGCCCATGCTGATCGAGCACGCCGCGCGCAACGCTCGCGCGCGGGCCGATCATGCCGGTAAGGCGTTCGGCCAAGATGCTCGTGCTGACCCGCGGTCCCATCCCTAACTCCCGTCTGCTCCCTGTCGCCGGACTCTTGTTGGTCCGTCGCCGCCTCAGCTTAAGCGGCTCTTGCGTTGCTCGCGACCTGCTTCAGGCCGAAATCGTAGTTGAGATGGAAATATTCGGTGCCCACCATGCGACCATCCGGCGCACGGCCGGCCGGATGCCGGGCGAATTCGCGGATCAGGCTGTCCTTGACGCCGAACACAACGTCCGAGTCGAGATACTGGTCGCCGGCAACGAACACGTGTGTCACGAGCTGCTCGAAGCCGGGCGCCGAGATCATGAAGTGCACATGCGCCGGACGCCAGGGATGGCGGCCCTGCGCCTCCAGCATCTCGCCGACCGGGCCGTCATGCGGGACCGGGTAAGCGGCCGGCTTGATCGACCAGAAATGGAATTTTCCATTGGCGTCCGTGTGGAAGCGGGCGCGCATCGCGAGATCGCCGATGTCGTCGAGCTGCTGCACGTCGTAATAGCCGTCGTCGTCGGAATGCCAGACGTCCACGACGGCGCCCACCAGCGGCTTGCCGTCGACGGTCGAGACCGAGCCGGTGACCAGCATCGGATCGCCTTCCATCGGCCCGGAGATATCCGCGCCGCTGTCCTTCTCCGGCGCAGCCTGTACGAAGAACGGGCCGAGCACCGTGGTCTCGGTCGCGCCCTCCGGCACTGGATGGTTGATCGCATCGACCAGCATCGAGACGCCTAGCGTGTCCGACAGCAGGATGAACTCCTGTCGCTTGTCGTCGCACATGTGGCCGGTGCGGGTCAGGAAGTCGATGCCGAACTCCCATTCCTTCTGGGTCGGGCGGATCTCGCGAACGAAAGCATGGAGGTGGCGCACCAGGGCTTCGCTGACCTGCTTGATGCGCGGATCGCTAGCGTCCCTGATCCGCTCCAGAACCGCGTCGGTGATCGTGGTCTCGTTGAAATTGCGCATGGGAGGCTCCGCGATCAGAGTTTGGGTTCGCCGAGGCCGGACAAGCGTTCGAGATGCTTGACCGTCGAAATGAAGTCGGTGTCGCCCTCGCCCTGCGCGACCAGCGAGCCATAGGTCTCGCGCACCTGTGCCGCGAGTTGAAGCGGCACGCCGACGGCATGGCCGGCGCCGAGGATGAGGTCGAGGTCCTTGGCCATCTGCTTGCAGGAGAAGGTGGATTCGAAGTCGCGGTTGCGCAGCGGCGCGGTCTTGTACTTGACCATGGGCGAGGCCACCGCGCTGTCGTCGAGCACTTTCAGAATGTCCTGCCAGGCGATGCCGCCCTTGCGAGCCAGCGCCAGGCTCTCGGCCATCATCGCGGCCGATACCGCGATCATCAGATTGACCGAGAGTTTTGCGTAGCGCGCTTCCTCGTCCGGACCGAGGTAGGTCTGCGCGCGGGTGAAAGCGGCAAACAGTGGCTTTGCCTTCTCGAAGGCGTCTTGCGGCCCTGAGACGAAGCAGCTCAGCGCACCGGTGTGAACGATGCTGGCGTTGCCGGAGACCGGCGAGCGGAGATAGGCAATGCCGCGCGCCTGGGCAGCCACCGCAACTTCGGTGGAGGCCTCGACGCTCACCGTGCTGGTTTCGATCAGGACGGCCCCGGGCGTCATCGCGGCGATCAGGCCGCTGGCACCGAGCAGCGCGCCGCGCAACGCGGCGTCATCCGGCAGTGACGTGACGACGGCCGTCTTGCCGCTGACGGCCTCTGCGGGCGAAGCGGCAATCGAAATGCCTTGCGCGCGCGCCTCGTTGATGCGCGCCGCATTCTGGTCGAACGCGGTGACGGCAAAACCGGCCTTGGCGACGAGCGCCGACATCGGCAGGCCCATCTTCCCGATCCCGATGAAAGCGACGTTTTTTGATGTGTCTGTCATTGTTGTTGTCCGTCGGCCGCTTCAGGCGGCGCGTCCCTGTCGTTCGATATCCTGCACCAGCCGCCGGCCCGATTGCGCCAGCAGGTCCTTCTTCGCCTCCAGTCCCTCGACCAGAAGTCGCCCGTTCCGCTTCTTCCAGGCGCCGCCGATCATGACCGCCTCGATATTGGCGAGGCTCGTCTGCATCACGACGGTGGCGACGGGGTCGTGCACCGGGACGAGATTGAGATCGCTGGCATTGATGACGACGAGGTCGGCAAGCTTGCCCGGCGTCAGCGAGCCGATCTGGTGCTCGCGGCCGAGCATGCGGGCGCCTTCTGTCGTGATCCAGCGCAGCGCCTCGCGCACCGGGATCGTAGTGGTCGCGGGAATGGTGCCGCTGGTCTTGCGCGCCTCTGCATTGTCAAGCGCCCGCTGCGTCGAGAGCGCAACGCGCGCGACGGTCAGAAGATCGCCGGCCAGCACGGATTCCAGATCGATGCCGATTGTCGGCCGCACGCCGCGCTTGAGCAGCCGCCCGGTGATCGGAAAGCCGTGGCCCTGGATCATCTCGTTCTCCGGCGTGACGGAGAATGACACGCCGAGATCGACCATCTTGTCGAGGAGATCATCGGGCAGATCGTTGCCATGGACGATGTTGATGCCGGTACCGACGAGCCCGGCCTCGATCAGCTTCTCCCAGCCGCCCGGCGTCTTGGCCGGGCCGCCGCCCTGATGCATCGATGCGATCAGCCTCAGTTCACGTGCTAGCCGGAAGTCCTGCATGGCGACGTCGAGGGTCGAATAATGCGGGCCGAGGATCGCAAGGCCGAGCGTGACGAGGCCGTCGCGGTCGGCGAGGGGGCCTGCGAGCAGCCGCTCGACCTCGCGGCGCGGATGCGGCACTTCCGAGAAATGAGGCTCGCCGGGCTTCGGTTCCGGCTTCGGCGAGCCATGGAAGAATGCGGCGCGAATGCCGCTCTCGACCAGGCCGCGCACGGCCGCGTCGGTGTGATTGGGCGTCGGATTATTGTGGCACCAGTCAACAAGCGTGGTGGTGCCGCAATTGATCTGGTTCAGCGCACCGACGAGGGTCGCGATGTAAATGTCGTCGGGCCGGAACACGGTCGCGAGGCCGGCATGCATGCGGCGGAAATATTCCAGCAGCGTCCAGTTGGCGGCAAAGCCGCGCAAGCCGGTCTGCCAGGTGTGCATATGCGCGTTGATCAGGCCGGGAATGACGATCCGATCTTTGCCTTCTACAACCTCTGCGTCGGCCGCAACGTCGATCGATGGGCGCACGTCGACGATACGGTTGCCTTCGACCAGCACGTCGCCGTTCCGGAGATCACCGATTGCGCCATCCATGGTGATGACGGTGGCGGATTTGATCAGTGTGCGCCGCATCGCTTCACGCCGCCGCTTTGATCGCGGCCGGCGGCTCGCCGGCCCAGGCGCGCGCGATCAGGTCGCGGATGGCGCCGCGCTCGAGCGGGCGCGGATTCCAGTAGGCGTTGGTGACGGCGAGATCGGCTGCCTTGTCGATGCCGCTCCCGGGCATGCCGATGTCGCGCAGCGCCGTCTTCGCACCCAGCCGCTTCGCAAGTTCGAACAGCCCCTGCGGCGCATCGGCCGCGCCGATGGCGCGCGAGATGCGCGCCATCGGCTCGGGCACGGCCGGCGCGTTGTAGGCCAGCGCGTGCGGCAGCACGATGGTGTGGGTCTCCGCGTGCGGCAGGTCAAAGGTTCCTCCGAGCGTGTGGCAGAGCTTGTGATGCAGCGCCATGCCGACGGTGCCGAGGCAGACACCGCACAGCCAGGCGCCATAGAGCGCTTCGGTGCGGGCCTCGCGGTCGTCGCTTCTGGCGGCAATGGCGGGCAGGGTGCGGGCCAGCGCGCGGATGCCTTCTTCCGCCATCAGCGATGTCACGGGATTAGTGTCGCGCGCATAAAGCGCTTCAACGGCATGCGCGATCGCGTTGATGCCGGATGTTACGGCGAGACTTGCCGGCAGCGTCAGGGTGAGATCGACATCGTAGATCACGGTCTCTGGCAATATCGCCGCATCGCGCACCGTGGTCTTCAGGCCGTTCTCGGTCTGGCCGACGATCGGCGTCATCTCCGAGCCGGCATAGGTGGTGGGAATGCAGAGCTGGTTGATTCCGGTGCGCAAGGCCAGCGCCTTGCCAAGGCCCGTGGTCGAGCCGCCGCCGAGCGAGACGACGCAGTCGGCCTCGCATGCCTTCATCGCCGCGAGCGCGCGCTCGGTGACCTCGACCGGCGTGTGCATGGTGGCGCCGGAAAAAATGCCGGCATAGAGCGAGCCGAGTGCGGCACCGAGGCTCCTGCCCTGCGCCTCCTGCTGTGGCGTCGTCAGCACCAGCGCGCGCTTGCCCCCCAGCCGTTCCACCTCCGCCTTGGCGGAGCCAAGCATACCGCTGCCGAACACGACGCGGCAGGGCAGGTTTTCAAAGGTGAACGAACCGATCATGCGCCGGTCTCTTTGATGGGATAATCGACCTGGAAGCGTCCGATCCGCAAGTCGCCTAATGCCTCGCGGACGCGCAAATGTTCGGGGTGGGTTGCATAGGCCGAAAGCGCGGCCTGGTCGGTGAATTCGGAGAACAGCACCACGTCGCAGGCGTAGTCGACCGCGCTGACGTCCACGCCGATTTCGATATGGGTGAGGCCCTCGATCCGGCCCTTGAGGCCTTCGAACAGGGTTTTGACCTTGACCCGGGCGGCGGAGCGCTCCTCAGGGGTCTCCCCGCGCAGCCGCCACATCACGATGTGCCTGATCGGGCCCGACATTTCCTGATTTCCTCGCCTGCCATTCTGCTTTGTTGGGGCTATTTTGCCTTGCAGAAATCGGAAATAAAGGCCAAAAATTGTAAGTCTCTTTTCCGATTTATGCAAAAATGGACCGGCTGCTTCAACTCGAAGTCTTCTCCAAAACCGCCGAGCTCGGCAGCCTGTCCAAGGCCGCCGAGATCCTGCGGATGTCGAACGCGGCCGCCAGCCGCCATCTCAGCGCGCTGGAGGAGCGGCTTGCGGTCCGGCTGATCGAACGCAACACGCGCCGGCAATGGCTGACCGAGGCCGGGCAGGAGCTGCTGCAGCGCTGCAGCACATTGTTGAACGAACTCGCCGAGGCCGAGGATGCCGTCTCCGACCGCGCGCTGTCGCCGAAGGGCATGCTGCGTGTGACGAGTTCGTTGTCCTTTGCGATGATCTATCTCGCGCCGATGCTGCCCGCCTTCCGCGCACTCTATCCTGATCTCAGCGTGCAGATCATCAGCGCGAATCGCTATCTCGACTTCATCGAGGCCGGCATCGACGTGGCGATCCGCACGCGCGAGCACGAACCGGATTCCAACATCATCGTCCGCCGCATCGGCCAGATGCACCGCGTGCTCGCGGCGGCGCCGTCATACCTTGAGAAGCACGGCCGCCCGGAGCATCCCGCCGATCTCGCCCACCACAACATGCTGATCTACAATCTCGCCAACGATCCCTATTCGCTGCGGCTCAGTCAGGGCAGCACGACGCAGACGGTGCGGATCGCGCCGACGCTCGACAGCAATGACGGCCAGATCATCTGCGGTGCTGCACGCGCGGGGCTCGGCATCCTGATCCAGCCGCTCTACATCGTGCAGAGCGACATCGCGGCCGGCCGGCTGGTGCCTGTCCTGAGGGATTGGCAGCTGCCGCTGCTCACCATGAACATCGCCTATCAAAACCGCGTCAGGCTGCCCGCCAAGATCAGGGTGTTTTCCGACTTCCTGGTCAGCCACATCCGCGACCATTCGGAGCCGGGGATCTGGATCGACGCGGCGAAGTGAGCGGGAACAGCAATCGCCGCGAGAATCAGCCGGTGAGACCGCAGATCACAGCGCCGAACTCGGGCTCGGTTGCCTAGATGGGACTGCCGATGGAAATCTGCTCGCGAAGGCGCGCATCTTGGGCTGGACACGTGATCCGTCGATCACCTCGAGCCGGCCGCAGCGGTTCAGGGTGTGCAGCTTTCTGCCGGGCCACAAAGGTCCGGGCTTCAGGGAATGACGGACGATCTGCCTGAAAGCCGTCGGCGACAGTTCAATCACTTCCGCCAGCGCGAGCGCCGCGCCGTATCCATCGGTGCAGTTCTGCACCGGGCGCCACAGTTTGCCATTGAACGTGACGAAATTCCCCGCCGGCCGCGTGCTGGCGCGATCGATCAGGACCGGGTTGCTGGCATGGGGCTGCCAGGGGCCCAGGAGATGCTCGGCGTAATAGATCGCGAGCGAATCCGAATAACCGCCGGTTCCGTCGCGCCAGGCGCCGAACAGATAATACAGGCCGTTGTGCTGCGTGATCGTCACGTCCGCAAGCTCGAGGCCCGACAGCAGCGTCGCATGCCGCTCCCATTTGTCCGGAAACCGGACGCATTTGTAGAGGGCGACGTCCCCGTGGGTCGAACTCTCCGGGATCATCCACAACTCGCCGCCGCCTTCGATCAGAAAGGGATAGGAGAGATGCCAGGGCTCCTCCAGCACGGGCACCACGTTTCCCGTTGGGCCGGCGTCATTGAACTCGATGGCGGAAATGATGCCCTTGCCGATACGGTGATCGAGATCTTCGAAGAAGACGAAGGTTCGTCCCTGCCACGTGACGGGAAAGGGATCGGCATAGAAGTGATTGCCGGGATCTCCAAGAACGTTCCAGCGCGGCCCGGACAGGTCACCGGTCTGCCAGACGCCTGCGCCGTCGTTGAAGCGCCACCCGACATGCCAATGCGGGGCGTAGCAGCAAAGGCGATAGATCTCCTTGGCGATCGAGACAGCAAGGCCGCGCGCGACATAGGCTGCGGGCCGCCGGCCCGGGCCGTTTGAGGTGGAACGCGCCAACTGCGGCACAATTCGCGGCCGTCCCGACAGGATTGCCGCGACCATCGTGAGCGTTCGCGCCATCACGGTTTCGAGCGCGCCGCTCATGCCGGCGGCGATCTCACCGGAAGGGTGGCCGCGGTCGAGCACGGCACCATCGACCTCGTTGACGATGTCGATCACCGGCAGGTCGCCGGCGAGAATGGCGGCGAGGGCAGCGTTCTCGCCGGAAACGCCGTTGAACAGCGGCCGGAGATATTGCCTTGCGGAGCTGTTCGGATCGCGCGCACCATTGGTGAAGTCGACGATCACGTCGGCGGTCCCGGTTCGACCCTGCGTCGATTCCGGAATGATGGGCAGCCTGTTGGCGCCGCTGTGTTTGCCCTTGTGCAACACCAAGCGTTCGAGTTCGAACAGGGCGTCGAGGCCCGTAGGGCGCGGCTCTTGAGTTGCAGTCCACGCGATTTGAACCGGAACGTCCCGGCCGTCGATCAACAGCGTGTCGCGGCTCATCCACCGCCGCGCATGCTCACGTTCACAGCGAAACTCGATGATCATGTCGAGCCATTCCAACGTATCAGGTCAAACGACCTGGCCCAGAATCCGGACGTATTCCTCCACCATGGCCTCTACCGAATAGCGCAGGCGCAGGCCTTTGGCGTTTTGTCGCAGTTCGTCGCGCAACTGTCGGTCCATCAGCAGCCTGGAAACGGCTGCTGAGAGCTTCGCATGATCGGAAGCGTCGACGAAAAGAGCCGTCGGCCTTCCTTCGTAGGACAGCACTTCGCGCAACACGGGAAGATCGGTGACGACGGAGGGAACACCGGCGTTCGCAGCCTCGACCGCGGCGAGACCGAAGGTCTCGGCCTGTGTCGGGAATACGAACAGGTCCAGGCCGGCGAGAAAATCCGCCATCCGGCTGGGGGAGATTTCCCCGAGCAGATGCAGCCTGTCCGACACCTTCAATTCATTCGCCAGCAGCTTCAGCCGGGCCTGGTCGGCACCCTGGCCAGCGAGCGCAAGATGCCAGGACGGTTGATCCGGCAACAGACGTATCGCCAGGTCGAGACGCTTGTGCGGATGCAGCCGCGCTGCGCAGCCAAGCAATATGCAATCCGGCGGCAGGTTGAATTCTCGTCGTGCAGCTTCCTTCGACAGGGTCAGGGCCTTGTCATCGAAGCCGTGCGGAACATGCACCATGCGCGACCGGTAGGATGCGGGGTAGCGCGAATATTCGCGCTCCATGTCTTTCGAATTGAGCGTGATGCGGTCGAAGAAGCCGAGGCTGCCCATCGCGATGTCGGCGCTGCGGACCGGCCAGCTCATCGACAATGCGGATGAAACCTGGTTGGCGATGACAGGTGCGCGGCTGACGAGGCGTGTCACGCCGCCGCCGATGACATTGCCGAAATGCTGGAAGGTCAGGACGGCGTCCGGTTTGACGATGCCGATATGACGGCCGAGCGTCCACAGCATCCGCAGCAGGGCCACCGGATTGCCGGGGCGGCTCGGCGCGCAATAGAGCGTATCGGGTGGCTCGTCGAAGGAATCCGATTTGCGGAAGAAGAAGAGATTGGTGACGCGATAGCCACGCGCGGTCAGCCCGGCGCCGAGCAGCCTCGAGATCTCCTGCGCCCCGGCGTTTTCGGCCTGGGTCTGGGCGAGAAGCACGTGCAGCTTTCGTTCGCTGCCGTTCGGCCGCGCGGGTGCCGTCGCGGTCGTCTCGCCCAATTCCCTGTTCGGCTGATAGTGGAGCACCGATCCCGACCCGCTAGAGAAACGAAATCTTCACCTTCTTAACCCCGTACCTATCATGCGGGCCTCGCGTGGACACCGACTAGCAACAAACGGAGTTAATGCCAGGCCTGGCCGTCGACATCGTTTCCGCAGCCGTTTCACTGGTTCCCGATGCGGTGCAGCGAGCACGTTAACCAATCGGTCCTGCGCGCGGCCAGCGCGTGATCGCGAACCGCCGGGTGACGGTGTGGTTGACGCCTAGTCGCTGGAATCGGCGCCGCGCACGGCATAATTGCCTCGTTTCAAGGCGGAGAAGCGCAACAGCACGAGGATCGAAGGATCCACTCCCGTTCGCTGGCGGCAGAGGATGTTCAGGGCAATGGTTGCGAGCGCCAGCGACACCGTGGCCGAAATCGCCGCGCCAAGCAGGCCGAGCCAGGGAATCAGGATGAGAAACCCCACGAGCCGCAACGCGACGTTGGCAGCAACGACGGGAACATAGATTCGTTCATGGCCGGTCAGCTGCAGGATCGCAGCGGACGGGCCGCCTGCGGCCTGGATGGCCGTCCCGATTGCGAGCACGATCAGGACCGAGTGCTGTGTGGTGAAATGAGGTCCGAACAGGTTGAGGAGATAGGGGCCGCCGACCCAGATCATGGCGAGCCCGGCGGCCACGCATAGTGCGGTCACCTCCGCCATCAGCCGCAACGTCCGCCCGAACTCCTGGTGGTTCTTGCTGAAATACAGCGATGGAAGCCGGCGGGCTCCGAACGTGTATAGCGCCGCAGACAGCATGGCGAAGATGTTGGCGAGGCGCGACGCGGCAAAGTAGATTCCTGCGGTCACGGGATCCAGCATCCAGTACACCAGGATGACGTCGAAATACTGGTTCGCAGCCTCGAGGATGGACGCGAGCCAGAAGTGAAGGGAGCTCGAGCGCCAGCGGGACGTTTCTAGGCGCGCCGGCGTGCCGCGCAAATCCGGCAGCGCGCGCGCGATCGAGACAATCTGCGCGGCCAGGCCGACCGACATGGCCATGGTCATGACTACGAACAACTCGGCGGGATCGAGCTGCCGATGACCGAGCAGCATGGCGAGCAGGAAGAGAACAACGATGACCCGCCAGAAGAACTCGCGATTTCCCTCGCCCATCAGAATGCTCACCAGCGAGCGGGCGACCTGACTGCCGAGCATCACGCCTGCATTCACGGCCGTGTAGGCCGCCACTGCAAGGACGAGCACCCACCAGTCCCCTCTCAGGCTGGCCACGATGGCAATGCCGAGAATGACGACCAGCATGGCAACGGACGTGATCTTGATGCTCGATTGGAGCACGCCTTTGATGAGGTCCGGCCTGTCGCCGACTTGATACTCGTTCAGGAACCGCACCAGCAACGATTCCTGGCCGACCAGTCCCACGACGGCGGCGATCTGGGCAACCGAAAGCCAGGTCGCAAAGATGCCGAAGCCGTCGGGCGACATCGTGCGTGCCGCCAGCGAAAACAACGCGAACGCGAGCGCGCCGCTACCAACCTTGAGCAGGATGGTCCCGACGACCCCGCGCGTAACGTCGCGCCGCAAGAGCTGGAGGATGGATTTGATCATGGAAGTCTAAGGAGCTGCTCTCTCCTGAAGAGACACGTTCCGATACCGGTGACAACCTAGCATGCCGAAAAATCACGAGTGTTAATGCGGGGCATCCAGGATCTCGCCTGCGGCGTCGATATCGCGATGAGGCCGGTTGCCTCACTGTGGAACATGACCGTCCCCATTGTCCCAAATGGAGCAAGGCCCACTGAGAGAGATTGACGGAATAGCGCCGCATCGACGGCCGGGAAAGGCGAGGCCAGTCGCTTGAATGCGAAATGGCCCGCCGGGATCGACCGCAGAACAGCCAGAAGCCGGACTCTACGGAGAATTCCGAGCAAGAGGCGTGCCGGATATCGTCTGGGCAGCCGGCTCTCCGCTTCATTAACCTCGATACCGAGAAATGATCGCGTTTGGTCCTGTGATGCGACATCAGGCCGGAGAATTGCACGTGCGACCTTGGTTGACCGTGGGAGCCTGGATCATGACGGTGGATGGAACTGTGACCGAGCCGATCGACACAGCCGGTACGTCGACGATCGTCGCGGACATCGCGATCGTCGGCGGCGGCCTTGCAGGGTCGCTTGCGGCGGCCGTACTGGCGCGGGCAGGGCATCGCATCGCCCTGATCGAAAAGCGCGCGGTTCATCCGGACGAATTCCGGGTCGAAAAGATCGGCGGCCATCAGCTGGAGTTGTTGCGCAAGCTGGGCTTCTTCAACGCGCTCGAGAAGGTCGCTTGCCGATATGATCAGGTGCTCAACATCCGGGAAGGCAAGGTGGTCGATGTCAGCGTCGGCCAGGCCTATGGATTTTCCTACGCCGATCTCGTCGCCATGGCGCGCAGCCAGATACCCGCTTCGTCCAGCCTGATCGTCGACGAGGTCACCGCGATCAGTGGTAGCGACGACGCCCAGCATCTCGAGCTGGCCTCGGGGCGGTGCGTGACTGCGCGCCTCGTCGTTCTCGCCACGGGCATGGCGGCGGCGCTCGGCTATAAACTCGGTATCAAGCGGCGGATTCTGGCCGAGCGCCATTCGGTGTCGTTCGGATTCACGATTGCCCGTCAGGATGGTCGCCCGTTCGATTTCGAAGCGCTGACCTGCTATGGCGAGCGCACGGCTGACGGCATCGACTATCTCAGCCTGTTTCCGGTACGCGCCGGCATGCGGGCCAATCTCTTCATGTTCCGTGACCCCACCGATCCGATCATGCGCGAGCTGCGTCGTGAACCGGAAGCGACGGTCTTGCGTCTGCTGCCGGGATTGCGGACCTATCTCGGTGATTTCCGCGTTATCGACCGGGTCCAGAACTGGGTGATGGATCTGACCGTCGTCGAGGGACACCTCCAACCCGGAATCGTGCTGATCGGCGATGCCTTCCAGACCAATTGTCCCGCCGCCGGCACCGGCGTCGCGCGCCTGCTGGTGGATGTCGATCGTCTGTGCACTGAATATGCGCCGAAATGGCTCGCGACCCCCGGCATGGGTCTGGAGAAGATCTCGCAGTTTTACTCCGATCGCGACAAGCTCGCGGCGGATCAGCAGTCCCTGAAGATGGCGCGCTTCCGCCAGGCCCTGACGTCACGCAACGATATCGGCTGGGACGTTCGGCGCCGGTTGCACTTCCTGCGGCGCAGCCTGACACACCGCGTCGATCAAATGCATCCGGGCTGGATTGGACGGGTTCGCGGCGCCCTGCGCGCCTGAGCTCTACGCTCCTTCCCGCGCAGGATCAGCGCGTGGGCGTCGGAGTGCGGGCGGGCAGCAGCCGCAAATCGGATAGCCGTTTGGCTGCCAGCTTCAGCCAGGGAGCCTGCTTCAGCGCGAACAAAGCGATGGCGCCCGCGGTGCTGCCGGCTTTCGTGATCGCCCACATCGGCGAGGGCTGTGCGCCGAACAATTTCTTGTATGGCTCGTCACCAATGGTGAAATCGAGCATCTGATCCCCGCGCTCGATGCAATCCCGCGCCACCTGCTCGAACATCAGCGCGCCCAAGGACTGGCTCTTGTACCCGGCGATGTCGAAGGCGCTCATGATGATGAGGAAGCTGCCGCGATGGCAGAGGCCGATCACGGCGGCGATCACCTCGCCGTCCATCTTCATGGCATAGAGGCGCACAAAGCCGCCGAGCCCACGAAGGGCCACGTCGGAATAAAAGCCGAAATATTCGGGACGCTGGAGCAGATCGCCGTCTCCTTGCGCCTGAAAGCGCGGGCCGCGAAGCTTCCTCATCACATCCAGCGCTTCGAGCACGGAGGCGTTGTCGCTGCAGCATGAGAAGCTCAGCACGCCCTTCTTCTGCAGCTGACGATACTTCTTTGCGAGCTCCTTCTGATAGGAACGATCGATCGCACTGGCCCGCCATTGCTCGAACGGCGCGACGAGAACCGTCGCGTAGGCATTGGTGTCCATCGATACGCGGCGGGATGCCGCTAGGAGGTTCTCGATCGGAAGCCGTCCGTCGGGCAGCTTGGTCATGCGGAGCAGATCGAAAGGTCGAACGAGGCGCTGGATCTCCGCGCATGCATCCGCATCGTCGAGCAGTTGCGAAAAGACTTTCTGGTCGCAAACCGGCGCCAGATAATCGGAGACGCGGAGGTCGGCGAATTCGACGGTCCGGATCGGACCGCGCCGGATCCGGAGCAAGGGCAGCACCATTGCAAGGGCGCTCGTCGCGCGGTGGCGGACCACGACGACCAGAGGCGTCGCACCCGCATCCGAAGCGAGCCCGGTGTAGAGGCTATGCAGCCAGATCGGATGCTGGAACGCCGTGGCGGCCGAGCGATCGAACAGCTCGGCATATTCCGGAGACAGAAAGTCGAACGCCTGCTCGATGACGATGTCGAAATTGTTGCTGAGCTTGTTCATGCGCAATCAGGGAAACCGGATACTTCGCGAAGTCGATCGAGCCGTGCCTACGCTTTATAGCAGGGTCGTTACGGGCTAAACACCGGCAGCGTGCGATTTGCATTAATGCGCTCAAGCACGTTCGTATCGTTACCAAATTCTTAAGTCCCGGAGTCGTTTGGACCGGGTCCCAGGATGAGATCGTGCAGAAGCGCCCTGATGCCGCGCAAGGCTCGGGGTAGCCGAAGTTCACTCGCTTCAACGAACCGACGGCCGGCAGAGACATCCGCCGTTGGCGGCCAGAGCAGATGCCCACGACCGGCGTGGGTCCGTTGGCATGTCTGCTCGCAGCTCTCGACAGCACACGTCCGGTCTGGAAGCAGGGCGTGCAGCGTGCCCTGTGGTCTCAGCCGCATCGAGACGGCGCGAAGTTCGGCTGCATAGTTTTGCTGCACCACGATAAGAATCGCGGCAGTTTCCGCTGCAATAACGCGCTTGACTTCGTAACTGATCTCAACGACCGTATCATGCAGGCGTTGGGCAGTTCGGCCCGTCAACGCAGCTAGCTTCAATCATTTCCAACATCACGCTGATGGCGTGCTCGGTTGGTGGCGAGGGCGCCCTCGGCTTAACAGCCGGTGGGTGCCTTTTTTGTTTTGGAACGAGTGATGGCGCGGACGAACTATCGGATCGGCGTGATGCTGTCGACGACGGGATCCTACAGCGTCGTTGCGCGCTCGATGTTGAACGGCGCTCTGCTCGCCTTTCGCGAGATCAATGCAGGGCATGACGACATCGCGCTGGAGCCCGTCGTGGTCAACCCGTCCGGCGACCTTGCGAGCTATCGTTCGCTCAGCCTCGAGCTGCTCGGTTCCGGCGTTCGGCATGTGGTCGGGTGCTACACCTCGTCGAGCCGCAAGGAGGTGATCCCCTGCTTCGAGAAGTTCGACGGACTGCTGTGGTATCCGTCTCACTACGAGGGATTCGAGAGTTCCGATAACGTCATCTACACCGGCGCCGCGCCGAACCAGCACGTGCTGCCGCTCGTCGATTATCTGGCATCCCGCGTCGGCTCGCGCGCCTTCTGCGTCGGCTCCAATTACATCTGGGCGTGGGAAAACAATCGCATCTTCCGGGAGGCACTCGCCGCGCGCGGCGGCACTGTGCTTGCCGAGCGCTATCTCTCGGTCGGCGACACCGAGGTCGACCAGGTGATCGCGGCGATCATCGATCAGCGTCCGGACTTCGTCTTCAACAACCTGATCGGCACCAGCGCTTATGCCTTCTTCCGTGCGTTCCGCGCCGCCTGCCGTGCGCGCGGCATCGACCAGGCGGCTGAAATCCCGGTCGCCAGCTGCACGCTGTCGGAGCCGGAATTGCCGGAAATCGGCCCGGATGCCGTCGATGGGCATCTGTCATCCAGTGTTTATTTCTCCTCGCTGAATTCGGCGGAGAACGGTGCCTTCATTCGTGCCTACACGACGTCCTTTCCGGATGGACCGGTCTCGTCGGCCGACGCCGAAGCGTCCTACATCGCCGTCAAGCTGCTCGGCGCGGCCCTCTCGCAAGCCGGCACCGACGACGCCCGCACGGTACGCGCTGCCGTGGCCGATCAGCGGCTGCACGCTCCGCAAGGCGAGGTCCGCATCGACCGGCAGACCTTCCACGCCTGGCTGACGCCCCGGATCGGCCGGTCGACCGTCGGCGGGCAGTTCGAAGTGCTGCTGGAATCACGCGAGCCGATCGCGCCGGATCCCTATCTCGTTCAGTCGTCGCCGCGCTTCGCCGGCGCAATGCGCTCTCCGCTTTTGAAGGTGGTGCAATCATGAGCTCTCGACTGCTTCAGAACTTCAAGGGCGGCCGTGCCATCGTCGTTGTCAGGCGGGGCGGATGGGAGAGCGCGCTCGAAACGACGCTGGCCAAGCTCGGCGTCTCCACCGAATATCCGGAGATCATCGACGGCCGTGCGCAGATTGATGTCGCAAGCCTTCAGGCCGAGCGGGACATCCTGTTCATCGACGGCGATCTCGAAGGCGCGGTCGCAATCGAGGTCAATCCCGGCTCGCGCCTGCCGCCGGTGCCGGTGATCGGCCTCGTTGGCGTCGAGGCGCCGAGCCGGCTCAAGGCGCTCGTCAATCTCGGTGCGACCTCGTTCCTGCGCAAGCCCGTGCATGGCGGCGCGGTCTATACCTCCCTGTTCATGGGCATCAACCAGTTCCTGTTGCGCGCCGAGATGTATGAGCGCCTTCAAGGCCTCGAGGAACGCCGCCGCGGTCGGCGCGCGGTGATCCGGGCGGTCATCCTGCTGATGCGGCAGGACGGCCTCGACGAGGAGGGAGCCTATTCCCAGCTCCGTCGCGACAGCATGCGCGCGCGGCAGAACATGGAACTCTATTGCGAGGAGTTTATGAGCAAGCGGGCGAAGCCGCCCGATACGTCCGGCCGCACAACCGGCATCACGCTGCAAGGCGGCAACAAGCAGGCCATCTAGGAGAAGCAAAAATGAGCAAGTCTGTATTGCGGGGGCTGCGTGCCGCAGCCCTCACGGGGACGCTTGTCCTCGGATCACCCTTTGGACCACAAATGGCACTCGCGGCGGAAAATCCGATCAAGCTCGGCGTGCTTGAAGATCAGTCCGGCGATTTTGCCGCCGCGACGATCGGCAAGGTCCACGCCATCCAGCTCGCCACCGAAGAGATCAACAAGGCCGGCGGCATCATGGGGCGGCCGATCGAGCTCGTCGCTTACGATACGCAATCCGACAACACGCGCTACCAGGAGTTCATGCGGCGCGTCCTCCAGCGCGACAAGGTCGACGTCGTGTTTGCGGGCTTCTCCTCGGCCTCGCGCGAGGCGTACCGTCCGATCGTCGACCAGTTCAACGGCTTCGCTTTCTACAACAACCAGTACGAAGGCGGTGTCTGCGACGGCCACATGATCGTGACAGGGGCGGTGCCCGAGCAGCAGTTCTCCACGCTCATCCCCTACATGATGGAGAAGTACGGCAAGAACGTCTACACGCTCGCAGCCGACTACAATTTCGGTCAGATCTCGGCGGAATGGGTGCGCAAGATCGTCAAGGAGAACGGCGGCAAGATGGCCGGCGAGGAGTTCATCCCGCTCGGCGTGTCGCAATTCTCCCAGAGCATCCAGAACATCCAGAAGGCCAAGCCCGACTTCGTGGTCACCCTGCTGGTCGGCACCGCGCAGGCTTCCTATTACGAGCAGGCGGCCTCCGCCAACGTCAACCTGCCGATGGCCTCCTCGGTCAACGTCGGCCAGGGCTACGAGCACAAGCGCTTCAAGCCGCCGAGCCTGAAGGACATGTACGTCACCACCAACTACATCGAGGAGATCGACTCGCCGAAGAGCAAGGCGTTCTACGCCAAGTTCAAGGCGAAATTCCCGAGCGAGCCCTACGTCAACCAGGAGGCGGAGAACTCCTACCTCGCCGTCTATCTCTACAAGCAGATGGCGGAGCGCGCGAAGTCGACCAAGCGCGAGGACATCCGCAAGGTGATTGCGATGGGCGACGTCTGCATGGACGCGCCGGAGGGCAAGGTCTGCATCGACCCGAAGAGCCAGCACATGTCGCACACGATCTATCTCGCCAAGGTCGGCGCCGACCATTCGATCTCCTTCCCGAAGACCTGGGAGGACATCAAGCCGTACTGGCTCGGTGAGGCCGGCTGCGATCTGACCAAGAAGGATCCGATGGCCCAGTACACGCCGTCGAATCCGCCGCCGAAACCCTGACGGCGACTGGTTGCCCCGGCGTTTCCCGGCACGCCGGGGCAACCCTCTAACATCTGCGACGGCAGTGTCGCGCCTCCCACATTCTGGTTGTTTCATGGACCTTGCGACCCTCGTCTTCTCTGCGCTCTACCAATTCGGAGACGCCTTCGCGTTCCTGGTGCTCTCCGCCTGCGGGCTCGCAGTGATCTTCGGCATGATGGGCGTGATCAATCTCGCCCATGGCGAGTTCATCATGTGCGGTGCCTATGTGACGGCCGCCACCGTGCATGCCGGCCTGCCATTGCCGCTCGGGATACTCGCCGGCACCATCGTGTCGGCGCTGGTCGGCGTCCTCGTGGAACTTGTGGTCATCCGCCATCTCTACGACCGGCCGCTCGACACCATCGTCGCCACCTGGGGTCTCAGCCTGATCGCGACGCAGGGCACGCTGATCATGGTCGGTTCGACCATGGCGGGCGTCGGCACGCCGTTCGGCAGCTTTCAGGTCGGCGACTACTCCTATTCAATCTATCGCATCGTGCTATTCTGCGCCGCGCTCGGCGTGCTGGCTGGCCTCTATGCGCTGTTCAACTGGACCCGCTTCGGCGTGTTGGCGCGCGCCACCATCCAGGTGCCGCACATGGCCGCCGCGCTCGGTGTCGACACCCGCCTGATCTATAGCCTGACCTTCGCCTGCGGAGCGGGGCTCGCCGGCCTCGCCGGCGGTCTTTATGCCCCGACGATGACGCTGGTGCCTACCATGGGCGCGACCTTCATCATGGAGGCATTCGTCACCGTGGTGATCGGCGGCGCCGACGTGTTCCTCGGCACGGCGCCGGCCGGCGGCCTGCTTGCGATCGTGAAGTCGGGGATGACGTCCTGGCAGGGGCAGCTGTTCGGCCAGATCGGCCTCCTCGTCGCCGTCATCATCGTCGTCCGGGTGCTGCCGAAGGGCATCTCCGGCTTCGTGCTGCGCGAGCGGACCTGACGGGGGATGGCGTCGTGACCGGTTTTCTCTCGTTGTTTCGCCGTCTCGAAGGACCGCAGACCGTCGGTCGCGGTCCGGCCTTCTGGGGCCTGTTCGCCGTCGTGCTCGCCGTCGCACTGGCTTATCCGCTGGTGAGTGACGGCTACACCGTCGGCAACACCGTTTACTTCTTCGTCTGGGTGTTCATCGCTCTCAGCCTGTGCCTGATCTGGGGGTATGGCGGCTCGCTGTCCTTCGGCCAGACCGCCTTCTTCGGGATTGCGGGCTATGGCTATGGCATCCTCACCATCAATTTCGGCTCGGCCTATGGCTTCACGCTGGTGGCGCTGGTGGCGGCCGTCGCGATCGCTGCGCTGTTCGCGGTCCTGCTCGGCTATTTCATGTTCTTCGGCCGCATCGCCGGTGTCTTCCTCGGCATCGTCACGCTCGCGGTGACCTTGATGCTGGAACGATTCATGGCTCAGACCGCGGGGCCGGAGTGGCGTATCGGCAGCGCGCGACTGAACGGCTTCAACGGCATGAGCGGGATGCCGCCGTTGACCATACCCTGGCCGGGCGGGCCGATCGTGCTGTTCGCGGATGTCGGCCTCTATTACTTCGTGCTCGGTCTTCTCATCTTCGTCTATCTGGGCCTGCGCATTCTGATGAACTCGTCGTTCGGCAACGTCATCGTCGCGATCCGGGAGAACCCGGAACGGGCGGAGATGCTGGGCTACGACGTGCGCAAATACCAGCTTATCACCTTCGTTATCGGCGCGGCGCTCGCAGGCCTCTCCGGTGTGCTCTACACGGTGTGGGGACAATATATCACGCCGTCGAGCATGGGCATGACGGCGGCGGCATTGCCGCTGATCTGGGTCGCCGTCGGGGGCCGCAGCGATTTGACCTCGACCGTGATCGGCACGCTGATGGTACTGGCTGCGTTCCAGGCGCTCACGATCTATGGCAGCCAATATGCGCTGGTCTTCATGGGCGTGCTACTGGTCCTCACGGTGCTGATCGCCCCGAACGGCCTCGTGCTCGGTGCGATGAATTGGCTCGGCAAGCTCGCCGCCCGCCTGACGCGGAGGGCCGGCTGATGTCGCTGCTCGAATTGCGCAAGCTGAACAAGCATTTCGGCGGGTTGCACGTCACCAACGCCGTCGACCTCACGCTGCAGCCCGGCGAGATCCATTGCCTGATCGGCCCGAACGGCGCCGGCAAGAGCACGCTGTTCCGCCTGATCTTGGGTGAGCATCATCCCGGCAGCGGCGAAATTCTCTTCGCCGGGGAGAACATCACCTCTCTGAAATCCTTTGCGCGAATTCATCGCGGCCTCTCGGTCAAATTCCAGGTGCCCGGCGTATTCAAGGGCCTGTCGGTCCGCCAGAACCTCGAGATCGCGCTTCAGAGCCGTCATCGCGGCGCCGAGCTCGAAGCGGAGATCGACCGGCTGCTCGCTTTCCTCGGGCTCAAGTCCGAGCAGGCCCAGGCTGCCGGCAATCTCAGCCATGGCCAGAAGCAATGGCTCGAGATCGGCATGGCGATCAGCCTGAAGCCGCGCCTGCTGCTGCTGGACGAGCCGACGGCTGGCATGTCGCCGGAGGAAACCCATCTGACCGGAGAGATGGTGCAGCGGCTCAATGCGGACGGCATGACGGTGCTCGCGATCGAGCATGACATGACCTTCGTTCGCCAGGTCGCCCAGCGCGTGACCGTGTTGCATCTCGGCCAGGTCTTCGCGCAGGGCTCGATCGACGAGATCGTGGCGGATGAACGTGTTGCGGCGATCTATCTGGGGCAGGCCCATGCTTGATGTGCCACGCAAGGAAGTGATCCTCTCGACGCTGGCCTTGCGCGCCGGCTATGGCGGCAAGCCCGTGCTCCAGGGCCTCGAGATCGAGGTGCGGGAAGGCGAGATCGTCGCCGTCATCGGACGCAACGGCGTCGGCAAATCCACGCTGATGAAGAGCCTGATCGGGCTCGTGCCGGCGATGAGCGGCTCGATCGTCTACCGCGGCGAGGCTGTGGATTCCCTGCCGGCGCACAAGCGGGCGCGCCTCGGCATGGGCTATGTGCCGCAGGGACGCGACGTGTTTCCACGGCTGACCGTCGGCGAGAACGTCGCGGTCGGCGCCGCGATCAAGGGCGGCGGCATTCCCGAAGCGGGCCGACGCAGGATCGTCGAGGCGTTTCCGATCCTCGCCGAACGCTGGCACCAGCGCGCCGGCACCATGTCGGGCGGCCAGCAGCAGCAACTCGCGATCGGACGGGTCTTGATCGCAGACCCCAATCTCATCCTGCTCGATGAGCCGTCTGAAGGTATCCAGCCCAACATCGTCCAGGATATCGCGCGCAACATGGTCGAGCTCAACCGCAGCACGGGCGTGACCATCATTCTGGTCGAGCAGAACCTCGACATGATCCGCGCCATGGCGCAGCGCTGCTACGTCATGGACAAGGGCCGCATCGTCGCAAGTCTCGACCGCTCGGCGCTCGACGACGTGGCGGAGATGCGCCGGCACCTCGCGGTCTAGACAGTCCAACCAAGGAGAACAGCAATGGCCTGGCAAAACGAGTCGATCATGGCACGCAAAGGCGTCGCCAAGGGCGCGCGCGGCAAAGAATATACGATCACGGAGAGCGAGCAGGGCAAGTATCACTATGTCTACGGCCCCTACGTGAATCCGGTGCTGACCGTGGATCCGGGAGCGGTCGTCGCCGCCGAGACCCACGACGCGTTCGAGGGCGCCATCAAGCACGAAACCGACAGCCCGTCGAAGATTCTCAACTTTCCGTTCCTCAATCCGCAGAATGGACCGATCCACGTCAACGGCGCCGAAAAGGGCGACACGCTCGCGGTCTATATCGAGAGCATCGTGCCGCGCGGGCCGCAGCCCTGCGGCACCACCGTGGTCATGCCGGACTTCGGCGGCCTCGTCAGCACGGGGCAGACCGCGCTGCTCAACCCGGCGCTGCCCGAACGGGTCAAGAAGCTGGTGATCGACGCCAAGACCGGTACCAAATGGAACGAAAAGATCACGCTGCCCTATGAGCCGTTCATCGGCACCATCGGAACGTCGCCGGAGATCGAGGCGATCTCCTCGCTCGTCCCCGATTATTACGGAGGAAACATGGACCTGCCGGACGTCGGTGTCGGCGCCATCGTCTACCTGCCGGTCAACACCAAGGGCGCGCTGCTCTATCTCGGCGATTGCCATGCCGCGCAGGGGGACGGCGAGCTCTGCGGCGTTGCGATCGAGCATCCAACCGTGACCACGGTCCAGGTCGATCTTATCAAGGGCTGGACGATCGCCTGGCCGCGGCTCGAGACTAAGGACTTCATCATGACCATCGGCTCGGCCCGGCCGATGGAGGATGCCGCGCGCATCGCCTATCGCGAGCTGTGCCGCTGGATGGCGGCGGACTACGGTTTCGAGGAGATCGACGCCTACATGCTGCTGACCCAGGCCGGCCGGGTGCGTCTCGGCAACATGGTCGATCCGAAATACACGCTCGGCGCCTCCATCAAGAAATCCTATCTCGTGTGAGGACCGGCGAGGTCATGAGACGCATCCACAAGGTCGCCGCCGTTCAGTTCGAGCCGACCATGTTCGAGAAGGAGCGCAACATCGCGCGCCTGCTCGAACTCTGCGAACAGGCGGCGGCGGCCGGTGCCAAGCTGATCGTCACGCCGGAAATGGGGACGACCGGCTATTGCTGGTTCGACCGTGCCGAGGTCGCGCCGTTCGTCGAGACAATCCCGGGGCCGAGCACGGACCGCTTCGCGGCGCTCGCGCGCCAGCATGACTGCTACATCGTGGTCGGCATGCCGGAGGTCGACGAGGACGGCATCTATTTCAACTCAGCCGTCCTGATCGGGCCCGACGGCATTGTCGGCCGCCACCGCAAGACGCATCCTTACATCTCGGAGCCGAAATGGGCGGCGGCAGGCGATTTGCACAACCAGGTGTTCGAGACGCCGATCGGGCGGATCGCGCTGCTGATCTGCATGGACATCCATTTCGTTGAAACCGCGCGGCTGATGGCGCTCGGCGGCGCCGACGTCATCTGCCATATCTCGAACTGGCTGGCCGAGCGCACGCCGGCGCCATATTGGATCAGCCGCGCCTTCGAGAACGGCTGCTACGTCATCGAGAGCAACCGCTGGGGCTTGGAGCGCACGGTGCAGTTCAGCGGTGGAAGCTGCGTGATCGCGCCGGACGGGGAGGTGATTGCGGTGCTCGACAACGGCGACGGGATCTTGCTGTCCGAGATCGACCTCGACGTCGCGCGCGCGCGCCGCGTGCTCGGCGAGACCGTGTTTGCGCAGCGCCGTCCCGAGCTTTATCCGGAACTGCTGACCGATACCTTCAGCTGGAACCCGCGCGATTTCTTTGGCCTCTATGGCCATCAGCCGTGGCCGACGGGCAAAACGTCGCAAGTCAGCGTCGCGCAATTTGCACCTCGCGATGACGCCAGCCAAAACCTCGGGGAGATCGCAGTGCTCGCGCGCAAGGCCAGGGACGAGGGTGCGGAGCTCGTCGTCTTTCCGGAGCTTGCCCTGACGGGACTTGCCGATCCCGCGGCATCGGCGCAACCGATACCGGGACCGGCGACCGGCAGCCTCGTCGCGCTTGCAACGGAGCTTGACCTCTACCTCGTCTGCGGCCTCGCCGAGCGCGACGGCGATCTGGTCTACAACAGCGCCTGCCTTGTGTCGCCGGATGGGGACGTCTCGGTCTATCGCAAGGCGCATCTCACCGCCAATGAGCGAAGCTGGGCCACCGCAGGTGACGGCTGGACCGTCGTGGACACGCCGATCGGGCGGATCGGGTTGTTGATCGGTCATGACGCGTCGTTCCCGGAAGCGGGCCGGGTGCTGGCGCTGCGCGGCTGTGATCTCATCGCGTGTCCCGCCGCGATCAAGGGACGCTTCAGTTCGTCGCATGCCGGCACGGAGGTCCTGCAGCCGAAGCCGATACCGACGGGCCCGGATCCGCATCACTGGCATCATTTCCGTGTTCGTGCCGGCGAAAACAACCTGTTCTTCGCTTTCGCCAATATCGCCGATCCAGAACGTGGCTATCCCGGGCTGAGCGGCGTGTTCGGTCCTGACACGTTCGCGTTTCCGCGGCGTGAGGCGATCGCGGCCGGCGGCACGGGCCTTGCAACCGCGCTGGTCGACACCACCAATCTCGACAGCGTCTATCCGACCAACGTCGTGCGGCGAAAGGATCTGGTTTCGATGCGCATGCCGCACAGCTATCGTGGATTGGTGAGGGCCGCCGCGACCAATTACTGAACCAGGAAAAGGAATCGGACCATGGATCTCGGACTCAAAGGCGCCAAGGTTCTCGTCACGGGAAGTACCAAGGGGATCGGCCGCGCGATCGTCGAGACATTTGCTGCCGAAGGCGCCGATGTCGGCGTATGCTCCCGCAATCAGGCCGAGGTCGAGAGCACGGTTGCCGCGCTTAAGGCCAAAGGCGTCGCTGCCTATGGCGGAGCGGTGGACGTCGCCGACGCGGCTGCGCTGAAAGCCTGGGTTGTCGACATGGCGACCAAATTGGGCGGGATCGACGTCGTCGTGGCGAATGTGAGCGCGCTTGCGATCGGGCAGGACGACGAGAGCTGGGAGAAGGAGTTCTCGACCGACATGATGGGTACGGTCCGGCTGGTGAATGCGGCCATGCCCTATCTGGAGAAGAGCGGCGCCGGTGCGATCGTCGCCATATCGAGCGTCTCCGGGCGCGAGGTCGATTTCGCGGCCGGTCCCTACGGCACCTTCAAGGCCGCCATCATCCACTACACGCAAGGCCTCGCCAATCAGCTCGCACACAAGGGCATCCGTGCCAACACGGTCTCGCCGGGCAACACCTATTTCGAAGGCGGCGTCTGGAACACGATCAAGGACAACAATCCCGAGCTCTACAAATCGGCGCTTGCGCTCAATCCCACGGGCCGGATGGGGACCCCGCAGGAGATGGCCAACGCGGTCGTGTTTCTCGCAAGTCGAGCCGCTAGCTTCATCACGGGAACGAACCTCGTCGTCGACGGTGCCCTGACGCGCGGTGTGCAATTCTGAGGCGTTGCTGCATTCGCCGCGTTGCAGCCGGGAAGACGAACGCTGCTGACCGAGGACCACGTCCCGAATCCGGACGGAGCCTTGAGTCCCGCCGAGGATGCGGAGCGCGAGGGTGCGGCGCCTTGCCGCCCGCACGGTGCAGGGCAGCGATCTCCTCGGGCGGATTTTCAAGGCCGTTCAATCGTGTATGATGATTGGCACGGTCCTGAATCCGCAGAAGATGTCCCTCCTTTCACGCCGAGAACTGCTCGATAGGGCGGCGCGTATTACGGCGCTGGCCGCATGGCCCGGCTGTGCGGCCGCCGGCGATTATCCCTCCCGTCCCATCAGGCTGGTCATTCCCTATACGGCTGGCGCCGCGGGTGATCAGATCGGCCGTCCCTGGGCGGACAGGATCGCGCCGCTGCTGGGCCCGATCTACGTCGAAAATATCGGCGGCGCCGGCGGCGCGATCGGCTCCGCCGCGGTGGCGCAGAGCGCCCCCGACGGCTATTCGCTTCTGCTCGGCAATGGCAGCACTCAGGTGATGATTCCGTTGTCCTCGGCGCAGCCCGCCTACGACACGGTTCGCGATTTCCGCGCCATCTATCGCCTGATTACCACCACGCTTGCAATCGCGGTTCATCCCTCGCTGCCGGTGAAGGACCTGCGGGAACTGGTAGCTTTTGCAAGCGCCAATCCGGGCAAACTCTCCTACGGCACTCCGGGCGTCGGCACCGGCAATCATCTCATTGGGGAAATGTTCAGGCTGCAATCCGGTCTCGCAACAGATTTCGTCCACGTGCCCTATCGGGGCATGAGTTCCGCTACCAACGACCTGGTCAGCGGCCAAATCTCCGCCGTCATTGCGGTGGTGTCGAGCCAGATCCTGGAATTGCACCATGCAGGCAAGCTGCGGCTGATCGCGGTGACGAGCGAGCAGCGGTTGAGCGGTGCGCCGGGAATCCCGACCGTGATCGAGTCAGGCATGCCGGGCCTCAGATACGCCGGCTGGTTTGGCTTGTTCGCTCCGCGAGCAACCCCGGATACGATCGTGGAGCAGATCTCCAGGGCAACCCGTACGGCGATGTCCGATCCGCAGTTGCAGGAAAGCTATCGTTCGCAAGGTCTGGAGCCGGACGTCGATTCAGGCCCTGACAAATTTCAGCGCCTCGTCGAGGACGAACTGACCCGCCTGGCTCCCATCGTCAAGTCGATCGGGCTCAAGCGCGACTGAGCGGAATCACCGCCGATTTGAGCTGCGTCCGTCCTGTCTCAACTCTCGCGAGCCGGATCGGCAGTGGCGTTCTCGCGGCGACGTTGAGCAGCATCGATCTTGCTGCGGCATTCTGACCGCACGAGACTTGAATCACTCACAGTGCATTTGAATCGTTCCAGACATTCTCCCGTCGATCGTCAATGATCGAGACATTCTAAGTCTCTCCGCATGCAATTGCGTTGCGGTCACGATGATGCCTTCCTAAAGAGGCGGTGCAGATCGCTGGCATCCGGATGTTGTCGCCAAGACGAAGACAGCAAGGGCGTGCGTCTGCAGAGCAATTGATTGACGGGGCATTTGTGCCGGCCGAGTTCGGATGCGGAGAGCTGCTCTTCGATCCATGCTCGTTGCTGGCCAAGCGCGGAGCCGTGTCACGGCGCGCTGCGTGCTATTGATGAAGGACTTGCTGGGAATGCGGCGTGCGGGTGAGGTTGAGACGGTGGCTCGCTTTGGTGCAGCGCTGCTGGGTGGTGTCGTGTGGCTGGCAGGGTTCGAATCGCCTGCTCACTCCCAAACATCGCAAGCTGGGAGCTCGCTTCCGCCCGTAACTGTCGAAGCTCCAACGCGCCAGGCGGTTCGTCGTGCGCCGACCAGGCGAAGCGACGCCCGGGTCCGATCGACCTCACGACGAGCCTCGCAGCCTCAGACCGTTACAGTGCCGTCGCAGCCAAGTGTCGTCCCCGCCTTTGCAGGCGGCCAGGTCGCTCAAGGCGCGCGGCTGGGACTGCTCGGCAATACCAACACCATGAAGTCACCGTTCAGCGTGACAAGCTACACCGACAAGTTCATTCGGGATCAGCAGGCGGCAACGGGTGCGGATGCCCTGATCCTCGATCCGTCCGTGCGCAGTTCCCACCCGACGGGCGGTATCGTCGATTCCTTCAACATACGCGGCTTCCCGATCAATGAAGGCAACAACGGTGAATTCGCCTTCGAGGGCCTTTACGGAATCGCGCCGACATACCGGATCTTCACGGACTACGTCGAGCGCATCGAAGTGCTCAAGGGTCCCTCGGCGGCACTCTCGGGCATGGCGCCGAATGGCGGCGTTGGTGGCGTCATCAATGTCGTGCCCAAGCGTGCGGAAGAGGATCTGACCCGCCTGACAGCAAGTTACGGATCGACCGCACGCTTCGGCGGTCACTGGGATGTTGCGAGACGCTATGGCGACGGCAAGGAATGGGGCGTACGCGCCAGCGGGAGCCTCCGCGGCGGCGATACGCCCATCGACCGCCAGTCCGAGACGACAGGTGTCGGATCGCTGGCGCTGGATTATCGAGGCGAGCGGTTCAGGTCCTGGCTCTATCTCATTGCGCAGACCGATCGGTTCGACGCACCCTCACGTCCCTTTCTGATGGCTCCCGGCCTGCAGGTGCCAAAGGCGCCGGACGGCCGGTTGAACGTGACCCAGCCCTGGGAATGGTCACGCATCAACGACCAATCCGCCTTGCTGCGGACCGAGTACGATGTCAGCGATCAGGTCACTCTGTTTGCGGATGTCGGTGGCGCCAGGACCAATGTCGAACGATTCTTCGGTCTTCCGACGATCGTCAACAATAGCGGGGACACGACCTCTACGCCCCAGTACTTCGGTCTCAGCATCGATCGAACCACATATGACGGCGGCCTTCGCGCCCGCTTCGACACCGGCTTCGTCCATCATGCTCTTGCTGTCCAGGCCTCGGTCTATCAGGACGCTCTGTACCGGCGCCTGACGAATGGCAGTCCGGTCACCTCGAACATCTACAATCCGACCGTCGCGCCGACCCAGTTCGCCAACGAGATCAGCAGCCGCCCGCGGCTCTCGGATAGCGAGCTCACGGGGCTTTCGATTGCCGACACCTTGTCCGTACTCGACGAGCGGGTCCTTCTGACCTTCGGTGTCCGGCGCCAGGGCATCGAAGCCAACAACTATCTCTCCAATACCGGAACGCTGACATCGTCTTACGACAAGAGCGCCGTGACCCCGGTGGTTGGTCTCGTCGTCCGTCCCCTGGAGCATGTCTCGCTGTACGCGAACTATGTCGAAGGTCTCGCGCGCGGCGACGTAGCTCCCCAGACCGCGTCCAATTTCGGCGAAGTGCTGCAGCCCTACGTCGCCAAGCAGTACGAGGCCGGTGTCAAGGTGGAGTTCGGCCGGATCGCAACCACCTTCAGCGCGTTCGAGATATCGAAGGCGAGCGGCGAGCTGTCCGCCGGGCGTTTCGCGGCGACAGGCGAACAACGAGTCCGCGGGCTCGAGTTCAACGTCTACGGCGAGCTCATGCAGGATGTTCGTCTCCTCGGAGGCATCTCGCTGCTGGACGGCACCCTGACGAAAACTGCGGTTGCGGCCAATCTTGGCAATACGCCGATCGGCGTTCCGAACATTCAGGCCAATATCGGGGCGGAATGGGACCTCCCGTGGATGAGAGATCTCACCGTGAATGCGGCCGTCATCTACACCGGCAGGCAGTTCGTCGATACTGCGAACAAGCAACCGATTCCCGAGTGGACGCGGCTGGATCTCGGCGCCCGTTACACCACGGCGATCAGCGGCAGGAGAACGGTTTTCCGCGCAAACATCCAGAATGTGACCGGTGAGAGCTACTGGTCCAGCGTGGCTTCGTTCGGAACGTTCTTCCTGGGAGCGCCACGGACATATCTGCTGTCGATGACCGTGGATATGTAGTCGCTGCACTTGCACTTGGGGCAAGCGCTTCCCGGCAGGGTCAATCTGGTCCCGAAGTGGATAGGGGCGCCGCAGCTCGCTTCGGCCCGGCGGAGCCTCACCCTGGAATTTCTCCATTAAATCAATGAGGCGATCTCCTTTTCCATGCGTCTTCGGCCTCAGGGCCGAAAGTGGCGCGGCTCTTGCTCTTGCTAGTATGAGGGTTCTTGATAAACGTCATACTGCCGGATGAGGTGAATGGAGCAAGCGGTGAGGCGGACTTTGCGGGCGGTCGAGCCCGGAACGGTGGTGCTGTTCGGGGGGCTGATCGCGGCCAACATCGCCGCCTGGGCTTGGGCCTTCGCGTTGTTCGGCGACCGGCCGACGGTTCTGGCGACCGCGCTGCTGGCCTGGGTGTTCGGTCTGCGTCACGCCGTCGATGCCGATCACATCGCCGCCATCGACAACGTCGTGCGCAAATTGATGCAGGCGGATGGCGCGCCGCACAGTGTCGGCTTCTATTTCGCGCTCGGCCATTCCACCGTCGTCGTGGTCGCAACCATCCTGCTTGCGCTCGGCGTGGTGAGCCTCGGCGGCGACAGCCTGCTCAAGGACATCGGCGGCCTCATCGGCACGTCGGTGTCGGCGGTTTTCCTGCTCGTGATCGCGGCCATCAATCTCGTCATCTTCGCCGGCCTGTTGCGGACGTTCCGTGCGGCACGGCAGCAGGGCGTTGACGACGCCGAAGGCCTCGAGAGGCTGCTCGCCCATCGCGGCTTCCTCGCGCGGCTGCTCGGACCGCTGTTCCGTCTGGTCACAAAGCCCTGGCACATGTATCCGCTCGGTTTCCTGTTCGGGCTCGGCTTCGACACGGCGACCGAGATCGGCCTGCTCAGCATCTCCGCAACCGAAGCCGCGCGCGGCGCCTCCATTGCAGACGTGCTGGTCTTCCCCGCGCTGTTCGCGTCGGGCATGGCGCTGGTCGACACGGCCGACTCCGCACTGATGGTCAGCGCCTATCGATGGGCCTTCGTCGATCCCATGCGAAAGCTCTGGTACAACCTCACGATCACCGGCGCCTCCGTGGCGGTCGCGCTGTTCATCGGCGGCATCGAAGCGCTCGGGTTGGCGGCCGACCGGCTCGGCCTGTCCGGGGGCGTGTGGACGCTGGTCGACGGTCTCAACGAATCGCTCGCCAATGTGGGCTTCGCAGTGATCGCGCTGTTTGCGATCGCCTGGCTCATTTCGGTCGTGCTCTATCGTCGCCTCTTCGAGGGTGGCCGGCGCCGGTCCGCGACGAAAGCCCTGGAATGCGCCGATGCGACCGATGCGGCGTAAGTCCGGTCGTCGAGGCGTTACCTCGCCAAGGATGCCTATGACGGCGGTCTGCATGTCGAGCCTTCGCTGGCAACCGCGATCTTCGTGCCAGCCGCCGTGGCGATGGTCTGGATCGTCACCCGCAACATCCGCAGGCGGCATCTGAAGCACGACGACATGCCGCCAACCACCTGGCTACTGTGCATGGGGTTGTCTTTCAGGTTTTGTGTTTGGCGGTAGAGATCGGCTCGGCCCATCAAGGCGAATTCGTCAGGTCGAGGCCCCGAACAATCTGCGGACCGCCGGCAGCCACTCGCCGGTCATCGTGAACTCGAGCCCAAGGCGCGCTCCGCAGGCGATGGCCACCATCGTGACGGGTGCCGAAACCGCGAGCGTCGAAAACGCGCTCAGGCCCTGACCGATGGTGCAGCCCAACGACATGATGCCGCCGATGCCCATCAGCAGCGCACCGATCATGTGACGCTTCAACTCGCGTGCGTCGTCGCATGCCTCCCAGCGGAATCCGCGCGCGAGCATCGCGGCGGCAAACGAGCCGGCGACAACGCCGGCAACCGAGCCGATGCCGAAATTGAGCCGCGCGCCGGAGAAGGTGGCGATGTAGAGAATGGCGTCGCCAAGCGGCGCCACGAAGGTGAGCGAGGCGACCCGTGCGGGATCGAACTCGTCGTCGGCAAGCCATCCGGTCGCAAACCAGCCGAACGCGATCGCGGCGCCGACGGCAAGACCGGAGGCCAGCAGCCGCGGCGACCGGACCAGTCGCCCATCTGCAAGGGCCCAGAAGGCCAGCGCTGCGGCAATTGCCACGACGAGGATCGCGCGCATCGCGCTGCCTGCGCCGAGCAGCGAGGTCAAGGTCTGGGTGCTTCCCTCGGGCAGCCGTAACGACAGCGGTTCGATCAGTTTAAGCCGGAGCATACCGGTGATGCCGCGCATGGTCGCGAGCGCCGACAGGCCGAGCACGAGAAAGACCACGATGGCACGGAGATCGCCACCGCCGACGCGCACCAGCGTGCCGAACCCGCAAGTGCCGACCAGGGCCATGCCGACGCCGAACATCAGCCCGCCAATGATAGCACCGCCAAGGCCGATCGATGCCGTCAGGTAGATCGACCGTGACAGATCGACGATGCCGAGCGCGGCGAGCGCCTGGGTCGCGAGCAGGGCGACCGAAGCGGCCAGCGCAAAGGATTTCAGCCGGCGAAAATCCGATCCGAAGAATGCGTCCTCGAGCATCGCCAGCGTGCAGAAACGTCCCGCACGGCCGGCAACGCCGAGCACGGCACCGGCGGCAAGCCCGCATGCGAACGCTATGGTCGAAGGGCTCAGCATTCCTCCCGCTTCTTTTTTGTTTCTGTCCGCAGGTAGTCTGCGCCGGTGGGGCGCGAAAAGCCAGCGCGGAAGAAACTACCGGCGGCGCCGGCGCACCGGCTCGCAGAACACGTCGTAGACGGCGGTGAGAATCTTGCGGACGTCCTCGCTCGCGAGACTGTAGTAGATCGTCTTGCCGTCGCGGCGGGTCGTCACCAGCCGATCGAGTCGCAGCCGCGCGAGCTGCTGCGAGACGGTCGATTGTCGCTCGCCCAGGAACTGCTCGAGCTCGGTCACGGATTTCTCGCCCTCGGCGAGGATGCAGAGCAGCAGCAGTCGGGACTCGTGCGACAGCGCCTTGAGCATGTCGCTGGCCTCGCGCGCCTTCTCGATCATCTGCTCGAGTTCGGCGGAGCCCTCGATCTCCTTCAGCTTCGGCAACGGCATCGCGTCAAGTTCCTCTCAGCAAACTCCGCAAGAACGGTCACGACCCCTTGGGTTCCAATCCCGTATTTGACAGGATTCGGTCCAACAGGCCGAAGAAGAAGGCATCCCCGGGATAGCCGCGAATGCGCCCGATCTCACGGCCCTCTTGTACCACGACGAAGGTCGGCGTGAAGGGACCCGGATCGATTCCGGCGAGATCGGCGGGAAGGCGGCTGTTCAGGTCGATCCGGCGCAATGGTGCGGCCCGGCTTTCGTCGGTCTTGCCGTAGATCGGGGCGATCTCGGCGTTGAAGCGTGCGCACCAGGTGCAGCCGGGCCGCTCGAACATGACGAGTTCGGCGGCGCGCGAGGCCGTCGCGGGCAGCGCGAGCCCGACGGTGAGGGCGAGCAAAACGGCGATTCTGTTCATGCTGCGTAATCTGGCCTTTGCCGGCTTGATTGGCGGACTTGCTTCCCAAACGTCCTTGATGTCTTATATCATTAAATTCGTATATGTGCTAGGGATGGGGCGGAAATGACCTTGGACGTCACGCTGGGTGCGGCCTTTGTCGCGGGCCTGTTGTCGTTTCTTTCGCCCTGCATCCTGCCTCTGGTCCCGCCCTTCCTTTGCTACATGGCCGGTGTCTCGGTCACGGATCTGTCCGGCGACCGGCCGGAGCTGCGGCCGCGGATCCTGATCTCTGCGCTGGCCTTCGTGGCGGGCTTTTCGCTGGTGTTCGTCGCGCTCGGCTCGACCGCGTCGATCGCGGGACGCTTCATCTCCGCACATCTGTCGACGCTCGGCATCGTCGCCGGCGGGCTGATCATCGTCATGGGTCTGCATTTTCTCGGGCTGCTCAGGATTCCGATGCTCTATCGCAGCGCGACCGTGCAGTTGGACAACCGTCCGGCCGGCGTGGCGGGGGCCTTCGTCATGGGCCTGGCCTTTGCGTTCGGCTGGACGCCCTGCGCAGGCCCGATCCTCGCCGCCGTGTTGCTGATGGCGGGCTCGGAGGACTCGACCGGGCGAGGCGCGCTGCTGCTGCTCGCCTATTCGGTCGGGACCGGAATTCCCTTCCTGATCGCGGCGGCCTTCACCGGCCGCTTCATCGCCGCGCTCGGCCGTGTGCGCCGGCATCTCGGCCTGATCGAGAAGACGATGGGCGTCTTCCTGGTCGCGACCGGCCTGATGTTTCTGACCGGATTGATGCCCGCGGTCTCGGAATGGCTGCTCGAGCATTTCCCTGCATTGACCAGCATCGGCTGAGGCTAACCGTAGCGAAAGTCGAGCAACTGCGCGAAGGACTGCAGCTCGATGAGGTAGCGGTGCACGAGGGGACCGTCGCCCGCCATCGCCGCATGAGCGATCTCGCTGCTGCTGGCGATTGCGCCGTCGATCAGGCGGCGGAATTCGCCCTGGGCGGCGATCTCGCCGTTTGCCCATTCGTTACAGCGTACGAGCCGATCGCGGAACGCGCTTGCAGCAGCAACGGTCTCCTCGGCGTTCGCCGGCGCCGGCTGTTCGCCGTATCTGATGGCCGCGACACGCAACGCTTCCATGGCGGGCGCGATCTCGAAGATGCAATCGCCGAGATCATAGAACCCCGCGTGACGTCTGAGCGCGTGAAAAGCCTGCCGAAGCGCGAGCAAATCTCGGCCGGCGGCGACGGTGTCGCCTCGCTCCAGCGCGCCCGTGATCATCGTGAGCCTCTCGCGACCCCCGTCGAGAAATTCCGACAATTCGGCCGGTCGGTCAGCGGGCAGGGGAGCGAGCCGTTTCCACCGGGCGACAGCTTCGTCGGTCTCGATCTGTGCCAGCGCGACGTTTCCGGTGCGCGCATAGCTCGCGGCGGTGCGCAGATTGGCCGTGATCGGCGCCATCGTCGATGCAACATCAGCAGCTCTATCGGCTTCCGCGCCGAGCGCGAGAGCATTCGAGGCGAGCCACGCCAGCAGTGCGATGGTGCAGCGCAAGATCGGAACTCCTTGTCACATTCGTGTATTCGAATATCATAATGAAAATGAGCAACGCGCAAGATCTTCCGATGCACGAAATCCCGACGTCGCTTCGCAAGCTGACCCGACGCGGCCTCCTGGCATTCGCAACAGGCGCGGCCTTGGCCGGCCGCGGCGCGGCGGCGGCCGAGCCGACGGTCGGAGAAGACGGGCTCTATCACGAGCCCTGGTTTCTGCAGAGCTTCCTCGATCTGCGCGAGGATCTGGAGAGCGCGGCGGCCGGCGGCAAGCGCCTCGCCATCATGTGGGAGCTGCGGGGCTGCCCCTATTGCCGCGAGACGCATCTGGTGAACTTCGCCGATCCCGGCATCTCGGGCTATATTCGCGACAATTTCGAGGTGTTGCAGCTCAATCTGATCGGTTCGCGCAAGGTGACGGACTTCGATCGCCAGGAACTGTCGGAGAAAGAGCTCGCCCAGAAATACGGGATCCGGTTCACGCCGACCTTTCAGTTCTTTCCGACATCCCCCGACGGTCTCGAGGTAAAGGACGCGACGGCGCGCGAAGTGGCGCGGGCCCCCGGTTATCTCAAGCCACAGCACTTCCTGGCGATGTTTCGCTTCGTGCGCGAGCGCGCTTACGAACGCGGCTCGTTTCGGGATTTCCTGGCCGCGAACGGTTGACCAAGAGCGTCGTTCGAATTTCGCTTGACGCCGCCAATCATATGAACATATCATAATAATTGAATTTGATGGGCCGTGAGTCCATCGTAACCAAGAGCGGGCGTCACCCCGCGATAAGGGTAGGAAACATGCGGCGCTCGCTCGCGGCTGCGTTTGCACTTTGTCTGTCGGCCGGCGGCGCTCTCGCGCAAGAGGCCGTCAAGGAGCCGATCAAGCTCGACATCGTCAACGACTCCCTTCCCAAATCCCTGACGGGCGCGCCCGGCGATGCCGCTGCCGGCAAGAAGGTGTTTCTGACGCGCACGCTCGGCAACTGCCTGGCCTGCCATCAGGTCACCAGCCTGAAGTCCGAGGAATTCCACGGCGAGTTCGGTCCGTCGCTCGACGGCGTCGCCGGCCGCTACACCGAGGCGCAGCTCCGCCTCATCGTCGCCGATCCCAAGCGCATCTTCACCGACACTGTCATGCCGGCGTTCTTCAAGAACGACGGCTTGAGCCGGGTGCGCCCGGAGTTCGTCGGCAAGTCAATTCTGACGGCCGCGCAGGTCGAGGACGTGGTTGCCTATCTCAAGACGCTGAACTGACGGCGAGGAGGATCAAGGAATGAAAGCCATCAATCGACGGCAGGCATTTGCGCTCGGGGGCGGCTTCGTCATGCTGACCCTGATGCCCATGGCGGCCGATGCCGAAGTGACGGGCGACGCGGCGAAGTGGATCGAGAAGTTCACCGGCGGCAAGCAACCGGTCAAGGGCAAGATCTCGCTCGACCTGCCGGAGATCGCGGAAAACGGCAACACCGTGCCTCTGTCGCTCACGGTCGAAAGCCCGATGACCGCGGACTCCTATGTCAAGGAAGTCATGATTCTCGCGGACGGCAATCCGAACGCCGGTGTCGCGACGCTGATGTTCACGCCGCTCTCGGGCAAGGCGGAGGCATCGATCCGGATCCGGCTCGCCACCACGCAGAACGTGGTTGCGGTCGCGAAGATGAGCGACGGGTCGCTGTTCACGGAGCAGAAGACCGTCAAGGTCACAATCGGCGGCTGCGGCGGCTAAGCTCAAGGAGACGGACGATGGCAGAGAAACCGCGCCTCAAGCTTCCCAAGGAAGCGGCCAAGGGCGAAATCATCCAGATCAAGACCCTGGTCTCGCATGTCATGGAGTCGGGCCAGCGCAAGGACGCGCAGGGCAAGCCGATACCGCGCAAGATCATCAACAAGTTCACCTGCGAATTCAACGGCAAGCCGGTCTTCAGCTGCACGCTGGAGCCCGCGATCTCGGCCAACCCCTACATCCAGTTTGACGCCAGGATCGACGAAGCCGGGACGTTCAAGTTCGCCTGGACCGACGACGACGGCTCGGTGATCACGGCCGAAGAGAAGATCTCGCTCAAGGCGTAGTGCCGTAGAGCTTCGAGGGAGAGGGCGGATGCTGTCGCGCTGTATTGGACTAGCTGTCGCGATCGCCGCGGCCGTATCGGTGGCGACGTGTGCCTCCGCGCAGGAGGCCGAACGCAAGGGCATCCCGGCGCCTCCCGGACACGTCTTCAAGACCATCATCTCCGGCTACCAGTTCCGCAGCAAGGAAACGCGGGCCCTGCAGGACGACGACCTGGAGAACCCGGGCTTCCTCGCGGTGGAGCGCGCGGCGGATGCCTGGAAGAAGGTCGAGGGCAGCGAAGGCAAGTCCTGCATGACCTGCCACGGCGAGGCCGAGACCAGCATGAAGGGCGTCGGCGCGGCGATGCCGAAATGGGACGACAAGCTCAAGAAGCCGGTCAATCTCGAGCAGCGCATCAACATCTGCCGCAGCGAGCACATGAAGGCGGAGCCCTGGAAATTCAAATCCAGGGAGCTGACCGACATGACCACTTTCGTGCGATACCAATCGCACGGCATGCCGGTGGCGGTGAAGACCGACGGGCCGATGTCGCCCTGGTTCGAGCGCGGCAAGCAGACCTACTACACGCGCTATGGACAGCTCGATCTCGCCTGCGCGTCGTGCCACGAGCGCAACAACGGCAAGTTCATGCGTGCGGACTTCCTGAGTCAGGGCCAGACCAACGGCTTTCCGACCTATCGGCTGCGCGACCAGCGCCTGGTGCCGCTGCATGAGCGGTTCGAAGGCTGCATGTTCGACGTGCGTGCCGAGCCGTTCAAGCCGCTCTCGGACGAATTCCTCGCGCTCGAGCTCTATGTCGCCTGGCGCGGCATCGGCTTGCCGGTCGAGACGCCGTCGGTGCGCAACTGACACGATGAGCTTGCAGGAGTATTGCGCATGATCTCTCGCCGCGAGTTCATTCAGGTTGCCGCGGCCACGGCGGCCCTGTCGAGCGGATTCGGCGCCGGCCTGACGCGCGCGGTCGCCCAGCAGCGCCTGACCGAGAAGGAATTGCTGGCGTTCGAACCGCTTGGCAACGTTACGCTGGTGCACGTGACCGATATTCACGGCCAGCTGATGCCGCTGTATTTCCGCGAGCCCTCCACCAATCTCGGCGTCGGCGAGGCCAAGGGCCTTCCGCCGCATGTCACCGGCAAGGAGTTTCTCACTCGCTTCGGCATCGCGCCCGGCTCGTCCGCGGCCTACGCGCTGACCTCGGAGGATTTCGAAGCGCTCGCCAAGAGCTACGGCCGGATCGGCGGGCTCGACCGCGCCGCGACCGTGATCAAGGCGATCCGCGCCGAGCGCGGCGACAAGGTCGCGCTGCTCGACGGTGGCGACACCTGGCAGGGCTCGTGGTCCTCGCTGAAGACGCGCGGCCAGGACATGATCGACTGCATGTCGCTGCTCAAGCCCGACGCCATGACCGGCCATTGGGAGTTCACCTACGGCTCCGATCGGGTCAAGCAGGCGATCGAGGGCCTCGGCTTCCCGTTCCTCGGCCTCAACATCCGCGACACCGAATGGAACGAGGCGGCGTTCGAGGCCTCGATCATGATCGAGCGCGGCGGCGTCAAGATCGCGGTGCTCGGCCAGGCCTTCCCCTATACGCCGGTCGCCAATCCGCGCTGGATGATCCCGAACTGGTCGTTCGGCGTGCGCGAGGAGGACGTTCAGGCGCAGGTCGACAAGGCCCGCAAGAGCGGCGCGCAGCTCGTCGTGCTGCTGTCGCACAACGGCTTCGACGTCGACCGCAAGCTGGCGAGCCGTGTCAAGGGCATCGACGTCATCCTGACCGGACATACTCACGACGCGCTGCCCGAAGCCGTCAAGGTCGGCAAGACCCTGCTGATCGCATCGGGCTCGTCCGGCAAGTTCGTCTCGCGGCTTGATCTCGACGTCCGCGACGGTGAGGTCAAAGCGTTCCGTTACAAGCTCATTCCGCTGTTCTCCGACGCGATCAGTGCGGATGCCGAGATGGCGGCGAAGATCGCCGAGGTCCGCAAGCCCTTCGCGAGCGATCTGGCCAAAGTGCTTGGCAAAACCGATTCACTGCTTTACCGGCGCGGCAATTTCAACGGCACGTTCGACGATCTGATCTGCCAGGCGCTGCTGCAGGAACGCGATGCCGAGATCGCGCTGTCGCCTGGCTTCCGCTGGGGCACCAGCGTGCTGCCGGGGCAGGACATCACCTTCGAGGACGTCACCAACGCGACCGCGATCACCTATCCCGCGGTCTACCGCATGGGCATGACCGGCGCGCGCCTGAAGGAGATCATCGAGGACGTCGCCGACAATCTCTTCAACGTCGATCCCTATTACCAGCAGGGCGGCGATATGGTGCGGATCGGCGGACTGTCTTACGCGATCGACGTCACCAAGCCGCAGGGGCAGCGCATCTCCGACATGCAGGTTCTCAAGACCGGTGCGCCGATCGATCCCGCCAGGGAGTATCAGGTCGCGGGCTGGGCCAGCGTCAACGAAGGCACTGAAGGGCCGCCGATCTGGGAGGTCGTCGCGAACTATCTGACGCGGCAGAAGACCGTTCGGCTCGAGCCCAACCGGGCCGTCAAAGTTACCGGAGCGTAAGAAGCGATGTCGAACACAGACAACCAATCCCGTCGCAGCTTCCTGGCCACCGGCGCCGGCGTCGCGGCCGCGATGCTGGCAAGACCGGCTGCCGCTGGCGGAAATCCCGCCAACCAGCCGCCTAACGTGCCCGAGTGGACCAAGTCGCTCGGCGAGGGCGTCGCCGTGCGCCCGTATGGCAAGCCGTCGAAATTCGAGAAGGACGTCGTCCGGCGCGACGTCGAATGGCTGACTGCCTCGCGCGAATCCTCGGTGAGCTTCACGCCGCTGCACGAACTCGAAGGCATCATTACCCCGAACGGCCTCTGCTTCGAGCGCCATCACGGCGGCATCGCCGAGGTCGATCCGGCCGATCACCGCCTGATGATCCACGGGCTGGTCGAACGTCCGCTCATTCTCACGCTGGAAGAACTGAAGCGCTATCCGCGCGTCAATCGCATCCACTTCATGGAATGCGCGGCGAATTCGGGCATGGAATGGCGCGGCGCCCAGCTCAATGGCTGCCAGTTCACTCACGGCATGATCCACTGCGTGCAGTATACCGGCGTCTCGCTTCGCACCTTGCTGCAGGAAGCCGGCGTCAAGACCAACGCCAAGTGGTTGCTGGTCGAAGGCGCCGATGCCGCCGCGATGGACCGCAGCCTGCCGATCGAGAAGGCGCTCGACGACTGCATCATCGCCTACAAGATGAACGGCGAGGCGCTCTATCCCGAGCAGGGCTATCCGATGCGGCTCGTGGTGCCGGGCTGGCAGGGCAATCTCTGGGTCAAGTGGCTGCGCCGCATCAAGGTCGGCGACCAGCCCTGGCATACCCGTGAGGAGACGTCGAAATACACGGACCTCATGCCGAACGGCAAGGCGCGCCGCTTCACCTGGTCGATGGACGCCAAGTCCGTGATCACGAGCCCGAGCCCGCAGGCGCCGATCAGGCATGGCAAAGGCTTTACCATCGTCTCGGGTCTGGCCTGGAGCGGCAACGGCAAGGTCAAGCGCGTGGACGTCTCGCTCGACGGCGGTCGCAATTGGTGGTCGGCGCGGCTCGACGGGCCGGTTCTCGACAAGGCGCTGACGCGCTTCTACTACGAGTTCGACTGGAACGGCGAGCCGCTGCTGCTGCAATCACGCGTGCAGGACGAAACCGGCTACGTGCAGCCGAGCAAGGCGGAACTGCGCAAGATCCGCGGCGTCAATTCCATCTATCACAACAATGGCATCCAGACCTGGCATGTGCAGGCCAATGGTGAGGTCGAGAATGTCGAAGTCGCTTAAGCTCGTTGCAGCCACGCTGCTTGCCTGCGCGCTGAGCGCGCCGGCGCCGGCGCAGCAGAAGGCCGACGCCAAGAGCGGTCCGCGCTATCACATCGGCCGCGTGCCCACCGCGGACGAGATCCGCGGCTGGGATATCGACGTGCGTCCCGACGGCCAGGGCCTGCCGGAAGGCAAGGGCACGGTCGCGCAGGGCGAAAAACTGTTCATGGACAATTGCTCGACCTGCCATGGCGAGTTCGGCGAGGGCAACGGCCGCTGGCCGGTGCTGGCCGGCGGCAAGGGCTCGCTGACATCGGACAATCCGGTCAAGACCGTGGGCTCATACTGGCCCTACGCGTCCACCGTGTTCGACTACATCAGGCACGCCATGCCCTATGGCAATACGGGGTCGTTGTCGGTCGATGAATATTACGCGCTGGTCGCCTACGTCCTCTATCTGAACGACGTCGTCACCGATCAGAACTTCGAGCTGAACAAGAAGACCCTTGCCGCGATCAAGATGCCGAACGAGCAGGGCTTCGTGATGGACGACCGCGCCACCAGCGAGAAGTCGTTCTGGCAGAAGGACCCCTGCATGAAGGACTGCATCGCTCCGGTGAAGATCATCGGGCGCGCTGCCGCCATCGACGTGACGCCAGAGGACGGCAAGGAGAAGAAGTCGCGGGGCGTGGAGTGAGGCCCGGCCGGGCGAGCCGCCGCACGCTGCTGCATGCGGTTCTCGCCGCTGGCTTGGTTTTCACGATCCATCCGGCCGCGGCCCAGGCAGTCGAACCTCACAGGCTCGCGCTGCAGATCAGCGACGACGACCCGGCCAAGATGCGTGCCGTCCTCGATGTTGCGGCCAACGTCTCGCGGCATTATTCCGGGCAGGGCGAGGACGTCGAAATCGTGGTCGTTGCCTTCAACGGCGGCCTCGACATGCTGCTCGCGGACCGCTCGCCGGTGAAGGAGCGCCTGGTGAATTTCCTGAAATCGATGCCTAATGTGAGCTTCATCGCCTGCGGCAACACGCTGGAGACGCTGGCGGCAAAAGAGGACAGGCGACCGCCGCTGATCGAGGGCGTCAGCGTCACGCAGGTCGGGGTTGCCGCGCTGATGGATTTGGCGGAGAAGAACTGGACGATTGTCCGGCCATAGGGGAGAGAGCCGACGATGCGATGGTTGCTGGGATTGACCATCTTGCTCGCGTTCGCAGGGTCCGGATATGCGGCCGAGCAGGAGCTCGAACTGTCGATCGAGGGCCGCACCACGCTCGCAACGCTGCGCACACCCGCCGCGATGACACCGGACACACCGCTCGTCGTGATGACCCATGGCACGCTTGCGCACAAGGACATGGAGGTCATCCAGGGCGTTGCCAAGGCGCTGGAGCAGCGCGGCATCGCCTCTCTTGCGCACACGTTGTCGCTGGGACTCGATCGCCGCAAGGGCATGTATGATTGCGCTGCGCGGCATGACTATGTCGTTGAGGATGCGGTTGCCGAGATCGGCGCCTGGGTGGCGCGGGCGAAGGGCCTGTCCCGGCTCGTCTTCGCGTTCGGTCATTCGCGCGGCGGCAACCAGGTCGCGCGGTATCTCGCAGCCGGCGAGGCCCCGCCGGTGGCGGGTGCGGTGCTGCTGGCGCCAGCGACCGCAAAAGCCGAGGCCGATCTGCGCGCCTCCTACGCCACGACCTACGGCAAGCCGCTCGAACTGGTTCTGGAGCTGGCGACCAAGGCGGTCGCGGCCGGCCGCGGCGGAGAGTGGATGGACGTCCCGGGCTTCGTCTATTGTCGCAATGCCGTGGTCACCGCGCGGGCCTTTGCATCATTCTACGGTGCCGATGCCGGCCAGGACACGGCCGCGCTGGTGGCGCGCGTGAAGCTGCCGGTGCTTGTGCTCGCCGCGACGAAGGATAGTGTCGTGCCCGACGTTGCGGACGCCTTCGCTTCGCTTGCGGGGTCGAGCGGGGGCAGAGTCCAGCTCGACAAGATCGAGGATGCCGATCATTTCTTCCGCGACCTGTTCGCCGAAGACGTCGCCGACCGCATCGCCGAATTCATCAAGCAGACACGATAAGAGGGGGACCATGCAGCGTCGATCCATGCTTCGCGCGAGCCTTGCCGGACTATTTGGTGCCTTCGCAGTGCGCCAGGCATCCGCGGCCACGGAAACGTCCGCGCGGCAGCGCGTCGTCTATCATCTCGCCGATGCCGATCGGGTCGTCTTCGTTCTGGGCAATCTGCAGAACCATGTCGACGGTGTCGGCGGACCCGGGAAGGCCGACATCAGGCTGGTCGTACATGGGCCGGCGCTGCGTGCCTTCCACGCGCTCGCGGCGCAGGATCACACCGTTGCGATGATGACGAAGCTCGTCGATGCCGGCGTTGGTTTCGACGCCTGCGCCAACACGATGAAGGCGCAGGGCGTCAAGCTGGACGACCTCACGCCCGGCTTCGTGGTGGCCGAGAAGGGCGGCGTGGTGCGGCTCGCCGAGCTGCAACAGCAGGGATATGCCTATCTACGGCCATGAGGCCGCTCCGCTCCGGCATGCTGCGGTGTCGAGCTTTGATCTGGCTCATGGGACGCGACGGCCCAATCGCTAGAATTGCATGCTCGCAGGAACAGCCGAGGCGGACGTGCTGACGCCGATCATCGATCTCTTGGGTGAAGACCGGCTGTCATGGCTCGGTGGGCTTCTGGTCGGAGGCCTGTTCGGGTTCTTTGCCCAGCGCAGCCGGTTCTGTCTGCGTGCCGCGGCGGTCGAATTCTCCCGCGGCGAGGGCGGGCCGCGCCTTGCGGTCTGGCTCCTGACCTTTGCCGCGGCGCTGGTGGGCACGCAAGGCCTGGTCGCGCTCGGCTGGCTCGACGTATCCGAGGCGCGTCAGCTCGCGCAGCAAGGCAGCATCTCCGGCGCACTGCTCGGCGGCGTCATGTTCGGTTGCGGGATGATCCTGGCGCGCGGCTGCGCCAGCCGGCTGTTGGTGCTCTCGGCCAATGGCAATCTGCGGGCATTATTGTCCGGGCTGCTGTTTGCGGTGACCGCGCAGGCCTCCTATCGCGGCCTGCTGTCGCCTGCGCGCGAATGGGTGACCAGTCTGTGGCTGGTCGATGGCGGCCCGTCGCGCGACATCATGGCGGTGTTCGGTGCCGGCACGCCCGAGAAGCTTGCATTCGGAGCGGTGTGGCTGCTTGCGGGGCTGTCCTTCGCCTTTCGCAGCCGGTTGCCGCGCCGGCTGATTCTTGCCGCGCTTGCCACCGGAGCGGCCGTCGTCGCCGGCTGGCTCTTCACCTATCAGCTGTCGCAGGCTTCCTTCGCGCCGGTGACGCTGAAGAGCCTCACCTTCAGCGGGCCGTCGGCCGAGTTGCTGATGCTGGTGCTCAACAGCGCGCAGCTCCGGCTCGGCTTCGATCTCGGCATCGTCCCCGGCGTGTTTCTCGGCTCGTTTCTCGCCGCGGCACGTGCGCATGAGCTGAAGCTCGAGGGATTTTCGGATGGGCTCGGCATGCGACGCTACCTGCTCGGGGCGGTTCTGATGGGGTTCGGTGCGATGCTCGCCGGCGGCTGCGCGGTTGGTGCCGGCGTGACCGGCGCCTCGGTCTTCGCACTCACCGCCTGGCTCGTGCTCGGCGGCATGTGGCTGGGGGCGGGACTCACGGATCTGCTCGTCGATCGCGCCGGCATGCCGCAGCAGACGACGACCGTGCCGGCAGCGGGCGGCTGAATCGCCGCGGTCCTGGTCGGCGCGCTGAGCGACCTCATCGGCCGCAGGAAGACGTTTCTCATCATCGGCATCCTGGCGCACATGCGGCCGCGCCAGCCACTACCCCGCCAGAAATCCGCCATCCACCGCGACCACCGTTCCGGTCGCGTATTGCGAGGCCGGCATGCAGAGGAAGGCGACGGCACCGGCGATGTCCTCGGGCTGTCCCCAGCGCTTGAAGGCGGTGCGGTCGGCGATGCGCTGATAATGGGCGCGGTCGGTGCGGCCGGCGGCATTGATCGCGGTTTCGACATAACCGGGCGCAACGGCGTTGACGCGGATGCCGTCTTCGGCCCACGCCAGGGCCAGCGCCTTGGTCAGCATCACGACGCCGCCTTTGCTGGCGCAATAGGCCGGAATCCGCGGCAGCGCCAGGGTGGCATTCATCGAGGCGATGTTGACGATCGAGCCGTTCATCTTCGCCAGCCGCGAGCGGAACGCCATGCAGGTCCGGAACGTGCCCGTGAGATTGACGTCGAGCACTTTCATGAAGGTCTCGATCTCGTATTCCTTGTCCCGCGCCAGGATGCCGGCGCAATTGATCAGCGCATCGACGCGTTGGTGTTGGCCGGCGAATGACGCGACGGCTTCATCGTTCGTGACATCGAGCGTCGCGAGCGCAAGCCCGCTGCGCGGCTTGAGCAGGGAGCGTGCGAGATCGGCATCATTGACGCCTGTGGCGGTCACCGTCGCCCCGAGATCGCAGAACTGGTTGCTGATCGCCGCGCCGATGTCGCCGGCACCGCCGACCACGACGGCGTGGAAGCCGGGGGTGAGAGAGAAGCTGGCACTCATCGGAGATCTCACTTCAGATTGGGGGAGGCGGAGCCGTCGATTCCCGAACCACCAGCGAGAAATCGACTTCGCGATGCATGATGGTTTGCTCGCCGGCGAGGCTGCGCACCAGATATTCTCCGGCACGCTGCCAGGTCTCGTCGGTTGGGACGTGGATCGTGGTCAGGCTCGGCCGCAAATGGCGGCTCCAGTCGAGGTCGTCGAAGCCGACGACCGACAGATCGCGCGGCACCGAAAAGCCGCTGCGCTCCGCTTCCAGCAGGACGCCATAGGCGATGACGTCGTTGCCGCAGACCACCGCCGTCGGGCGGTCCCTGAGGTTGAGGAGATGGCGAGCCGCCTCGCGCGCGTCGTCCAGGGTATAGGGGACCTCGACATGCCATTCAGGAGGCATCTCCAGGCCGTTCTCCGCGAGCGCGCGGCGAAAGCCGGCGACGCGGGCGCCGGCGCGGTCGTTGTTGCGCTGGAGCGCGGACACGATTCCGATCTTGCGATGGCCGAGCTCGATGATATGCGCGGCCGCCCGATGGGCGGCGGCTTCGTTGTTGGTGCCGACGCAAGGGTAGGGTCGGTCGGGCTGATAGATCCCGACATTGATGAAAGGCACCGCATTGTCGGCGAGCAGCTTGCGCAAGCCCTCGTGATGGCAATCGCCCCGCAGCACGAGGCCATCGACGCCGCGGCCGATCAGGTTGCGGGCCTGTTGCAGCTCGACGTCGAGATCGTATCCGCTCGTGGTGAGAAACAGCATGTAGCCCACCGAGGAGAGGTATTTCTGCAGCGAGGCGATGCCGCGCGCGAACATCGTGTTGTCGATTGTCGGCACGATCGCGCCGAGCGTACGCGAGCGCCGCGATGACAGAATGCGGGCCGGCGCGTGCGGGATGTAACCGACCGCTTCGATGGCCTGCGCGATGCGCGCGCGCAGGGACGGGCTGACCGCATCCGGGCTGTTGAGTGCACGAGAGACCGACGCCGTCGACACGCCGGCTCGCGCGGCGACGGCGCGGATGCCTTGCTTCGTCAATTTGGCGGACGATCCGGTCATGATGTAACGTTACAGTTGCGCTTTTAGGCCCGCAAATAGGAGAATATCTTCGATATTGCAGCAGAAAAGCTAAATTGTCTATCACTTGACAGAGGTGCTGTGGCGCTTAGGATGTAACCGTTTTCATAAAAGGCGCGACAGCATAAGGCGCCAGCGGGAGGAGAGTTCGATGAAGGCCAAGATGCTCGCGACGCGCGTCGCGTTGCCCGTTCTTGCGATTGCCGCCGTCAGCGCGCAGGCGCGCGCGGCCGATTTCGACTGGATGAAATTCAAGGGCAAGACCGTCACCTTTCTCGCCAACAACAATCCGGTCTCGCAGGCGCTGCTGACCTACAAGGCCGATTTCGAGAAGCTGACCGGCATGACCCTGAAGGTCGACGGCTATCAGGAACAGCAGATGCGCCAGCGTCTGGTCACGGTCATGAATGCGAACAGCGACGAGGTCGATGTCTACATGACGCTGCCGTCGCGCGAAGGCGAGCAATTCGCCGCCGCCGGCTGGTATGCCGATCTCACCGCAATGGCCAAGAACGACGTTGCCAAGGATTACGATGCAGCCGGCCTGAGCCAGGCGCTGCTGAAGGCAGCGACGTTCGGCGGCAAGCTGACCAGCATGCCGATGAACCTCGAAGGTCCGATTTTCTATTACCGCACCGATATCTTCAAGAAGTGCGGCCTCGAGGCGCCGAAGACGATCAAGGACGTCGAGGCTGCGGCCGAGAAGATCAAGACCTGCGACAGCTCGGTAACGCCGTTCGTCTCGCGCGGCCTCAAGCCCGCGGTCGCCTACACCTTCAGCAACATGCTGCACAATATCGGCGGCAGCTATATCGCGAACGGCAAGTCCAATCTCTGCTCGGCCAAGGGCAAGGAGGCGCTCGACACCTATAGCCGCCTGCTGCGCGATTTCGGACCGCCCGGTGTCGTCAATTACAGCTTCCAGCAGATCTCCGCGCTCTATCGCAGCGGCCGTGCCGCGATGGCGTTCGAATCCTCCAACGAGTTGCGTACCGTCATGGACGGCGGTGCGCGCCTCAAGGACACCGGCCTGTTGCCGTTCCCGGCGGGCGAGGCCGGCCAGGTGCCGACCACGATCGGCTGGGGCATGGCGGTGTCCTCGCACAGCAAGCAGCAGGATGCCGCCTGGTATTTCGTGCAGTGGGCGACCAGCCCGGAGGTGCAGAAGAAGATGGCGCTCCAGGGTATCGCGCCGCCGCGTCCGTCGGTCGCGAACGATCCCGAATATCGCAAGTGGATCGATGAGGAGCCGGTGCGGAAGGAATGGCAGGCCGCGCTCGACGTGCTCGCCACCAAGGGCTCGTCCGAAGTCGGATATCCCATCGTCGCCAATCCGCAATCGCGCGAGTTCATCGGGCAGGCGGTACAGGATCTGATCCTGAAGCAAAAGCCGATCGACCAGGCCTGTGCGGATGCCGACAAGGCGCTGGACGCGCTGATCGCGCTGAACTGACCGTCCGGTGCCGGCTGGCTCGCTGCCTGCCGGCACCTCACCCGATCGAGGACAGGAATACATGTCTGATACGGCTGCGCCACTCACGCAGGACCGGCAGAAGCTGGAAATGGCCGCGCTCTCCGCGCCGGCCGTGATCTTCACGGTCGCGATGATCGCGTTTCCGGTCGTCTATACGATCTGGCTCGGCTTTCAGACGTTCTCCTCGACCGGCAAGCAATCCTTCGCGGGTCTCGCCAATTATTTGAAGCTGGTTTCTGACTACGAGTTCTGGCACGGGCTGTGGATCACCATCGCGCTGTTCGTGCTGTCGCTCGTGCTGCAGCTCGTCTTCGGCATCTGGCTCGCGCTGGTGCTGTTCAACGCCAAGCGCCTGCCGGGCATCGTACGCTCGCTGTTCATCTCGCCCTTCATGATGCCGCCCGTCGTGGCCGGCATGATGTGGCTGGTGATCCTCGATCCGTCGCTGGGGGCCGCCAACTATATCCTGCAATCGTTCGGCCTGCCGCCCTCAGACTGGCTGGCTTCGCCGACATGGGTGGTTCCGACGGTGGCGCTGATCGACAGCTGGCAATGGACGCCTTATGTCGCCCTGATCGTGCTCGGCGGATTGCAATCGCTGCCGCCGAGCGTCTATGAGGCCGCGCAGATCGACGGCGCGTCCCCGTTCAAGACGTTCCAGCGCATCACGCTGCCGCTGCTGCTGCCGACCATCGTCACTGCGGCGATCCTGCGCAGCGTCGATCTGCTGCGCTTCTTCGACATCATCTACATCACGACCCAGGGCGGGCCGGGCAACGCCTCGAACACGCTCAATATCTACGGCTTCCGGGTCGGATTCGAATTCTTCAACATCGGCTATGCCAGCGCATTGATGCTGACGCTGACCGCGATCGTGTTCGGTGCCGTGCTCGCCTTCAACCGCCTCCGCAGCGCAGTGGCGTGGTGATGCCATGAACGATGCCGTCAATACCGATCGCTGGATCCGTTGGCTCAACACGGTGCAACTCGTGATCGCCGGTGTGCTCATCATGGCGCCGACGGTCTGGATGGTGCTGTCCTCGTTCAAGCCGTCGTTCGAGGTCACCGCCTATCCGCCGACGCTGGTTTTCTCGCCGACGCTGGACAATTATGTCGAGCTGACGAGGACCACGCCGTTTCTCAGCTACGCGCTCAACAGCCTCATCGTCACCGTCGGCTCGACCGCGCTCGGGCTGCTGTTCGGGATTCCCGCCGCCTTCGCCGTGTCCTGGACCCGGATCACGTGGCCGGCGATCCTGACGCTCGCGGCGCGCATGGCGCCGGGAACGCTGTTCCTGTTGCCGTGGTACGTGATGTTCCGGCAAATCGGCTTGATCGGCTCCTACACCGCGCTGATCCTCAGCCACGCCGTCATCACCCTGCCGATCGTCATCTGGGTGCTGCTGCCGTCGTTCGATGCCATCCCACGCAGCGTGTACGAGGCGGCACAGGTGGATGGATGCAGCGTCACGCGCATCCTCTGGCGCATCGCGATGCCGCTGGTGGCGTCGGGCATCGCCGTGTCGGCGATTCTCGCTTTCGTGTTCTCGTGGAATTACTTCCTGTTTGCGCTGGTGCTCTCCAATGGCGACACCAAGACGCTGATCGCGGCCGCCTTCAACTTCATCGGTGAAGGCTCGACGCAATGGGGCGCCCTCATGGCGGCTGCGACGCTGATCGCGTTGCCGCCGCTGGTGCTGGCGGCCCTGGTTCAGCGCTGGCTGGTGTCCGGACTGACGCTCGGTGCGGTGAAAGGCTAGGTATTGGATGAACGTATCTCCCCGTCCGAACTCGATCATGCAGGCCGCGGTCTTCCACGGCAACGACCGCATCACCATCGAGCGCGTCGCAATGCCCGATGTCGGCCCCGGCGAAGTGCTGGTGCGGGTCTCGCGCACCGCGCTGTGCGGCTCCGATTTCAAGCTCTGGCACAAGGGTGCCGAGTTCACCGCCGGGCATGAGATCTTTGGCGTCGTCGAGCAGCCCGGCCACCGGCTGCATGGCCGCCGTTGTGCCGTCTACATCCCCCTACATTGCGGCCACTGCGCCGCCTGCAAGCGCGGCGACACCCAGATGTGCCTGGAGGTCTCGAGCCTGATCGGCTGGAACAGGCCGGGCGGCTATGCCGAATACGTTCCGGTGCCGGAAAACTGTTTGCTGCCGGTGCCTGATGATATCGAGGACAGCCTCGCGCCGCTCTTGCTCGACACCATCGGCACCTCCGGCCACGCCGTGCGGTTCGTCGGTCGCGTGGTCCCGGCGAGCGAGGCCGGACATGTTCTCGTGATGGGCGCGGGGCCCGTCGGCCTCGGCGTCGTGCTGGCGCTCCGCGCGCTTGGCTACGACGATATCTACGTCGCCGATCCCAACGCGTCGCGATTGAAAATCGCGCAGTCTTTCGGTGCCAAGGCGCATCCAGTCGGTGATACCTCGAAGCGTTTCGCCCTCATCATGGAATGCTCCGGCGCCCATGCGGCACGCAACCTCGGCATCGAACTGGTCCTGCCGCGCGGCGCACTGGTGCTGGTCGGTGAAAACGCCGCGCCCTGGACCATCGAAGAGGGCAAGGTGTTTCGCCGCAAGGACTTCTACATGATCCGGACCTTCTACTTTCCGATCCAGGATTTCGAGCCGAATGTCGAACTGCTGCGCAAATACAAGGAGGAATATCGCGTCCTGGTCGATGGCGAGTTCGGCCTCTCGGCTCTCCCTGAGAATTTCGCCCGCTTCGCCAAGGGCGAGCTGATCAAGCCCGTGCTGGCGCTGGACTGACGATCATGGCCTCGATCTCGATCCGCAACCTGACCAAGCGCTACGGTAATTTCACCGTGATCCCCGATCTCAATCTGGAGATAGCGGACCAAGAATTCGTGGTTTTCGTCGGCCCGTCCGGGTGCGGCAAGTCCACTTTGCTCCGGATCATCGCCGGTCTCGAGCCGATTTCCTCCGGAGACCTCTACATCGGCGACACGCGCGTCAACGGCGTGCAGGCCGCGCAGCGCGACATCGCGATGGTGTTCCAGGACTACGCGCTCTATCCGCACATGCGGGTTTACGACAACATGTCCTTTGCGCTGGAGCTGCGGGGAACGCCGAAGGCGGAGATCGACGCGCGGGTGAAGCGCGCGGCGGCGCTGCTGCACATCGAGCCGTATCTCGACCGCAAGCCGAAGGAGCTCTCCGGCGGCCAGCGCCAGCGCGTCGCCATGGGGCGTGCGATCGTGCGTAACCCCAAGGCCTTCCTGTTCGACGAGCCGCTCTCGAATCTCGACGCCAAGCTGCGCGGGCAGGTGCGCGCCGAGATCAAGGCGCTGTCGCAGGAACTCAAGACCACCATGGTCTTCGTGACCCACGACCAGATCGAAGCCATGACCATGGCCGACCGCATCGTGGTGCTTCAGAGCGGCACGATCCAGCAATACGACACGCCCGAGGCGGTGTACGAGCGGCCGGCCAACCAGTTCGTGGCCGGCTTCATCGGCTCGCCGGCCATGAATTTCTTTCCAGTCGAATGGCGCGAGGGCCGGGCGGTCCTTTCGCAAGGCGGAACTGTGGTGCCGCTTGACGGCGAGACCGCAGGCCGGCTGAGCAAGGCCGGCAATGCCGCGCTGGGCATTCGACCCGAACATTTTGCCGTTGCTGCCGATGCAACCGACGGCATTGCCATCGAGGTGAGGCTGGTCGAGCCGCTCGGTTCGGATACGCTGATCCATTTCGATCTCGCCGGCGGCTCCGCCATCGCGCGGGTCGATCCGGCGCTACGGCCAAAGGTTGGCGATCGCATCACTCTGCGTCCGCAATCCGGCAAGACGCATCTGTTCGATGCCACAAATGGGCAGGTCGTGCGGTGAGCGCATTGGTCAACATCGGCGATCTGTCGGCTCTGTCTGACGTCGTGTCCAGGGCGAAGTCCGTGCACGTGATCTGCCTCGGATTGTCCGCGCTCGATCAGGTCTGGCGGGTCGACCGGCCGTTCGCGGGTGGAAGCGAGAAGATCAAGGCCATCGAATACGGTACGCTCGGCGGCGGTATGGCCGCCAATGCCAGCGTCGCGATCGCCAAGCTCGGTGCGTCCGTCGCGTTCTGGGGGCGGGCAGGGAATGACGCTGCCGGGCATGAGATGAGGTCGGCCTTCACCGCGGAAGGCGTCGACGTCGAGAATTTCCGGCTGTTTGCCGATGGCCGCTCATCCGTCTCCGGGGTCATCGTCGACAGCTCCGGCGAACGGCAGATCGTCAATTTCCGCGGTCTCTATCCCGAGGCCGCAGACTGGCTTCCCCGCGAAGCTGTCTCGCGCGCATCGTCCGTGCTGGCCGATCCGCGCTGGGTCGAGGGCGCCGAGACGTTGTTCCGCGCAGCGCGGGACCACGGCATCCCGACGGTGCTCGACGGCGACATGGCCGAGCCCGAAGTGTTCGAGCGGCTGCTGCCGCTGACCGACCACGCGATCTTCTCCGAGCCTGCACTTGCCGCCTTTGCCGGCGCGGCGGACGACAAATCCCTCGCAGCCATCGCGCGGTTCGGCTGCCGCGTCATCGCCATCACGCGCGGCGAGGGCGGCGTGAGCTGGTCCGAGAACGGCGAGTTGCAGCGGCAGGCCGCCTATGCCGTCGACGTCGTCGACACCACTGGCGCGGGCGACGTCTTCCATGGTGCCTATGCGCTGGCGATCGGCGCCGGTCTCGACGTGCGCGCCGCCATGTCATTCTCGGCGGCGGCGGCCGCCATGAAATGCCGCCACGCCGGTGGCCGCAATGGAATTCCCGATATCAACGAGTGTCTTGTATTCATGAGGACGAAGCCATGAGAACGATTGGAAAGAACCGCGGCCTGGCACGGCTTGCTGACGCTGATGGCCACTTTCGAATGGTCGCACTGGACCAGCGGCCGCCTTTGTTCGATGCCATCGCCAAGGCAAAGGGCATCACGCGGGAGCAGGTCGAATATTCCGACGTCACGGCGGCGAAGCGCCTCCTCGTCGAGAACCTTGCGCCGCACTGCAGCTCGATGCTGTTCGATCCCAATTTCGCCGTGCCCGCTGCAATCGATCTGCTGCCGCCGCGCTGCGGCCTGATCATGACGCTGGAAGAACACCGCGTCGAGGAAACCGCGGGTGGCCGCAAGTCGCGCGCCATCACCAACTGGAGCGTGGAGAAGATCCGCGCCATGGGCGGCGACGCCGTCAAGGTGCTGGCCTGGTACCGGCCGGACGCCGATGCCGCGGTGAACGATCACCAGAAGAAATTCGTGCGCGAGATCGGCGAGGACTGCGCCCGTCACGACATTCCCTACGTGCTCGAGCTGCTGGTCTATCCGTTCCTCGGCAGCGCCAACCACACCGCAGATTACGTGGAATCGCCGGGCAAGCTCCCCGGCCTCGTCATCGACAGCGTGCGCGAGTTTGCGAAGCCCGAATACAACGTCGACCTGCTCAAGCTGGAGAGCCCGCTGGCGGCCAACAGCCTGCCGGCCCGTGACGGCAGTGCGGAGGCCAAGGCCGCGCAGAAGGAGTTCGATGCGATCGGCGATATCTGCCGCGGCCGCAACATCCCCTGGGTGCTGCTGTCGGGCGGCGCCGCGCCGGAGAAATTCGAGCGGGTGCTCGACTATTCCTATGCCGCGGGCGCGAGCGGTTTCCTCGCGGGGCGCACCATCTGGCTCGATGCCGTGCTGAAGAATTTCCCGGATCGCGCTGCGGTGTCGGCCAGCCTGCGCAAGGACGGCCTCAACGTTCTGGAACGGCTCAGCGAGTTGACCACGGCCAAGGGGACGGCATGGAGAGCGCGCTATCCTGTTTTCAGCGATATCAAGCAGGAAGGTGACTTCGCGCGCGCTTACTGAGATGGTGGCGGCTCCGCGTCGTCTCGCAGGATCTGCAACATGACTGACAGCTTCACCATCCGCTCGATCGAGGCGTTCTGCTATCGCTATCCGCTGGCAACGCCGGTGGTGACGTCGTTCGGCAGGATGCTCAACCGTCCCGCCGTCTTCGTTCGCGTGATCGACGAAGACGGCGTCGAAGGATGGGGCGAAGCCTGGTCCAACTTTCCGGCACCGGGCGCGGAGCACCGCGCCCGGCTCGTCAACGACGTGCTCGCGCCCGGCCTTGTCGGGCGCAAATTCGACGGTCCCGCCCAGGCCTTTGAGGCTCTGACGAGGGGTACCGAAGTGCTGGCGCTGCAATGCGGCGAACCCGGTCCGTTTGCACAGGCGATCGCGGGCATCGATCTCGCGCTATGGGACCTGTCGGCGCGCCGTCGGCGCTTGCCGCTTTGGCGGCTGCTCGGCGGACACGGCAGCACGATCAAGGTCTATGCCAGCGGCATCAATCCCGGCGGCGCCAGGCAGACCGCCGAAGCCGCACTCGGGCGAGGTCATCGCGCGTTGAAGCTGAAGGTCGGATTCGGCGCCGACATCGACCTTGCCAATCTGGCAGCCCTGCGCGAGGTCGTCGGCGCGGGCATGCTCGCTGCGGACGCCAATCAGGGCTGGTCGGTCGAGCAGGCGCTTCAGATGCTGCCGCGGCTTGGCGGGTTCGATCTGCGCTGGCTGGAAGAGCCCATCCGCGCCGATCGGCCGCGCGAAGAATGGCAGAGACTGCGCGCAAGCGCGGACATGCCGATTGCCGCCGGCGAGAACATTTCAAGCGCCGAAGGCTTCAAGCAGGTGCTGACCGAGGACGTGCTCGGCGTGGTTCAGCCGGACATCGCCAAATGGGGCGGGCTCACGGTCTGTGCCGGGCTGGCGCGTGACATTCTCGATGCGCGCAAGACGTTTTGCCCGCACTATCTCGGCGGCGGCATCGGGCTGCTTGCCTCGGCTCATCTGCTGGCGGGCATCGGCGGAGATGGCTGGCTGGAGGTCGATGCCAACGACAATCCGCTGCGCGATCTGTTTTGCGGCCCCGTGGCCGACGTGCGCGAAGGCACGGTCCAACTGAGCGACGACCCCGGGCTCGGAGCAGTGCCGGATCTTTCAGCTGTCGAGCATTGTCGCAGCGTCTGACCAGTACTCGTCGGGAGTCGTTGGCCTAAAGCACCTCGGCCAAGGACTGGCCGTGCAGCTCGATGTTCAGTCCCTGCATGCCCATGTCGGTGATCTCGCCGCCCATCGCCTTCAGGCTCTCCTCGCGGATCAGCGACATCAGCCCGCGGCGCAGCGCCAGGAATTCAGAGGACATCATCATCGACTGCTGCCGCGGCCGTTCCAGCGGAATCGGAATCTCCGCCTTGATCGAGCCGGGGCGCGCGGTCATGCAGTAGACGCGGTCGGACAGGAAGATCGCCTCGTCGATGTCGTGGGTGACGAACAGCACCGAGATCTTCAGCCGCTGCCACATGTTGGTGAGGATTTGCTGCATGATGACGCGGGTCTGGGCGTCGAGCGCCCCGAAGGGCTCGTCCAGCAGCAGCACCTTCGGCCCCGTCGCGAGCGCGCGGACGATGCCGACGCGCTGCTTCATGCCGCCCGAGAGCTTTTCCGGATAGTGCTTCTCGAAGGCCTCCAGGCCGGCCAGCCCGAGCAGCGTTCGCGCGGCGCGCTCGCGCTGCGAGCGCGGCATCCCGCGCATCTTCAGGCCGAACTCGACGTTCTCCCGCACCGTCTTCCAGGGAAACAGCGAATATTGCTGGAACACCATGCCGCGCTCGGCGCTGGGTCCGCTCACACGCTCGCCGTCGACGGTGACGATACCGGTGGTCGGCTTGAGGAAGCCGGCGACTGCATTGAGCAGCGTGGACTTTCCGCAGCCGGAGGGCCCGACGATCGAGACGAACTCGCCCGGCTTCACGTGGATCTGCGTATCGGTGACGGCCTGGACCGGTCCCTCGATGCTGTCATAGCTCAGGGAAAAGTTCGTGACCTCGATGTGTCCTTGCGGTGCTTTGGCGGGAATCTCGCTCATTTTACTCTCCACGGCATCACCAATTGTCCGGCGCCTCGGATCAGCAGGCTCGATCCCAGGCCGAGAACGCCGATCGCGATCATGCCGAGCGCGATGTCGGCGTACTGCACCAGCGAATAAGCCTCCCAGGTGAAATATCCGATGCCGTATTGCCCGGAGATCATCTCCGCTGCGATCAGCGACACCCATGCGACGCCCATGCCGACGGTGAGGCCGGTGAAGATGTGCGGCAGCGAAGCCGGAAAATACACCTCCCGGAAGATCGATCGCTCGCGTGCACCGAGGCACTGCGCCGCGCGCACCAGCACGGGATCGACCAGTGACATGCCGTGGAGCGTGTTGATGAGGATCGGGAAGAACGAGCCGAGGAAGGTGATGAAGACGATGCTCTGCTCGTTGGTCGGCCACAGCATGATCGCCATCGGCACCCAGGCGATCGCCGGAATCGGCCGCAGCACTTCCGCGACCGGGAAGATGATCTCGTGGATGAGCTTGAAGCGGCCCATGATCAGGCCGAGCGGCACGCCGATGATGGCTGCGAGCGAGAAGCCGATGAGGATGCGCCGGCAGCTCAAGACAATATGCAACAGGAATTTGGGGTCGTGGATCGCCTTGGTGAAGCTGGCATAGACCGCGAGCGGCGAGGGGACGTTGGTGAAGCGCACGAAAAACACGACGCGGTAGGTCGTGAGCAGGTGCCAGACCAGAAGGAACGCCAGCAGCGAGATGACGCCGATCGCAATTGCGCGCAGGCTGCCGCGGTTCAGCCGGTACCAGCGCAGCGCGAGCGTGCCGAGGGAGGGCGGGGTGGCGACGGGCTCCGGGCCCGTCGCTGCAATGGCCGTTGCCGGCATGCTGTCCTCGGGCTGTCTGAGGATGGCGGAGCTGCTCACGTCTTGCCTCCGCTGACCGCCGCCTTCACCGCGTCGTCGAAGCCCAGCACCTTGCCGCCGATCTTGGCGGCATAGGCTTCGGCGTCCTTTTTCAGCAGGAACGGGGCGACGTCGCCATCGCCGACCGCGAAGAAGGCCTGGTCGGCGAATAGTTTGATGCCGCGCGTGGTGTCGAAGACGTAGGCGACGTTGATCTTCTTGCCCTTGGTCTTGAAGTCGGCATAGGCGCCCAACGTACACGCCGCGGATGAAAACGGCATGATGCCGGCGTCATCCACCCAGACCTCGCCGGCCTTGCGCGGATCGGTGATCGGCTTCTTGCAGAAGGCGTCGTCGCCCGAGATCTCGTAGTTCTTGGTGCTGGCAAGCTGGGCGTCATAGTCGAGCTTCATCTCGGCATAGGCCTTGCGGATGTAGCTGTCGTCCACCCACTTCTTCGGATCGAACTCCTTCATGCGGCCGAGATTTTGCAGTACCTTGACGTCGGTCGCGGCTGCATCGATCAGCGCCGGCTTGATCGTGGGGTCGGTGGTCATGTTGCCGCTGGGGCCGAGGAAGATGTAGACGACTTCCTTGTTGATCCCTGTCCATTCCTGGATCTTTTCGGCCGCCAGCTTGGGATCGTCGCGCAGCCACTGGTTGGCGGCGATCAGCGCCTTGAAATAAGCCACGACGACCTCGGGATATTTCTCGGCGAAATCGGTGCGGACCACGATGCCGTGAAAGGTCGGCAAATTGGTCTCGACACCGTCGAAGATCTTGCGCGCGAAGCCGCGGAACGGCAGCAACTCGGCAAAGGGAACGAAGTCCGCATGCGCGTCGATCTTCTTCTCCTGGAGGTTGGTCGAGCCGACTTCCGGGCTCTGGCTCACAAGCTGGAAGAAATCTGAATTATAGCCGCGATCCTGCATCGCCTTCAGCACCATGCCGTGCGCGGCGGAGCCGAACGGCACACTGACGAGCTTGCCCTTGAGATCGGCGAGATCGTAATAGGGCGAATCCTTGTGAACGACGACGCCGTTGCCGGAGCCGGACATGCTGTAGGCGGCTATGCCGATCAGCCGGCTCTTGCTCTCGGGATTACTTTCGAAGGTGAAGCCGTTCACGATCAGCGGATAGTCACCCATCATGCCAATCTGCAGCTTGTTCGCCATCATCGCGTTGGTGACGGGCGGGCCGGAGGTGAAGTTCTGCCACTCCAGCTCGAACTTGATGTTGGCGTATTTACCGTCCTTGGGCAGATACTTTTCGAGGAGATGGAGCTGGCGGATGACGACACCGGCGGTCACCGTATTGCTCGTGGTGTCCTGCGTTCCGATGCCGAGCGTGACGGTTTCCGCCGAGGCCGGCTGCGCGACCAGGAGGGCCAACGACGTCACCGACGTCGCGATCGAGAGCGTGGGAAGATGGCGGACCATTCTCATCCTCATTCGGTTGGATGTGCTGTGGTTGCCATGATTGGGTGAGGGCCCGGACAGGGCAAATCCGGAATGACCGCTGCAGTCGATTAGTTGCCGGGAAAAGCTGATTGCATACTCCTTGAGCAGTCCTGCACTTTAAAGCCGCTTGCCTGTGCATGGGCAGTGGTCGCAAATTCGATCAATCGGATGCGTGGCCGCGCATCTCCTCCAGCACGTCTGTCCGGCAGACCACGATCTGCGACCGCTTGGTCAGCACGATTCCCTTTTCCTGCATCCGCTTCAGGCTGATCGTGACCCATTGCCTGGTGGCTCCGACCATGTGAGCAATGTCGGCATGGGTGAAAGCGGCCGCGATCACCCTGCCATCGGCGTCCTCGACGCCATAGAGCTCGACGAGATGCAACAGCAGATGCGCAAGGCGCTGCGTGATCGAGCGCGTTCCAAGCATTTGGGCGAGAGCCGAATAGCATTTGCCCTTGAAGGTCAGGCCTTCGATCAGGCCGATCGCGAGGTTCGGAATCTCGACGGCAAGGGACCGCAGTTCCTTGCCGGGAAGGTGCACGACGCTGCAATTGCTGGACGCGACACCGGACCATTGATGCACGGTGCCTTCGAACACTTCCGGCCCGCCGACGAAATTGCCGACATGCCAATAGGCCAACGTGATCTCGCGCCCGAGCGGGGAGGTGTAGAACACTCGGATACGGCCGCTCTCGATCAGCCAGATGCCGTCATGCTTGCCGCCCTGGCTGAACAGTGTCTGGCCGCGGTTGAGCACCTTTCGGCGGCCCTGTTTCAGCACCAGCTCCCGTTCGCGTGGGGTGAGCTTGTCCATCAGCGGCGGGGGCCCGCCGATCCATTGCTGATTCTCTGTGAGCAGCAGCGAGGAACTGCCTGCAGGCCGGACTGCCGGGGGAACAGCCCCGCGAACCACATTCGCTGCCTGCAACATCGTCAGCCTCCGGAACGTTCAAATCGTTCTAAAGAGGAGCAATGTCCGTGCCAGATGGGGTAGGCACCAACACCGGTGTCATCGCCCGCCTAGTGCGCAATTGCGCACAGGGGCGGGCGATCCAGTATTCCAGAGGTGCCAATGGGATACGGAGAGGCCGCGGTGTACTGGATTCACCGCCTTGGCGGGGAATGACAGCGGTTTTCGTAGGCAGATCGAGGCCTACCGGCCCGCCAGGCTCAGCAGATATGGTTTCGGGTAGATCCCTCGGTTATGTCCATCCGAGAACGAGATGTTCAGCCCATAGCCGAGGTCGCCGATCTCGGTGATCGCGATGCCCGCAAAGCGTTCGGGAAAGCGGCCGTCGAAGCGGGCGCGGGTGCAGTGAGCGCATTTGCAGGAGAGGCGAAGCTTTTCAGCAGGCACGCTCAGCGCATCATCCTGTGTGGTGCGAACGAGGAGCGTCGCCAGATCGGCGCTCGCTTCGTAGTCTGTCACGGTCGGTGCTACCAAGGTCATGGTCATGGCGTATCTCCGCCCCTCTTCTACGTCGTCGCAGACGATCGCGAATAGCAACTAGTTGCCAACGCCGGCTGCTTCCCGATCATCGCCCGCGAAATGTGAAACTAATCGACCGGGAATTTCACTTCGGCGTTGCCGGATTCCTCTCTCTCCGAGACCTTGCGCGCAATCGAGTCATGGAGAGACGACGGATGAGCGCATTTCAGAAGGAGACGGTTCTGTCGGTCCGGCACTGGACTGAGTCCCTGTTCAGCTTCACCGCGACACGCGATCCCGGCTTCCGTTTCCAGAACGGACAGTTTGCGATGATCGGGCTGGAAGTCGAGGGCAAGCCGTTGATGCGGGCCTACAGCATGGCCAGCGCCAATCACGAGGAGGCGCTCGAATTCTTCTCGATCAAGGTGCAGGACGGTCCGCTGACCTCGCGCCTCCAGAAGATCAGCGAAGGCGACATCATCCTGGTCGGCCGCAAGGCGACGGGGACGTTGATCACCGGCAACCTCATCCCGGGAAAGCGCCTTCTGTTGCTTTCGACCGGCACGGGCCTCGCGCCGTTTGCCAGCCTGATCAAAGACCCCGACGTCTACGAGAGCTACGAGACCATCGTGCTCGCCCATGGCTGCCGCCAGGTCTCCGAACTCGCCTATGGCGAGCACGTGGTCGAAGACCTGCGCAATCACGAGTTCTTCGGACCCTTGATCCGCGACAAGCTCGTCTATTACCCGACCGTCACCCGCGAGCCGTTCAGGAATCGTGGCCGCATCACCGATCTGATCGCCTCGGGTCAGCTGTTCGACGATATCGGGCAGGGCAGCCTCGATCTCGAGACCGACCGCATCATGCTGTGCGGCAGCCCGGCGATGCTCGAGGAACTCCCCGCAATGCTTTCCGCGCGCGGCTTCGTCGAAGGGAACCACAGCCAGCCCGGCCATTTCGTGATCGAAAAGGCCTTCGTCGAGCGCTGAGGCGTAAATCGCGTCCCGGCGACAACTAATTGCTATCGCCGAGACGCCCTCTGAACAAATCTGATGCAAAGGCGCCGGAGATGCCGGCGAACCAGGAGCAAGCGATGGCACTAGATCAGATCGTCGACGGACTTTCGGAAGTTTCCTGCGATGTGCTGGTGATCGGTGGCGGCACGGCCGGCCCGATGGCGGCGCTCAAGGCGAAGCTGAAGAACCCGAAGGCGAATGTCGTCCTGCTCGAAAAGGCCAACGTCAAGCGTTCCGGCGCGATCTCGATGGGCATGGACGGGCTGAACAACGCCGTCATCCCCGGCTATGCGACGCCGGAGCAGTACACCAAGGAAATCACCATCGCCAATGACGGCATCGTCGACCAGAAGGCGGTCTATAAATACGCGCAGAACTGCTACGGCATCATCGAGGAGCTCGACAGCTTCGGCATCCGCTTCTTGAAGAACGAGAATGGCGACTACGCCGTCAAGAAGGTCCATCACATCGGCACCTACGTGCTGCCGATGCCGAACGGCGAGACCGTGAAGAAGGCGCTCTATCGCCAGTTGCGGCGTGCCCGCATCCTGATTTCCAATCGCTACATGGCGACGCGGCTGCTCAAATCGAGCGACGGCCGCATCGCCGGCGCGATCAGCGTCAACACCCGCACCGCAGAAATGCTGGTGATCAAGGCCAAGGCCGTGATCCTCTGCATGGGCGCCGCCGGCCGCCTGGGTCTGCCGACCTCCGGCTACATGTTCGGCACCTACGAGAACGCCGCCAATTCCGGCGACGGCTATTCGATGGCCTATCACGCCGGCGCCGCGCTTGCGAACCTCGAATGCTACCAGATCAATCCGCTGATCAAGGATTACAACGGTCCCGCCTGCGCCTATGTCGCCGGCCCCTTCGGCGCCTTTACCGCCAACAACGAGGGATCTCGCTTCATCGAATGCGACTACTGGTCCGGACAGATGATGCTCGAATTCTACAACGAGCTGCTGTCGGGCAAGGGGCCGGTGTTCCTCCAGCTCAAGCATCTCCACCCGGACACGATCTCGGAAATCGAATCCACGCTGCACAAGGTGGAGCGGCCGACGCGTGGCCTGTTCCAGCAGGGACGCGGGGTCGACTACCGCAACGACTCGATCGAGATGCACATCTCCGAGATCGGCTTCTGCTCCGGCCACAGTGCTTCCGGCGTGTTCGTCGACGACAACGCCCGCACCACCGTGCCGGGCCTCTATGCCGCCGGCGATATGGCAAGCGTGCCGCACAACTACATGCTCGGTGCCTTCACCAACGGCGCGGTCGCCGGCATCGACGCGATGGAGTTCGCCGACAGCCACGATTTCGCGGAGTTCGATGCGGCCGATGTCGCCAGGGAACGCGACCGCGTGATGGCGCCGACCAGGCGCGAGGACGGCATTCCGCCGAACCAGGTCGAGTACAAGACGCGCCGCCTCGTCAACGACTATCTCCAGCCGCCGAAGGTCACGCGCAAATATGAGCTCGGCATGCGCCGCCTCGCCGAGACGCGGCAGGACATGCAGGAACACATGATCGCGCGGAACGCACACGAGCTGCTCCGTGCGCTCGAAGTCCAGTCGATCATGGACTGCGCCGACATGGCGGTACATGCCTCGCTCTATCGCGAAGAGAGCCGCTGGGGCCTCTATCACTGGCGCACCGATTTCCCGGAGAAGGACAACGAGAACTGGTTCTGCCACACGCTCCTGAGCAAGCAGAATGGCAAGATGACCAGCGAGAAGCGCGCGGTCGAGCCCTATGTCGTGCCGATCGCCGACGACGAGAAGGACCTCTACGACAAGCAGCGCATCCGCGCGACCGCCTGATCCACCGCCAAATAGAAGCAACAGGAGATCAACGATGCCTCTCGCATCCTATCAGACATCGGTCCCGGTGGTCGTCGACGACGCCAAATGCATCGCCGACAAGGGCTGCACCGTGTGCGTCGACGTTTGCCCGCTCGACGTGCTCCGCATCAGCGACATAACCAACAAGGCCTACATGGCCTATGACGAATGCTGGTATTGCATGCCCTGCGAGGCTGATTGCCCGACCGGCGCCGTCACCGTCAACATTCCCTATCTGTTGAGGTGACCATGTCGAGCCCGTTCGAATCCTACGACGATCTCGAAGATGCCGACGAACGGTTGCAGGCTGCAGATCCGGCCGAGCGGCGCGTCGCCATCATCGCGCTCGGCCATTCCGGCGACCCGGCCGCCGTCGCCCATCTCGCCAACCTGGTGTCGGATCCCGACGCGGGCGTGCGCCAGCAGGTCGCGATGGCGCTGGGCGAGTTCGACGGGCCGGAGGCGGCAAGTGCTCTGGTCAAGCTGCTGGTCGATCCCGAGCGGATCGTGGCGTCGGCCGCAGCCGACAGTCTGGCCGAATTCAAGGACCCCGCCTGCGCCGAGATCATCCTGCCGCTGGTCAAGCATGCCCACGCCTTCGTTCGCATGGGCGCGCTGCGCGCGCTCAAGGAGTTGCGCCGCAAGGACACGCTGAAGCCCGCGCTGGAAGCGCTCCAGGACGGTGACGCGGCCGTCCGCGTGCAGGCGATCGGCGTCATCGGTTTCCTCAAGCTCGAAGAGTCGATCCCGGCGCTGACCGCGCTGATCCACGATCCCGACGCCCATGTGCGCCGCGCCGCGGTGAGCGCGCTTGCCTTCTCGCAGATGAAGCCGGCGGCCGAGACGATCACCCGCGCCCTCAAGGACAGCGACTGGATGGTCCGGGAGATGGCAGCCGAGACGCTGGGGCTCAACGTCAACGGTTCGCTCGCTGCCGATCAGCTCATCGCCTCACTGGCCGACGAATTCTGGCAGGTGCGGCTCAAGGCGATCCGCAGCCTCGGCAAGATGAAGCTCGAGCGCGCCTTGCGCCCGATCGGCAATTGCATCAACCACGAGCAGGCGAACTTGCGGAAGGAGGCGGCTGCCGCGCTCGGCGAGATCGCCGCCCCCGAGGGCGAGGCCTACCTTGTCGTGATCGCCAACGATCCCGATCCCGACGTGCGCAAGAACGCCCGCTGGGCGCTCCAGCAGATCGCCGCGCGAAAGGGAAAGGCGGGAGCGTAGAGTGGAGGGGGCCAGTTCAGTCTCGTGACGCCGTTTGGCGGCGTGGGTCAAGCGCTGGTCGGAGACGGCGTGGAGAACGCCGCGGCCTATGCCGCTGCGGCATTCGAGACGGCGCAACTCTGGGCGAAGTTCTGGCCGCAGCTTGCGCTGCGCGAGGGGAGTGGAGGGCGCGCGAAGGGGTGAAGCGGCCATCATACAATAGTACAGGTGTTTTGCCCGACGTGTCAGGTCGCTCAGGTACGATACGCAATCGTGAGCCTCGGTATTCCCAAAAGTAACGCGCGAAAAGCCCTTCGCAAACAAGGGCATCTCTACTGTGCATGGGGTTGTTTTCGCGCTTTTGGGGTCCTAGCCCAGCTCGATCGGTCCGTCGCGGCCGCTGAGTTCCTCGTCGAGGCGCAGATAATGCCCGAGATAATCGTGGAGTGCAGTCGCCGCCTTCGAGGTCGCCCGCTTACTTCCGCAGCAAATCCTCGATCCGTTGGGCGGCCCCAAGCAGCGTCCGGTCCTGTCCGCGCCTGGCGATGATTTGCAGGCCGAACGGAAGGCCGCGCGGATCCGCTCCGCATGGAATCGAGATCGCCGGCAGGCGGGCATGATTGACGAAGGGAGTAAACACCGCATGCCCCCGTGGGCTCGCGGGCTTTCCGCCGATCATGTCCGGCCCAAGCTGGGTCAGCGGCCAAGCGACGCAAGGGACGGTCGGGGTCAGCAGCACGTCCATTTCGGTGAGGAAGGCGGCGAAAGCACTGGCGACCGCGGCGCTCGCGACCAGAGCTCCAGCAACCTCTGCACCCGACCAGGAGAGGCCGCGTTCGATCTGCCTGGCGACGTCAGGATCGAATATGGAGGGATCCTTGCGGAACGCGTCGCCATGGAGCGCAGCGAGGCCCGCGTGCTGCAGCGGCATGATGGCGTCTTCGGTCGCGCCCGCCGGCCAGACGGGATCGCGCTGCATGATGCGCAATCCTACCGCGGAGAGGCGGTCGACGGTGGAGGCGAGGCCGTCGGCGACGATGTCGTCGACCGCGACGTCGAGGCCAAGACGGGGCGAGAACGCGATGCGCAAGCCGGCGATGTTTTCAGCCTGCGGTGCGATGACGGCGGAATCGGGGTCGCGCGGATCGGCGCCGGCCATGGCCTCGAACGCCAATGCGATATCGGCGACTTCAGACGCGATCGGTGCGATCACGGAGAGGCCGAAGAACGGCTCGGCAAAACCGGGTCCATAGGGAATCGCGCCGTAGGACGGCTTGAAGCCGGTGACGCCGACATGAGCCGGCGGCCTGCGGCTGGAGCCGCCGGCATCGGTGCCGATCGCGAGCGGCACGAGGCCGGCTGCGACGGCAGCGGCGGGACCGCCGGACGAGCCGCCCGGGGTCAGCGCGGGATCGAGCGGGTGGTGTGTGGGCCCGTAGAGCTGTGAGGTGGTGACGCCCTTGCAGGCGAACTCCGACGTCGCGCCGATACCGACCACGACGGCACCGGCCCTGCGCAGCCGCTCGATCGCCATCGCATCTTCGGGCGCGACGAAATCGGCGAACAGGCGCGAGCCCTGCGTGACACGCCAGCCGGCGACCCAGATGTTGTCCTTGACGACGACGGGCACGCCCGCGAGCGGCATGGTCTCGCCGGCGCGCACGCGATCGTCGACCGCCGCGGCATCGGCCAGCGTGCGCGCGGGATCGACCGTGACCACGGCGTTCAGCGCCTTGGCGGCCTCGATGCGCGCGAGCGCGGCCTTGGCGGTCTCGACCGCGTTCGTTCGTCCGGCCGCAACGTCGGCCGCGATCCCGCGCGCGCTATTGACCAGCTTTGTCATGGCCTCCCCAGATCAACGCCAATGTGCCGCCCAGCGCAAGGCAGGCGAGGGCGACGAAGGCCGCGCCGAGGCTGGCCGCGGCGTCCAGGATCGAGATCAGCGCCGGGGCAGCCAGCAGGCCCGCATAGGATGCGGTCAGAACCGCACCGGTGGCCTCGCCGATCCGGTCCTGCGGCGCAAGGCGCGCGATCTCGGCGATGAAGACGCCGTTCCAGCCCGACGCGGTCAGGCCGAACAGGGCGGCCATCGCGAACTGCCAGCTGCGCCCGAGCGATGCGCCCTCAAGGCCAAGCAGCGCGGCGCAGAAGGCCATGCCGAGGCCGATAGCGACCAGAACGCCGCGTGAGGCATCGAGCCGCATCGCGACAAAGCCCCAGCCGAGCCGGCCGACCAGGCCGCCGGCTTGCGCGCAGGCGAGCGCCATGCCGGCCTCGATATGGCTGAGGCCGAGTTCACGCGTGCCGAGCGTGACGAAGACCGTGTTGAGCGACACCTGCATCGCGCTGAACGGCATCGAGGCCAGCGCCAGCATCGCAATGCGCCGGTCCGCGGTGACGAGCGCGAGCCGTGCACGGAGACCGAGTTCCGGAGGAGGCACGGCCTTGCCGACGTAGGTAGGCCGCAGCCGCTCGAACAGCAGGATCGCCAGCAGTGCGCAGGCACCCACGGCTGCATAGCACCAGGCAGGTCCGAGCGAGATGGCAAGGGCAGGCAGCACCAGCGAGCCGCAGACGGCGCCAATCTGGTTGCCGGTCTGGCGCACCGAGAACACGAAGGCCCGCCGTTCGGCCGTCACGAGCCGCGACAGCAGCGCCGCGCTGGCCGGCGTCTCCGGCCCGAAGGCAAGGCCGAGACAGAGGCCCGCAGCGAGCAGGGCCGCGGTCGTGCCGAGCGAGGCCAGCGCCATGCTGGCCATGATGGCCGCCGCGCAGAGGCTGGCGATCCGCAGCGAGCCCAGCCGCGCAATGAAACCGCCGCCCCAGAACGAGGCGGGAATGCCGACGGCGAACACCGCGCAGGAGAACATCGAGAGCTGCCAGACCTCGATATGGGCGCGGGGCGCGACCACGCCCGGCGCGAACAGCGCGAGCGCCACCAGGGCCTGGAGCGAGGTCATCGCCCCCAGGGCCGGCAGCAGAGCGGGCGCTGGTCGAACGGGACTGTTTGCGTCTACCATGCAACTGCACTCACGGGAGGACCATGGTGGCAGGCGGTATTTCCATTCATGCAGTCGATGTGGCGAGCGGCCGGCCGGCGCAGGGACTGCGCGTCGAGATCTGGCGGGTCGATCCGGACTCGCTGCGCATCGCCGACGGGCGGCTCGGGGCGAACGGCGTGCTCGATCATCTCGTCGCGCAAGGCGCAGGCGTGACGGCTGGCGAGTACGAGGTGCTGTTTCATCTTGGCGAGTTCTTCGGTGACAGCGACGGTTTCCTGACCGTGGCGCCGTTCCGCTTCCGCATCAAGCACGTCAATGAACATTTTCATCTGCCGCTGAAATTCACCCGCTGGGGCTATTCGCTGTTCCGCGGCGCCTGATCAGTTGGTCAGCCGCCGCGACAGGCCCGTGACGCGCTCCATCACCGCGACCATCGCCACGGTCGCGATGATCAGGACGCCCGACAGCGCGGCGATGGTGACGTCGAGCTTGCCCTCGAGATCCTGCCACATCCGGATCGGCAGCATGTCGGTGGCGGCGTCGCGCAGGAACAACGAGACCGGCACGTTGTCGAACGACGACATGAAGGCGATGAAGGCGCCCGCGATGATGCCGGGCCGGATCAGCGGCAGTACGATGCGCCGGAACGTGTAGAGGCGGCTTGCGCCCAGCACCGCGGAGCTTTCGAGCAGGGTCGGCTCCAGCTGGGCCAGCGCGGCGACGGTGTTGCGCACGACATAGGGCACGCAGACCACGGTGTGGCCGATCACCAGCGTCAGCGGCGACACCGGCAGGCCAACCAGCGAAAACAGCATCAGCGCGGCCAGGCCGAAAGCCAGCGCAGGCAGGACCAGCGGCGACATGAAGAGGGAATCGAGCAGCCGCGCCGACAGTTTCTGCGAGCGCGAGATCGCAAGCGCGGCGGCGACGCCGAGCACGACGGACAGGCCCGTCGCCCACAATGCTACGATCAGGCTGTTCTTCGCCGCGAAGTGCAGCTGCCAGGCGTCCCAGAGCTCGGCGTACCAGCGCAGCGAATAGCCCGGCGGCGGGAATTTCAGCGAGAAGCCGCTGGTGAAAGAGACGATCAGGACGACGAGCGACGGCGCGATGATCAGGATCAGCGCGATGATCGCGACCAATGTCATGACCAGCTCGAAGCTGAAGGCCTCGAGGGTGCGCTTGCGGCCAGCCATCATGCCCCTCCGTAGCCGCGCGACAGGCGGCCGAGCGTGGTGAAGACCGACACGACCGCGAGCACGGCCAGCAGGAAGATGATCGAGATCGCCGACGCGAACGGCCAGTTCTGCAAGGTCGAGGCCTGCTGGTAGAGATACATCGGCATGAACAGCATCTGCCCGCCGCCGACCAGCGACTGGGTGATGAAGGCCGTGATGGCGGCGGCATAGGTCAGCGTGCAGCCGGCGATCACGCCGGGCAGCGACAACGGCAGCACGACGCGGAAGAAGGTGCGCCAGCTTCCGGCGCCGAGCGAGCAGGAGGCATCGTCGAGATTGGGATCGATGCGGCCGAGCGCAGTGATCAGCGGCAGCGTCATCAGCGGCATCTGCACCTGCGCCAGTGCGATCACGACGCCGAACTGGGTGTAGAGCAGCTTCAGGGGCGTATCGATGATCCCGAGCGACTGCAGCGTCGCGTTGATGATGCCCTGGCGGCCCAGAATGACGATCCAGGCGAAGGTGCGCACCACCACGCTGGTCAAAAGCGGCAGCAGCACGATCAGGATGATGATGGTCTGAAGCCTGGGCCCGACCCGCTGGTAGAGCCATGCGATGGGAAAGCCGAGCACGAGGCAGACGGCCGTCACCTCGGCTCCCAGCAGCAGCGTCGAGCCGAGCACACTGAGGCTGAAGGGGTCGGCCAAAAAGTGCAAGTACTGGCCGAGCCCCCAATGGAGCCCGGCCGTGTCGTTGTGCAGCGAGAGCCAGAACAGCTGCAGCAGGGGCGCGACGAAGAACAGCAGGAAGAACAGCGCCAGCGGCGCCGCCAATCCCATTCCATAGGACGTGACGTCCCGTGATGCCGGTGCTGCGCCCATCGCCAGGTCCTTGCGCTAGATCTTGATCTCGCGGTTGAAGCGCTCGATCCAGGCCGAGCGCTGCTCGTTGATCTTCTTCCAGTCCTGGAACACGAACTTCTTCTTCAGCTCGGCGGTGTCCTTGGCGAGCACGCGCGCGATCTCGCCGCCCATCGTCACCTTGGAATTAGTCGGCACGATCAGATAAGGCGGGTTCATCAGTGTGGTCTGGACTTCCGGTGTCAGCGCCGCCTCGATCAGCTTGAAGGCCAGCTCGCGGTTCGGCGAGTTCTTGACGATGTGGATCGTGGTCTTGAAGGCGATGGCACCTTCCTTCGGCGCTACGAACTCGACCGGCACGCCACGGGCTTTGAGGATCTGGATGGCGTTGAAATTGCCGGGGGAGATGTCGATCTGGCCCTGCTGGAACAGGGTCGCGAGCGCGCCGGGATTGGCGGCCACCGCGGCGAGATTGGGCTTGAGTTCCTCCAGCGCCTTGAAGGCGGGATCAACATTGGCTTCCGAGCCGCCGCGCATCTTGGCGATTTCGACCAGCCAGCCGGTGCCGAGCGTCGAGTTGAGGTTGGTGATGCCGACGCGGCCCTTGAACTCGGGCTTCCAGAGATCGGCCCAGGAGGTCGGCGGCGTCTTGACGGCTTCCGGGTTGTAGGTGAGGCCGACGACCTGGAAGAACGGAGCAGGGCCCATCGGTTCCTGTGCCTCGGCGATCAGGTCCTTGTAATAGGCACTCTTCTCGACCGGATAGGGCTCGACCAGGTCCTGGCCGATGGCGACGAGGGCAGGGCCGGGATCGTGCAACATGACGTCGATCGGCGGATTGGCTTTCGCGGCATTGACCTTGGCGATCTGGTCGACCGAGAGCATGGGATCGAGCACCATCGCGGCATCGGCGTTTGCCTTGCGGAAGGCCGGCACCAGAACGGCCTTGTGCGCTTCCTCCCAGCTTCCGGTGAAGGTCGCAAACACCAGCGGGCGGGCCTGGGCAAAGCTCAGTCCGGGAAACGCCTTCATGGCACCGAGTGTGAGGGCGGTCGTCATCAGGCTGCGGCGATTGAGGATCATGTCGAACTCCGTGTGGACAATGACAGGAACTAAAGCGTTGCGGGAAATGCGTTGGCGAGCGAAGGGGCGAGTGGTGCGAGCCGCACGGCGGCGCCGCTCTCCAGCGCGCGCGTCTCGCCGATGCGCGCCTGGGAGATCTTGACGCCGGAGCCGTCTGCCGTCGTGATCTCGTGCACGACGGTGGCGCCCAGCGGCAGCGACATGCCGACCACGCCGGCAAAGCCGGTCTCGTCGCCGACGAATTGCAGATGCTCGGGTCGGATGCACACGGTGACGCGCCCGCCTTCGGTGAGGGCGCCGGCGGCGGGCCGCGCAATGATCTCCGCGCCCGCATCGAGGCGGACTTTGGCGGCAGTTCGGTCCGCCGAGACGACCACGCCGGGCATGCGATTGCTGGAGCCGACAAAAGTGTTCACGAACAGGGTCTGCGGCCGGTCGTAGACGTCCGACGGCGTGCCGAACTGCTCGAGCTTGCCGTGGCTCAGCACGGCGACGCGATCGGCCATCGACAGCGCCTCTTCCTGGTCGTGCGTCACGATCAGCGTGGTGATGCCGGAGACACGCTGCAGCCGCTTGACCTCGATCTGCATGTCGAGCCGCAGATTCTTGTCCAGCGCGGCAAAGGGCTCGTCGAGCAGCAGGATCGACGGCTTGATCGCGAGCGCGCGAGCGAGCGCGACGCGCTGCTGTTGGCCGCCGGAGAGCTGCCGCGGCAGGCGTTCGGCCATGGTCGGCAATTGCACCAGTTCCAGAAGACGCTGCGACTCGCGCTGGCGCGTTGCCTTGTCGATGCCGCGGGCAGCGAGCCCGTAGGCTACGTTCTCGCTGATGGAGAGATGCGGGAATAGCGCGTAGTTCTGGAACACGATGCCGACCGCGCGGCGGTTCGGCGGCAGCGCATCGACGATGTCGTCGCCGATGATGATCCGCCCTTGCGTCTGCGCGATGAAGCCGGCGATGATGCGCAGCAGGGTGGTCTTGCCGCAGCCGGACGGGCCGAGCAGGGCGATGATCTCGCCGCCCTTGATGTCGAGATTGATGTTCTCGACCGCAAGCGCGCCGCTCGGATAGCGATGGGTGACGGCGTCGACGACGAGCGAACGTCCGCCTTGCGCTTCAGCCATGGTGTTGCCTCCCGTTGCCCCAGAGGAGAAAGCAAGTCTCGTGCCCGACGCGGTCGCTTTTTGCGGCGCGTTTTGGCATTGTAGTGCGATGACCTCGGTTCGATCGATTTGCGACCTCACCGCCACGGCCCTCGCACGCGCCATTGCGAAGGGCGAGCTGTCCTCGCGCGAGGCCGTCGAGGCGCATCTGGAGCGGATCGCGGACCAGGATCCGAAATTGGCGGCGTTCGTGACTGTCGATGCGGAGGGCGCCCGCCGTGCGGCGGACATCTGCGATGCGGCGGCTGTGCCGACCGGCCCGCTGCATGGGGTGCCCGTCGCAATCAAGGACCTCACCGACACCGCGGGGATTGCGACTACCTATGGGTCGGTGCTGTTTCGCAATCATGTGCCGACGGAGGACGATCTCGTGGTCGCGCGGCTGCGGCGCGCCGGCGCGATCATTATAGGAAAGACAAACACGCCGGAGTTCGGTTTCGGCGCGGTCTGCACCAATAAACTGCGCGGTCCGACGCGCAATCCCTTCGATCCGGCGCTGACCTCCGGCGGATCGTCCGGCGGCTCCGCCGTGGCGGTCGCGGCCGGCATGGTGCCGCTGGCGCACGGCACCGATTTCGGCGGCTCGGTGCGCACGCCCGCAAGCTTCTGCGACGTTGCCTCGATCCGGCCGACGCCCGGCCGCATTCCGGCGCCGCGCCGGCCACTCGGTTGGGACATGCTGGCCAGCCACGGTTTTCTTGCCCGCGACGTCGATGATCTCGAACTGGCGCTGTCGGTCTGCGCTGGTGGCGATGCGCAGGACCCCCTCTCGACCGGCATTGTCAATGATGATCGTCCCCTCGCTGGACGTTCCCGGATCGCAGTCACGCCTGATTTCGGTGTTGCTCCGGTTTCGCGCGATGTCCGCGCTCGTTTTGCCGATGCTTGCGAGGCGCTCGCGCGTGTTGCCGAGATCGTCTCGTCTTCGCCGGATTGCAGCGGCGCGATCGAGACCTTCAGCGCCCTTCGTGCCGCCCACATCGCCAACAGCTATGGCGAGCTGCTGCGGACGCGCCGCGGCGAGCTCACGCCGACCGTGATCTGGAATATCGAGGCGGGCGCCAAGCTCTCCGCGGAGGATTACCTGCACGCCGAGCGGCGGCGCACTGCGATCTACCGCAGCTTTCGCGAGGCGTTCGCGCGCGTCGATTTCCTGATTGCGCCCGCGGCGTCGGTCTTTCCCTGGCCGAACGAGATCAGTGACGTCACCGCGATCGACGGCGCAGCCCTGGAGACGCCGATCGACTATCTCGCCGTCACCTTCATCGTGTCGCTGGTTGGCTGTCCGGTCCTGACCCTGCCGGTGCGGCGAGGGGAGAATGAGCTGCCCTTCGGCATCCAGATCATAGCGCCACCGGGCTGCGAATCCCGCCTGTTTGCCTTCGGCCGTGCCATCGAAAAGGAATTGGGCTTTTCGCATCGTCGGCCGAAGCTCCCCTAGCTGTCGCGATGCTCGAGCCGGGCGGCGAGCGCGCCGGCAAGACCGATGGTGGGTTTGGCAGCAGGCCGGCGGTACGTGCCCGCCGTCGCCTTGCGCAGGCGCAACGCGATCAGTGCCTCGGCCTGCTTCACGGCAGCGACAACCTGGTCGACGACGGGAACGGGGATTCGGTCGGCGACGCGTTCGGCAAGGCCCGAGAGCGGCGCACCTGCAAAGATCAGCACATCGGCCTCGTCCTCGACGATGGCGCGCTGCGCAAGGGCAACGAGCAGATCTTCCTTTTCCGTGCCGACCTCGGAGATCGCCTGGAACGGCGTATCGAGCATGCGGATGCCGGCGCAGCGCTCCCAGAGCCCGTGCGCGCGGACGCATTCCTCATACCAGGGCCCCAGCGCCTGCGCGAAAGTGACGATGGCGAAACGGCGTCCGGCCATGCACGCCGTCAGCATCGCGGCTTCCGCAAGGCCGATCACGGGAATGTCGAACGTTTCGCGTGCGGCAAACAGGCCGGGGTCGCCGAAGGCGGCGATGATCGCAGCGTCGACCGTCTTGTGCTGCTCGGCCAGCATTTCCAGCGCGATCGCGCCGCCGATCTGCGCCTCGGTCCGCGTCGCGATATAGGGCACACCGCGGGTCGCGGTGCAGGGGACGATCTCGGTGCCGGGCGCGGCGGCGCGCTGCCCGACCTCCGTCATCAACTGGGTGACCCCCGTGCTGGTGTTGGGATTGAGCAGCAGCAGCTTCATGGTCATGCCGCCGTCAGCTTGGGTTTGGGAGCGAGCGTCTCGAGCAGCGCAGTGCCGGTCTGGCGGACATGGGCGCCGAGCAGGCGTCCGGCCGCTTCGCTGTCGCGCGCTTCGAGCGCGGCGAGGATGCCGGCGTGTTCTTCGACCGAATTGCTCCAGCGCTTGTCGGCACCCAGCGCCAGATAGCGTGCACGCTCGGCGCGGGAGATCAGTGTCTCGTGCGCTTCGCGGAGCGGTGTGTTGCGCGCCATCCGGACGATGGTGTTGTGGATTTCGCCGTTGATGGCGAAGTAATCGTCGAGCTTGCCGTTGCGATGATGACCCTCCATCCGGGTCTGCAGCGTGCGCAGGCGGGCGAGGTCACGCTCGGTGGCGCGCTCGGCGGCGAGCTCTGCGGCCAGCCGTTCGATCCCGGCGAGCGCTTCGAACAACTCCGAGATGCCGGCGACTGCGATGTCGGCGATGCGTGGACTGCGGTTGGGGCGAAGCTCGATCAACCCTTCGGCCGCGAGCACCTTCATGGCCTCGCGAAGGGGAGTGCGCGACACGCCCAGCTCCTTGGATAGCCTGGTCTCCTGGGTCTGCGAGCCCGGCGCCAGCTCGCCGCGAATGATCATCGTCCGCATCCGCGCGGCGGCGCGCTCATGCAGGCCCATCCGCTTGAGTTTGGGCGATTTTCGGCCCTTCGGGGTTTCCGACTTCTGCTGCACGCGCGCCTCGTTGCTCCAGTTCATCCTAGCCGTTTCCGGCCGCTTGGCTTGCCCAAAATACCGACGCATGTCGCTGAAAACAATGGCATAGCGCGCAAATTGTATGCAGCATGCAGAATCCCCGTTGCGCTGCCGCGAAGGCCGACCGATGATCTCCTGAGACGCGCGAGGTCTCGCGCCTTCGAAACGGAGTGAGCGATGCGGACGAGTTTGCGACTGGGCCTCGTGGTGATGGCGGCGATGTTCGGCGGGGGCGACCTCGCCATTGCGCAGACCGCGAAGATCAAGCTCGGCTACGCCAAATGCGCGCACTGCCTGCCGATGTCGCTGATCCCGGGCATGGCGAAGGGCGTCGAGGTCGAGGCGACCGGCTTCAACTCGGGCAACGACGTGCTCACAGCGCTGATCTCGAAGAGCATCGACGTCGCGCAGGTTACCTACCTCCATTACATCACCGCGCTCGACAAGGGCTTTGACGTCGTCGCCGTGTCCGGACAGATCAACGGCGGCTCGGAATGCCTTTCCTCTACGAAACTGAACCTGCCGCCTGATGATTGGACCGCGTTCAAGGCCATCGTTGCCAAGGGCAAGAGCGACGGTCAGCTGTTGAAGGTCGCGGCCTCCCGCGGCAACGCGCAGGACATCCACATGCGCGGCGCCTTTCTGAAGCAGGGCGTCGATCCCAACAAGGACGTCCAGTTCATCAACATCCCCAATCCGTCCGACCATCTTGCGGCCTTGCAGCGCGGCGAGGTCGACATGATCTGCTCGGTCGAGCCGTTCGCCTCGCAGATCCGGCTCGCCGGTGCCGGCAAGCATTTCGTGCTGCCTTACGATCAGGCCGCGGGCAATCTGACCAATTTGATCGTGACGCGCTCTGACGTCATCGCCAGCCAGCGCGCCGGCGTCCAGGGCGTCGTCAGCGCGGTGGTCGAGCTCGACAACAAGCTGATCGCCGACAAGACGCCGTGGATCGAGGTCATCAACAAGCTCACCGGCCTCGACAAGAACGTGGCGACCGAGGCGCTGAAGAACGCTGCGCCCGATCCGGCGATCCATCGGTCGCAGACGCTCGCGATCGCCGCGATGATGCGCGACCTCAAATACATCTCCAAGGACGTCTCTGCGGAAGCGGAGAAGAACATGGACTATTCGTTCCTGGAGAAGGCCACGGGAAAGGCCAAGAATGACCTCGGTTACTGACGTCTCGCCGGCCAAGCCGGCGTTCCGCCTGACGCGGGCGTTCCAGGGGCTCGAACGCCTCGTCGTGCCCGCACTGTTGATTGCGGGCTGGGAAGCCTTTGCCCGCAGCGGCGTACTTCCGCCGGCGCTGCTGCCGGCGCCGAGCGCGGTGCTGCATGCGCTCGGCGACTGGGTGTTCGGTTTCGACGAGACCACGCAGACCTATTCCGGGCACTGGTTTCGCGATGCGCTCGCCAGCGCCTTGCGCGTGTTCGGCGGCTTTGCGCTGGCGAGCCTGCTCGGTATCCTCGCCGGGGTCGCGATCGGCTGGTCGCGCCTGTTCGAGAAGACGCTGGAGCCGACCCTGCAGATGCTGCGGCCGATCCCACCGGTATCCTGGATTCCGCTTGCCATCATCTGGTTCGGCATTGCCGACAAGCCGGCGATCTTCCTCGTTTTCCTTGGTGCCTTCTTTCCGGTCTTGATGAACGCGATCCACGGCGTGAAGACCGTGGACCACAATCTGGTCCGTGCCGGTGCCATGATGGGCGCGAACGGGCGGCAGATGCTCACCGATATCGTGCTCCCGGCGGCGCTGCCTTCGATCTTCGCAGGCCTTCGCATCGCGGTCGGCTCGGCCTGGATGCTGACGGTCACGGCCGAGATGGTCGCGGTCAAGAGCGGCCTCGGCTACGTGCTTTGGGATTCCTACTATTTCCTGCGCTACGACATCGTGCTGGCTGCGATGATCTCGATCGGGCTGCTCGGTTATCTCTCCGACCTCGGCCTCAAGGCGATCATGGCGCGCACGCTGCGCTGGCAGCAGACAACCACCGTGCAGGGCAGGGCGGGCTGATGGCGGCAATCGAGCTTCGCAACATCGTCAAGGTGTTCTCCGACAAGCGGCGCGGCCGCGACCTGCTGACGCTGGACAACATCAATCTCGACATCGAGGCCAATGATTTCGTCTGCCTGCTCGGTCCGTCCGGCTGCGGCAAGTCGACCCTGCTCAACATCATCGCCGGCTTCGAGCAGGCGACGTCCGGCCGCACGCTGGTGGACGGCAAGCAGGTTGAGCGGCCCGGCTCCGACCGCGGCGTGGTGTTCCAGCAGCCGACCCTGATGCCGTGGCTGACGGCGATCGACAACATCGCCTTCCATCTCAAGCTCAAGGGCGTCGGCAAGGCCGAGCGGCACGATCGCGCCATGGAGTTCATCGATCTCGTCGGCTTGCGCGGTTTCGAGCATCATCATCCCTCCGAGATGTCCGGCGGCATGAACCAGCGGGTCGGCATCGCCCGCGCGCTGCTGATGAACCCCAGCGTGATCCTGATGGACGAGCCGTTCGCGGCGCTGGACGCCCAGACCAAGCTCGAAATGCAGGAGGAACTGGTCGCGATCTGGCAGAAGCGCCGTTGCACCATCGTGTTCGTCACCCACAGCGTCGACGAGGCGCTGGTGCTGGGCAACAAGATCGTGGTGATGACCAAGCGGCCGGGCCGGATCCGCGAAGCTGTCAATTTCGACCTGCCGCGCCCGCGCGACATCACCAGCCCCGAATTCAATGACGCCAAGCGCCGCATCCTGTCCCTGATCCGGGAGGAGTCGACGCGCCTTGCCCAGGCGTCGTAAGGTAAGGCTATGCGCAAGCGTCTTGGCATAATCACGCCGTCCTCCAACTCGGTGCTCGAACCCGTCACCAGCGCCATGCTGCATGGCGTGCCTGATGTCACCGCGCATTTCTCGCGCTTCCGCGTCACCGAGATTGCGCTCGATACCGCGGCGCTGAACCAGTTCGACGCCTCCTTGATGCTGCCGGCGGCGGACCTGCTGGCCGATGCCAAAGTCGACGCCATTGCCTGGAACGGCACCTCGGCGAGCTGGCTCGGCATCGGGCGCGACAGGAGCCTTTGTGAGGCGATCACGGCGCGCACGAGCGTGCCCGCGACAACGTCCACGCTCGCCTGCATCGACGCTGCCCGCGCGCTCGGTGCCGAACGCGTTGGCCTCGTTTCGCCCTACACCGACGATGTCCAACGACGGATCGGCAACGTCTGGGCCGAGGAGGGCATCGTTCCGCATGCCGAACGGCATCTCGGCCTGCGCGACAATTTCTCCTTCGGCGAGGTCCCGCCTGTGACCATCGCGGACATGATCCGCGCGGTCGCGGCGGAGGGCGCCGACGCGATCGTCATCCTCTGCACAAATCTCGACGGCGCCGCGCTTGCGGCCTCGCTCGAACGGGAGTTGAACATCGCCGTGCTGGACTCGGTGGCGGTGACGCTGTGGCGAACGCTGGCGCTCGCTGGCGGCGACATCACAGCGCTTGCGTCGTGGGGCCGGATCTTCCAGACACCAGTGGTCATCAAGTAACGGAGACGCCTGTGACCCAGCTCGATCTCGCCATTCGCGGCGGCAACATCGTGACGGCCAGCGACGAGTTTCGCGCCGACATCGGCATTCGCGACGGCCGCATCGTCAGCATTGCGGATCGTATCGAGGGCGCGGCGCGCGAGATCGACGCGACCGGCCTGCTGGCACTTCCCGGCGGGATCGACAGTCACGTCCACATTTCGCAGCCGTCAGGCCCCGATGTCGTGATGGCCGACGACTTCGCGTCGGCAACGCGCGCGGCCGCGGCCGGCGGCAACACCATGGTGCTGCCCTTCGCGCTCCAGGAGAAGGGCACGTCGCTGCGAACCTGCGTCGAGAACTACCGCAAGCTCGCCGAGGGCGAGTGCTACATCGACACCGCATTCCATCTCATCATCTCCGATCCCACCGCGGTCGTGCTCGGGCAGGAGCTGCCGGCGTTGGTCAAGGACGGCTACACCTCGTTCAAGGTGTTCATGACCTATGACGATCTGGTGCTTAGCGACAGCCAGCTGCTGGAGGTGTTCGACGTGGCGCGCCGCGAGGAGGCGCTGGTGATGGTCCATTGCGAGGGCTATGACGCCATCCGCTTCCTGACCGCGAAGCTCGAACGCGAGGGCCATATCGCGCCCTATTATCACGGCGTGTCGCGGCCGCAGGCGGTCGAACGCGAGGCGACGCATCGCGCCATCAGCCATGCCGAGGTGATCGGCGTTCCCATCATGATCGTCCACGTCTCCGGGCGCGAGGCGATGGAGCAGGTGCGCTGGGCCCAGCAGCGTGGATTGCCCGTGCATGCGGAAACCTGTCCGCAATACATCACGCTGACGGCGGACGACATGAAGGGCCTGAACATGGACATCACGGGCGCGAAATACGTCTGCTCGCCGCCGCCGCGCGATGCCGAGAGCCAGCAGGCGATCTGGGAGGGCATCACGACCGGCGTGTTCCAGACCTTCTCGTCCGACCACTGCCCGTTCCGCTATGACGATCCCAAGGGCAAGCTGACGCCGAATGCACGCACGTCGTTCCGCTGGGTTCCGAACGGCATTCCCGGCGTCGAGACGCGGTTGCCGATCCTGTTCTCGGAAGGCGTCTCGAAGGGGCGGATCAGTTTGCAGAAATTCGTCGAGCTGACCGCGACCAACCATGCGCGCATCTACGGCCTCTATCCGCGCAAGGGCTCGATCGGCGTCGGCTTCGACGCCGATATCGTGCTGTGGGATCCGAAGCTGAAGAAAAAAATTCAGCAGGCCGATCTGCACCACGGCTCCGACTATACGCCCTGGGAGGGCTTCGACGTCACCGGCTGGCCCGTCACCACCATCGCCCGCGGCCGGGTGGTGTACGAACAGGGCAGGATCGTCGGCGACAAGGGCGCGGGCGAGGTTCTGAGCCGCGGCAAGTCGAGCCTGGTCTGACAACTGAGGATGGGCGATCTGGCAAGCCCGGCCGAAGCAGGTCGCGAGAACGCGAAACCGCGTGTTTCGCTGCAACGCGTGCCGACAGTCCCACGATGAAACTGCGCGGCCTCGATCGATCCGGACCATGACGTGGTGCGGCCCGAACCGATCGGCGCCGAGCGCGCGGCTAGCTGCAGCTCAGGGGAAGTGCCCGGCCGGGGTGCACCTCGTACCAGTCATAGCAATCCGGATAGGCGCCATAGAATCCATATCCGGGCCGGCCGTAGCGGTGGAATGCGTGCTGGCGAAGACCGCCGGTATGACCGCCGAAGCCGAGCCGCTCGCCGCCGAACCGGGCACCGCCGCCAAATCCTCCCCCGCGGCCCATGCCGCCGAAATGCGCGCCGCCGCCAAAGCTCGCATGTGCGCCGCCGCCAAAGCCGCCGTGGCCGCCACCACCAAAGCCGCCGTGGCCACCACCTCCGCCGCCGCGCGCGTCGGCCGCGCCGATGGCCAGCGTCGAGGCGAGTGCTGCTGTTGCCAGAATCATGATGGCTTGTTTCATGGAAAACTCCTTTCGTGTTGAGCTGACCGGTCATCCCGTAAGCCCCCGACGCATCGTGCCGCGCGGGAGGCCGCTGATGACCGGACGTGTGATGCAGGAGAGGTAGGAGCGATCCACCGCAATCCAACTGAATTCGGCGTCATACGTCAGTCGCGCTGCTCGCGAAGGTAACTTCGCCGCGCATGGTGGCGGCGTGCGCGCAAAGAGCGGGCTGGATGGACCAGCCCGCTCCCCGTTTTCTTGGACGTGCTGCGATCAGAGGCTGCCGGTACCCGGCTCGCACGGCACGTTGTTGCCGGTCCACGGCGCGGTGGCGAAGGCGCCGACGCGCGGCGCCGGGATGCAGGCGCGTTCGCCCGGATAGCCGAACGGTGCAGTCGTCGCGATCATATCCGCTTGTACCGCGGGTTGCCGCACGACGCGATGTTGCTCGCGCGCCATGACGGGGCCACCCAGCATGGCGGCAGCGATCAATCCCATCGACAACAGTTTGGACGTGGTCATTGGCTTTCTCCATTGATGACATCAGGCCGAACCAAGTCGGCTCGGCAGTGACGTGTCAACGACCGGACACGATTCAAACGCACGATTCGCTCACTGGAGTTCAACGACCTGTGAGCCGATGCGGCGCGGCAACCGCGATCGTGCGAATGGATAACGTCCATGGCCCCCGAAATTACAGCGCGTGCGTTGAGGGCCTATGTTCGATCCAGCGCAGTTCGAAGGCGGAGCCCGCAAGATGATCACGACATCGGCAACATGCATCGTCCTTGCATTGGCGCGGCTCGTGATGCGAGCCGTCCGCAACGTGAACTGGAATTCAATGGCAGCGTCCGCGCCGCAAGCCTATCTCGCATCAGAGCGAGTGGCTGGCATCCGGCGGCGTCAGGTCGGCGGGTCCGGCGCGCGCGGATGCCGAACATGACGACGCGCGCCGCTGAACCCACGCTTCCTCACCGCGTGCCAAAGCGCCGCGCGGGGCGCGGAACGAGGATCATGAACCGTATTCTCCTGATCGAGGACGACACCGAGACCGCCGAGGCGATTGTCGCCGAACTCGCGGATCGCGGGTTCGAAGTGCAATGGGCCGGCGACGGCGTCGACGGTCTCGATCGCGCGCGCGCATCGAGCCCCGATGCAATGATCGTGGATCGCATGCTGCCGAAAATGGACGGGCTCGCCGTCATCGAGGCGCTGCGCAAGGACCAGGTTCGCACGCCCGTGCTGGTCTTGAGCGCGCTCGGCGCGGTGGACGACCGTGTGCGCGGATTACGAATGGGCGGAGACGATTATCTCACGAAGCCGTTCGCGATCATGGAGCTGGTCGCGCGGATCGAGGCATTGTTGCGGCGTCCGATCGATAGCCGCGAGACCACCCTGCATGTCGGACCGCTCGAGCTCGACCTGATCGAGCGGACGGCACGGCGCGGCGATCGCGAACTCGACCTGCTGCCGCGCGAATTCCGACTGCTGGAATATATGATGCGCCGGAACGATCAGCTGCTGACGCGCGCAATGCTGCTCGAGGAGGTCTGGAACTACAAGTTCGTCCCGGCGACCACGAATCTGATCGACGTGCATATGGGCCGGCTCCGTCGCAAGGTCGACGGTCCCGGAGAGGTGCAGCTCATCCACAACGTCCGAGGCTCCGGCTTCGTCCTGCGCTGGCGGCAATAGGGGGCAATATGCGTCACGTTCGGTTGATCCGGTCCAGCACGTTCCTCTGGGCAATAGCTGTGGCGGCGGCCCTCGCGCTGTTCGTGGTCGGCCTGTTCACGTTCATTTACTGGAAGCTCGACGATTATCTGATCGCGCGTTCCGATCGCATGATCACGACACAGATCCACTTCATGGCGGACCTGCCGCCGGCTCGCCGCGTCAGCGCGATCACGGATCATCTGGAGCAGGATTCCAGGGGCGTGCAGTACGCGGGACTGTTCGACGCCGCGGGCAACCGTCTGGCCGGCAACATCGACCGGGTGCCGCGCGAGCTCGGGCTCGACGGCGCGGTGCGGGGCGTGCGGCTCGATGTCGCCGGGAAGCCGGCGGTCCGTGGCCCTGTCGTCAGGGCGATCGGCAAGCATCTCGATGGCGGCGATGTCCTGGTGATGGGCCGGAACGTCGACGAGACGCGCGAGATATCGACCGTGGTGGGGCAGGCCCTGGCTCTGGGGCTGCTGCCGGCCTTCGGCCTCTGCCTGCTTGCCGGTGCCTGGCTGAGCTTCCGCGCCCAGAGGCGCGTGGAGGAGGTGAACCAGCGGGTGCAGCGCATCGTGGCCGGCGAACTGCGCGAGCGGCTCCCGGAGGGAAGCGCGGACGATTCCTTCGCGCGGCTGGCCGGAATCGTCAACGGCATGCTCGACGAAATGGAGACCATGATCAACGCGCTCGCCGGTGTCGGCAACGACATCGCCCATGATCTCAGGACCCCGCTCACGCGCGTCCGTCTGGCGCTGGAGCGTGGGCGAACGCAGGCGGCGACGCTGGAGCAACTCCAGGACATCACGGACAAGGCCATCGTCGGCATCGATCAATCGCTTGCGATCGTCACGGCCTTGCTGCGCCTGACCGAGATCGAGAACAACCGTCGCATGGCCGGCTTTGGTGAGGTCGCGCTCGATGAGATCCTGCGGGAAGTGTGCGACGTCTACGAGCCCATCGCGGAGGACAAGCGCGTCGGACTAGGTGTCGTCATCGAGCGCAATGCGCTTGTGTGGGGTGACCGCGACCTGCTGTTCGAGGCGGTCGCCAATCTCGCCGACAATGCCATCAAGTTCACGCCGTCAGGCGGACGGGTCGAGCTCGCCTTGGAAGCGGAGGGCGACACGGCGCTGGTGTGCGTCAGTGATACCGGACCCGGCATCAGCGAGCAGGAGCGCGAGGCGGTGCTGCGCCGGTTCTATCGCTCCGACACGATGCGCAACACACCGGGCGTCGGGCTCGGACTGAGCCTGGTCGCGGCGATCGTCAAGCTACACGGCTTTCGGCTGATCGTCGGTCCCGCTCCCGGTGGGCGGATCGAGATCCTGGCCCGGATCGGACGGACGGACAGGGCCGTCACCCGCCGGTCGCGGACGTTAGTGCACGCCGACGCCGATTAGATGGGATGGACCAAAATGATGCGCGATGCTTTCGAGATTGATCGGCCGGCCTGGAGAGTGGGAGTGACGGATGCAGACTAGCCACGAAGTTACGAGGAAAAATCTCCCGGCCATGCCGGTCTCGCAGGTGCCGGCGCCGTTCCTCAGCGCGTATTCCGCGGCCATCAGGCGCTACGACCTGCTTGAACCGGGTCAGGAGCAGCAGCTCGCGCGTCGCTGGCAGCAGACCGGGGATCGGAGCGCGGCGGACGCGCTCGTCACCAGCCATCTCCGGCTCGCGGCCAAGCTGGCGCGGGGCTACAAAGGATACGGCCTTCCGATGGTTGATGTGATCGCCGAGGCCAATCTGGGCCTCGTGATCGCGGCGTCACGCTTCGAACCCGGCCGTGGCGCACGCTTCTCCACCTACGCGGTCTGGTGGATCAGGGCCGCGATCAACGAGTACATCCTGCGGTCCTGGTCGCTCGTCAAGATCGGGACGACGGCCGCGCAGAAGAAGCTGTTCTTCAAGCTCCGCAGCGAGATCAGGAAGGCCACCGGCAACGTGATGTCAGGGCTCACGCCTGACGTCGCCGAATTGATTGCCGGGAAGCTCGAGGTGACGGCGCGTGAAGTGATCGAGATGGATGTGCGGCTGAACGGTGACCTGTCGCTGAACGCGCGCGTCGGTGGCGAAGATAGCGGAACCGAGCTGGAAGCCTTGCTGGTCGATGGGGCGATCGACGCCGAGACGATGCTTGCCGATCACGAGCAGACAGAGCGGCGTGCCAAAGCCTTGCGGGTTGCGCTGGGCGGACTTGCGGCGCGGGAACGTCATGTGTTCGAGGCACGGCGGCTGACGGAATGCCCTGTCACGCTCGATCAGCTGGCCCGCGAATTGTCCATCTCCAGCGAGCGGGTCCGGCAGATCGAGATTCGCGCCTTTGCCAAGGTCAAGCGGGCCGTCATGCTCGCCGCTCAGGATGTGCCACGGGCCGCCGTGTGTGGCGTCTGAATTAGCTTTGAATTGAACGGAGCGTCGACCGTCCTCACCTGTCCGACACCCCCACGCAACTTGCTCCAGGTAAACCACGATGGGAATTGTTCGCTTCGCGCTACGGCTTCCGCACACATTCTATGTGCTCGCTGCGCTGATCCTGTTCCTCGGCGGCATCGCGATCCGCTCGATGCCCACCGATATTTTCCCGGAGATCAGGATCCCCGTCGTCACGGTCATCTGGAGCTACACCGGCCTCTCGACGCCGGAGATGGAGCAGCGCGTCAGCACCTACAGCCAGTATTCGATCAGCGCCAATGTCAGCGGCATCAAGAATATCGAGGCGCAGACCCTCAACGGCCTCTCGGTGCAGAAGATCTACTTCCAGCCGGACGTCAATCTCGATCTCGCGATCTCGCAGATCGTCTCGGCGACCAACGCCATCCGAGCCCTGATGCCGCCGGGCATCCAGCCCCCGATCATCGTGCAGTTCAATGCGTCCAGCGTGCCCGTGCTGCAGCTCAGCCTCGAGTCGAACAGCCTGAACGAGCAGCAGCTCTACGATTTCGGCATCTATCGCGTCCGCCAGCAGCTGGCTCCCGTTCCGGGCGTGACTCTGCCCACACCCGCCGGCGGCAAATACCGCCAGATCATGGTCGACCTCGATCCGAACAAGCTGCTGTCGCGCGGATTGACGCCGCTCGACATCGTCAATGCGGTGAACACCCAGAATCTGACGCTGCCGACCGGCACGACGAAGATCGGCGACACCCAGTACACCGTTCGCACCAATGCGACGCCGGCCACGATCCAAGATCTCAACATGATCCCGGTCAAGTTCGTGAACGGAGCCACGATCTTCCTGAAGGACGTCGCCCAGGTTCGCGACGGCGCCCAGGTCCAGCAGAACATCGTGCGCGAGGACGGCCACCGCGCCGTCCTGCTCAGCGTCATCAAGAACGGCAATGCGTCCACGCTCGCCGTCGTCAACGGCGTGAAGGCGGCCTTGACGTCGATCCGCGCCTCGGCGCCCGCGGGATTGAAGATCAACGAGTTGTTCGACCAGTCGATCTTCGTCACCCATTCGGTCGACGGCGTGCTGCGCGAGGGTGCGATCGCGGCGGGCCTGACCGCGCTGATGATCCTGGTGTTCCTGGGATCGTGGCGATCGACGCTGGTCGTCCTGATCTCGATCCCGCTGGCGATGTTGTCCTCGCTGATCGTCCTGTACTTCCTCGGCGAGACCCTCAACACGATGACGCTCGGCGGGCTTGCCCTGGCGGTCGGTATCCTTGTCGACGATTCGACGGTGACGATCGAGAACACGCACCGGCTCTGGACCGAGGAGGGCATGCCGTTGTCGGAGGCGACCCTGCACGGAGCCGCTGAGATCGCGGTCCCGACGCTGGTCTCGACGCTCGCGATCAGTTGCGTGTTCACCTCGGTCGTGTTTCTGGAGGGGCCGGCCAGGTATTTGTTCACGCCGCTTGGCCTCGCCGTGGTGTTCGCGATGCTGGCGTCCTACGGGTTGTCGCGGACGCTGACGCCGATCACCATCGGTTTGCTGCTGAAGGGCGAGCGGCATCATGGCGGGAGCGAGCGCCCGTCGGGTATCTTCGCGCGCGCTTCGGCCATGTTCGAGCGCGGTTTCGAGCGCCTGCGCGACGGCTATTCCGATCTCCTGGTGAAATTGCTGAGTCGTCGCGCCGTCGTGCCTATCGTCGCCGTGCTGGTGCTGGCCCTCGGAGCCACCATGTTCGTCTTCGTCGGCAGGGACTTCTATCCCCTGATCGACGGCGGCCAGATCCAGCTGCATGTTCGCGCGCCCGCGGGCACGCGAATCGAGCGTACCGAAGCGATCTTCCAGGCGGTCGAGGAGAAGATCCGCGAAGTCATTCCGGAGCGTGATCGGGCGCTGATCGTCGACAATATCGGCCTTCCGGCACGGGCCTACAATCTCGCATTTACCGACGGTTCGACCATCGGAGTGAACGACGGCACCATTCTGGTGTCGCTGAAGGATGGGCACAAGCCGACGGCCGATTACGTCAGGAAGCTGCGGCAGGTGCTGCCTTCGGCATTCCCGGAGGACTCATTCTATTTCCAGGCGGCTGACATCGTCACGCAGATCCTGAACTTCGGCCTTCCGGCGCAGATCGATGTCCGTACGGTCGGTTACGGCAAGAACAATCTGGCCGTGGCCAAGGAACTCCGGAAGAGTCTTGCGGCGATTCCCGGCGTGGTCGATGCACATTTGCAGCAGGAGGTCGATGCTCCCGCGCTCTATGCCGACATCGACCGCACCCGTGCGGCGCAGCTGGGCCTCAATGCCAGCACGGTGGCCACCAATATCAATGTCAGCCTCTCATCGTCCGCGCAGGTCTCGCCGAATTTTTGGACTGATCCGGCGTCGGGCATCCCCTATTACCTGGCCGTGCAGACACCGGAATACAGGGCCAACTCTCTGAACGCCCTGGGCAACACGCCGGTGTCGGCCTCGCTCGCCGCGAGCGGCCAAACCGTGCCTGGCCTGCTCAGCAATGTCGCGACCTTCAAGCGCGGCACCGTCCCCACCAATTCGAACCAAGCCAATGTCCAGCCGGTGTACGACGTATATGCGAGCGTGCAGGGCCGTGATCTCGGCAGCGTCGCAGCCGACATCGAGAAGGTGACGTCCACCCTGCAGAAACAGCTCCAGCCGGGCAATTCCATTCAGGTTCTGGGACAGATCCAGAGCATGCATCAGTCGTTCCGCGATCTCGGGCTCGGGCTGCTGTTCGCGGCGATCCTCGTTTACCTGCTGATGGTCGTGAACTACCAGAACTTCGGCGATCCCTTCGTCGTCATCCTGGCCCTGCCGGCGACATTCTGCGGCATCGTGACGATGCTGTTCATCACCGGAACGACGCTGAACGTTCCCTCGCTGATGGGAGCGATCATGGCGATCGGCGTGGCCTCCGCAAATTCCATTCTGCTCGTGACGTTTGCGCGAGATGAGCAGTTGAAGGGACACTCCGCGTTCCAGGCCGCGCTGAGCGCGGGCCGGACGAGGATCAGGCCCGTGCTGATGACCGCGGCAGCGATGATCGTGGGCATGATCCCGATGGCGATCGGCGGGCCCGGCGAGGAGCAGAATGCGGCGCTCGCGCGGGCGGTCATCGGCGGCTTGCTGTTCGCAACCCCGACCACCTTGCTGATCGTGCCTTATCTCTTTGCCATGCTGCGCAAGGGCAACGACGGCAAGCGTCGCCACGGCGTATTCGAGGAGCAACCGGAATGAGTGATGTTCGCGCAAGGACTGACGACGACGAGGCGAGAGACCGCCCGGGGGCGGAGAACCTCCGGGTCGTGGAGCTGCCGGGCAAGGGCCCGCGAGTCCGCCGCCGTTACGGCGGAGCATTGCTCGGGGGAGGTGTTCTCCTGCTGCTTGCCGGCGGTCTCGGCATCGGAGCCTGGCGGCACTACGAGGCCGCGCGTGTCGTTGCCGCGGTGGCAGAGCAGGTGCGGACCAACGTTCCGGAAGTTCGGGTGGCCACAGTCAAGCCCAGCGGGGACATCATGAAGGTGAGCTTGCCGGCGACGACGACCGCATTCGAGGCGGCTAACATTTTCGCGCGGACCAGCGGCTATATCGAGAAGCGCTACGTCGATATCGGTGATCGCGTCAGGAAGGGCGACCTCCTTGCGGAAATCACCGCGCCCGAGCTGGATCAGCAGATCGCGCAGGCGCAGGCGACGCTGGCGCAGGACCAGGCGGCGCTTCAGCAGGCGCAGGCTAGCCGCGAACTCGCCGACGTCACCAATTCGCGCGACAGCAATCTCGTCAAGCAGGGCTGGTTGACGGCACAACAGGGCGACAACGATCGTCTCACCCTGCGGGCGCAGCAGGGCGCGGTGGGGGTTGCCCAGTCGAACATCACTGCGCAGGAAGCGCAGATCCGCATCCTCCAGCAGGAGAAGTCCTATCAGCGTGTGGTGGCGCCGTTCGACGGTGTTGTCACCCAGCGCAACGTGGACAATGGCAGCCTGGTGCAGGCAGGGTCGACCTTCATGTTCACGCTGATGCATTCAAACGTGATCCGAACCCAGGTGTTCGTGCCTCAGGACGAGGCGTTCGGCGTTGCTCCGGGCGTCGATGCGGACATCCGCGTCCCCGAGATTCCGGGGCGGACATTTGCGGGCAAGGTCACACGGATCGCGACCGCGCTGCAGCCGGGGAGCCGGACGCTGCTGACCGAGATCGACGTTCCCAATCCCGACGGCCTGCTCAGTCCGGGCATCTATTGCACGGTCGAATTATCGATCCCCCGCAGGACGGCATCGATGACGATTCCGTCCGACGCGCTCGTCTTCGACCAGAACGGCCTCCATGTCGTGGTCGTACGGAACGGCACCGTTCATTTTCAGAAGGTCTCGATCTCGCGGGATTTCGGCACCCATGTGGAAGTGCGCGACGGCGTGCAGCCCAACGAGCAGGTCGTGCTCAATCCCGCGGTCAATCTGGCAGAAGGCAGCAAGGTCGCCATTCGCAGGACCGAGGTGAGCTAAGGACACGAATGATGATGCGGATCGCGCTCGGCACGATGTTAGCCTTCCTGCTCGGATGCTCTCCGGGCCAGGCACAGGTCGCCACGACCGGCAGCACGGCCATGGATCTACCGACAGTGCCGGGTGCGATCGTGATTTCGCCGCTCAACAGTCCGGGCCCGTTCTCCGCGACGACCGTTCCGGGTGCTCCGGATACGACGTTGGCGCCTGTCCCGCTTGCCATGGATCCGACCACGCCGGGGACGGTGGTCGCCTGTGCTCAGCCGGCGTCATCGCCCGTGCCGGTGCCGGCAACTCCGATCGTATCGGCCACGGGTGCTTCGACATCGGGTCTCGCGGCTGAGATTCTTCCGGTCACGGGCCAGAACGGAAGCTCCATCGGAACGATCTCCGCGGCTGCGCCGGCGGGAACAGGTACGAGTGTCGCATGCAGCTCGATGCCGGGAGGCCAGGTGACGAGCGCTGCGTCTCTGCCGCTTTCGATTTCACAAATTACAGCGGGCCCCGCGCCTGGCACGATTCCGGCGGATGCAAGTGGCGCCGGCGGCACGGGCATCGACCCGAATGCCGCGGTCGTACCCAGTCCGAACAGCTCGGCCTGCATGGAAGGAGTCTCGATGAATCTGGCCTCGCCAGCAACCGTGTTGCCGGCGAACGCCTCCGGCGCAGCGCCGACGCCAGGTGTGTCGTCCATCCTGCCGCCGGGATGCTGAAGCGAAATTGCCGGGGCGGCAGGACGGATGATGCTTTCTCGCGGCGTCTCGTCATCGACGCCCGTATTCACCGTGGAAATGGCCATGGGTGAATACCGGCGCGGCCCCACCGGGTCGCTCCAGGCCCATTCGCCCGGCGGGCGTCAGCGCGCCACCATTCAGCACGTCGCGATCGGGGTACATCGATGCGAAGGTTGCCGGCTCCTGGTCGGCGAAAGACCAGGCCGCTGATGCTGACGATATCGATGCAGTTGAGATCAGCGCTGCAGCGATCAATACCTTGAATGCAGTCATAGCGGTTCTCCATTAATTACTGTGTGTGCGGAGAGGCGCGGGCGATAATCGCTGCTCGGCTGGTGGCGTTTCCGGAAATTGTTCTGATGAGAGTCATGTAGGTAGTCCGGTCGAAGAGTCCCGATGCATGTGCATCACTCTTGCGAGAAGATTCTGTCACGATTGTCAGAACGCTCGCGTCATTGTGCATGATCAAACGCGACCGGTGTTTCGTTTCCGAGCAGCGGATCGCGTGAACATCTGGAGTGTGAGCAATGAGATTATTCCCTGTCGTTTGTGTTGCCGTCTGCATTGGACTGTCGGGCACCGCGTCAGCTCGCGGTGGTATGGGATCGCATATGTCGATGGGTGGCGGCGGTACGCTCGGCACCAGCGCTGCCGCGCCAGGAACGAACTCGCTCGGTACCGCACTTCCAGCGTCGGACGGCGGCGGCCACGTGACGAAGGGGCCGTTGCTCGGCACGGACCCCACCATCGACAAGGATGACGCCCGGCTCGAAAGGATGCTGGAAGGATCGATCTGCCGCGGTTGCTGAAGAGCAGACGTCGCCGGCTTCGCTCCGAGAGCCTCCGGGATGCGGTCGATTGCAGGATGGTCTGTCGAACCCGGTAGGTGGTTCTCAAATCGCACGAGATGTTTCGAGTGAGCCCGAAGGCGGCAGGTGGGCCCTCCGGTTGGTCGGACACGCCCAAACGTGCCTTTGTGCAATTGACGTTGGGTTTCAGAAGATCGCGACCGTGGCCGCCGGCTACAAGAAACCCGCACCGGAGCGGCCGGTGTGGCCGTTCCCGGGGCGGCTTACGCATCGCAAGGACAAGTGATGAAGCAATCAGGCAAGTGGCCGCGTTCGGGCTTCGGCTCGCTCGTATTGATTGCGGCTGTGGTCGGAGGCGGCGCTGCCGCGTTCGCATACACCGCAGGCTGGCTATCGCCCGGGCGCCTCACGCCGGAGCGCCTGATCGCGGCACTGGCGCCCCCGGGAGGCGCGTCTCCGGGGCACCGGCGAAATCATGCCAAGGGAATCTGCTTCACCGGGGCCTTCGAGGCGAACGGAAACGGTGTCGAACTCTCGCGGGCCAAGGTCTTTGAGCGCGGTAAATATTCCGCGGTAGGCCGCTTCAATCTCGGCACCGCCGATCCGAACGCCGTGGATGCAACCGTGCGTGTGCGGGGTTTGGGATTGCAGATCGCAGCGGCGGACGGCGAAGAGTGGCGGATGGCGCTGATTAATCCGCCGTTTTTCGCGGTGTCCACGCCGCAGGCGTTCCACGACCTGCTGATCGCATCCGGCAAGAAGGATCCCGAAGCGATGAAGGCTTTCATCCAGTCCAATCCGGAATTCGCCGCCTTCGCGACCTGGGCGAAGACGGCGCCCTGGACCGACAGTTATGCGGAGGACGCTTACCACGGGCTCAACAGTTTCATCTTCACGGATGCACGCGGCGGCGAGCGGACGGTGCGATGGTCGTTGCTCCCGACCGCTCAGGTCGTACCGATATCACAAGCCGAGCTGGAAAAGCGCGGCCCGGATTTTCTGGAGCAGGAGATAACGGAGCGAATCCGCACCGCCGGCCCGCAACGCTGGACCATGGTCACGACGGTTGCCGATCCCGGCGATCCCACCGCAGACCCGAGCAAGGCCTGGCCGGAGGGCCGCCGGACGGTGCAGGTCGGAACGCTCGTCGTGCAGCGGATCGAACAGGAGCGGGACGGGCCGTGCCGCGACATCAACTTCGATCCGACCGTGTTGCCGCAGGGGATCAGGGTGTCGGACGATCCTTTCCCCGCCGCGCGCTCGTCGGTCTACCGCAAATCCTACGATCTTCGTGCGGCCGAAGCCGGCAGCTATCCGCGAACGGGGACGACCAAGCCATGAGCAACACACCTCATCATTTCGCCCCGATCCAGCGGTTCTTGCACTGGCTGATGGCGGCTTGCATCATTGCCATGCTCTTCATCGGCGTCGGCATGGTATCCACTGTTGCGCCCAGATATCTGCCGTTGATCCTGATCCACAAGACACTTGGTGTCACGCTTCTGGTCCTCGTCGTGATCAGGCTGGCGCTGCGGCTCCATTACGGCGCGCCGCCATTGCCGGAAGATCTTTCGCCGGGGATCAAGCTGGGAGCGCGATTGTCACATCTCGCCCTCTATGGATTCATGATCGTCATGCCGCTGCTGGGTCTCGGCATGCTCTGGGCTGCTGCCTATCCGGTGGTCCTGTCTGGCGGGATTCAAATCCCGGCGGTGCTGCCGCAGAGCGACCGCGCGCACGCGCTGTTGTGGAACGCTCATTTCTATCTGGGCTTCGCGTTCTTTGCCGTCGTGCTGCTGCATCTGGCGGCAGCTCTGTTCCACGCCTTGGTACGCCGCGACGGCGTCTTCGGGACGATGGCACCCTTCCCACTGCGGAACAGGACGACGCCGGCGGAATGAACCCTTCGCCGGCGAAGCGCGCCGCCGAAATTTTTCAACCTCCAACAGGACGACGACAATGACCAAAGCAGATATCCAGACCCCAACGGATCTCGGGGCCAATGCGAACCGGGACATTCCAGCCGCGCTGAGAGCGCTGTTGGCCGACGTCTTCGCGCTGTACCTGAAGACCAAGAACTTTCACTGGCACGTGTCGGGCCGGCATTTTCGCGACTATCACCTGATGCTCGACGAACAGGCCGGGCAGATCTTCGCCATGACCGACGACATTGCCGAGCGGGCGCGCAAGATCGGCGGAACGACGCTGCGCTCGATCGGCCAAATCGCGCGCGAGCAGCGCCTTCTCGACAATGACGCCGACTATGTCGATCCCCAGGACATGCTCGCGGAACTCCGCAGCGACAATCAGCAACTGACACGAGAGATGCGCCGCGTCCACGAGCTCTGCGACGAATATGGCGATGTCGCGACCGCGAGCCTGCTGGAGAACTGGATCGACGAGACGGAGCGGCGGATCTGGTTCCTTTACGAGACCGGCCGAAGCGGTCCGAATTCGTAGAGATTGGGTGTGTTCATGCGGCCGATCGCTGCGAGGGGGTGAGCCATGATAGCGGGCTCGACATTCGCCCGGCACCGGGAGATCGCCTGGCGCGGCGGCCGCACGACATCGACGTCGCGGTTGGTGGCCGAGGAGAGCGCCATCGCGCTCACCTACAACGGATCGACTCATGCCGTGATGATGGGGACGCCGGCTGACCTCGAGGATTTCGGTGTCGGATTCAGTCTCACCGAAGGAATCGTCGGCCGCGCAAGCGAGATCGGGAGCATCGAGCTGATCTCGAACGAACTCGGGATGGAGGTCCGGATGTGGCTCGATGGTGACCGCGCGGCGACACTGGCCGCGCGCCGCCGGGCCATCAGCGGGCCGGTCGGGTGCGGTTTATGCGGCATCGAGAGCCTCGAACAGGCGCGCCGTACGCCGTCACGCGTCGAAGGCAGTGGCATTGCCTTTCACGCGCGGGATCTGCTGAACGCCATGCAGGCGCTGTCTCCGCTCCAGGCACTGAACCAACAGACGAGGTCCGTTCACGCGGCGGCCTTCTGGCATCCTCGCAGCGGCATTGCGCGGATCAGGGAGGACGTCGGCCGGCACAATGCGCTCGACAAGCTCGCCGGTGCGATCGTCCGAGACGGCAACTCGGCCCGCGACGGCGCCGTGCTGTTGACGAGCCGCGTTTCGGTGGAGATGGTGCAGAAGGCAGCAATGATGGGTGCGCCCGTCATCGTCGCCGTTTCCGCTCCGACCGCGCTCGCTATCCAGACGGCGGATGAGGCGGGAATTACGCTTCTCGCCGTCGCACGCGATGATGGATACGGCGTCTTCACGCATCCGCGCCGCGTCCTGCTGCCGGAAGAAGCGGCACCGCGCGCTGGCTGCTGACCCCCGGACCTGCAAATATGGCGATGCACGCCGTATCAACGGAGCCTCTGACCGAGGCAGGCGTCGGGGCCTACGCGCCGGAACGATCGCTGCTGGTCGCCGCTCTCCTGACCTTGTCGGGAGGTTTCCTCGACGCCTTTACATGGCTGTCGCTCGGCGTGTTCGCGAGTTCGCAGACCGGCAACGTCGCTTTCCTCGGGATCTATGCGCTGTCGGGGCAATGGCAGCTGGCCCTGTCCCATCTCCTGCCGCTAGCGGCCTTCCTGCTGGAAGCGGTCGTGGCAGTCGGCACCGGGGCGGTACTGCACTGTCTCGCCGTAGAGATCGTCTGCCTGGCAGCGGCGATGCTGCTGCTCCATCACGTTCCTGATCAGATTGTGATCCTCGTCATCTCCTTCGGCGTCGCGTTGCAGTCGGCGAGTTTCAGGCAGGTCGGACGCTGGAAATATCTCTCGGTCACCGTGACCGGAAACCTGCTAAGAGCGATCGATCAGTTGGTCACGGCGTCGGATCGCGATGCGGCACGCGGTGCACGAACCATGATCGCGCTCTGCCTGAGTTTCCTGTTGGGTGCCGCCACCGGCGGCTGCGTGACGCGATGGCTGGGCAGGTGGAGCTTCGCTCTGCCGATCGCCTCGTCGGCATGGGTTCTCTGGCTCTGCCGCAAACGAAGCTGTTCGCGATGACATCACGCTCGCTCGTTGCAGGCGCCGCGCGCCGGCCCGCGGGCTGCGCCTGCGGCCGATCGCTGTAGATCGCCGTACGGCGCGGATCAGGGAAGAAGGAAGGTGCCGGTCTCGGCACCTTTCCCGTTCCGGTTTCTATATCTCCTTGCTTCAGGATTTGGGCATCAAGCCGGGGCCGTTGTCCGGCCATTGAGCGATCAGCTTCTCGTCGATGTTGAAGTGCTGGGCGACGAGCTTGGGCGGCGTGTGTGTCAGCCAGTTGGAGAGCGAGACCTCCTCGTAGCGCGGCGCACGGAATACGCCGATGAACTGGAGCTCGGTGTCGCCGACATTCTCGACATAATGGCCGAGATTGCGCCGGACATAGCCGATGTCGCCGGCTGCGAAATCCGTCGTCAGCGCGTTCGGACCGGTGTCGAAAACCGTCATCCGCGCCTTGCCCTTGATGTAATACTGCCACTCGTCGGCGTTCGGGTGCCAGTGCATTTCCCGGACCGCTCCCGGCGGCATCGTCACCAGTGCCGCGGCGATGGTCGTGGATACCTTGAAGTTGCTGCTGTCGGCGACGCGGATGCTTCCGGCGGAGCTCTCCTTGACCGGGGTCGAGCTCCCGAGCGAATGGATGAACGGGTAGGGCGGTGCCTCCGCATGCCCAGCGATCGCCGCGCGATCGGCGGCGAGATCGCCGGGCACCGCCCCTTGGAAAATCCAGAGGTTGTTCAGCGGGATCTTGGCGAAGGCGTCAGCCGGCACGCCAAAGTTCTTCGCCAGCACCTCGGGAGGCGTATGGGCGAGCCAATCCGTCACCAGCAGCGTGTTGAACTCGTTGGCATGGCCGTCGTCGAAGCAGATCACGAACTCGCATCCGTCGGGACCCAATCCCTGCAGTGAATGCGGGGCTCCCGACGGGAAATACCAGAGGTCGCCGGCCTTGAGGTCGCCGACATAGGGGCGTCCCTGGGTGTCGAGCACCGTGATGCGGCAGCTGCCGTAAGTCATGATCGCCCATTCGGCGGCCTGATGCCAATGCAGCTCGCGGATGCCGCCGGCGGACAGCCGCATGTTGACGCCGGAGATTTCCTTCGAGATGGCAAAATCCTCAACGGTGACCTGGCGCGCCCAGCCGCCATTCTGGATGCGCCTCGGTGCATTGTTGAACGAGGCCCAATCCATCGGCAGGCCGCCGACGTCGGTCGCAGGCGGACTCTGCACGGAGGGGAACTGCCTGGCCAATTCAGGATTTTGCGGACCGGGATCGGTCAGGCTTCCGGGACTCCTGGCGTTGACGGCGCCTTGCGGTGGCTCGTCCGGATTACCGAAGGTTGCGGCCTGCGCACTGGAGCCGACCATGGCGGCGCCTGCCGCGGACATGGCCAGCAAATCACGTCGTGAAAACATCTGGGGTCGCTCCTGAAAGATGTCGAAAGCCCTCCGTAGCGACGGGGCTCCAAGCGCCGACCCTAGTTTCCGCTTGTCGTTTCAGCTTCCGGGAACGGCGCTCCTTTTGCCGGAATGCATGGCTACTGCGGCCGACCAGCCCGGTCCGGACGTGTGCAATTGCGAAATTCGGTTTCGTTTTGAAAAGACGGCGCTGCCCGCGCGATCCTTAACTACCGCGAAGAAGCATAAGATCGAGAGATGTCGAGATGACCACGAAATCGGTTCGTCCTTATGGTGGACCCGCCGGCGGCTGGGGCGCACTCAAGGCGCTCAGCGAGGCGCTTCTGGTGCAGAGGGCGCCGCTGAAGGGCGCAGCGACGCTGAGCCGTATGAACCAACCGGAGGGTTTTGATTGCCCCGGCTGCGCCTGGCCCGACCCGAAGCACACCTCGTCATTCGAATTCTGCGAGAACGGCGGCAAGGCGATCGCATGGGAGACGACATCGAAGCGCTGCACCCCCGAATTCTTCGCGGAGCATACCGTCACAGAACTCGCGAGCTGGAACGATTACGATCTCGAAATGGTCGGGCGGCTCACGCATCCGATGGCTTACGATTCCGCATCCGACCGCTATCTCCCGGTCGCGTGGAGCGAAGCGTTCGACATGATCGGTCGAGAGCTTCGGGCCTTGCCCGATCCGAACATGGCGGAGTTCTACACATCCGGGCGGACCTCGAACGAGGCCGCCTTCCTCTATCAGCTGTTCGTGCGCGAATACGGCACCAACAATTTCCCCGACTGCTCGAACATGTGCCACGAGGCGACCAGCGTCGGCCTGCCGTACTCGCTCGGCGTCGGCAAGGGCACCGTGTTGCTGGAGGATTTCGACAAGGCCGATTGCATCTTCATCTTCGGCCAGAACCCAGGCACCAACAGCCCGCGGATGATGACCAGCCTGCGCAATGCGGCACGCCGGGGCGCCGCCATCATGTCGTTCAATCCGTTCCGCGAACGAGCGCTGGAGCGGTTCCAGGCGCCGCAGAGCCCGGTCGAGATGGTCACGCTGTCGTCGACGACGATCAGCTCGAAACTGTTCCAGGTGCGGGTCGGCGGCGACGTCGCCGTCCTCAAGGGGATCATGAAGATCCTGGTGGAGGCGGACGAAGCCGCCCGCGCCGCCGAGCAGCCGGAGATCCTGGATTGGGATTTCATCCGCGGCCACACCGCGGGCGTTGAAGCGCTGGTCGACGATCTCGAGCGCACGCAATGGCCTGATATCGAACGTCAGTCCGGCCTGACGCGCGAGGACATGGCATATGCGGCCGCCGCCTACATGAAGGCCGAGCGCGCAATCCTCGTCTACGGCATGGGCATCACCCAACACTGGCGCGGCGCGAACAACGTCCAGCAGATCGCGAACCTCGCATTGTTGCGCGGCAATGTCGGGCGCGAAGGCGCCGGCGTTTGCCCGGTTCGCGGTCATTCCAACGTGCAGGGCGATCGGACCGTGGGGATCACGGAGGTCCCCAAGGCGGACTTCCTCGCGCGCCTCGAGCAACGCTTCGGTTTCAAGCCTCCGGTCGCGCCGGGACACAACGTGGTCACCGCACTGGAAGCCATGATCCGCGGCGAGGTGAAGGCCTTCTTCGCGATGGGCGGCAATTTTGCCGCGGCCATTCCGGACTGGCAGGCGACCCGGGCGGCGCTTGGCAAGCTCGATCTGACCGTCCACGTCTCGACCAAGCTCAACCGCAGCCACCTGATCCACGGTCGCGCCGCCCTGATCCTGCCGTGCCTCGGACGCACCGAGATCGATGTGCAGGCATCGGGGCCGCAGTCGGTCACGGTGGAGGATTCGATGTCGATGGTGCATGCATCCGGCGGCCGCAACAAGCCGGCATCGGAGCATCTGCGCAGCGAGGTCGCGATCATCGCCGGCGTCGCCAAGGCGACACTGGGCGAACGCACGGTGGTCGACTGGGACGGATTCGTTGCCGATTACGACCGCATCCGCGATGCGATCGAGGCAGTGTTCCCGATCTTCCAGGGCTACAATGCCCGCATCCGCGTCCCCGGTGGCTTCCATCTCACCTCGACCGCACGTGAGCGCATCTGGACGACACCCTCGGGCAAGGCGAACTTCCTGGTCTTCCCGGGGTGTGGCGAGGACCCGCCGGAGAGCGATCCCGATTCGCTCTGGCTCACCACCATTCGCAGCCACGATCAGTACAACACCACGCTTTACTCGATGTCCGATCGCTATCGCGGCGTGTTCGGCCAACGCGACGTGATCTTCCTCAACGAATACGAACTGAGGAAGCGCGGCCTTGCCGATGGCGATCGCGTCGACCTGATCACCGCCTCGACCGACGGCGCCGAGCGGATCGTGCGCAACTTCCGCGTCGTTGCCTATTCTTTTCCGAATGGCTGCTGCGCGGCCTACTATCCGGAGACCAATCCGCTGGTTCCGCTCTACGCCCGCGACCCTCTCAGCTTTACGCCGTCATACAAAGGCGTCCCGATCCGGCTGGTGCGATCGGCCGCGACCGGTGAATAGCGGCAGCGTAAACCAGAAGCGGGCGCCGCCGTTGGCGCCATGGCCTTCGGCGCCGATCCGGCCGCCATGCGCCTCGACAATCGACCGGCAGATCGGTAGTCCCATGCCCATCCCACTGTCCTTGGTCGTGAAAAAGCTTTCGAACAGCCGATCGAGATGCTCGGCGGCAATGCCGGGACCATTGTCTTCCACGGAGCAGCACAGCGTGGCCGCGTCTTGCGTGATCGTGCTGATGACGATCCTGCGATCGCCATATCCAGCCTGCGTCAGCGCCTGCACCGCGTTGATGGCCAGGTTGACGATCACCTGTTGGAGCTGGGTGCGGTCACCGAGCACCTGTGGCGCGCTCGGATCGGGCTGGTGCAGGATGCTCACGCTGCGGGATTCCATCTCGTGTTGCAGGAAGAGAAGCGCTTCGCGGATGATCTCGTCGAACGACAGGGATGCCTGCTCGGGCGTTTTCCGTGAAGCCATTCCGTGAACGCGCGCTACGATGTTCGCGGCGCGCTGGGCATCCTCGACGATGTTCTCGATGGTCTTGCGGACCTCGACGACATCGGGCGCGGGCCTGTTCAGCCATCGCAGGCCGGCGGCGCCGTTGGTTGCGATGGCTGCCAGCGGCTGGTTGACCTCGTGCGCGATCGAGGCGGTGAGCTCGCCGAGCATCGAGACGCGCGCGGCATGCGCGAACTCGGCCCGTACCTGCTGCAGCTTCTGCTGGGCGCGGACACGCTGTGAGATGTCGATGGTGCCGACCAGGCTGATTTCGAGGTCGTTGATGGGGCCGACGCGGGCTGTCGTGAAGAGGACGTCGACGACGCGGCCGTCCCAGGTGACCATCTGGGTCTCTTCCTCGAAGTTCGTCTCACCGCGATAACGTGACTCCATGGCCCGCCGGAACGTATCGGGACGCTTCTTCCAGGTCTCGGCCATGGAAGGTCCGACATAGTCGCTGACGCCGCCTCCGAACATCTGGACGGCCCGTTCATTGGCCTCCTGAAAGGAGAGCGCGTCCATGCAGGTCCGGAGGAACTTGGGATGGGAGTCGAAATAGGGGCCGAGGTCCTTGACCCCCTCGCGGCGCAATTTCCGGAATAGCACAACCAGCCTGCTGGCGTCGAGCTGATGGAATGCGATCGGCATGCGGCTGAACAGATGGCGATATCGCTGCTCGCTCAGCTCCAGCTCGGTATGGGCTTTCTTCCGGGCGGTGATGGTCAGGCTGATCACCACCAGCGAAGCCGCTATTGAGGCGGCGAATGCGATCGCTGCGAAATTGAAGCCGAGCAGGGAAGACGTGAACGACAACAAGCTCAGGGCAACACTACCCCACGCCCACAGTGGAGCGCGACCCCGCATGGGCCAGCCTGGGAGCATACGGCGCCACCATTGCTGGGGCTTTACGGGCGTGGAGCCGTCCAGGCGTTCGAGCGTCATACGAAATGTCTAACGCGACGTTGAAGAGCCGTCTTTTGCAATCTGGCGGGTCCTTTGTCAAAGCGCACGAGGGCGCGATCGGGCCGCTCGACGGCCGCGAGGTCAGGCCATCTCTGCTGTTGGCTTGGTCACGTCGAACCGCCGCTCGAACTCGGCGACATCGACTACGCCGCGCCGGTGGGTGCCGTCGCCGATCTTGCGGCCGCCGTCCCACGCCTCGATTTCGAACAGCACGCTCTTGGCCTCGACCGCGATCACCCGCGCGATCGCGCGCACCGTGTGGCCGACCGGCGTTGCGGCAAGGTGGCGGATGTTGACCATCATCCCGACGCTGACATGGCCTGCGGGCAGGAACGGCTGCACTGCCGATCCGGCGGCCATCTCCATGTGCAGGATCATCATCGGCGTGCCGTAGACAGCCGGCATGCCTGATATCACGTGGCCGACCGTCATCTCGGGCGTGACGGTCACGAGCTTCTCCGCCGTCATGCCGGCGCTCACCTTCTCAAGTGGATCCATGGCTCAGTTCCGTATCTGCTCCGGTTGTCGAGAGAGTGGATGTCGCGGCCGCCCGCGGCTTGCGCCCGGTGAACCAGTTGCCGAGCTTGTCAAGGTAGAGATAGACAACGGGCGTGGTGTAGAGCGTCAGGATCTGCGACAGCATCAAGCCGCCGACGATGGTGTAACCGAGCGGCTGGCGCAGCTCCGCGCCGGTACCGGTGCCGAGCATCAGCGGCACGCCGCCGAGCAGCGCGGCCATCGTCGTCATCAGAATCGGGCGGAAGCGAAGCGTGCAGGCTTGGTATATCGCCTCTTCCGGGCTGAGCCCCTGCCCGCGTTCCACCTCCAGAGCGAAATCGACCAGCATGATGCCGTTCTTCTTGACGATGCCGATCAGCAGGATGATGCCGATGATGGCGATGACGCTGAGATCCATATGGACGGCGAGCAGCAGCAGCAGTGCGCCGATGCCGGCCGAAGGCAGCGTCGACAGGATCGTGATCGGATGGATCAGGCTCTCATAGAGAACGCCGAGAATGATGTAGATCACGATCAGCGCCGCCCCGATCAATAGCGGCGTGCCGCGCAGGGAGGACTGGAACGCCTGCGCATTGCCCTGGAACGAGGCCGTGAGCGAAGCGGGCTTGCCGGTCTCCTTCTCGATCTTCTGGACCGCCGCCACGGCGTCGCCGAGCGCAGCGCCGGGCCGCAGGTTGAAGGAGATCGTGACCGAGGGAAACAGGCTTTGATGATTGATCAGGATGGGTGCAGGCTTGATCACGGCGTGGACCAGCGTGCTGAGGGGGACCTGCTGGCCGGTGGACGAGTTCAGGTAGATGTCCTTGAGCGCCTCGGGCCCGTACTGGAAGCGCGGGTCGACCTCCATCACGACGTGGTACTGGTTCAGCGAGGTGAACATGGTGGAGACGATGCGCTGGCCGAACGCGTCGTCGAGGGCATTGTCGATCGTCGTGGGCAGGATTCCGAAGCTGGAGGCGACCTCGCGGTTGACCGTGACCTCCAGCCGCGGGCCGGCATTGGCCTGGTCGCTGGCGACGTCGGTGATCAGGTCGAGCGCGCGGAGCTTCGCCAGGAAGATCGCCGACCAATGCGTCAGCTCGTTGGAATCGGCATCCGTCAGCGTGTACTGATACTGCGTCTTCGACAGGCGTGCGCCGATCGTAATGTCCTGCGCGGCCTGCATGTAGAGCCTGATGCCCTGGATGTGGGCCAGCCGGGGCCCCAGCCGCTCGATTACCTGATCGGCGCTGGCCTTGCGCTCAGGCTTCGGCTTCAGCACGATGAAGATGCGCCCCTGGTTGAGCGTGGCCGTCGGTCCGCCCGGACCGATGTAGCTCGCCACCGACTGGACCGCCGGATCTTTCGAGAGGATGCCGACGATCGCCTGCTGACGTTCGGACATCGCGGGGAAGGAGATGTCCTGGGCGGCCTCGGTGATGCCGACGATCTGCCCGGTGTCCTGCTGCGGGAAGAAACCTTTCGGGATGATCACGTAAAGATAACCGGTCAGCGCGATGGTCGAGAGCATCACCAGCAGCGTCGCGAAGCGATGGCGCAGAACGATCCGCAGGCCTCTCGCATAGAGTGAGAGCAGGGCGTCAAATCCCCGTTCGAAGGCGAGATAGAGCCGGCCGTGCTTCTTCCGCGATTGATCCTTCAGCAGCCGCGCGCACATCATCGGCGTCAGCGTGAGCGAGATGACCAGAGACAGCAGCAGCGCTGCGGTGATCGTGACCGCGAATTCCTGGAACAGCTTGCCGACGTAACCGCCCATCAGGAACAGCGGGATGAACACCGCGATCAGCGACAGGGTGATGGAGACGATGGTGAAGCCGATCTCGCGAGAGCCCTTCAGCGCCGCTTCCATCGGCGTCATGCCCTGCTCGAGATGACGTACGATGTTCTCGATGACCACGACGGCATCGTCGACCACGAAGCCGACCGCGATCGACAGCGCCATCAGCGAGAGATTGTCCAGGCTGTAGCCGAGTGCATAGAGAACCGCGAAGGTGCCGATCAGCGCCAGCGGAACCGTGATCGCCGGAATGAGGGTGGCCCAGAAATTCCGCAGGAACAGGAATATGACCATCACCACCAATGCGACCGTGAGCATCAGTGTGAACTGGACGTCGGACACTGCCGCGCGAATCGTGGCGGTGCGGTCCGCGGCGATCGTCACCTTGATCGCCGGCGGAACGGAAGCTTGCAGCTGCGGCAGCAGCTTCTTGATGCGGTCGACCGTCTGGATCACATTGGCGCCGGGGACGCGCTGGACTGCCAGGATGATGGCGCGATCCTTGCCGTACCAGCCGGCGAGAAGGTCGTTTTCGGGGGCCTCGATCGCCGTGCCGATATCGCGTATTCGCACCGGCGAACCGTTGCGATAGGCGATGATGAGGTCCTCATAGGCCGATGGCTTCAAGAGCTGATCGTTGGTGTTCAGCGTGTAGGTCACGCGCGGGCTGTTGAGCGTGCCCTTCGGCAGGTCGACATTGGCGCCGGCGATCACACTGCGGACGTCTTCGAGGCCGATGCCGCGGGCGGCGAGCGCCTGCGGATTGACGCGGACACGGATCGCGGGCTTCTGCTGGCCACCGATGCCGACCAGGCCCACGCCCGGTACCTGCGAGATCTTCGGCAGCAGGATGTTCTCCGCATAGGCGTCGACCGTGGTCAGAGGTAACGAGTCCGACGTCAGTGCGATCAGCATGATCGGCGTCTCCGCCGGATTGACCTTCCTGATCGTCGGCGGGTAGGGGATGTTCGGCGGCAGGAAGGGGCTGGCGGCGTTGATCGCTGCCAGCACGTCGACCGCGGCGCTGTCCACCGTGCGCGACAACTCGAACTGCACGGTGAGCTGTGCCACGCCGAGTGCGCTGAACGAGGTGAGCTGGGTGATGCCGGGAATCTGGCTGAGCTGCTGTTCAAGCGGTGTGGCGAGGGACGAGGCGATCGTGCCGGGGTCCGCGCCCGGCAGTTGCGCCGAGATCTGGATGGTCGGGTAGTTGACGTTCGGCAGGGCCCCGACCGGCAGCAGCGGATAGGCCGCAAGGCCGCACAACAGCAAGCCGGCCATCAGCAGGGCAGTCGCGATCGGCCGCAGGATGAAGGGCGCGGAGAGGTTCATGGGAGCGCGTCCTGCACGGCGCTTTGCAGATCAGCTTCGCGTGCCGCCTTGCCGTGCAGCTCTTTGATGCGGCTTCCTTCGGTCAGCCGATACTGGCCATCGACCACGACGACGTCGCCCGATTTCAAGCCCTGATCGATCAGGGCCTGCCCGTCGCTGATCTCGACCACGTGGACGGGACGCAAGGTGGCTGTCTGATCGGCAGACACGACGTAGACATAGCTGCCGTTCGGACCTTGCTGAACTGCCGATCCCGCTACCGTCAGGGCATCCTTGCGGGTTTCCAGCAGCAGTCGCGCGTTCACCAGCTGCCCCGGCCATAGCCGGTGCTCGTGGTTGGGGAATACCGCCTTGAGCTGGACGGTGCCAGTGGTCCCCGCGATCTCGTTGTTGACCAGCAGCAGCGTGCCCTCGCCGAGCTTCATCTTGTTGTCTTGACTGAAGGCGATGACCTTCAGCGCTCCCTTCGCGGCCTGCTGCTGGATGATGGGCAGGTCCGCCTGCGGCAGGGTGAACAGCAGCGAGATCGGCTCGATCTGGGTGACCACGACGAGACCGTTCGGATCGGTCGGATGAATCACGTTGCCGACGTCGATCTGGCGGACGCCCGTGATGCCGGGGATCGCCGACGTCAGACGCGTGTAGCTGAGCTGGACATTGGCCTGATCGATTTGCGCCTCGTCGGCCTTCACGGCGGCCTTGAGCTGCGCCACCTGCGCCGTCTGCGTCTCGATCAGTTGCGGGGTCGCATAACCTTTGTCGCCGAGCTGATTGTAGCGTGAAAGATTGGCCTCGGCGTTCACGAGCTGCGCCTGGTCCCTGTCGCGGTTCGCCGTGAGCTGCTCGATCTGTGCCTCGTAAGGACGAGGATCGATCTGGGCGAGCAGGTCGCCGGCCTTGACGGTCTGGCCCTCGGTGAAGGCGATCTTGACGATCTGTCCCTGAATCTGGCTGCGCACGACGTCGGTGTTGTAGGCGATCACCGTGCCGATGCCGCGCAGATAGATCGGAACAGCCTTGCCGGTGACGGTGGCCGCAACCACTGGCACGGCGGCGGGTACGGGCGCGGCGGTGACGACCGGCTTCTTGTCGCTGCCGAAGAACCAGAAACCCCCGCCGATCAGGATCGCGGCGAGAGCAACGAGTGCAAGGGTGAGGCTCCGTTTCACGGCGATGATCCTCCTTGATTTCCGGGATTGCCGGAGCCGTTGATTGAACTCGTGCTGCCAACGGAATCAGGGCCGGGCACCGGCACGAACGAACTGATTCCGGCGCCGCCGAGCTCGGTGGATCCGAGCGGAATCCCGACGCGTCCGACAGTCGATGTCGAGGGAGGCAAGGCTGACTGGGTCGTCAAGCCGTTCGGGCAGCCAAGCGACGAGCTTCCGGAGAGCCCGCCGCCGTCGAACAGAGATCCCGATGACCCGGGATTGCCTGATGCGGCGCAGTTGGTCGTGTCTTGCAATGGCGTGACCGGAGATACGCCCGGCGTTGCAATTTCAGTCGAGCCCAACGGAATGCCTTCAGGCCGTGTCGAACCCATGTTGAGCGGCGAGGTCGAGAGCATTCCGGTCGATGGTGGCATCGTCGGCAGTGCCGTTTGCGCAATAGCCGCGACGGGGGGCAGCCATATCAGGCCAGATGCGAGGGCCGCGCCCAGAAGCATCGATGTCAACCAGCGATGTCTGGACCGGTCCGGGGAGGGCTGTTCTCGCATGGGCTGCTCCGAATTCCTTCATTGCGCGGGACGATAGGGAGCGGCCGGCGTGCCGGTATTCCCTGAACGCACGTCCCGCTGTCTGGCCGCACGGTCGCAAAGGCATCACTTTCGGAATCATTGCGGCTCCTGCTGAAGCGGCAGCGTTGCCTCGGACAGCTCGCGGCTCCACCTGGCGATGTCGCCGGAGCGGTCCGCCGCACGCGCGCGATCGAGGGCATCGAGCGCGAGCCGAAGATGCGCTCCCCTTGCGCCTTCCGCCTGTGCCAGAGATCGCGGCGTGGGCTGATGACCGCGTAGTGCCTCGAGACTCTCCGGACTCCACCCATTTGCATCTGCATTCTTCTCAATGGCGGCGTCCAGCTGTGCCTGGACACGCTCGATCGAATCCTTGCAGGACGCTGCATGAACCGGAGCTGCCGCATTGAAGATGATTATAGTGGCAGCGGCGATCCGGATGAGTGAATTCGGTGTCATTGTCGATCCCAGCACCATCGTCGATCGGTTCAACCCGTGGCTTCTGCGGACGACGATGGCAGTTCTGGTCCTCGCGACGTCGTGAATATCAGCACACATGGCGTCTCCTCCGCTCGAAGTGCACGACCTAAGTAGGTCGCGTTCGAGGATGCGCGAGTGGCCGCCGTTGCGACGAGCATTCTTGGGCGTGCGAAGTGGCAAGCGCCGTTGCTTGCCGAAATACGCAGGCAGGCGGCGAAATTAGTGTCGCCTCATTCCAACCCGGAGTGATCCCGACATGAAACCCCTCAACGCTGGCCTGGCCCTTGCCGCGGCTTTCTCTCTGTTGACGACCGTCGTCCCGGCACGCGCAGAACCCCTGAAGAACATTGTCCTGGTGCATGGGGCCTGGGTGGACGCGTCCGGCTGGAAGCCGGTCTATGAGATTCTCACCAAGGAAGGTTTCCGCGTTACCATGGTGCAGGAGCCCGAGACGTCGTTCGCCGACGACGTCACGGCAGCGAAGCGCATTCTCGATCAACAGGACGGCCCGACGCTCCTCGTCGGTCACAGCTATGGTGGCTCGCTCATCACCGAAGCTGGAGTCCATCCCAACGTCGTCGGTCTCGTCTATGTCGCCGCGCACGCGCCCGACGTCGGCGAGAACGAATCGGCGCTAGGCAAGAAGACGCCGAGCGTGCTCGGCAAGACCGAGGGCGTGATCAAGGTCACCCCCGACAAGTTCACCTATCTCGATCCCGTGCAATTCCCGAAACTGTTCGCACCCGATCTGCCGCGTGAGCGCGCCGAGTTCGTCGCGCGCTCGCAGGTCCCGGCCGCGGCGCAAATATTCAGCACGCCGCTCACTGCGGCCGCATGGAAGACCAAGCCGAGCTGGGGCGTCGTGGCCGGTAGCGACCAGATCATCAATCCGGATCTCGAGCGCTGGTACTATGAGCGCGCCAAGAGCCAGATCACCGTCATCCCCGGTGCCAGCCATTCGGTCTACGAGTCGCATCCGAAGGAGGTGGCGGCTGTCATCACCCGCGCGGCACGCAGCGTCCAGCAGCCTGCTACGCGCTGACGACGTTTTCCTGCAGGTCCTGACGCACGGCCGGCAGAAGGAAGGTCGGCGGGAGCGACAGCGCTCCCGCCGACCTGACCAAAACTGCGGAGCGTTTGCTTTCGCGCGTCACCCGAGCGCCTAGCGCTACCAAGTTCCGAAGAGACGATGCCGCCGATCGCGCGACGCGGTCAAAAAAAGGGGCCGTCCTTGGGGGGAGGACGGCCCCGAGATGCTCGTACGCCCAGGGAGGAGGACAGGCTCGAGCGGTGACGTGGGGGTCTCAGTCACCTAACACGCACAGCATCGCCGATCCCGCAGCCGAAGTATTTCAAGAATCCCTTCTGTTTCTCATTTCGCATGATTCACGAGAAGTCCGCCTTGCCGGGATGTACGTCGGGTTGGGAGGAGAGCCCTCTTGCGGACTACGGCGTGTGACCTGCCAGCGCCTCTTCAAGGCAGCGGATGATTTCGTCACCGCTGGAGGGTTTGCCGAGATAGCAATGTGCACCTGCGGCCATCACGCGCTGGCGCACATTTTCGCTCGGGAACGCCGTCATGAAGATGATCGGGAAATGGCGACCGGCGGTAATCAGCCGGGCCTGCAACTCATCACCGGAGATAATTGGCATCTGGACGTCGGCGATCATGCACGCCGGATCGTCTGCTGGCGCCTGCTGCAGGAAATCCATGCCGGATTCATAGGCCTGGGCTTCGTAGCCGATCGAGCGCACGAGGCTCGCAAGCGACGTGCGGACGCCCTCGTCGTCGTCTACGATCGCAATCACCGGGGTTTTGGCCATGAGCGCACAATCCTGACCGCAGTCTTCCGCAAGGAGAGTATCTCCCTTTGCGCGGCCGATAATGCCTTATATGCACCCGGAGCAGCCCGGCCGGAACTATACTCAGGTTTGGTCCGTAGTCCTGCGGGTCTGGGAAACCCCAAGCGCCTCGGCCTTGCGGACCAGGTCGGCCAGTGACCGGACCTCCATCTTGCGCATGACGTTCCCGCGGTGGATCTTGACGGTGATCTCGCTGAGACCGATCAGGGCGGCGACCTGCTTGTTCATCAGGCCGGCTGTGACATGGCCCATCACCTCGCGCTCGCGCGCCGTCAGGGTCTCGTATTGGGCGCGGATATCCTCCTTGGTCGCGGCTTCGGCACGGTACTGCGCGTCGCGCTCGAGCGCCGCCGTCACCGCATCGAGCATGTCCTGGTCGCGAAACGGCTTGGCGAGGAAATCGACCGCGCCGGCCTTCATGGCCCGCACCGACATCGGAATGTCCCCGTGGCCGGTCATGAAAATGATCGGATGGCTGATGCCCTGCCGGACGAGCTGGCTTTGCAGGTCGAGCCCGCTCACGCCGGGAAGGCGGACGTCGAGCACGATGCAACCGGGGCCGTCCGGCAGCGCGCCGCCGAGCAGTTCGGCGGGCGATGCAAACAGGCGCGTTTCGAGGCCGACAGATCGGAACAGGCTGTCGAGCGAGGCGCGGATCCCCGCGTCGTCATCGACGATGATGACGACCGAGTTGAGGGATTGGGCAGATGGTTGCGCTTGGTCGGGTCGTTTCATGGTCTGGGGTGTTCTTGGCTGTATGGCAGTGTCAGGCGGAATGTCGCTCCCGCGCCCGGCGTGCTCTCGACCGACAACTGGCCGCCGTGAGCTTCCACCGTCGTTCGGCAGATCGCAAGTCCCATGCCCATTCCGCCGCTCTTCGTCGTGAAGAACGGGTCGAACAGGCGGGGCATGTCTTCAGGCCGGATGCCCGGGCCGCTGTCCTGCACCGTGATGGCGAGGTGCTCCCCGTCGACGGCAATGGCGCGCAGTTTGGCGGTTCGGGAACCGGGCTGACCCGACATGGCCTGGCAGGCATTGACCAGGAGATTGACGAGCACCTGTTGAAGCTGGATCCGGTCGCCGCGAACCGGCTTCAAGCCATGCTCGGTCTCGAAGGTGAGGACGACGCCGTCGTTCGCAAGCTCTCGCGCGACCAGAAGGGCCGCTTCCTCGATGATCTCGGCGATGTCGATACTGTCCTGCTGGGCGGGAGCCTTCTTCAGGAAGGTCCGGATGCGCGCCACAATCTCGCTGGCGCGGCGGCCTTCCCCGACGATCTGGACGATCGTGGCCCCGACCTCGTCCAGATCGGGTACCTCGCGGCGTAGCCAGCGCAGGCCGGCCTCTCCGCTGGTGACGATCGCCGCCAGCGGCTGGTTGACCTCGTGGGCAATGGAGGCGGTGAGCTCGCCGAGGGTGGCGACGCGTGCGGCGTGGGCGAGCTCCGCCTGCGCCGCAAGCAGGGCATCCTGCGCCTGCTCGCGCTCGGTGATGTCGACGACGAAAGCGAGCACGTTGCGATCGCCGCCGGGCTCGGAGGAGAAGGTGATCGTGAACAGCACCGGAACCTTGCGTCCGTCGAGCCTGACGAGCTCGGTCTCTCCTTCGTAGAACGGCTCCCTTTCCGCGAACGCGATCAAGGCGCCGACGAAACTCCGGTCGTCCTCGCCGAGAAGCCGCTCGACATTCTCGATAAAGGCCGAGGCGCCGTTTGCACCTGCCATCTTTTGCAGGGCCGGATTGACGTCGGTGATCTTGGCGAGCCGGCGGGCATGCCGGACGAAATCAGGATGTTGCACCAGATGCTCGCGCAGGCCGGCTCCTGCGGTGTCCAGCGATTGGAGTGCGGCCCGGAGATCGCTCCAGTCTTCTTCGACCACACCGATCCGGCTTGCGTCGAACATACGTCGGTACCGCTGCTCGCTCTGCACCAGCGCGCTGTGTGCGGCGACGCGGTCGGTGACGTCGGTGTGCGTTTCAAGGACTCCGACGGGCTTGCCGAGACGGTCGTGCTGCATGGCCCATCGGGCATCGACGGTGAGCACGGCGCCGTCTTTCGTTCGCTGCTGCACGCGGCCTTCCCATCGGCCCGTGTCGAGCAGGCCTGCTTCGATGACCTCGCGCCGGTCGGGATATGTGGTTCGCAGAAGCTTGTCGGCGAGCTGTCCGAGCGCCTCGTCGGCCGACCAGCCATAGGCCTGCTCGGCGGTCTTGTTCCAGAATGTGATCACGCCGCTGCGATCCCTGGCGAAGATCATGTCATGCGAAAGGTTGAGCAGGCGCGCCTGCGCTGCAAGGCGCTTCGTCGCCGCGTGATTTTGCAGCGCCAGCAGAGTCGTGATCCCGATCGCCGCGAGGCTCACCAGCACGCGAAGCAAGGGCGAGGCGATGCTCTCCAGATCGTGCGACAGCAGATAGGCGACAATCGTCAGGATGACGCAGCCGGCCGCGGCGACGATGATGTCGTCGCGCCGGTTGGTCTTGGCCGCGAGCAGGATCGCGACGACATAGAGAACCGCGACCGCGCCCTCGAGCGGCGTCAGCACGTCAACCAGGAAAACGGCGACGGCGAGGGCGGCAGACCCGGACCGCAAGCCGGCGCGGCTCATGGATGAACCCGTGGTTCGATCATGAATCGTCATCGTCGCTGGCAGTCGTAATTCTCATACAAGCGGCGTTGATGCCGCGATTTGACCGTGTTCACAACAGCCCGCCGCATGATTTTCGTGCCCTCGTGGAAGACCTGCGCGCCACGCAACCCGGCGAATTCGCCGATCGGCGGGAATCCCCGGAAAATCAGGGACGTCACGTGTTTCCGCCTTCGAATGATACGCAAAACGCGCGTCAACTTACCGCAGGCATCGCGCCGTGGTCCCGTCCGCTCCGCGATGCCCGGTGACGTGCCGCGCCGGTGCGCCCACGGGACGAACATGCTGCCATCATACCTAGGTATGATGCGGTCAACCCGACAACCTATCGGCGCAACCGCGCGTAGAATGGATCGCGCGGGCCGGCGAATTACTCTGCTCCCATGACATTCGGACAGGTCAGTCAGGCCTGGCCGGATCGAAAACGGGACAAGGAGATTCGACGATGTCGCTGCAAGTGTCACGCTCACAGGCGGTTGGGAATCATGACGTTCGCGCGATCGATATCTCGGCGATCGATCGCGATCCGCCCGGGCTGTCGACTTTCCCTGACCGGTTCGGCGAAGACGGAGCGACGCTGTCTTTCGTCCATCTGGATGTCGCCCTGGCAGTCGAGACGCGGGCGGTCGACGTCGAGCCATCTGCCGCCCGCGGGTCTGGCCTCCGGCTGTCCGCAAAACTCCTTGCGGGGGCGTCCGCCGAGTCCGAACCGGCGCTTGCAACGGGAGAGTTCAACGACCCGATCATGCGGCGCCTGTCGGACGCACTCGCGGCGACCGAAGCCACGCACGATGCCCATTCCGCCATCATGGCCGATGCGTTGCGGCTCGCGATCCTCACCCGAACGTTCAGCCGGCAGACGCTTCGCGCACCGACCGTTCGCGAGGAGAATGCGGGCCGGGCCGTGCGGTCGCTGCAAAACTGGCGCCTCAAGCGCGTCCTGAAATATGTCGACGAGAACCTGACCGCCAAGATCACGCTTCAGGATCTGGCGGTCGTGGCCGGGCTGAGCAGGATGCACTTCGCCGCGCAGTTCCGCGCAGCCACCGGCGTTCGGCCTCACGAATACCTGCTGAGGCGGCGGATCGAACGCGCCCAGGAGCTGCTCAAGCAGGGCGAAGTCGCCCTGGTCGATATCGCCTTGACCGTAGGCTTCCAGACCCAGGCGCATTTCACCACGGTGTTCAAGCGGTTCGTCGGCGATACGCCGTATCAGTGGCGAAGCGCCTATCTGGCGCAATTCATGCCGCTGCCGCGTCCGGGAGCAGGCCCGTCATGAACAACATCGGCATTCAAGCCCTTCTGTCGCTCGAGAGCACTCATTTGATGCTGACGCATCTTGAACTGATGGAGATGATCGGGTTTGTCCGCGCCCTCGGCAATTCGTATCGCCTTGCGGCTTCAGGGCCCGGTTCAAGCGTGATCTATGGTCGATTCACCCTGGATTTCTTCAGGACCATCGTCGCACGCGTTGTGCGCTAGGCGCGCGTCCGCGGAAAGCACGATGAAAATCGGCAAGGTCCAGGGATAAAACGGGTGCTGGCCGAAGTCGCTAGTCGATCGCCGTGCGCGAGCGGCGATGGCTGCCCTGAAGCTCGGGATAGCCGGTCAGCATCAGCTTGTCGGCGCGCACGCCCCAGCTCTCCAGGCGGTCGAGGAAGCTCATGCCGAGCAGATTGGTCTTCATCTGCCCGCGCTGGACGACGAGGGCCGGCACCGATTTTTCGACGAGATGGCCGACGGAGAGCCGGTCGAGCGTGAGGCGGGCCGCCTTGGTGTGGCCGCCCGCGGTTTCGAGGTCGACGTCGTATTCGAGCATCTCGAGCGGCAGGCCGATGGCCTTCGCGGTCTCCCAGGTCAGCACCACCGAGGTCGCGCCGGTATCGATCACCATGGGCGCCGCGACACCGTTGATCTTGGCCTTGAGAGCAAATTCGCCGCCCTGGCCGCGTGGGATCTGCACGGCGGGGGCAGGCGTCGCCGCCGTCTGCGCACGAAAGATGTGCGAGACCTTGTGGCTGGCGCGGGCGATCTGGTCGGGGTCGCCATAGGCGACGACGGCGCCTGCCGTGCCGGCGAGCATGACGAGGACGAGCAGGAAGCGGATCATCGCGCGCCTCCGCAGGCGCGCAGGCCGGTCAGGTGGGTTTCGGCGATGCCGCGATCGGCGCCAGTCCAGCTTCCGTCATGCGTGCCGGCAACAGCGCCATGACGGCAAGCCGGTCCGCGCTTTCCATGGCGTGCCAGCGCGCGATCTCGGGCAAGGTCCGGCCGCAGCCGAAGCACAGCTTGGTCCCGGGATCGATCATGCAGACGGCGACGCACGGCGTTTCTTTGCTCATTCGGACATAGTGGGGGATTGTCGGGCATGTCTGCAAGCATCTGGTTAAGAGCCTGTGCCTGCGCTCATGATCGGCTTGTGGCGCGGCCGGCGCTTCTCCTCGGGCAGTACGGAACTCTCCGGCTGGAGCGGCGGGGAATCATCCGATAGCGGCGCCAGCGCGCTCATCACGCGCTCCGGCGGGAAGGTGACGATCACCTCGGTGCCGATGCGCAGTTTCGATTTCAGCGTGAACGTGCCGCCATGCAGGTCGATCAGATTCTTGGCGATCGGCAGGCCGAGGCCGGCACCCTGTTCGGCGGACTTGATCGAGTTGGAGCCCTGGCCGAACGAGGCGAGCACGACCGGGATCTCGTCCTCGGGGATTCCGGAACCGGAATCCCGCACCGAGAGATATTGTCCGCCCGAGGCGGTCCAGCCGGCCTTCAGCCAGATCTCGCCGCCTTGCGGGGTGAACTTGATCGAGTTGGAGAGCAGGTTGAGCACGACCTGGCGGATCGCGCGCTCGTCGGCCCACAGCCGCGGCATGGCCTGCTCGAACACTTCGTGGATGGTGATGCCGCGGCTGGAGGCGCGCAGCTTCATCAGATGATGGCAGTCGGCGACGATGCCGACCAGCGACACCGCTTCCTCGTTGAGCTCGTAGCGGCCGGCCTCGATCCGCGACAGGTCGAGGATCTCGTTGATGAGGTTGAGCAGGTGCACGCCGGAATTATGGATGTCCGCCGAGTACTCCTTGTAGACCGGCACCGCATGCGCGCCGAAGATCTCGCTCTTCATCACCTCGGAGAAGCCGAGGATGGCGTTCAGCGGCGTGCGGAGCTCGTGGCTCATCTGCGCGAGGAAGCGCGACTTGGCGACGTTGGCGGATTCGGCGCGGTGGCGCGCTTCGTCCGAGATCGCCTTGGCCTGCTCGAGCTCGCCGATCAGCGCGTCCTTCTCGGCGCGCGCTTCCAGCGTGGCGAAGGTCGAGGAGTGCAGGCGATGCGCCAGCAGCACGAAATAGCCTTCGGCCGCGAGCGCGAGCGCGGCCAGGATGTAATTGTCCAGCGAGCCGGTCATCACGAAGCTCAGCGCCATGGCGACTGCGACCGGCGCTGTGGCGGCAAGCGCCGCGATCGGCAGATTGGCGGCGAGCATGCTCGATACTGCGATCACCAGCAGCATCAGGAACATCATCAGCGTTTCCGTGACCATGTCGAGCACGGGATGGATCAGGATCGCCATCCAGCACAGGCCATAGAGCAGGTCGAGCACGACGAAACGCGTCTGCCATGCCCGCGTCGCCGCGGGCGAAGCGGGCTCGGTCAGGAAGCGCCGGCAACTGCGGATCATCGCGGTGTGGATGCAGAGCATGCCGGCGGTCCAGGCCGCGGCCGGGATCGGCTGCATCCACAGGCCGAACAGCACGCCGGTCGCGACCACCAGCAGCATCACGACATAGGAAGCCGACAGCCGCGTCTGGGCGTATTGGCGCAGCATCTCGGCGTCGAAGGCCGGCCGGGTTCCGCTGGTCGACGTTAACTTGTCGCGCGCCTCGCGCACCCGCTGCGCCGCAGCCCGTCGGCTGCTCGCCGATGGAGCGCTCACCGGCTCGGCCGGAAGCTGCACGACCTCAGGCTTTTCAGCGGGGTTACTCATCAAGCAACAACGATTCCTGCCCACGCCGGACGCGGGCCTTCTGCATTGTCTATCTCTGGCAAGAAATCCTTAAGAGGTGACTTAAGGAGCTAAAGAATTACGTTAACCCGGCGTTAATTTGGATGTCGCCTGCGCCGTTCAATGCAGCGCAGCGTGCTGGGCGATGTAGACCACCGCTCCCGCCAGATAGCCCGCCAGCGCGGGGCCTGCGATGCGGCGGGCGTACCAGAAGAACTCGATCTTCTCGAGTCCCATGGCGGCAACGCCCGCGGCCGAGCCGATGATCAGGATCGAGCCGCCGGTGCCGGCGCAATAGGCGATGAACTCCCAGATGAAGCTGTCGGGCGGATATTGCACCAGATTGTACATGCCCATCGTGGCCGCGACGAGCGGGACGTTGTCGATGATGGCGCTCAGGAGGCCGAGCAGCATGACGATGATGTCGAGACGCCCGACCGTGGCGTCGAGCCATTTCGCCGCCAGTTCCAGCACGCGAGCATGCTCCAGGCACGCGACGGCCATCAGGATGCCGACGAAGAACACGATGGAGCTCATGTCGATGCGCGTCAGCGCATGGACGAGGGTGAGGGGACGGCGCGCATCCTCGTCTTTATGGCGGTGAACGATCTCGCCGACCAGCCAGAGGATGCCCAGCCCGAAAAGAATACCCATGAAAGGCGCAAGGTGCGTCACGGCCTTGAAAACCGGAACCGCAACCAGGGTGCCGAGGCCGAGATAGAACATCAGATTGCGCTCGAACGCCTCGACCCTGAGGGCCTGCTCTCCCCCTTGCAGCGGAGGGACGATCTCTTTTCCCCTGAGCGAATAGCCGATGATGAGCAGCGGTATCAGAAGGTTGGCCAGCGACGGCAGGAACACCGACTTCATGATGCTGACGGGAGTGATCTGCCCTCCGATCCAGAGCATCGTCGTCGTGACGTCGCCGATCACGGTCCAGGCGCCGCCGGCATTGGCCGCGATGACGATGATGGAGGCGAACAGCAGGCGATCGCTCTTGTTGCCGATCAGCTTCTGGATCAGCGAGATCATCACGATGGTGGTCGTCAGATTGTCGAGGATCGCGCTCAGGAAGAAGGTGACGAAGCCGATGATCCACATCAGCGTGGTCTGCTTCGTGGTGCGGATGATCGAGGTGATGACTTCGAAGCCGTTGTGGGCGTCGATCACCTCGACGATCGTCATGGCGCCGATCAGGAAGAAGACGATCTGAGCGGTCGAGGCGACGGATTCGTCGAGCTGGTGGTTGACGAGCGAGGCATCTCCAACGGACACCGCGTAAATGGTCCAGAGCAGGCCGGCTCCCAGCAAAGCCGAAGCGCTTTTGTTGACGCCGAGCGGGTGTTCGAGCGCGATGGCAGCATACGCAACGATGAAAATGACGGCTATCACGCTCAGCAAGTCAATTCCCCCCGGAATTCGTTCTTCGACTCAATGCGAGCCTCGCCGCGGCGGGCGCCGCGTCGAGATCCGCGAGGGCCGCAGCTGCCCGGCTGCGGCCGTCAATGCGTTCATCAGCGATTGAGGCGCGCCAGCAGGCTCGAGGTATCCCAGCGCTTGCCGCCCATCTTCTCGACCTCGGAATAGAACTGATCGACCAGCGCGGTGACAGGCAGGTTGGCGCCGTTGCGGCGCGCTTCGGCCAGCGCGATCGAGAGATCCTTGCGCATCCATTCGACCGCGAAGCCGAAATCGTACTTGTCCTCGTTCATGGTCTTGTAGCGGTTCTCCATCTGCCAGGACTGCGCGGCGCCCTTGGAGATGGTTTCGATCACGGCCGCGACGTCGAGGCCGCTCTTCTTGGCGAAGTGGATGCCCTCGGAGAGACCCTGCACGAGGCCTGCGATGCAGATCTGGTTGACCATCTTGGTCAGCTGGCCGCTTCCGGCGGGCCCGAGCAGTTTGCACATCCGCGCATAGGCGCCCGTGATAACAGGTTCGGCGCCGGCATAGGCGTCTTGCGCGCCGCCGCACATCACCGTCAGCACGCCGTTCTCGGCGCCGGCCTGGCCGCCGGAGACCGGCGCGTCGATGAACTTGAAGCCGGCCTTGATCGCGGCCGCATCCAGCTCACGGGCGACTTCGGCGGAGGCGGTGGTGTGATCGACGAAGGTCGCACCCTTCTTCATGCCGGCGAAGGCGCCGTCGGGGCCGATCGTGACCGCGCGCAGATCGTTGTCGTTGCCGACGCAGCACATCACGAAATCCTGGCCTTCGGCGGCGGCCTTCGGGGTCGGAGCGGTCTTGCCGCCGAACTTGTCCGCCCATTCCTTCGCCTTGGCCGCGGTGCGGTTGTAGACGGTGACCTCATGGCCCCCTTTTTTCACGAGGTGTCCGGCCATGGGGAAGCCCATGACGCCGAGACCGAGGAAAGCGACTTTAGCCATGTGTGGTACCTTGTCCGTAGCTTGAGTTTTACGGTTGCAGCCGGGCGAGGGCGCCAGGGCGGCGTCCTCGAAGTTCCGCCGCGAGGGCGGATCGGAGGCGCACCATAAACCGTTAGGGGCGGAGGGCAACGGCTTCGTTTGGTGGCCCCCTGTGCTAGGATGCCGGACCCAAGGACTTCAAAAAAGGGAGCGAAAGCATGGGCGGCGTGAGCGTTGGCGTCCTCGATCATTTCAACATCCGGACCCGGAATCTGGCCGAGACGGTCCGCTTCTACGAGGACGTGCTGGGCCTCGAAAAAGGCGCCCGGCCGAATTTCGCCTTCCCCGGCGCCTGGATGTACAGCGAGGGCAAGGCGGTGGTGCACCTCGTTGATATTTCCGCGACCGCCGAGCCGCAAAAGCCGGATTCCGGCGTGGTCCATCATGTCGCCTTCGTCAGCACCGGCTTCGACGGCATGAAGCAGCGGCTGGCATCCAGGGACATGAAGTTCGAGTCCCGCCAGGTGCCCGGCGGCGAGCTCTGGCAGATCTTCGTCAACGACCCCAACGGGGTCATGATCGAGCTGAATTACGAGGCCGCCAGGGAGCAGGGGGCAGCGCCGACCGAGAAGGCTGACGATATCGGCAGGCAGTAGCCTTTTGGGCGTTTCCGCTCTAATGGGGCATCCTGAACTTTGAGGAGATGCGCTTTGAGCGTGACGCAGCAACAGGTTCTCGACAGCCTCGCCCGGATCAAATCCCCCCGCGGGGTCGCGCTCCCCAATGCCAATGTGCTGAGCGCGATCAACGCGTCCGATGGCAAGGTGTTCTTCTCGATCAATGTCGATGCCGCCGAGGCGAGGGCCTGGGAGTCCATCCGGGCCGAAGCGGAGGCCGCCGTGCGCGCCATTCCCGGCGTCACCACCGTGATGGTGGCGCTGACCGCCGAACGCAAGCCGGGCTCCGCGCCGCCGCCACCCCCGCAACCCAGCCGCGGCACGCCCGGCGTGCAGCCGGTCCATGCCCACAAGCCGCCGCCACAGGGCGGCGCCCAATCGCCGATGGCGCGGCAGTCGGAAATCCCGGGCGTTGCCGCCGTGATCGCGGTCGCCTCCGGCAAGGGCGGCGTCGGCAAGTCGACCACCGCACTGAACCTGGCTCTGGGCCTTCGCGACCTCGGCCTCAAGGTCGGGCTGCTTGATGCCGACATCTACGGCCCCTCGGTGCCACGGCTGACTGGCCTGCACGCCAAGCCGGAGCTGAACGACGAGCGAAAGATGATTCCGCTCCGGCGCTTCGGCCTCGCCATCATGTCCATCGGCTTCCTGGTCGAGGAAGAGACCGCGATGATCTGGCGCGGTCCCATGGTGATGTCGGCGGTGACGCAGATGCTGCGCGACGTCGAATGGGGCAAGCTCGACGTGCTGGTCGTCGACATGCCGCCGGGTACCGGCGATGCCCAGCTCACGCTGGCGCAGAACGTGCCGCTGAAGGGCGCGGTGATCGTCTCGACCCCGCAGGACCTGTCCCTGATCGACGCGCGGCGGGGGCTTGCCATGTTCAAGAAGGTCAACGTGCCCGTGCTCGGCATCGTCGAGAACATGAGCTACTTCCAGTGCCCGCATTGCGGTACGCGATCGGACATTTTCGGCCATGGCGGGGCCCGGCACGAGGCCGAGAAGCTCGAGGTCCCCTTCCTCGGCGAGATCCCGCTGCACATGGCGATTCGCGCCAGCTCGGATGCCGGCAATCCCGTCGTCGACAGCGAGCCGGACGGTCCCCATGCGGCGATCTACCGCGCCATTGCAGGGCAGGTCCGCGACCAGCTGAAGGGCGTCATCGCGGCAGCCTGAGCCCGCCCGGGGCCGCTCCCCTCGTCCTTTTGGGGGCATGCGACTTTCGTAGAGCCCCGTCATGCCATTGTCGCGTTCCGCAGGCGGGGCTTCCGTGGTAAAGGCCCACGGCAGTCAAGCCCCTTCGGTTCGACGCGGCCTAACGCGTCGCCGGAATGAGCGGCGGCAAGAAGAGAAGTTAAGGGGAAACGCCCCAACAAGGAGAGACCTGAAGATGAAGCGTCGTGATTTTCTGAAAGTGTCGGCAGCAGGCGCGGCGGCGACCGCCGCGGTGGCCTCGCCGGCGATCGCGCAGTCCTCGCCCGAGGTGAAGTGGCGCTTGACGTCGAGCTTCCCGAAGTCGCTCGATACCATCTATGGCGGTGCGGAGCAGGTGGCGAAGTACGTCGCCGAGATGACCGACAACAAATTCCAGATCCAGGTGTTCGCCGGCGGCGAGATCGTTCCGGCCCTGCAGGCGCTCGATGCGACCTCCAACGGCACCGTCGAGATGTGCCACACCGTGTCGTACTACTATGTCGGCAAGGATCCGACCTTCGCGATCTACGCCTCTGTGCCGTTCGGCCTCAATGCGCGCCAGCAGAACTCCTGGTGGTACCAGGGCGGCGGCATGGAGCTCGGCAACGAGTTCTTCAAGAAGTCGAACGTGATCGGCTTCCCCTGCGGCAACACCGGCACCCAGATGGGCGGCTGGTTCCGCAAGGAGATCAAGACGGTTGCGGACCTCTCCGGCCTGAAGATGCGCATCGGCGGCATTGCCGGCCAGGTGCTCCAGAAGGTCGGCGTGGTGCCGCAGCAGCTCGCCGGCGGCGACATCTATCCGGCGCTGGAGAAGGGCACCATCGACGCCGCCGAGTGGGTCGGCCCCTACGATGACGAGAAGCTCGGCTTCGCCAAGGTCGCCAAGTACTACTACTATCCGGGCTTCTGGGAGGGCGGTCCGACCGTCCACGCCTTCGCCAACCTGGAGAAGTGGAATTCGCTGCCGAAGAGCTACCAGGCGATCCTCACCAACGCGATGGCCAATGCCAACAGCTGGATGGCCGCACGCTACGACATGCAGAACCCGGCGGCCTTGAAGCGCCTGGTCGCCGGCGGCACCCAGCTTCGTCCGTTCACCAACGAAGTGCTGGAAGCCTGCCTCAAGGCGACCAACGAGTTGTGGGGCGAGATCTCGGCCAAGAACCCCGACTTCAAGAAGTCGATCGACGCCATGCAGGCTTACCGTTCCGACGAATATCTGTGGTGGCAGGTTGCCGAATACACCTACGACAGCTTCATGATCCGCTCGCGCACGCGCGGCTGATCGTCTAGGCCTAAAGTCGCAAGACCGGAAAGCCCGGCCTCCAGTGGAGGCCGGGCTTTTTCTTTGCCGCAGTGCGATCGGGATGGCATTCGGTCCCGGCTTGCGTCATGCTGACCGCAAGCCTCGGAAAGAAGGCTCACAATCACTGATACATCAGGGCAGGAAATCATGAAGAGAAGAGACTTCATCAAGGTCACAGGACTTGGTGCGGCCGGCGCGGCCACGCTTGCGGCCCCCGCGATCGCGCAGTCGATGCCGGAAATCAAATGGCGCATGCCGACGAGCTGGCCGAAATCGCTCGACACGCTGTTCGGCGGCGCAGAGATGATGTGCAAGATGGTCGCCGAGGCGACCGACAACAAATTCCAGATCCAGATCTTCGCAGCCGGCGAGATCGTCCCGGGCCTGCAGGTGCTCGACGCCGTGCAGAACGGCACCTGCGAAATCGGCCACACCGCCTCCTATTATTATTTCGGCAAGGATCCGACCTTCACCTTCGGCTCGGCCGTGCCGTTCGGTCCGAACATGCGCATCAACCAGGCCTGGTACATGCAGGGCGGCGGCCGCGACGTGCTCAACGAGTTCTACAAGAGCTATAACGTCGTCTCGCTGCTCGCGGGCAACACCGGCTGCCAGATGGGCGGCTGGTTCAGGAAAGAGGTCAACACGGCCGAGGATCTCAAGGGGATGAAATTCCGCGTCGGCGGCTTTGCCGGTCGCGTGCTCCAGAAGCTCGGCGTGGTGCCGCAGCAGCTCGCCGGCGGTGACATCTACCCGGCGCTGGAGAAGGGCACCATCGACGCCGCCGAATGGGTCGGCCCCTACGACGACGAGAAGCTCGGCTTCTACAAGATCGCGCCGCACTACTACTATCCCGGCTGGTGGGAGGGCGGACCGATGCTGCTGGCCTTCGTCAACCTCGACAAGTGGAACGCGCTGCCGAAATATTACCAAAGCGTGCTGGAGCAGGCCGGGCACTACGCCAACAATTACATGATGGCGCGCTACGACGCCGCCAATCCGCTGGCGCTGAAGAAGCTGCTGGCGGGTGGCACCAAGCTGCACGCCTTCTCGCCGTCGATCATGGATGCCTGCTACAAGGCCGCCAAGGAGCTGCATGCCGAAGTCGGCGCGACCAACGCCAATTTCAAGAAGGTGCACGACTCCCTCGCCAAGTTCACGAGCGACGGCTATGCTTGGTTCCAGGTCGCCGAGGTCGGCTACGACATCTTCATGGCGCGGCGCTCGCAGAGCTGAGCGCATCACCGGTTGGATGCAGCGCCCCGGAGCGAAAGCTCCGGGGCGTTTTTTTATGCAATCAAGGGAGCGCCCAACTCAAAATTCGAAAAACAACCCCATGCACAGTAGCCAACGGCTTGATAAATCATAAGAAAAAATTGGCCGCACAGGCGGCCTTCGTGGAGGTGCAGCCGGCGTCGGGAGGCGGAGCACTTTGACATGTCGGGCAAAGCACCGGCGGGATGCGGAAATTGACCAATCCGAAGTATCTCGTTGGCAATCCGGGCGCTGCGCATCTTGGAGCTGTGGATGCGCTGCTGCCGATCTGCTGCGGCTCGGGAGTCTTTTGAACCGCATTTCGGTTGCAGGCGTCAAACGCCGAAAGCCCCAGGTGTCGCCTTGTCTCCCAGTCCGGCCGATCTCTTTCACGTCCCCACGCTGATCTGTGCGTGGGGCCTTGCGCTTGGAATTTCGGGCGGCCCGTTGCTGCTGAAATTCCTTAACTATAGGCCGGTGACCAGGGGCGCTGTCTTGCAGGCCGTATCGAGCTTTGTCGTGACGGGGGGCTATGTGACGATTGGCACCGCCGCGATCGGCGCTCACGAGCGCGGTCTGATTTCATGGCCCGCGAGCATTGTCGTGATGGCGTGCCTGCTCGCCGTCGCCGCCGGCAGCTCGTTCTTGATCGAGCGGTGGTATCCCGACGAACGGGCCTAGCGGATCGCATGGTGAGGATGACCCCAACTCGGCGGGTGCCGATGCTTACAAGGGGCTGACACCGCGCGAGAGGCCCGCGCGAGCTGCCTTTTTGCTGGCTGAAACCTGGCGAATGGTAGAAGAGAGCGGAGTGCGGCGCGGGCCGTACGGTGACACTTGAGTTTTCGGCGGATTTGCGATGCGCCTTCTGATCGTCGAGGACAATGCCGAGCTGTCGCGGCTCGTCGCGGGCGGGCTGGCGGCGGCGGGCTACCAGAGCGACATCGTCGGCAGCGCGGCCGAGGCGCGCGAGGCGGTGAGCAGCGTCAGCTATGCTGCGATGATCCTCGACCTCGGGCTGCCCGACGGCGACGGCCTGTCGGTGCTGCGCGAGCTGCGCCTCAAGATGGAGCCGCTCCCCGTGCTGGTGCTGACCGCACGCGGCGGCCTGCAGGACCGCGTCAGCGGCCTGCGCAGCGGCGCGGACGACTATCTCGCCAAGCCCTTCGCGATGGAGGAGCTGATCGCGCGGCTGGAGGCGATCCTGCGCCGGCCCGGCCAGCTGCTCGGCCGCTCGCTCAATCTCGCCAACCTCGTCTACGACACCGAGAGCCGCCAGATCTTCGTCGACGACCAGCCGCGGATCATCTCCGCGCGCGAGACGTCGGTGCTGGAGATCCTGCTGCGCCGGCAGGGCCGGGTGGTGCCGAAGAAGAACGTCGAGGACCACATCTTCGGACTGGACGGCGAGGTCGCCTCCAACGCGGTCGAGGTCTATGTCTCGCGGCTGCGCAAGCAGCTCGCCGAGCACGGCGCCAAGGTCGTGATCCATACCATCCGCGGCGTCGGCTATCTCATGGACGTGGAGAAATAGCGTGGCCCAGATCGGGTCCCATACCGGGTCCTTCGGCAGGTCGCCGACGTTCAAATCCCTGATCTGGCGCATCGTGTTCCTGCACATCCTGGCCGTCGCGGTGGTCGCGATCTTCCTGCCGCTGGTGCTGTTCTGGCTGCTCAATTCCGAGATCGACCAGCTGCATCGCGATGCCATGCGCGCCCAGGCCGAGGTGCTGGCGGAGCGCATCGTTGTCCAGCCGGGCGGCGTGCTGACCTTCAATCTGCCCGACAGTCTCAAGGGCCTCTACTCGGAAGCCTATGGCCGCTATCAGTACGACATTCGCGATGCCGACGGCCGGCTGCTGTTCTCCTCGCATCGGCGTACCGCTGCCGCCGCGCCGCGCGCGTCGGAGAGCATTTCCGGCGCCGCCGTCACCCGCGAGATCGACGGCAAGAGGGTGCGCATCCAGGTCGCGGAAGACCTCGCGCACCGTGACGTCATCATCGACGACATCGTCTCGAACTTCTTCCGCCGCGTGGGATGGATCACCATCCCGATCCTGCTGATCCTGCTCGCCACCGACATCATCATCTTTCGCCGTGCGATCGCGCCGCTGTGGAAGGCGTCCGAGGAGGCCAGCAACATCGGTCCGGCGCGCACCGACATCCGCCTGCCGACCGAGCAGATCCCGCGCGAGATCCTGCCGCTCGTCACCGCCGTCAACCGGGCGCTCGACCGCCTCGAAGGCGGTTTTCGGGTGCAGCGGCAGTTCACGGCGGATGCCGCGCATCAATTGCGCACGCCGCTCGCGATCCTGCGCACGCGGATCGAGACGCTCGGCGATCATGCGGTGCGGCAGGCGCTGCATGCCGACATCGAAACCATGAGCCGTCTCGTCGCCCAACTGCTGGAGATCGCCGAACTCGACACTTTGGTGCTCGATCCCGGCGAGATCGCGGATTTGCGCGCGGTCTGCGCCGAGGTGGTCGCCTCGATCGCCCCGTTCGCGATCGCGCAGCACAAGGACATCGCGCTGCGGGGCACCGACGCGCCGGTCAGCATCCACGGCAATGCGGAGATGCTCCAGCGCGCGATCTTCAACCTTGCCGAAAACGCCATCAAGTTCACGGCAAAGGACACCACCGTCGACGTCGAGGTGGGCGAGGACGGTTCGGTGCGCGTGCGCGATTGCGGCCCGGGCATCGTGGAGGCCGAGCGCGAGCTGATCTTCCAGCGCTTCTGGCGCGCCGACCGCCGCCGCAGCGACGGCGCGGGACTCGGGCTGTCGATCGTGCGCGCCGTGACCGACGATCACGCGGCCACCGTCGCGGTGGAGAACTTACCCGGCGGCGGCGCGGAGTTCACGTTGCGGTTTCGGCTGGCGGAGCAGGGCACTTTACCCTCTCCCCTTGCGGGCCCTCTCGCGGGAGCGGGCGTCTCGCCGCGGTAGCGGCGAGACGGGTGAAGGGCGCTCTCTTACTTCGACGGCGGTCCGAGATCCAGCGGCGGCAGCTCGATCTGCGGCACTTCGATCTTGATCGTGTTGGGATCGATGGTCGACTGGACGCCCTTGTAGTGCATCACCATCGACGGGAACGTGATCACCAATCCGACCATGATCATCTGGATGACGACGAACGGCACCGCACCCCAATAGATCTGGCCCGTGGTGACGGGGTCCATCCGCTTTCCGGTGACGCGATCGGTGTAGCGGTCCTTCGGTGCGACCGAGCGCAGATAGAAGAGCGCGAAGCCGAACGGCGGATGCATGAACGAGGTCTGCATGTTGACGCCGAGGATGACGCCGAACCAGATCAGGTCGATGCCGAGATGCTCGGCGGCGGGTCCGAGCAGCGGGATCACGATGAAGGCCAGTTCGAAGAAGTCGAGGAAGAAGGCCAGCACGAACACGAAGACGTTGACGAAGATCAGGAAGCCGACCTGGCCGCCGGGCAGCGAGGTGAGCAGGTGCTCGACCCAGACGTGCCCGTTGACGCCATAGAAGGTGAGCGAGAACACGCGGGCGCCGACCAGGATGAACACGACGAAAGCCGACAGCTTGGCGGTCGATTCCGTTGCTTGCCGGATCAGGTCCCAGCTCAGACGCCGCTTCGCGGCGCCGAGGATGAGGGCGCCGGCGGCGCCCATCGCGCCGCCTTCGGTCGGGGTCGCGATGCCGATGAAGATCGTGCCGAGCACCAGGAAGATCAGGAACAGCGGCGGCACCATCACGAAGGTGGTCTGCTGCGCCATCTTCGAGAGGAAGCGGAAGCCGGTGAGCTTGTCGATTACCCAGTTCAGCACGGCGACGACGAACGCGAAGATGATGCCGTAGAACATGCTGAGCACGACATAGTCGGCGCCATGGGTCTCCGAATTGCGCATCATGAACCAGCCGAACACGCAGCTCGCCAGGAACAGCACGCCGAGGGAACGCAGGCCGCGATCGCCGCTGTCTTCGCGGAAGCCGATGGCTTCCTTCGGCAGGCCCGGCGTGGCCTTCGGGAAGATCATGCTGACGAGGAAGGCGTAGCCGGCATAGAGCCCCGCGAGCACGAGGCCGGGAATGAAGGCGCCCTCGTACATGTCGCCGACGGACTTGCCGAGCTGGTCGGCCATCACGATCAGGACGAGCGAGGGCGGAATGATCTGCGCGAGCGTGCCGGACGCGGCGATGACACCGGCCGCCACGCGGCGGTCATAGCCGTAGCGCAGCATGATCGGCAGCGAGATCAGGCCCATCGAGATCACGGACGCCGCGACCACGCCCGTCGTGGCGGCAAGCAGCGCACCGACGAAGATCACGGCATAGGCAAGACCGCCGCGGATGGTGCCGAACAGCTGGCCGATGGTGTCGAGCAGGTCCTCGGCCATGCCCGACCGCTCCAGCACCAGTCCCATGAAGGTGAAGAAGGGAATGGCGAGCAGCGTGTCGTTGTTCATCACGCCGTAGACGCGCTCGGGAAGCGCCTGGAGGAAGTCGGGGTGGAATTGGCCGAGCTCGACGCCGATGACGGCGTAGAACAGGCCGACTGCGCCGAGCGAGAATGCCGCGGGATAGCCGAGCAGCAGCACGACGACCAGCGACGCGAACATGATGGGCGCCATATTGGCGACAATGAAAGCGGTCATGATTTCCCCCTAAACCGTCGCCAACGGCTACTTCTTCTCGATCGCTTCGACGAGATGCTCGACTTCCGCCTCGAGCGCCGAGACCTGGGATTCATGCGGGTCCGGAATCATTCCGCGCATCACCGCAATCCGCTTGATCAGCTCGGAGATGCCCTGAACGAGCAGGAACGCGAACCCGATCATGATCAGGGCCTTGGCGGGCCATTGCGGCAGGCCGCCGGCATTGCCGGATTGCTCGTTGATGTGGAACGAGCGCTGGAAGAACGGCACGCCGGTGATGATCATGACGATGCACAGCGGGATCAGGAAGAACAAATGACCGACCACGTCGATCACGTTACGCACCGTCTTCGGCAGCGCGTTGTTCACGATGTCGATGCGGATGTGCTCGTTGTCGAGCAGCGTCCAGGGCGAGCAGAGCAGGAACACGATGCTGAACAGCACCCATTGCAGCTCGAGCCACGAATTGGAGGACGTGTCGAAGGTCTTGCGGATGATCGCATTGACCGCGGAGATGATGACGGCGGCCACGATCAGCCACGCCAGGCGTTTGCCCGTCCAGCGTGTGAACGCGTCGATTCCTTGGCTCAGCTTAAGGAGCGCTTGCAACGATAGGTCCTCCCCCGATTGTGTGCCCCGGCCGTCTTGACTGCGCCGAACTGGGCGCGTGGCTTGTCTCGCCGCGCAGGCATGAGGCCGCCGCACCAAACCAGCGAGTTTGTCGCCAGTCAATCGGAAGTTTGTTGATAGTTAAGGGGAATAAGGCCGCACGGCGACGGTGTCACCCGCCGGTGACGCTCATATGCCGGGAGACGCTGGGACGGTCGTGGCGGCGGTCGATGATGAAATCGTGGCCCTTGGGCTTCAGCCCGATGGCGCGGTCGATCGCATCCGCAAGCAGCATGTCGTCATCGGATGCACGCAGAGGTTTGCGCAAATCGGAGGCATCCTCGTGGCCGAGGCAGGTGTGCAGCGTTCCCGTGCAGGTGACGCGAACCCGGTTGCAGGATTCACAGAAATTATGCGTCATCGGCGTGATGAAGCCGAGCTTGCCGCCGGTCTCGGCGACGCTGACATAACGCGCCGGGCCGCCGGTGCTTTCGGCCAGATCCGTCAGCGTGAATTGCTGGGCGAGGCGCGCGCGCACCAGCGACAGCGGCAGATACTGGTCGATCCGTCCCGATCCGATCTCGCCCATCGGCATGACCTCGATCAGCGTCAGGTCCATGCCTTTTCCGTGGGCCCAGCGCATCAGGTCGGGAAGCTCGTCCTCGTTGAGGTTCTTCAGCGCGACAGCGTTGATCTTCACGGCAAGACCTGCGGCGCGCGCGGCCTCGATGCCTTCCAGCACCTTGTCGATCTCGCCCCAGCGGGTGATCTCGCGAAATTTCTGGGGATCGAGCGTGTCGAGCGATACGTTGATGCGGCGGACGCCGCAATCAGCGAGCTCGCTTGCGTGTTTCGCAAGCTGGGTCCCGTTGGTGGTCAGCGTCAGTTCGTTCAGGGCGCCGCTCGACAGGTGCCGCGACAGCGAGCGCACCAGGGACATCACGTTGCGCCGGACCAGCGGCTCGCCGCCGGTCAGCCGCAGCTTCTTGACGCCCTTGGCGATGAAAGCCGAGCAGAGCCGGTCGAGCTCCTCCAGCGTCAACAGGTTCGCCTTGGGCAGGAACGTCATGTCTTCCGACATGCAGTAGAAGCAGCGCAGGTCGCAGCGATCGGTGACGGAGACGCGCAGATAGCTGATGGTCCGCCCGAACGGATCGGTCATCGGGGTCGACAGCGCGGTGGATCCGTTCATGGAGAGGCCTTGTCACTTACGGCGACGGGCGCACCTTTTGCTTCAGTGGTGCTCGGGAAGCAATCTAAGCATCGGACGCGACGAGGACAATCGGGTGGTATACTTAGATCAGCGTTTGCCGGCGTTCGGATCGGGGAACGGCGAGCCCGCGGCCGGTGCGGCTTCGACGGGTGCCGCGGCCGGCGCGGCGGCAGCCGGTTTGGGCTTCCTCGGCCGGTGCGGCTTGCGAACCGGTTTCGGCGGGGTGGCCGGCTGAAGTTCCGCAAACACCGGATTCGGATCTGATGTCGCCGAGGCGGGTGTGGTGAAAGTCCCGGGATTTCTGATCACGTTCACCGGGACGCTCGCCGGCTGGTACTTGGGCAGCACAAAAGCGACCGTAAAGGGAGCCTCGGGGGCGGGAACCGAGACGGAGCAGGGGGTCTTGCAGCCCGGACCGAGTGATGTCGTGGCGTCGGCACCCGGAGGATTGGATTCGAGCCGGACCTGCACGGTCGGCGGGGCCGATTTGAACATGTCCCAGGACATCGAGGAGCAGCCCCCAAGACTTGCCGCTCCCACAAGACTCGCTCCGGCTAACGCAACCGCAATGACACGACGCATGACCCATCCACTTCGACTGCGACGAACCGCCACATGACCCCGCGCGGACCTTAGAAGCGTCGTCTGGGGCAGGCAACCGGCGGGCTGCGCATAGTTAATGAATGGTTAATGCAGGGTTGGCTGAATACCAATTATATATCAATGGCTTGTCCGCGCTACCCGGTCATCAGGCTGCTGGCTGCAGCCGGCAGGTCACGCATGTGATGGATCAGCCGGTCCGGCTTCAGCTCGGCGATCGGCACGTCGGTATAGCCAAAACTGACTCCGATCACCGGCACCCCGGCCCGGCGGGCCACCCCGACATCGGTTCCGGCATCGCCGACCATGATGCTGGATTTGACCGCTCCGCCGGCGCGCGCCACCGTTTCACGAAAAATGGTCGGATCGGGCTTCTGGACGCCAAAGGTGTCCGCGCCGCAGATTGCCGCGAAGCGGCGACTGAGGTCGAGCTTATCCAGGAGCCGCTTCGACAGCCATTCCAGCTTGTTGGTGCAGACGGCGAGGCGATGGCCTTGCGCCGAAAAATGGTCCAGCGCGGCCTCGAGCCCCTCGAAGGGGCGGGATTCGACCGCGATATGGTCCGCGTAATAGGCGATGAAATCCGCCGTCATCCGGTCCATGTCGGCGGGGGTGACGCTGCGGCCCTCGGCCTCCAGCCCCCGTTCGATCAGCTTGCGGGCGCCGGCGCCGATCATGTTGCGGGCCGAGGCCATCGGCACGGGCGGCAGCCCCTCGCGGTCGAGCACATGGTTCAGCGCGGTGATCAGGTCGGGCGCCGTATCCACAAGCGTGCCGTCGAGATCGAAGACGATGGTGTGAGGGGAGGCCATGGTCCAAGCGCTACCGGCCCGGTCAGGCCAGCGCAAGGGGCGGCGCCATAAGATCAACTTATAGGCTGGTTCGCCAGACCCTGTTCTCCGGCGGGAAACGAGGCTACATAGGCCGCCGAAAGCGGCCACGATCGGCGGCACGTTCGGGACTCAGAGGTGGGCGCAGACGTGGATATGGACCAGTTGAAGCGACAGGCGGCTGCGCGCGCGCTCGAGGAGGTGCGGGACGGCATGCAGCTCGGGCTCGGCACCGGTTCGACCGCCAAGCATTTCGTCGAGTTGCTCGGCGAGCGCGTCGCCGCCGGGCTCAAGGTGATCGGCGTGCCGACCTCCGAGGCGACCCGCCTCGATGCCGTCAGGTGCGGTGTGCCGCTGACCACGTTGGATGAGATCGACCATCTCGATATCACCATCGACGGCGCCGACGAGATCGACCCCGAGCTCAACCTGATCAAGGGCGGCGGCGGTGCGCTGCTGCGCGAGAAGATCGTGGCTGCGGCCTCGGATCGCATGATCGTGATCGCCGATGACACCAAATGGGTGCCGACGCTGGGCCAATTTCCGCTCCCGATCGAGGTCATCCCGTTCGGGCTCGGCGCAACGCGCCGGGCGATCGAGAAGGCATTTGCCGAATGCGGCGTTTCCGGGCAAATGGCGGTCCGCAAGGCCAAGGGCGGGGACAGGGACGGCCACGTTTTCGTCACCGACGGCGGCCACTGGATCCTCGATGCAAAGCTCGGACGGATCGAGGATCCTGCTCGTCTCGCCAAGGCGTTGAGCGTGATCCCCGGCGTGGTCGAGCACGGGTTATTCATCGGCTTGGCCAACTCGGCTGTACTGGCGGGGGCTGAGGGAATTCGCGTGATTGAACGGCGTAAGCCGAAAGGAGACTAGGAATGAAGAGCGTCTTGAAGTTTTTGCCGGCTGCGACCCTCGCGGTGGGACTGGCCCTCTCGGTCGTCCCGGCCGCCGCGCAGCAGGCCGCGCCCAAGGCAGCTGCCGCACCCGCGCAGCCGAAAGCCTCGCCCGCGGCGGTTGCGGCGGCCAAGGAGATTCTGCAGATCAAGAACGCCAACGCGATGTACGCGGGCGCCGTGCCTGGTCTCGTCCAGAAGACCAAGATCGCGCTGATCCAGCAGAACCTGAACTACCAGAAGGACCTCAACGAGGTCGCCCCGATCGTCGAACAGCAGCTCAATGGCCGCCAGAACGAGATCGGCGATGGCATGGCACAGATCTATGCCAGCGAGTTCACCGAGCAGGAGCTGAAGGATCTCGTTGCCTTCTACAAGTCGCCGCTGGGCAAGAAGCTGATCGACGCCGAGCCGCGCGCCATCGGGCTCAGCATGGCCTTCATGAACTCCTGGGCCCAGAACTTCTCCGAGACCGTGATGGGGGCCTTCCGCGCCGAGATGCGCAAGCGTGGCAAGGAGATCTGACAGACACTATCTGATCAGTAATTCCTGATTGGGGGTCGGAGTGGACAATGGCTGAATTCGACGTCGACCTCTTCGTCATCGGTGGTGGTTCGGGCGGCGTGCGTGCCGCCCGTATTGCGGCCGGTTACGGCGCCCGCGTGATGATCGCGGAAGAGTACCGCATGGGCGGGACCTGCGTGATCCGCGGCTGCGTGCCGAAGAAGCTGTTCGTGATCGGCTCGCATTTCCGCCACGAGCTCGAGGATGCTGCCGGCTTCGGCTGGACCGTGCCGCCCGCCAGCTTCGACTGGGCTACGCTGATCGCCAACAAGGACAAGGAGATCGCGCGGCTCGAGGCGGCCTACACCGCCAATGTCGAGAAGTCGGGCGCGCAGATCGTCAAGAGCCGCGCGGTGATCGAGGACAAGCACACCGTCCGCCTGCTCGAAAACGACCGCAAGATTACCGCAAGATACATCCTGATCGCCACCGGCGGCGCGCCCAACCATGGCGCCGCGATCCCCGGCATCGAGCACGTGATCTCCTCCAACGAGGCGTTCCATCTGAAGAAGCTGCCGAAGCGGATCGTGATCCAGGGCGGCGGCTACATCGCACTGGAATTCGCCGGCATCTTCGCCGGCTTCGGCTCCGACGTCACCGTGATCTACCGCGGCGACAACATCCTTCGTGGCTTCGACGAGGATGTTCGCACCCATGTTCGTGCCGAGATGGAGAAGCAGGGCATCACCATTCTCACCGGCTGCACGGTGAGCAAGGTCGACCGCCACGGCGATGAATTCACCACGCATCTGTCAAACGGATCGAGCCTCGCCTCGGACCAGGTGATGTTCGCGATCGGCCGACATCCGGCGGTGGCCAATCTCGGGCTGGAGAACGCCGGCGTCGCCATCAATCCTGCGAATGGCGGCATCGCGGTCGACCATTTCTCGAAGAGCTCGGTCGACAGCATCTATGCGATCGGCGACGTCACCCATCGCTTCAATCTGACGCCGGTCGCGATCCGCGAGGGCCATGCCTTCGCCGACACCGTGTTCGGCAAGCGTATCGTGCAGGTCGATCACGCCAACATCCCGACCGCGGTATTCTCGCAGCCGGAGGTGGGCACGGTCGGCCTGACGGAAACCGAGGCGCGCGCGCAGTTCAGTCACGTCGACATCTACAAGACCTCGTTCCGCCCGATCAAAGCGACGATGTCGGGCCGCGACACCCGCGTGCTGATGAAGCTGGTGGTCGACGGCGCGACCGATCGCGTGCTCGGCTGCCACATCGTCGGCGAGGCCGCCGCCGAGATCACGCAGGCCGTTGCGATCGCGGTGAAGATGAAGGCGACCAAGGCCGATTTCGACGCGACCATCGCGCTGCATCCGACCGCGGCCGAAGAGCTGGTGACGATGCGCACCCCGACCGCGCGCCACGTGCGGCAGGCGGCGGAGTAGGGGCGCTTCTTCCTAGCGAGCGACGGCTTCGTCCTTCGGCGCGAGCGGCACGCCCTTGTGCATCGAGACGAAGGTCCGGCCCATGGTGACATTCTTCTGCGCGCGGATCTGCGAATTGTCGTAGGTCCAGCATTCCCCGGAATCGTCGAGGAAGACGACCCACAGCAGATTGAACTCCGCTCCGTAGTCGATCAGGACATGGGCGTAGCCGTCGCCCTTGGGCGTCACGACGGGAATGGGCGGCTTCAGCTGCAAAATGGACAAAGTAATCTCCGGGTGCGGGCTGGACCAACGTCAGGCCGCAAACTCGGTTCCTAAGGCCGACCGGGCGCCGCAGCTTGCGGAGGCCGCAACAGATGCCGCCGGGACGTCCGGCAAACTAGGCGTAGAGATAGCCGACCGGCTTGCCCTCGGTTCGCAGCGGACGAATGTCCTTCTGCGTGATGATCTGGCCGGCGAGGCCGTCGATCTCGTCGCGCTGGGTCGGCGTCCAGCTGCGCAGATCGTTCATGCCCTTGAGGAGACCGAGCCGGAGCACCTGGGTGTTCTCTCCGACCGCAACGAGGCTGACCGAGCTCTTGCCTGCGGTCACGACGTCGCCGGCCGCGAGCTCGAAGGTCTCGCCCGTCTTGTTCTTGAATTCCGCCGTGCCGCGAATGACGCGATAGATCACGACCTCGCCCTTGGCGAACGAGGCGGCGTCCGCTGACGACGAAGTGCTCTTCGGCAGAAGCGACCCGCCGCGCGGGTCGGTTGCGATGATATGGCCGGCGACGAGCTGGCCGCTCGGTGCTTCGATGCCGATGTCGCGCACGTAGACCGGCAGCGCCGATTTGATCGAGTTGTCCGCGAGCGGCTTGAACAGGGCATCCAACGCCAGCGGATCCTGAAGCCAGAAGCCGGCATTGGCCGGGCGATCGTGCAGCGGATGGCTCCAGGCCACGCGCGGCGTCTCGGCCTCGTCGATCTGGTCGGGACCGACGATGGTGGGATTCGGAAAGGTGGTGGGATCGGTGATGAAGGCTTCGAGGAATTTGCCCGAATAGCCCATCGAGACCGGATCCGGCACCACCGTCTGCGGCGTCTTCAAGTTCTCTTCGGTCGACAGGCCCGACCAGGTGTAGAACAGCTGGCGGTGCACGATCGCGCTTTGCAGCATCACGGCGCCCGGGCCGACATTGTAGAAGCGCCCGTCATAGTCGAAGGTGAACGCGCCCGAGGTCACCAGCACCAGCTGGAAGCCGCCGGGGGGAAGATGCAGGTGGAAATCGGTGGGACCGGTGTCGGGGCGGTAGATCGGCAGGTTGGTCGCGACTTCGTGGAGCAGGAAGGTTTCGTTGTTGGCGTGGAAGCCCTCGTTGGCGCGATTGTAGAGTGCTTGCGGGCGATAGGTCGCCTCGAATGTCGCATTCCGGTCGCGGTCGATCGCGACGAAGTCTTGCGTGTTGAGGCGGAGCGGCGCGCCGTTCGGATGGGTGAGGCCAGTCGTCCTGAGATCGCCCGCAGCATGCACGTTCATGACGTTCTCCGCTCTGCGCCGTTGCTTCGCTCGCACCTTCTTTGCGAATTTTGGGCCAGTTGGTTTGCGAAGCAGCAAGCGGGTCCGGCGCCGCGATGCGGATGTGCCGGTTCAGGAAAAATCCGGTGGTTGCACGGGAGGTTAGATCGACAGCTCGTTCCGATCGCCGGACGCAGTCGGGAGCACATGCTTCCCGGTGCCTTGACGGGACCTGTCTAATTTGTCGGCAAGCCTCGCCAGTGCGCGTGCAGCGATGCCGTCCGGGTAAGTAATAACGCCGCGATCCGCTACGGCGGCGATTGACAGATTGTTCATGTTTTGTTCTTATGCTGCGACCGAGATGGAGGCAGCCATGGACAACCGCATCAATGAAATTCGCAGAACCATCCGAGCGCTCCGCGTCAGCATGCGCGAAGCCGAAGCCATCATGCATGAGCAGATAAACCGAGGCGAGGACTGCAGCTTCGTGGCGCAGGAAGTCATCAAGATGCGCTCGGTGATGAGCCTGCTGGTGAAGGAGCGGACTGCGCTCGGCGATCACGAGCCGATCGTCGTGAACAGTTTCTTCATCCCGCGGCGCCGGCCGACGCGAAAGCCGGTCGCGGCTCGTGCGCCGACGGTCGAGTCCGTATTCCGTCCGCGTCTGGTGGCGCGGGCCTGACGCGGAGGGCGGCTCAATCGAAAGCGTGAGGCGCGGCCCGATCCGGCTTGCCGGCCGGGCTGTCGGCCCACTTTGCCATCTCCATGGTCTGGGCATCGACGCCGTCGCACCAGAAGCAGCTCGGCCGCGCGCGGCCGTTCTCGGACAGGATCGGGACCAGGCTGTGGCCGCAACCGGCGCACGAGGCGATGTCAGTCATTCATTCCCCCACGGAATATCAAATTCGGAAATGACGTTCTCGTCCGCAAAGCTTGCGCGGGCGCTATGACGGCGCCGGCGCGCTGCGCCCGATCGGCGCGCTCGTCCCCGAAATCGTCGATGTCGCGATCCATCGTGACACGGCTGCGATGTCGTCGCCGTTGTCGTGATAGGCGCGCAGCTGGAATTCGGCCGAGCTGCCGCGCTCCACGATGGTGCGGCAATGCTCGATCTCGGCGGTGCAGCCCAGCGCGTCGGCGTCCTCGGCGGTGTCGTCGATGATTCGGGAGAGCATCTCGGCGATCGTGACCGGTCCGTCCTTGGAGGCAAAGATGCAATCGGTGCCGTAGCGCTGGGCGCGCCACTTGTTCTCCACCGCAATCGCGCGTTCGACCGCGGTGACTTCCTTCGACAGATGAGGCCGCAGGTAGAGGTGGCGCGTCAGGCAGCGATAGAGCGAGGCGATGGCGACGGCGTCGTCGACCAGAGTGCAGGTGTCGGGCGCCCGAAGCTCGAGGGTCGGGTGCCGCATCGAGGGGCGCATCGCCCACCAGATGTGGCTTTCGTCGGGAATGACGCCGGAGCGCTGGAGGGCGCCGACATAGTCATCATAGTCCCGCCGGCTCTCGAACAATTCGGGCATGCCGGTGCGCGGCAGCTCGGAATAGGCGGCGAGACGGTAGCCCTTCAGTCCGGTCTTGTGCGAATTCCAGAACGGGGAGGACGCCGACAGCGCGATGAACAGCGGCAGATGCGGCAGCATCGCCCGCATCACCGCCATGCGCTTCTCGGGATCTGGCAGCTGGACGTGCACATGCATGCCGCACATCATGTTGCGATGGCCGATGCTGCGCAGATCCTCGATCATCTCCTCGTAGCGCGGCTTCGGGCTCGGCTGCGACATGCGCCAGACCGCGGTCGGGTGCGTGCCGCAGGCCATGATCACGAAACCATATTGTGCGGCGACGTTGGCGACTTCGCGCCGCAGGAAGCGAAGCTCTTCGCGGGCGTCGTTGACGTCGACATGGACGTTGGTGGCGACCTCGAGCTGGGATTGCAGCATCTCGCGCATGGCCTGGCCGCCGGTCGACCAGTTCGCCGACTCGAACAGCTCGTTGGGCGTGTGGATGGCGACTTCGAAACTGCGGCGGTCGGCCAGGAAATACTCCTCCTCGATGCCGAAGGAATATTCAGCCGCTTTGGCCCCGCCGCCGGCGGAGCGAATCACGAGATGCTGCTTGTCATCCGATGAATCGAGACGCAGCAGTTTCAAAACGTCCGAAGCAAAGGTCATGTCCCACCCGGCAAAAATCACCTGCGGGCACTAATCCTTCTGGCAGGGGCGGGTTCCGCATCGGCGCTCCCGCAAATTGTCGCGTCGAACGGAACAATTTTCACGCTTTCGGACGCGCGTGCGATCAGCGCGTGGTTCGGCGGCACTTCGGTCCAGTCCGGTTCCTTGTCGAACGGTTCGGACACGACGATGACCTGGCCACCGTCCTCCCGGTAATAGAGCGTGTTCGCGGCGTCGTTGATCGCGACGCGGAAGGCATAGAGATCCCGGCCATTGGCGATCGCGCTGGTGAAGCGCAGCCGTTCGCGCAGATTGCCTTCGTTGACGAGGCCGACCAGGGCCTGCAGCACGCGGCGCGTCGCTCCAAGCGGATCGTCGTCGAGGCCAGCGCCCATCATCGCCAGGAACACGGCTTCCGAATCGGTCGTGCCCAGCCGCGACGGATAATAGGCATCGGGGATCAGCGCCTCGACCTTGCGCCGCAGCCGATTCCAGCTCCCGACGAATCCGTTGTGCATGAACATCCATTGGCCGCAGGCAAAGGGATGGCAGTTCTGCCGCGTCACCGCCGTGCCGGTGGCGGCGCGCACATGGGCGAAGAACAGATGCGAGCGCAGGTGCCGGCAGAGGTAACGCAGGTTTTCGTCCGACCACGCCGGGCGCGTCTCGCGATAAAGCCCGGGCTCCGGATGCTCGCCATACCAGCCGAGCCCAAAGCCGTCGCCGTTCGAGCCCGCCGTGGATTGCAGCGAGCGGATGCTCTGCGCGACCAGCGAATGCTCGGGCTCGGTGACGTAAGGCTCGAACGAGGTGGTCTCGCCTCGGTATGCGATCCAGCGGCACATGGGGTTCCTGTCGGGGATGCGTCCTGACAGCACCAACAAATCTGCCCGGGCTGCGTTCCCGACGAGATCCGCCCGCTCGCACCGCTAATCCCCGCCGCCGAGCGTTTCGCGATAAGCCTTGCCGTAGGGATAGAAATGCTCCTTGCGGCCCTGGTCCCAGAGTGCCTTGAATCCGGGCGCGGTAATGTCCCAGTCCGGGCGGCACTTCATGCTGACGGCCCTGAGGTCCTGGCGCAATTCCTCCATGGTCGGACGCCCGAAGAACCAGTAGCCGTTGTAAATCTTGTGAACGACGAGGCGGGGCTCCAGCACGACGACATGCGGGATCATGGGATTGTGGACGGGATCGGTGTATTCGGCGATGTCGAGGTCCTTCTGGACGATCCGCCTGGGGTCCGAGAGGAAGGGCCAGTGCGCGCCGGCACCGCTGCGATATTCATTGGTCTCGGTGATGTTGTCGGTGGTGATCGTGACCAGCCGGCAATAGCCGACCTCCATCTCGCGATGGAGCTGAACCAGCCCTTCGGTCTGGCGGCGATCCTTCGGGCAGAACCCGCCGCGGCCGAGCACGACGATCATGGGATCGTCCCCCTGAAGCTCGGAGAGCTTGCGGTGCTTTGCGGTGTGGTCGCTGAGTTCGTAATCCGGGAAGGTCACTCCCGGCATGATGTCAGTTCGCATCGAAGCCTCCTGTGTCCGGCGCTGATGTATCTCTAGAGATCGATCACGACGTCGCCTTGCGGTCGTGCGCAGCAGATCAGCAGATTTCCCTCCGCCGGCGGGTCGAGCGGATCCGACGTGTAGCTGACCTCTCCGGCCACGAGGCCGCTCTCGCAATTGTGGCAAACCCCCGTCCGGCACGACCAGCGCACCGGGACATCGCATGCCTCCGCGAGCTCGAGCAGGCTGGCGTAGGAGGGCCCCCAGCACACGTTGAGGCCGCTGCGGGCGAACGACACTATCGGACCCGGGCCGCGTGCTCCTGCCGGCTGATGTGGAGTCGTCTTCGGCGCGGCGGCGATACCCGGTGTCAGCGAGGGCTTGCTGCCGAACAGCTCGGTGTGGATGCGATCGGGCACGACGCCCAGCGCGCCGAGGCCGGTGGTGAGATCGCTCATGAAGGCCGTCGGTCCGCAGAGATAGAAATCGCCATCCATGGGAATATCGAGCATCTGGAGCCGCTGTCGATCCAGACGACCCATGCTGTCGAAGTCGGCTCCCTCGCGGTCGGCTGGATCGGGGGCGCTGAAGCAGACATGGCTGTGATGATGGGCCAGCCCGGCGAGAAGCCCGCGCGCCTCGGCCGCGAACGGATGCTCGCGGCCGTTGCGTGTACCATGCAGCCACCAGACGTCCCGCGTCGTGCGTTCCGCGGCGAGGGCGTGCAGCATGGCGAGCACCGGCGTCACGCCGATGCCCGCGCTCAGCAGCACCACGGGCCGCGCGTCGCGCCGGAGCGTGAAACTGCCGCGCGGCGCACCGATCGGCACGATATCGCCGACCTGGATCGTCTCGGCGACATAGAAGCTGGCCGCGCCGTGCGCCTCGCGCTTGATGCTGATGCGATAGGATGCGGCGTCGGTGCTGTCAGACAGCGAATAGCTGCGCGTCATCGCGGAGGGTCCCAGCCGCACGACGACGAATTGACCGGGCAGGGCGGTCGCCAGCGGCTGTCCATCCGCGGGCTCGAGCATCAGCGAGGTCACGCTGGCGCTTTCGGCGATCTTGCGCGACACGCGGAAGGGGCGGAAGCCGCGCCAGGCCGGCGTCGGGCTGGCGGTCGGGCCGAGCCCGGCGTTTCCCGCGACGGCGCTGTCCTTCTGCGCCAGCAGCGCTGCAAAGGAGCGATTCCAGCCGCGGCTCAGCGCCGGAATTTTCAGCGCGCGCGCGAGGCGCTCGCGCGGATGAGGGGGCAAGTAAAGCAGCGCATCGATCTCGGCGACGCTCATGCCTTCCGGACCGCTCTCGACCTGCACGATCTCGTCGCCGGCCTCGACGTCGCCCTCCTCGATGACACGGAAATAGAAGCCCGGCCGGCCGTGCTTGACGAGCAGCGCGGGCATGTCAGGTTCGTCCATGCGAATGCCGAGCCGGTAGCAGGTGACGCGCGGCTGGGTGACCTCGAACAGGGCGGTGCCGATCCTGTAGCGATCACCGATGCAGACCTCGGCGTCGGCCAGGCCCTCGACGGTGAAGTTCTCGCCGAATTGACCATGAACGAGGTCGGACCGGCCGAGATGTTTCTGCCAGTATCGGTAGGACTCGTCCTGGTAGACGAAGACGGCGCGCTGCTCGCCGCCGTGACCCGCAATATCGCCCTGGCCGTCGCCGTCGATGTTGAGCCGGCGTACCCTGCGCGGGCCCGTGACGGGGGTCTTCCAGATTCCGGTATGAACGGTCCGGCCTTGCCAGGCGACGTCGCGCGGCAAGCCGACATTGAGCGAGAGCAGACGAGCCATGGACCTTCCTCGGCCAAAACCACCGTACCTGCGCAATCTGGCGAATTCCAGATTGCGGCAGCCGTCAATCTGCACCCGGATCGTGGCTTGCGCCCGTTAGTGGTTGTTAGACGTTGCGAGAGTGCCTTGTCTGCGGCCGTCCGCGCGCCGATCTGAAGGCTGAGACGACGGGAGAAGCGCAATGGACGATCAAGCGACGCTGGCAGCGCTCAGGCGCCATTGGGACGCCTCGGATGCGAACGATTTCGAAGCCGAGCACGACATCTATCGCGAGGACGCCGTGCTCGACTATCCGCAGTCGGGTGAGCGCATCCGCGGCCGCAGCAACATCCAGCAAAGCCGGACGGTGCAGCCGAACAGGAAGCGCTTCACGGTTCGGCGGATCATCGGCGGCGGTGATCTCTGGGTGAGCGAGTTCGTGCTGAGCTATGACGGGGTGCCGTCCTACGTCGTCAGCATCATGGAATTCCGCGACGGCCTCGTCGCCCACGAAACGCAATATTTCGGCGATCGGTTCGACCCCGGACCGTCCCGTGCGCATCTCGTCGAGCGGGCGGGGTAGGTTGGGCGGCATGGCTATCGCATCATGTGGCAATCTTGCCTGTGGCCATCCTTCGAGACGCCCGCCTTTGGCGGGCCCTCAGGATGAGGACCGAGTGCGCGGCACCAGCTTCAGCGAGCACCGACGCTGCTGAGCCTCATCCTGAGGAGACCGCGAAGCGGTCGTCTCGAAGGACGAGGCGCGCGCTCAACTCGTGCAAGGCGCCGTATGCGATAGCCGTGGGTTTGGCCGGTGGTTTCCGTCGTGACGATGTGCGTGTTGGCACACCATTTCGTAACCAAGCCCCGCAACATGGAACCGATGCGGCGGCTGGTCGCAGCCGTGCCGCCTTGATTCCGCCAGACGCACCTTTATCTCTGACACGAACAAGAATCCGGGCCCCTCTGGCGAGGACGCTGACCTAGTCGGCAAACCTCGCGATGTCGGATGACCTGTCCCGCGCGAATGCGATGGATTGGCTGATTGTCGGGCCTCGTTCGTTCTCTCCGACCATTCGTCCCCATCGCAGCTCCGTGCGGTCATTTCGCAAATTGAGGAGCAACGATGACTGACGCCAAGCATTCAAATCCCATCGAGATCGAGATCACGGAACCGTCCAGCCTGAACGAGCAGGCTGCCGCCGCGCTGGTGATCGTGGGCGCGCTGGTCGCGGTCGCCGACCGGCGCGTTTCGCCTGTCGAGCGCGACGAGGTGATCCGTTTCGTCAGGGATCGCAAGCTGGCGCCGCACATTCCGGAGGAACGGCTTTATGCCATGTTCGACGAACTCGCCGAACGGCTCGAAGAGCCGGATTTCGCCAATGTCGTGATCGACACGCTGCGGCCGGTTTCGAACCTGCCGCTCTCGTCCCATCTGATCGAACTGTCGGAGCGCGTCGCTGCGGCGGATGAGGACGTCCATCCCCATGAAGTGCAGGCGATCAAATTGTTGCGCCTGCTGACGCTGGTGTTGCCGCGCGCGAAGCAGGTCGACTCGCGCAAGGAGCGCATCGAACAGCCGTTGGCCACAGAGGAGTAGGCATGAGCGCAGCATCGAACGAGCGTCGCAATGAGGCCGCAGGCTCCGCCGGCGAGATGGCCGGCGGTGACCCGCGCCTCGACAAACTCGTCGATCGGCTGCCGCCACGCATGGGTGACACGGTCACCTATCTGCTCAAACCATCGAGCCGATGGGTCAGAATTCCCTCGGGCGCGCTGCTCGTTGCCGGCGGCGTGCTTTCCTTCCTGCCGATTCTCGGCGTCTGGATGCTGCCGCTCGGCCTCGCGCTGCTTGCCGAGGACGTGCCCGCGCTGCGTTCGTCGCGTTCGAAGGTCCTGGATTGGGTCGAGCGGAAGAAGCCGCATTGGCTCGATCCGTCTGCGCCAAAAAAATGATCGAACATGATTGAATTCATCACACCCGAAGCGCTCACTGCGCTGCTTCAAGTCGTCCTGATCGACCTCGTGCTCGCCGGCGACAACGCCGTCGTCATCGGCCTCGCGGCGGCGGGACTGCCGGCCGAGCAACGCCGCCGCGCCATCATCGTCGGCATCGCCGCCGCCACCGTGCTGCGTATCGTCTTCGCGGGCGTGGCGACCCAGCTCTTGCAGGTCATAGGCCTGTTGCTCGCGGGCGGCGTGCTGCTGCTCTGGGTGTGCTGGAAGATGTGGCGCGAGCTGCGCGAGCAGGCCGCGCACTCGAAAGAACTCGCATTCAGCCATGGCGGCGGCGCGGCGGCTGCGCCGGTGCAGCGAAAGACCTTCGGCCAGGCGGCGGTGCAGATCATCGCGGCCGACGTCTCGATGTCGCTCGACAACGTGCTCGCGGTCGCCGGCGCCGCGCGCGAGCATCCCTATATCCTCGCCTTCGGCCTGTTGCTGTCGGTCGCGTTGATGGGCGTCGCCGCCGACCTGCTCGGCCGCGTGCTCCAGAAGCAGCGCTGGATCGCCTATGTCGGCCTCGCCATCATCATTTACGTCGCCTTCGAGATGATCTATCGGGGCTCGCTCGAGCTCGCACCCGTCATCGCAAGTCTCTGAGGCGATCAATTTCGGCAATCCGGAGCAATTCATGACGTCCGAACCCAAAGCACCTTCGGCGCAGGCCGTGCCGCCGCGCCTCGGCCTGTTCGCCCAGCTCATCTTCGGCTCGCGCTGGCTGCAGTTTCCGCTCTACATCGGCCTGATCGTCGCGCAGGCCGTCTACGTGCTGCTGTTCCTCAAGGAGCTCTGGCATCTGGTCGTGCATTCCTTCGATGCCAGCGAGCAGCAGATCATGCTGGTCGTGCTCGGCCTGATCGACGTCGTCATGATCTCCAACCTCCTGATCATGGTGATCGTCGGCGGCTACGAGACCTTCGTGTCCCGGCTGAACCTGACCGGCCACCCCGACGAGCCGGAATGGCTCAGCCACGTCAACGCCAGCGTACTCAAGATCAAGCTCGCGATGGCGATCATCGGCATCTCCTCGATCTCGCTGCTCAGGACCTTCATCGAGGCCGGCAATCTCGGCACCACGCGCAGCAATTTCACCGAGACCGGCGTGATGTGGCAGGTGCTGATCCATCTGACCTTCATCATCTCGGCGGTCGGCATCGCCTGGGTCGACCGCCTCAGCGACAGCGGTCATCGCAAGGAGGCCGCCCACGATTGAGTTCGTGTGGCCAAAGGCTTCCGATGCCGCGATCGGCAAACAGGTTACGGGCGCGGCCGGATCAGGAAGGTTGCCTCCCGGCCGTCATGCTGCCAATGTCCCGGGAACGCGTCCCAGCGCACGTTGAAGCGCCGCGAAGCAGTTTGCATCGATCTGGGTGCCGACCATTTCGGACATGATCCCCAGCGCTTTTGTCACCGGCATGGCGGCGCGATAGGGCCGATCGGCGGTGAGCGCATCGAATATGTCCGCGGTCGTGATCATGCGGGTTTCCAGGCTGATCTGGTCCCCTGCGAGGCCGCGCGGATAACCCTTGCCGTCCAGCCGCTCATGATGCGCGCCCGCGATCGGAGCGAGGCTGCGGAATGCGCCGATGCGTGACAGGATCGCCTCGGAATGCGCCGAATGCATCCTCATGATGTCCCATTCGGCGTCATCCAGCTTGCTGGGCTTGTCCAGGATGGCGTTGCTGACGCCGAGTTTGCCGATGTCGTGCAGCAGTGCCGCGCGCTTGAGCCAGCGCCGCTGCTCGGCGCTGAACTCAAGCTCCTCGGCGATCATGTCGGTGAACAGCGTGACGCGCTCGCTGTGACCGCTGGTGTAAGGGCTTTTGGAATCCACCACCTGGGCGAACGCGGCTGCAATGTCGTCGAGATAGTCCTCGTCGATCGGCAGGCTCGCCTGTGCGGGCGCGTGTGAAATGGCGCATTCGTGCCCGAGGTCGGTGCCTGTGTCCCAGAATCCGGGTCTTGCCGCCACGCGCTCGAAAGCCGCGACCAGGTCGGGATCGAACCAGAGGCCCGACCGGTTCCTGGCCTCGCGAAGAGCGGCCTCGGGTCCGTTTGCGATGTGGAAGACGTCGACGACCTGCGCGAGCAGGGCAATGCGCGAATAGATCGGGATGACGGTGCCGGACAAGCCTAGGGGCTTGCCGCTGCCGTCCCAGTGCTCGTCCAGATTCTTGATGCCTTCGGCGACCAGGTCGGAGAAGCGCATCTTGCGGGCGATATCCGCGCCGCGGTGGCAGCGGGTCTCGATCAGCTCGCGCGCGATCTCGCCACCGTTCTGGAAGATATTGACGATGGCGCGGAATCGTTCGGCCAACCCGGCCTTCAGGCCGGTGTGGCTGAGCACGAAGCGCAGTGCCTGGGACAAACTCCCGTCGATCAGCTTGAAGTCCTGCTTGAAGGAGAGATCGTCGGTCAGATACAGCTCGCAGATGCGGGCGGCATTGCTGCTGCAGCCGAGATCCTTCAGCAGCAGCGCGTAATACAGCTCGGTGATCTCCTGCTCGCCAAGCCCGATCTCCCTGCCGATCTCGACGCCGATGTGGCTGCATCGCACGCAATGTCCAGCCGGCTGTCCCTCGGTCAGGTCGAGCGCGTAGCTCAGCGCACCCAGGAGTTCGGCGAGCGTGACCTTGTCGTGCAATCGGTGGTCGGGAGGCGGTGGTTCCATGGTCGAGCTCCGGGGCCACTTTCGCGGCCTGTCCGGGCCGGTCTGACATCCAAAAACCGGACCTCACCACGAGAGAATTAACAGGCGGTATTTCCCGCGGCGAGCATGGCACCGCTGAGAGCGACAATTCAGCCAGCCTGAAATCTCGAGATCGATAAAATTGTCTGCAATCCGCTCGGGGACGGCAAACCCTGCGGACAAGAAGAGCGTAGCCTTAAACCCCGGCTTTGGAACCGGCGTGCATGCTCCCGGGCAAAAGGATGGGGCATCAACATGTCAGTTCTCAAGGAGGTCGTCGCTGCGCTCGCGGGAGTCTACGCGCTCTTGTTCGCCTGCGACGCATTGTTCGGGGTCGGCGAGGCGCGCTTCGACGACAACTATTTCCGCGCCAGCTTCTACGCGCCGCAGCCGAAGGAATTCCGCTTTGCCGACGGGATCACGCCGGCCAGGCGCGTCAGCGATGCGTTCGCGCAGTTCTCGGCGGGCGAGGCCAAGCCGAACAGGCGTTACTCGTCGCTGACGACGATCATCCGGTAGGGCGGTCGCATTCATCGGATGTCCGCCTGACGGGGCTTCCGGTCAGGTGCACCCACGCTCCTCATTGCAAATCGTGAAGATCCTTACCGAGTGGCGGCGTCAGCCGAAAATCTGAAAATGCGACCGCGAGCCCGGACCGCTCCGGCGTGCAGGCCATCGGTCCTACAAGATAGGACGAGTTCTCTGCGAATGGCGCAAGCCGCATGAGAGGCCATATCTTGCCGTCGTTCGAAGACTGCAAACGAAGAACGCCGTGCGCCACCGTAACGCGCAAGCTGAAGTCACCGGCGTCGTGCTGATAGGGTGCAGTCGCCCAGTCCGATCGCCCGTCGGTCAGCACGCTCGACAGCATTGCGCGCCCATCCGCGAACTCGATCCCGGCCTTGAGCCAGCAACGTTCGTCCACGCGCACCATGAGGCCCGCTTGATCATAAAGCGTTTTGAAATCGCCTCGGATGCGGAGTTCGGCCGTGAATGCATCTCCGACCGGAAACCCAAGAAAATGCCCGCTGTCGCGGATAAAACCGTAATGGGTTTCGCGCCAGAAGTCGGTGGCATGGTCCGTGACCATTTCGAGGATGTCGTCCTTTTCAGACCATTGTTTCGGTTCGTTCAACCAAATGCCGTTGGACCTGCCAAACATCCTCGATGCTCCATCTGAGCGCGGTACACGAGGTCCAACAACCAACTGCGCGGAAAGTTTTGTGCCGAGCACAAAAAAGCAGGTTTCAGCACAATGCGACCTCGCGCACGCCTTTCAGCGCGCACACTCTCTGTTAAGGCCGCAAAGCGAAGGGCATTGCAGTGCGTCCGGGACACGGGAGACGCGTGCTCACACTCCGTCATTGCGAGGAGCTCTTGCGACGAAGCAATCCAGACTGTTTCCGCAGCCACAGTCTGGATTGCTTCGCTGCGCTCGCAATGACGATGTTGAGACCGTGTGTGTTCAAACGAAGGTCCCGTGCTGCGGCCGCAGTGCGTCCGGGACACGCCGCGAGGACGCGAAGCTGTGTCTCAGTCACCCTGAATCCATTCCGCCACCCCGCGCCACAGCGTGTCGCGATGCTCGGGGCGGAAGAAGCCGAAATGACCGATGGCCTTGGCGCCGACGTCGGACGGCTTGACGTTGAGCACCTCCGGCTTGATCGTGGTGAACCCGCTCGCGAGCAGCTCGACCGCGGGCTGGGTTGCCCAGGGATCGTCGGAGAAACAGAGCGCCCGCAGCTCGCCCTTGAACTTTGCAAAATTCTCCAGCGCCGGCAGTTTTGAATCGAAGAGGTAGCGGGGGCTCGAGACCCATTCGGCCCATTGCAGGAAGACGCCCTTGGGCAGATCCTCGCCGACGCCGGCCCAGCCCGGGGCGTAGCCGAGCGTGTGAACGAGCGGCACGCCGATGAGGTTCATGAAGGCGAAGACGCGGTATTTTTCCGGCGAGGTCATCAGCCGCCAGGTCGCCGCCTGCGAGGCCACGAAGGCAGCGCGCGAGATTTCGCTGTTGTTGGCGATCAGCCCCAGCGCCTGGCCGCCGAAGGAATGGCCGACATAGGCCAGCGGCAGGGTGTTGTACCGCTCCCGCATCCAGCTGACCGCGGCGGTGACGTCGAGCGCGGCCCAATCCGACATCGAGGCCTTGAAGCCCACCAGCGATTTCGGCTGGTTGTAGCCGACCATCGCCGGCAGCCGCGAGTCGCCGATGCCGCGATAGTCGTAGGTGAGCACGGCGCAGCCGCGATGGGCGAGGTAGGAGGCAAAGCCGCGATAGATTTTGCGCGGGACGGCCGTCGCCGAGTTGATCAGCACGGCATGGCGTTTGGTGCCGCGCGGCAGGAACAGCGTGCCCGTCAGGGCATACCCGTCGGTCGCCGGGAAGTTGATCTCGTCGATGAAAACGTCGTCCGGTGCCGCGTCCATGGGCGCAAGGTATCCTGCCAGTTGCCTCGCCCGCCCAGCAAATGCGAATTTGGCTTTCCCCGCAAGGGTTTGCAGTGCCGAATGGATTTACAACTGGCGATGTCGTGCCAGCCTGTGTATAAGGCGGCCCTCGCAACCCCTAGATCAGGTTGTGCTTTTTGCTTCACGGAGAGATTGCGATGTCCGAGCGGTGGACGCCCGAGTCCTGGCGCAGCAAGCCGGTGCTACAGGTGCCCGATTATCCCGACGCCAAGGCCCTGGCTGACGTCGAGGCGCAGCTTGCGACCTTTCCGCCGCTGGTGTTCGCGGGCGAGGCGCGCAACCTGAAGAAGGCGCTGGGGCGCGTTGCCGCCGGCGAGGCCTTCCTGCTGCAGGGCGGCGATTGCGCCGAGAGCTTTGCCGAGCACGGCGCCAACAACATCCGCGATTTCTTCCGCGTGCTGCTGCAGATGGCGGTGGTGCTGACCTATGCCGGCGCCGTGCCGGTGGTGAAGGTCGGCCGCGTGGCCGGCCAGTTCGCCAAGCCGCGATCGTCGCCGACCGAGAAGATCAACGGCGTCGAGCTGCCGAGCTATCGCGGCGACATCGTCAACGACATCGCCTTCACCAGGGAAGCGCGCGTGCCGGACCCGCAGCGCCAGCTGATGGCCTATCGCCAGTCGGCCGCGACGCTGAACCTGCTCCGCGCCTTCGCCACCGGCGGCTACGCCAATCTCGGCAGCGTGCATCAGTGGATGCTCGGCTTCCTCAAGGATTCGCCGCAGTCCCGCCGCTACAAGGAGCTGGCCGATCGCATCTCGGACGCGCTCAATTTCATGCGCGCCTGCGGCCTCGATCTCGAGGCCCATCCCGAGCTGCGCGCCACCGATTTCTACACCAGCCACGAGGCGCTGCTGCTCGGCTACGAGCAGGCCCTGACACGCGTCGATTCCACCACCGGCGACTGGTACGCGACCTCCGGCCACATGATCTGGATCGGCGACCGCACCCGCCAGCTCGATCACGGCCATATCGAGTATTTCCGCGGCATCAAGAACCCGATCGGGCTGAAATGCGGCCCGTCGCTCAAGCCCGACGAACTCTTGAAGCTGATCGACGTTCTCAACCCCGACAACGAGCCGGGCCGGCTGACGCTGATCGGCCGCTTCGGCTCCGACAAGGTCGGCGAGCATCTGCCGAACATGATCCGCGCCGTGAAGCGCGAGGGCAAAGTGGTGGTCTGGTCGTGCGATCCCATGCACGGGAACACCATCACCTCGACCTCGGGCTACAAGACGCGGCCGTTCGACCGCATCCTGTCCGAAGTGAAGTCGTTCTTCACGATCCATGCCGCCGAGGGCACCCATGCCGGCGGCGTGCATCTGGAGATGACCGGGCAGGACGTCACCGAGTGTATTGGCGGCGCCCGCGCGATCACCGATGAGCACCTCAACGACCGCTACCACACGGTCTGCGATCCCCGTCTCAATGCCGAGCAATCCATCGACATGGCTTTCCTGATTGCGGAGCTCCTCAAGCAGGAACGCGCGGGCAAGGCCACGCCGATGCCGGCCGCAGCGGGGCTCTAGGGTCTTGCTGCGGATCTGGAAGGCCACGATCAATTCCCGTAACGGTCTGGCCTTTGCGTTCCGATCGGAGCAGGCCGTCCGCGAGGAGATTTTTGCGCTCCTGGCGTCGCTGCCGCTGGCCTGGCTGGTCGGCGCGACTGCGATGCGCGCGGTCGAGCTGGTCTGTTCGGTTGCGTTCGTGCTCACCGTCGAGCTGCTCAACACCGCGATCGAAAAGCTGGCCGATCGGCTGACCATGGATCACGACAAGCAGATCGGGCGGGTCAAGGACATGGGCTCGGCGGCGGTGGGCGTCGCGCTGCTGATGGCCGGCGTGTTCTGGATCATCGCCATCATCGAGCGACTGGGATTTATCTGATCGGAGCGCGGCGGCCATGACCGAACGTCTCAAAGCATTCGCGGTCACGCTCGCCCAGCTCAATCCTGTTATGGGCGACATCGAGGGCAACGCCGCCAAGGCGCGGGCTGCGCGCGCGCGTGCCGCCGCCGACGGCGCCGATCTCGTGCTGTTTCCGGAATTGTTCATCGCCGGCTATCCGCCGGAAGACCTCGTGCAGAAGCCGGCCTTCCAGGCGGCCTGCCGCGCCGCGATCGAGAGCCTCGCGCGCGACACCGCCGATGGCGGTCCGGCCATGCTGGTCGGCACGCCCTGGGTCGAGGACGGCAAGCTCTACAATGCCTGCGCGCTGCTCGACGGCGGGCGCATCGCCGCCCTTCGCTTCAAATGCAATCTGCCGAACTACGGCGTGTTCGACGAGAAGCGGTTGTTTTCGCGTGGGCCTGCCGCCGGTCCCGTGACCGCGCGCGGCGTGCGCATCGGCGTTCCCATCTGCGAGGACATCTGGCTGGAAGAATCCGGGGACTACGAGAACGTGGTCGAGACGCTGGCCGAGACCGGCGCGGAGATCATCCTGGTGCCGAACGGTTCGCCTTACGCCCGCGACAAGAACGATTTGCGCCTGTCGGTCGCGGTGGCGCGCGTCACCGAGAGCGGGCTGCCGCTGGTCTATCTCAACCAGGTCTGCGGCCAGGACGAGCTGGTGTTCGACGGCGCGTCTTTCGCGCTCAACGGCGACCTCTCGCTGGCGGCGCAATTGCCGGCCTTCGAAGAGAGCATCGTCACGCTGCGCTTCACGCGAAACGGCGACGATTGGCGCTGCGCGGGTCCGGTTGCCGAGCAACCCGAGGGCGACAAGGCCGATTACGCCGCCTGCGTGCTGGGGCTGCGCGACTATGTCGTCAAGAACGGCTTTCCCGGCGTGCTGCTCGGCATCTCCGGCGGGATCGATTCAGCTTTGTGTGCAGCGATTGCGGTCGATGCGCTCGGCGCCGATCAGGTGCACGGCGTGATGCTGCCGTATCGCTACACCGCGGCACACTCGATCGCCGACGCGGGCGAACTCGCCGGCCATCTCGGCATTCGCTATGAGGTGCTGCCGATCGCAGAGGCCGTGACCGGGTTCGAGACCATCCTGTCGGGCCTCTTCAAGAACCTGCCTCCCGACATCACCGAGGAGAATCTCCAGGCTCGCACCCGGGGCACACTCTTGATGGCGATTTCCAACAAGACCGGCCTGATGGTGATGACCACCGGCAACAAGTCGGAAATGTCGGTCGGCTATGCCACGCTCTATGGTGACATGAACGGCGGCTTCAATCCGATCAAGGACATCTACAAGACACAGGTGTTTCGGCTGGCGACCCTGCGCAACGGCTGGAAGCCCGATGGCGCACTCGGGTCCGCGGGCGAAGTGATCCCGCCCGACATCATCACCCGGCCGCCGAGCGCGGAACTGCGCGAGAACCAGACCGATCAGGACTCGCTGCCGCCCTACGAGGCGCTCGACGCCATTCTGGAGCGTCTGATCGAGCGCGAAGAGCCGCTCGAAAAAATCATTGCCGCCGGCTTCGATCGCGAAACCGTCGCCCGCATCGACCATCTGCTCAACGTCGCCGAATACAAGCGCCGCCAGGCTGCGCCCGGCGTGAAGGTGACACCGCGGAATTTCGGCCGCGACCGCCGCTATCCCATCACCAACCGCTTCCGCGACAAGGGCGAGAAGCTGCCCGCCGCGGACGAGACCCTGGTCTCGCGCGCCAGCAAGGCCTCGATCGACGCGTTCGAGGGGTGAAAGCGAGGCGGGCGGTGGCGCTCAGGGAATTGCTGTCATCATCCGCGAAGGCGGATGATCCAGTACGCCGCGGCCGATATTGTGAAAACCGACGTCCGCCGCGGAGTACTGGATGCCCCGCCTTCGCGGGGCATGACAGTTGAATGTGGAGCGGCGGCCTGCCGCTATAACTATTTCTGCTGCTGCGGCAGGAAGGTCGGCCCGACCGAGCGGATCGGCTTGTTCTCCGCGCCGGTATCCACCGGAGGCGCCGCAGCCGGTGCAGCCGCCGTCGTCGGCGCGGGAGCTGCGCCCTTCTTGGCGTTCGCAGGCGTGCCCTTGTTGAGCCGCTGCTGTTGCATCTTCTTGGCGCTTTCCTCGGTGACGATGATGTCGCCCTGCTGCTCGGCTGCCGCCTTGTCGTCGGCCGATTTCAGCGCGTCCGCCCAGGACTGGCCCGCGGCCTTGCAGGAGCATGACGGGTTGAACTCGCTGCGGAATTTGAACGCGGTCGGCAGCGCCGTGTAGGGCTGGCCGCTGATCGAGACCGCCGAATTCATGTCCTCGCCGGGATTGCGATGGGTGTAGAGCACGGCTTCCGCGGCCGGGCACAGCGCCTTGCAGGTCTTCTCGTCGTCGGGGAAGCGCGCGGGCACCGTGGCAAACGAGACCGGGAAATAGGCGCCGTCGCAGGTGCGCACGCACACGGTGCGGTAGGTGCCGGATTGCGGGCCGAGATCGGAAGGCGGCACGGCTTGCGGATTGCCGGCGTTGTTGCCGCCGAACAGATTGCTGAGGAAGTTGCCGCCACCTTGGCCTTGCGCGGCGTTGGCATATTGCGGGCCGCAATTGTTCTGCGCCAGCGCCACCAGCACCGAGCGGCGCTGGTTGTCGCGCTCGGGGCTGTAGCCGCCGCCACCGCCGCCGCGCAGGCGTTCGAGATTGCCGGTGATCTGGTCCAGATTGGCGCGCATCTGCTGGATCTGGGTGTTGACCGGGCCGCATTGCGCCGACTGGCCGTTGAACAGCGAGAAGAAGCCGGAGGAATCGCAGCCCATGCGCTTGGCCTGCATGGTGACACGGTCGAGCTCGGCCTGCTGCTTGGCCTGGGAATCCTGGTAACGGCGGATCTGCTCCTCACGCGCGGGGTCGCCACTGCCGCCGCGGTCGAGCGCCGCGAGCTGGCCCTCCAGCCGCACGCACATCGGATTGGGCCCGAGTCCGTTTTGCCCCGGCTGAGGCGGCGGTCCGGGCGGGCCGGCCTGCGCGAAAGCGCCGGTGACGAGCACGGCCGTGCTCAAGAGCACGGTGCAGGCAAGGACGAAGCGGGCACGGGAGAGGGACAGGAATTCAGGCATATCCGCCATTCTAGCGAGGTCACGGCCCAAGGTGACGTTCCACGTGACTTGGAAGGGCCGAACGCGCCCTCCCATAGCCGCTTCCTGCGGCATCGTCACGTCGTTTCAGGGGCCAAAGGACCGGGCTAAGCTGTGCCAGCTCCGAGCAAATTAGCGCTGGCAGGTGATTGCGACATATTCGTCGCAATGGCCATGAGAGCAATTTGTGCCGGATTTGGGGACAGAGCCGGTAATTTCGTCGGGATCGACCCGGCGATAGCTTGATGCCTGGGCAAAATCTCGTGACTGGCAATAGGTCCGGGCGACGGAGGCGCCGCATTTGTCACCCTTGGCCACGCACTGGTCGTCTGAGCCGTTGGCGATGATGAAGACGCGGGTCTCGGCGCAGGCACCGGATGCCGCGAGGATCGAGGCGCTGAAAATGAGCGCGAGCAAGGATCGCATGAAAATACCGAGCGGCAAAAGGTGGAACAATCTGGTTCCAGAATGGGCTCAAATAGTTAGGGGATCGTAACTATCCGGGCGACCGCGCGCTTTGCGGGACCATAAAACGGCATTTCGGGGCTCCCTTGACGCGGGGCCGCCTCATAGCCCATATGTTCCGCATGAACGGTCTCCTCGCCATTTGCATCATTTGCGAGATTACGAGCTAGCGAATCGCTGGCTGGAGCCGTCATTTCTCAAACACATTGAGAGACCTGGACGCCCGGCCAACAGCCGACGGGTATCCCTATGGAATTGCGCCTCTACGATACGCTGAGCCGGGAAAAGCGCACCTTCGTACCGATCGATGCGAAGGACGTCCGCATGTATGTCTGCGGACCGACCGTCTATGACTTCGCCCATATCGGCAATGCCAGGCCGGTGATCGTGTTCGACGTGTTGTTTCGGCTGCTGCGCCACATCTACGGCGAGGCGCACGTCAAATATGTCCGCAACATCACCGACGTCGACGACAAGATCAACGACCGCGCCGCGCGCGATTTCCCCGGTCTGCCGCTGAACGAGGCCATTCGCAAGGTCACCGAGCAGACCGGCGCGCAGTTTCACGCCGATGTCGATGCGCTCGGCTGCCTGCGGCCGAGCGTGGAGCCGCGCGCGACAGAGCATATTGGCGAGATGCGCGAGATCATCGAGCGGCTGGTCAAGGGCGGCTTTGCCTATGTCGCCGAGGACCACGTGCTGTTCTCGCCGCAAGCGATGAACGCGGCAAATTCCTCGCTGCCGCGTTATGGCGCGCTGTCGAAGCGTTCGCTCGACGAGATGATCGCCGGCGCCCGCGTCGATGTCGCGCCCTACAAGCGCGATGCCACCGACTTCGTGCTGTGGAAGCCGTCCAAGCCCGGCGAGCCGTCATGGCCCTCGCCCGCCGGAATTGCGGTCGAGGGGCGCCCAGGCTGGCACGTCGAATGCTCGGCCATGGCCTGGAAGCATCTCGGCGAGCATTTCGACATCCATGGTGGCGGCATCGATCTCGTGTTTCCGCATCACGAGAACGAAGTCGCGCAGACCTGCTGCGCCTTTCACCGCGAGCGCATGGCGAACTACTGGATGCACAACGGCTTCCTGCAGGTCGAGAGTGAGAAGATGTCGAAGAGCCTCGGCAATTTCATCACGATCCATGAGCTGCTGAAGGACTGGCCGGGCGAGGTGCTGCGCCTCAACATGCTGAAGACGCACTACCGCTCGCCGATCGACTGGACCTTGAAGTCGCTGGAGGAGAGCGCCAAGACGCTCGACGACTGGTATCGTGTCGCGGCCGACGTTGCGCCCGGCGAGCCGGCTGCGTCGGTGGTCGAGCCGCTGCTCGACGATCTCAACACGTCGCTGGCGATCGCGGCGCTGCACAGCCTGCGTGCTACCGATGTGCCCGCTTTGGCGGGGGCATTAAGGCTGCTTGGTTTCCTCTCCGAGACCGCGGCTCAGTGGGAAGGCCGCAAGCAGCAGGCGAGCGGCGTCGATGCCGGGGAAGTCGAGCGCCTGATCGCGGAGCGGACGGCGGCCCGGACCCGCAAGGACTTTGGGGAGTCCGACCGCATTCGCGATTTGCTTGCTGCAATGGGCGTTGTGATCAAGGATTCCAAGGAAGGAACAACCTGGGAGATCGCGCGATGACCCGGCCCGACACGCCTTTCCCGCGGCACTGGCTCTATTACATCGCGCTGAAGATCGCGCTGCTCGCGGGCGCGGTGGCGCTGGTGCTCAAGCTCTATGGGATGTGGTAAGGACGATGGCACAAGCACACCCAAAGCCCGGCCTGCGGCCGTTCCTGCCCGATGACGTGCCGGTGCTCGCCGCGATCTTCGCCGCCAGCATCGAGGAACTGACCGGCGACGACTATAGCGAGGCGCAGCAGCAGGCCTGGATGGAGGCGGCGGACAGCGAAGAGTTCGGCAAGCATCTCGCGTCCGACCTGACGCTGATCGCGACGCTCGAGGGATCGCCGGTCGGCTTTGCATCGCTGCGCGGCGCCGATCACATTCGCATGCTCTATGTGCATCCGGCCGTCAGCGGGCAGGGTATCGCGGCCATGCTGACTGACGCGTTGGAGAAGCTTGCCGGCGGCCGTGGCGCTGCAGCGCTCACGGTCGATGCCAGTGACACCGCCCAAGGCTTTTTCGCCAAGCGCGGCTACGTCGCCATGCAGCGCAACAGCATCACCGTCAACGACGAGTGGCTGGCCAACACGACCATGAAGAAGACGCTCGGAGCGGGGCAATGAGCAAGGAGCGCCTTTATCTGTTCGACACCACGCTGCGCGACGGCGCACAGACCAACGGCGTCGATTTCACGCTGGCCGACAAGCAGGTCATCGCGGCGATGCTCGATGACCTCGGCATCGATTATGTCGAGGGCGGCTATCCCGGCGCCAATCCGACCGACACCGAGTTTTTCGGCACAAAGCCGGAGTTCAAGCATGCACGCTTCACGGCGTTCGGCATGACCCGACGGGCCGGACGCTCGGTCTCGAACGATCCCGGCGTGGCCGGGCTCCTGGCAGCGAAGGCCGACGCGATCTGCTTCGTGGCAAAGGCATCCGCCTATCAGGTGCGCGTCGCGCTGGAGACGACGAAGGAGGAAAACTTCGCCTCCATCCGCGACAGCGTCGCAGCGGCGAAGGCCGCCGGCCGCGAGGTCATGCTCGACTGCGAGCATTTCTTCGACGGCTACAAGGAAGATTCGAGCTTCGCGCTCGCTTGCGCGAAAGCCGCCTATGAGGCCGGCGCGCGCTGGGTGGTGCTGTGCGACACCAATGGCGGCACCATGCCCGACGAGGTCGAGGCCATCGTCACTGAAGTGACGAAGCACATCCCCGGCGATCATGTCGGCATCCACGCCCATAACGACACCGAGCAGGCGGTGGCCAATTCGCTCGCTGCGGTGCGTGCCGGCGCGCGGCAGATCCAGGGCACGCTGAACGGCCTCGGCGAGCGCTGCGGCAACGCCAATCTCTGCTCGCTGATCCCGACGCTGAAATTGAAGAAGGACTTTGCCGACACCTTCGAGATCGGCGTCACGGCCGAGAAGCTGGCGACGCTGGTCAAGGTCTCGCGCACGCTCGACGACATGCTCAATCGCGTGCCGAACCGGCACGCTCCCTACGTCGGCGAGAGCGCCTTCGTCACCAAGACCGGCATTCATGCCTCCGCGGTGCTGAAGGACCCGCAGACCTACGAGCACGTGCTGCCGGAGACGGTCGGCAACCACCGCAAGGTACTGGTTTCGGACCAGGCCGGACGTTCCAACGTCATCGCCGAGCTCGACCGGGCCGGCATTCCCTACGAGAAGAGCGATCCGAAGCTGACGCGCCTCGTCGAGGAATTGAAGGAGCGTGAGGCCGCCGGCTACGCTTACGAATCCGCCAACGCCTCGTTCGAGCTGCTGGCGCGCCGCACGCTCGGCAAGGTGCCGCATTATTTCGAGGTCGAGCAGTTCGACGTCAATGTCGAGCAGCGCTACAACGCGCTCGGCGAACGTGTCACCGTCGCTTTGGCCGTGGTGAAGGTGGACGTCGCCGGCGAGCATCTGATCTCGGCCGCCGAAGGCAACGGTCCCGTCAACGCGCTCGACCTCGCCATGCGCAAGGACCTCGGCAAGTACCAGAAATACATCGAGGGCCTGACGCTGATCGACTACCGCGTGCGTATTCTCAACGGCGGCACCGGCGCAGTCACACGCGTCCTGATCGAGAGCGAGGACGAGAACGGCGACAGCTGGACCACGGTCGGCGTCTCCCCCAACATCATCGACGCCTCGTTCCAGGCGCTGATGGATTCGGTGATCTACAAGCTCGTGAAGTCGGGCGCGCCGGCGTAGACAAAATGTAGCCCGGGCTACGGCAGATCGAGGAGGGTGCACACACATGATCGACCACATCTCCGTCGGCGTCAGCGATCTCGATCGCGCCGCGAAATTCTACGAGGCCACGCTCGCCGCCATCGGCCTTTTGCGCCTCGTCACGCGGCCGCGCACGGTCGGCTTCGGCAAGGCCTATCCGGAATTCTGGATCAATCTGCGCGAGGCCATGCCGCCGGTAGCCCCCGAAAGCGGCGTGCATATCTGCCTTCGGGCGAAGACGACAAGCGAGGTCGATGCGTTTCACGCCGCAGCGCTGTCCGCCGGCGGCGCCTCGGACGGTGCGCCCGGCATCCGTCCGCATGACCGCGTGCGCTATTACGCGGCCTTCGTCACCGACCCAGATGGTAATCGGATCGAGGCGGTGACGTTTCCTGCGGACTAGAGCTTGCGCGCCACTTCCGGCGCAAGATCGCGCTGGCCGTCGGGAATCTGCGCAGCCGCGGCGCGCAGCCGTGGGACGATCTCCTCGACCTTGTCCGCTTTCAGGATATCGACGGAAAGTCCGGCCCGGATGAACTGGGTCTGGCGCATGTGGGACACCAGAGAGAACAGCGGCTCCCAGAAATTGTCCACATTGGCGAGCAGCACCGGCTTGGCGTGACGGCCGAGCTGCTGCCAGGTCAACTGCTCGACCAGCTCTTCGAGCGTGCCGAGCCCGCCGGGCAAGGCCACGAAGGCGTCCGAGCGCTCGAACATCAGCCGCTTGCGCTCGTGCATGTCTGGCGTGACGACCATCTCCTGCACCCGCGTCAGCGCGTTCTCGCGCATCCGCAGGAAGTCAGGGATGATGCCGGTGACGGTGCCGCCGTGATCCAGCACCGAGGTTGCGACCGCCCCCATCAGGCCAAGCGAGCCGCCGCCATAGACGAGGCGGATCTTATTGTCCGCCAGCGATTTGCCAAGCGCCTTTGCCGCTTCGATGAAGTTGGGATTGGTTCCGGGGCCGGAGCCGCAATAGACGCAGACGGTTTTGATCGTGCTCATTGGTGCCATGATGCATTGCAGCGAACAGGCGTCAAGCCCAATCGGTGATTCGATACTCTGGGGAATTTACCGGTAAATGGCGACAAACAATCGAAGATTCGCCATCTGGCGGGGTGCGTTGACATCGGGAAGGCTCTATATGACGGACGAAAATCGTTAATCGCAGCGACGCCCGCATCCGGCGGGCTTTCAGGCTTTTTGATGGACCGACCTCAACCGTTCGACGGCGCCGACGTTCCCAACCCCGCCGGCGGTCCGCCGGAGCGGGCGACGCTGATGGGCACGCTGGCGCATCTGTGGCCCTATATCTGGCCGGGCGACCGCGTCGACCTGAAGATGCGCGTGGTGTGGTCGCTCGTACTGCTGCTCGCTGCCAAGCTGATCACGCTGACGGTGCCGTTCAGCTTCAAATGGGCGACCGATGCGCTGACCGGCGCCAACACGGCGCCGGTGCAGGCGGACAATTGGCACCTCTGGGTGATCGCCTCGCCGCTGCTGCTGACCGCGAGCTACGGTGTGATGCGCGTCCTGATGGCGCTGCTGACCCAATGGCGCGACGGCATCTTTGCGCGCGTCGCCATGCATGCGGTGCGCAAGCTCGCCACCATCACCTTCATCCACATGCACGAGCTGTCGTTGCGCTTTCACCTCGAGCGCAAGACCGGCGGCCTGACGCGCGTGCTCGAGCGTGGCCGCGAGGGCATCGAGGTCATCGTGCGCATGGTGATCCTGCAGCTGATCCCGACCATCGTCGAGGTCACTCTGCTGATGGCGGTGCTGCTCTGGCAATTCGACTGGCGCTACGTGGTCGCGACCCTGATCACGGTCACGCTCTACATGTACTACACCTACATCGCGACCGAGTGGCGGATCGGCATCCGCCGCAAGATGAACGATTCCGACACCGAGGCGAACACCAAGGCGATCGACTCGTTGCTCAACTACGAAACCGTGAAGTATTTCAGCGCCGAGGCGCGCGAGGCGCAGCGCTACGACAAGTCGGTCGCGCGCTACGAGGAGGCGAGCGTCCACAGCTACACCTCGCTCGCGGTGCTCAACACCGGCCAGGCCGTGATCTTCACGCTGGGGCTGACCGCGACCATGCTGATGTGCGCGATCGGCGTGCGCAACGGCACCAACACGGTCGGCGATTTCGTGCTTGTCAACGCCATGATGATCCAGCTTTACCAGCCCCTGAATTTCATGGGCATGGTCTATCGCGAGATCAAGCAGGCGATCATCGACATCGAGAAGATGTTCAACGTCCTCGGCCGCGAAGCCGAAATCAAGGATGTGCCCGATGCGAAGCCGCTGGTGGTCTCCGCCGGCAATGTGCGCTTCGAGGACGTGCGCTTTGCCTATGAGCCGGCGCGGCCGATCCTGAAAGGCATCAGCTTCGAGGTGCCGGCCGGCAAGACGGTCGCGATCGTCGGCCCGTCGGGTGCGGGCAAGTCGACCATCTCGCGGCTCCTGTTCCGTCTCTACGACATCTCCGGCGGCAGGATCCTGATCGACGGCCAGGACATTCGCGAGGTCACGCAGGCCAGCTTGCGCGCCTCGATCGGCATGGTGCCGCAGGACACCGTGCTGTTCAACGACACCATCCGCTACAACATCCGCTACGGTCGCTGGGACGCCGACGACGCCGAAGTCGAAGAGGCGGCGCAGCTGGCACAGATCGACCATTTCATCCGCATGGCGCCGAAGGGCTACGAGACCCAGGTCGGCGAACGCGGGCTGAAACTGTCGGGCGGCGAGAAGCAGCGCGTCGCGATCGCGCGCACGGTCTTGAAGGCGCCGCCGATCCTGGTGCTGGACGAGGCGACTTCGGCGCTCGATACCCATACTGAGCACGAGATCCAGGGCGCGCTCGACCGCGTGGCGAAGAACCGCACGTCGCTGGTGATCGCGCACCGGCTTTCGACCATCGTCGGGGCCGACGAGATCATCGTGCTGGACCAGGGCCGCATCGCCGAGCGGGGGACTCACGCCCAGCTGCTCGCGCATGGCGGTCTCTATGCCAGCATGTGGAACAGGCAGCGTGAAGCCGAGGCGGCCCGCGAGAAACTGGCCAAGATGGCCGATACCAGCGAGGCGCCCAACCGGGAGCCGCCGCCGGTCGACGACGCCCTGACGGCGCCTGCGGCAGCGGAGTGACCTTGTCTCCGGTCCCAACTCTGGCCTAAACAGGCCCGCGCGAAGATCCGCGCCTTTAACCCCCAGCGGCAGATAGCGATGTCCATTCTCGATTCGATCCAGCGTCAGATCCCGCCGATCCACAAGGAGGGCTATCCCTTCATTGGCGGCTTTGCGCTGGCAAGCCTCGTCCTGTTCTGGCTGTGGTCGCCTCTGGGGTGGATCGGCACGATCCTGACCGTGTGGTGCGCGCTGTTCTTCCGCGACCCCGTTCGTGTGACGCCGGTGCGCGAGGGGCTTGTGGTGTCGCCGGCCGACGGCCGCGTCTCGATGATCACCATGGCGCTGCCGCCGGCCGAGCTCGGGCTCGGCGACAGGCCACTGCCGCGCATCTCGGTGTTCATGAGCGTGTTCAACTGTCACGTGAACCGCGCTCCGGTCGCGGGCAGGGTGGACCGCATCGCCTACCGGCCCGGCCTTTTCATCAATGCCGAGCTCGACAAGGCCAGCGAAGACAATGAGCGCAACTCGCTGGTGATCTCGACGCCGACGGCGCGGATCGGCGTGGTGCAGATCGCAGGGCTCGTCGCCAAGCGCATCGTCTGCTTCGTCAGGGAGGGCCAGGCGATCGGCGCGGGCGAGCGCTTCGGCCTGATCCGGTTCGGCTCCCGGCTCGATGTCTATCTGCCTGTGGGGACCAAGGCGCTGGTCTCGGAAGGGCAGACCGCGATCGCCGGCGAGACGATCTTGGCCGATCTTGCCGGAGACGACCCCAGCCGCGCCTTCCGCGCCAATTAACCAGGTCGGTGGGGGCCTTCCGCCGCAATGGCGGAGGGGGACGCGGCTTGCTATATCTCGCCTCGAGGTGAGGATCCGCGATGACGCCCTATGACTTCAAAGACCCCGATACGCGCCGCCGGCGGTTCCGCCCGATTCCGGTGCGGATGCTGGTGCCCAACGTCATCACGCTGCTGGCGATCTGCGCCGGCCTGACCTCGATCCGCCTGTCGATCGAGGGGCGGATGTCGCTCGCCGTCTACGCCATCGTTTTCGCGGCCGCCCTCGACGGCATCGACGGCCGCGTCGCGCGCATGATCAAGGGCCAGTCCAAGTTCGGCGCCGAGCTCGACAGCCTCGCCGATTTCGTCAATTTCGGCGTCGCGCCCGCCCTGATGCTGTATTTCTGGCAGCTGCACGAGCTCGGCAATGCCGGCTGGATCGCCGCCATGGTGTTTGCGATTTCCGGCGGCCTGCGTCTGGCGCGCTTCAATGCCACCATGGACGATCCGAACAAGCCGGCCTTCGCTGCCAATTTCTTCACCGGCGTGCCGGCGCCGGCCGGCGCGATCACCGTGCTGCTGCCGATCTATGTCGCGTTCCTCGATCTCGGCCGCTGGCCCGCCGCGATGACGGCAGCCTATACCCTGCTGATCGGCTTCCTGATGGTGTCGCGACTGCCGGTGTTCTCCGGCAAGACCAAGCGCATGCGCGTGCCGCCCGAACTGGTGCTGCCGGCGTTCGTCGCGGTGGTCGTCTTCATCGCGCTGCTGATCGCCTATCCCTGGCATGTGCTGTCGATCGGCACGGCGCTGTATCTTCTCGCCTTGCCGCTCGGCTACAAATCCTATCGCGACCAGGCGCGCGCATTGCAGGCCACCGCACCGTCGGGAGGCGAGGTCACCTCGCCACCGTCGGCACCGACGCTGGCGAACTTGTCGGAGCCGCCGCAGGACGACGACCGGCCCGGGAGGCTGCACTGAGCGGCCAGACACGGATATCTGCCATGAGGCCGGCCTGAGTTGGGTTGAGACCTGATCTCGGCTATATCGCCTTGTGCCGGTGGATCGCGCCAACAGCGACTGCCAATCTGGGAGAGAACGCCGTGACTGATAAAGCGACCGGGCCGCTGCCCGCTTCCGTCCTCGAAGCGCTGGGCCGCTACGACACGCCGACGATCTGCAACGCCATGGAGATCGTGGCGCCCGAGCGCCGGCTGATCGGCTACACCACCAAGCAACTGGTCTGCCCGTTCCCCGACCTGCCGCCGATCGTCGGCTATGCCCGCACGGTCGCGATCCGCTCGGTGCTGAAATCCTCGCTGCCCGCCGAAGAGCAGTCGAAGCGCCGGATCGACTATTACGAATATGTCGGCACCGGCCACGGCCCGCGCATCTCGGTGATCCAGGATATCGACGGCCCCGATGTCGGCTACGGCGCGTTCTGGGGTGAGGTGCAGAGCAACGTGCACAAGGCGCTCGGTTGTCTCGGCGTCATCACCGACGGCTCGATCCGCGACATCCCGCAATGGGCGCCGGGCTTCCAGGCGCTGGCCGGCTCGATCGGCCCGTCGCATGCCTGGGTGCACGCGGAGAGCTTCGGCGGCGAGGTGCGCGTTGCCGGCATGACCGTGAAGTCCGACGATCTGATCCACGCCGACCAGCATGGCGCCATCATGATCCCGCTCGACATCGCGGCCAAGCTGCCGGAGGCCGCCGAGCTCTGCGGCCGCCGCGAGACGCCGATCCTGGAGATCGCCCGCAGTCCCGACTTCTCGCTGGAGAAGCTGAAGGCCGCACTGAAGCGCTCGGCGGAGATTCACTGAACTTACGGCGATGATGCCTGCCGAGGGCCGCCCTGTTCGGTCAGAAACAGCGCGGCCTGATCGGGCTCACCAAGCACCGCGGCGGCGCACCCGATCAAGGTGAAGCCGCCTGCGAGATCCCACAGCGTAATGTCGTCTGCGCTGCGGGTGCCCTGAATCAATCGTGCTGCAATCACCGCGAACGCTGCTTCGATAAAGAGCAAAACGCTGAATGCCGGCAGGACGAGTTCCGGCTCGAGCAGGTGAAGCGCCAGCACCGCCGGCACCGCGGTGAGAAGACCGAACAGCGTCAACATTGCGATGGCTCCCGCCATGGGCCTGCCGCGCTGCTACATGACAGCAAACGATCCACGGCTTCGATGTGGCGCAGGGCCGCAGCCGCAGCGCCCTGTTGCGGTCGGTATGGTTAGCGAACGGTTGAAATTCCTATCGCCGGGCGGCAATTCGGCGCTCGCAAGCGCGGCTAGCACGCTGTCCGAACTTAACCTTTACGCGGCTTTAAGGGCGGCGCTCTAGGGTTCCTGATGCGGTTCGGGTTGGGCCGCGCCAGCGGCCAGGATGGCCGTTGTTGCGTACGCGTTGGAGTATGCCATGGACATTATGACAGGCGCCGGGCTCGCGGGCGGATTGGCCGTTATTGTGGCCATGGTGCTGATGGGCGGCGATCTGCACATGTTCATCAGTGAACATGCGATGATCATCATCTTCGGTGGCTCCGGCGCCGCGACCATGATCCGTTTTCCGCTCTCGGTGCTGATGCACGGCCTGCCGCTCGGAATGAAGTTTGCCTTCACGATGAGCCGGCTGTCGGCGCATGACCTGGTGGACGAGCTTGCCCGCATCGCCGAGATCGCCCGCAAGCAGGGACCGGTGGGACTGGAAAAGGTCGAGACCGACGAGCCGTTCCTCGCCAAGGGCATCCGATACGTCGCCGACGGTTACGACCTCGATTTCATCAGAGACAATCTGGAACGCGATCGCGACAATTTCCTGTTGCATCTCAACGAAGGCAGCAAGATCTACCGCGCGGTCGGCGACTGCGCGCCCGCGTTCGGCATGATCGGAACGCTGATCGGCATGGTGCAGATGTTCTCGAACATGTCGGATCCCTCCAAGCTCGGCCCCTTCATGGCGACCGCGCTGCTGGCCACGCTCTATGGTGCGCTGGTTGCGAACCTGCTTTGTCTGCCGATCGCCGACAAGCTGCACACCAAGCTGATCGACGAGGAAACCAATCGTACGCTGATCATCGACGGCATTCTGATGATCCGCGATTCCAAGAGCCCGACTTTGGTGCGCGAGATGCTGTTGGCCTATCTGCCCGAGAAGCATCGCCATGCCGAAGGCGAGCCGGTTCCGGCGTAACGACTTACGCCGGGGTCTGACCGATGGCAAAGAAGAAGCGCGAAGAAGCACACGGCGGCCATGGCTGGTTCGTGACGTTCGCCGACCTGATGGCCTTGCTGCTGGCGTTTTTCGTGATGCTGGTCGCGTTTTCAACCCAGGATGCCAACAAGCTGAAGATCGTTGCGGGCTCCATGCGTGAAGCCTTCGGCGTCCAGAGCGAAGCCCGCTACGCCGGCATCATCGAATCCGACGGCCTGCCGACCCGCGCGCGGCTGAAGAACGTCGACCACATCCAGCCGGAAGAGTCGTCGAACACGCCGACGCCGGACCAGGAGGATCACGACAAGACGTCGGGCGCGAGGATGAAGGTCGACCGAAATTTCGCGCTGGCCGCCGCCTCGTTGAGGCAGGCGCTACAGGACATGCCTGAACTGACCGAGATATCCAAGCACATCATGTTCGAGGAGACCAAGCAGGGCCTCAACCTGGAGATCGTCGACCAGGACGGCCGTTCGATGTTCGCCGACGGCTCCAAGGTGCCTTATGATCGCACCCGCCGGCTCGTCGAGAAGCTCGCGATCCCGCTCAAGGCCACGCCGCTCCGCGTCTCCATCGCCGGCCACACCGCGGCCGGCTTCGTGCCGAACCGCAGCGACTACGGCGCCTTCGATCTATCGGCCGACCGCGCCAATGCCGTGCGTCAGATCCTCGAACGCGAGGGCCTGCCGCCGTCGCACATCTTCGCCGTCTCCGGCAAGGCGGATACTCAGCCGCTGTTTCCCGACGATCCCTCGCTTGCGGCGAACCGGCGGGTGACCATCACCCTGATGCGCGAAGATCCGCCGCTGCCCCCGAATCTGAAGCCCTAGGCCTCTTGCGCTACCATCTTACCTGAGGCATGTCGTCACGCTGGCAACGAACGTGGCCGCGCCGTCACAGCATCCGTCTCGGCACCTGCTATGGTGATGGGCCGATTGACAGGCGCGGCGGAAGCGTCGAAAGGCGCCGGATCAATTCCAGGGAAGAAGCGTTTTCCACCTCCATGACGGCGAGCATCACACAGGCCGAGACCCAGGACGGGCCGGTCACCTCGGGCTTTTGGTCCCTTACGCTCGGGAGCATCGGCGTCGTCTTCGGCGATATCGGCACCTCGCCGCTCTACGCATTCCATGAGGCCGTCAGGGGCGCCGCCCATGGTGCGCCGGTCTCACGTATCATGGTGCTCGGCGTGCTCTCGCTGATCCTGTGGGCGCTGCTGATCGTCGTCACCGCCAAATACGTCCTGCTGCTGCTGCGCGCCGACAACAACGGGGAGGGCGGCACGCTCTCGCTGATGGCACTCGGGCAGCGCGCGCTCGGGCGGCGGAGCTGGTTTCTGCTCGCCCTCGGCGTGGTCGGCGCCTCCATGTTCATCGGCGATTCCATGATCACGCCGGCGATCTCCGTGCTCTCGGCGGTCGAGGGCCTGAAGCTCGCGGCGCCCGCGCTCGAGCACTATGTCGTGCCGCTCACCGTCTTCATCCTGGTGCTGTTGTTCGCGGTGCAGAGCAAGGGGACCGCGCTGGTGGCCTCGGCTTTCGGGCCGGTGATGGTGGTCTGGTTCACCGTGATCGCCGTGATGGGAGCCGTCCACATCGCCGACGACCCGTCCGTGCTGGCGGCGATCAACCCCTATTACGCCGTGCAGTTCGTGCTGTCGCACGGCACGATCGGCCTCGTGACGCTCGGCGCCGTGTTCCTGGCGGTCACCGGCGGCGAGGCGCTCTATGCCGATCTCGGACATTTCGGCCGCAAGCCGATCCAGTCGGCCTGGATGTTCTTCGTGCTGCCCGCGCTCTTGATCAATTATTTCGGGCAGGGCGCGCTGGTGCTGTCCGATCCCAGTGCAATCGAACACTCGTTCTATCGCATGGTGCCCGAGAGCCTGGTGCTGCCGCTGGTCGGGCTTGCGACCGCCGCGACCGTGATCGCGAGCCAGGCAGTGATCACCGGTGCCTATTCGCTGGTCTATCAGGCGGTGCAGCTCGGCCTCCTGCCGCGCTTCGAGGTCCGTTACACCTCCGAGACTCACGCCGGCCAGATTTACCTGCCGCGAGTGAACCGGCTGCTGCTGATCGGCGTGATGCTGCTGGTGCTGCTGTTCCACACCCCCAGCAACCTGGCCTCGGCCTACGGCATCGCGGTCTCCACAACCATGGTCGCCGACGGCATCATGGGCTTCGTCGTGATCTGGAAATTGTGGAACTGGCGCGCCGCCACGGCTGCGGCCGTGATCGTGCCCTTCGTCATTGTCGATCTGAGCTTCTTCAGCGCCAATCTCCTGAAGCTGCTCGAGGGCGCCTGGGTGCCACTGTTGTTCGGCGTGGCCATGGCGGGAACGATCTGGACCTGGCGGAAGGGCTCCGGGATCCTGATCCAGAAGACGCGCCGGATCGAGGTGCCGCTGGACGACCTGATCCGCAGCCTGGAGAAGCGGCCGCCGCACGTCGTCAAGGGTACCGCGGTGTTCCTGACCAGCGATCCCGCCTTCGTGCCGACCGCGCTCTTGCACAATCTCAAGCACAACAAGGTGCTGCACGAGCACAACGTGGTCCTGACCATCGAGACTGCGCAAACGCCGCGGGTCGACCTGACGGAGCGGTTCCGCATGGAGAAGATCAGCGACAAGTTCTCCAAGGTCCGCCTGCGCTTCGGCTTCATGGAGCAGCCGAACGTGCCCAAGGCGCTCGCCATCGCGCGCAAGCAGGGCTGGCAGTTCGACATCATGTCCACATCGTTCTTCGTGTCACGGAGGTCGTTGAAGGCGTCGGCGCAGTCGGGCATGCCGCTATGGCAGGACCATTTGTTCATCGCGCTCAGCCGGTCGGCCAACGATGCCACCGACTATTTCCAGATTCCCACCGGGCGCGTGGTTGAAGTCGGAACCCAGGTGACTATCTGACCGGTACTGGCACTCCCATGCGATAATTGCATGGCAAGGGCCCAGAATCGGGCTAGGCTATGCCGGCAGCGCAGGACTATAAGCCGCGCGCTCTTCCGCCGTTGTGCAGTGAAGCATTTTAGAGGCCATCGGGCTCTCCCATGACAAGTGACGTAGCGATTTCCGCCCCGGAAACGGCGGCGGCCAATGGGCATGGCGACGCCCACACGACCGCCGGCTTCGGGGCGCTGACACTCGGCAGCATCGGGGTGGTCTATGGCGATATCGGCACCAGCCCGCTCTACGCGTTCCGCGAAGCGGTGATGGCTGCCTCGGGCGCGGAGGGGGTTCCGACGCCGGCAGCAGTGCTGGGCGTGCTCTCCCTGATCCTGTGGGCGCTGATCGTCGTGGTCACGCTCAAATACGTCGTGATCCTGCTCCGCGCCGACAACAATGGCGAGGGCGGCACGCTGGCGCTGATGGCCTTGGCCCAGCGCGCGGTTGGTACCGGCGGGGCGACCATCGTCATGCTCGGCATCATCTCCGGCGCGCTGTTCTACGGCGATGCCGTGATCACGCCGGCGCTCTCGGTGCTGTCGGCGATCGAGGGCATGAAGGACGTCACGCTGCGGTTCGAGCCCTACGTCGTACCGCTGACCGTGATCATCCTGGTTGGCCTGTTCGCCGTGCAGTCGCGCGGAACCGCCCGCGTCGCCGCCTTCTTCGGCCCGATCATGTGCGTCTGGTTTGCGGTCCTTGCCGTGGCGGCGATCCATCCGATCATCCAGCAGCCGCAAGTCCTGTACGCGCTGAACCCGCTCTACGCGGTTTCTTTCATGCTCCACCACGGCATCATCGGCTTCATCACGCTGGGTGCGGTATTCCTGGCGGTCACCGGCGCCGAGGCGCTCTATGCCGATCTCGGCCATTTCGGCAAGCGGCCGATCCAGACCGCCTGGCTGTTCATCGTGCTGCCGTCGCTGGCGCTGAACTATCTGGGGCAGGGCGCGCTCGTACTCGGCGATCCCGGCGCCATCGTCAGCCCGTTCTTCCAGCTCTTCCCGCAAGGCTTCGTCCGCGGCTGCATGGTCGTGCTCGCCACCATGGCAACCGTCATCGCCAGCCAGGCGGTGATCACCGGCGCCTATTCGCTGACGCGCCAGGCGATCCAGCTCGGCCTGCTGCCGCGCTTCGAAATTCGCCATACGTCGGAAGCCCATTCCGGCCAGATCTTCATCCCGCGCATCAACCAGCTGCTGCTGGTCGCGGTGGTGCTGCTGGTGCTGCTGTTCCGCTCCTCCAGCGCGCTGGCGTCCGCCTACGGCATCTCCGTGACCGGGACCATGGTGGTCACGGCGATGATGGGCTTCGTCGTGATCTGGAAGGTCTGGCGGTGGTCGCCGCTCGCGGCCGGAGCGCTGATCGTGCCGTTCATGTTCCTCGACCTTACGTTCCTGGCGGCCAACCTGCTCAAGGTGTTCGAGGGCGGCTGGGTGCCGCTGGCGCTCGGCGCGCTCATGATCATCCTGATGTACACGTGGCGGCGCGGCAGCCGGCTGCTGTTCGAGAAGTCGCGCAAGCTCGAATTCCCGCTCGCAGACCTTGTCGCCATGCTGGAGAAGCGGCCGCCGCAGCGGGTGCCCGGCACCGCCGTGTTCCTGACCTCGGACCCGCTCAGCGCGCCGACCGCGCTGATGCACAGCCTGAAGCACTACAAGGTGCTGCACGAGAAGAACGTCATTCTCACCATCGAGACGGCGCAGACGCCGCGGATCGATCCGGCCGAGCGGGTCAAGCTGGAGCAGATCTCGCCGACCTTCTCCAAGGTGACGCTGAAGTTCGGCTTCATGGAATCGCCGAACGTGCCGAAGGCGCTGGCGATCGCCCGCAAGCTCGGCTGGCAGTTCGACATCATGTCGACCTCGTTCTTCCTGTCGCGCAGGGCGCTCAAGCCCGCCGCCCATTCCGGCATGCCGCGCTGGCAGGACCGCCTGTTCATTTCGCTCAGCCGCTCCGCCAACGACGCCACCGACTATTTCCAGATCCCGAGCGGCCGCGTGGTCGAGGTCGGCACCCAGGTGACGATCTAGCCGGCCAGTCAACGCCGCACTTCAAGTCGCTGTGATTTAGCTTTAACTTGCGCCGCGCGGCTCAAGCCTTTGTAGCGCTTGATTTTCGTGAGCCGAGAGGCGAGGTTGCCGCCGGCCGGGACAGGTCCGGCGGGCACGCGCGATGTTGGAGGATGATGTGGCAAACCAGGTGCAGGATCTGACCCCGGACGAGGTCTCCAAGGGTATCGCGGAGGGTCGCTATCTCCTCGTCGACGTGCGCGAGCCGAACGAGGTCGAAGCCGAGGCCTATCCCTACGGCGTCGTAGTGCCGCTCTCGACCTTCGATCCCAAGGCGATCCCCGATCCCCAAGGCAAGGACGTCGTGTTCGCCTGCCGTTCCGGGAAGCGCTCGGTGACGGCCTCGCTCGCGGCGCAGGCGGCGGGCCTGCCTTACGACAAGCATCTGGCCGGCGGCATGCTGGGCTGGAAGGCGGCGGGGCTTCCCAGCAAGGTCGGTGGCTGACCTCGCGATGACCTCCAAGAGCTCCTCGCTGAACAAGGTCTTCGCCGACCTTCCCGTCACCATCTTCGAGGCGATGTCGCAGGCCGCGCGCGACAACGCCGCGATCAATCTCGGCCAGGGCTTTCCCGACGATCCCGGTCCCGAGGACATCCGCCGCGCCGCGGCCGAGGCCTCGCTGAACGGCTACAACCAGTACCCCTCGATGATGGGCCTGCCGGAGCTGCGGCAGGCGATCGCGACCCATTACGGCCATTGGCACGGACTCAAGCTCGATCCGATGAGCGAGGTGATGGTCACCTCCGGCGGCACCGAGGCGCTGACCTCGGCGATCCTCGCGGTGGTCCAGCCCGGCGACGAGGTGGTCTGCTTCCAACCGGTCTACGATTCCTATCTGCCGATCATCCGCCAGGCCGGCGGCATTCCGCGCCTCGTGCGGCTGGAGCCGCCGCACTGGCGCTTGAATGAGGACATGCTGAAAAGCGTCTTCAATTCAAAGACCAAGGCGGTGCTGTTCAACAACCCCTTGAATCCCAGCGCGGTGGTGTATCCGCGCGAGGATCTCGAACTGCTGGCGCGTTACTGCCAGGAGTTCGATGTCATCGCGATCACTGACGAAGTCTGGGAGCACGTCACCTTCGACGAGCACAAGCACATCCCGCTGATCACCATTCCCGGCATGCGCGAGCGCACCATCAAGGTCGGCTCGGCCGGCAAGATCTTCTCCCTGACGGGCTGGAAGATCGGCTTCGTCTGCGCCGCGCCGCCGCTGCTGCGCGTCGCCGCCAAGGTGCACCAGTTCCTGACCTTCACCACCGCGCCGAACCTGCAGGCCGCCGTCGCCTACGGCCTCGGCAAGCCCGACGAGTATTTCCTGTCGATGCGCAAGGATTTGACGCGGAGCAGGGACCGCCTGACCAAGGGGCTGGAGAGCCTAGGCTTCCCCGTGCTGAAGTCGCAGGGTACCTACTTCCTCACCGTTGACCTGTCGCCGCTCGGGCTCAACGAGAGCGACACCGAGTTCTGCTGGCGGATCGTGAAGGACTACAAGGTGGCGGCGATCCCGGTATCGGCTTTCTACGAGCAGGACCCGGTGACCTCGGTGGTGCGCTTCTGCTTTGCCAAGAAGGACGTGACGCTGGACACCGCGCTGGAGCGGCTGTCGGACGCCGTGCGCGGCCGCAAGAGGTAGAGATGACCAATGTCGGCCGCTCCGGACTGGGCCTTGGGCTTGCGATCGCCGCCGCGTTGACGTTGCTCTCTGTCCCCGCAGGGGCCGACGAGCGCGTCGTCAACTTCTACAACTGGTCCAACTACATGGCGCCGGATGTCCTCGACGCCTTCACCAAGGAGACCGGTATCAAGGTGGTCTACGACACCTTCGATGCCAACGAGACGCTGGAGACACGCCTGATGGCCGGCAAGTCCGGCTACGACGTGGTGGTGCCCACGGCCTATTTTCTGCAGCGCCAGATCAAGGCCAACATCTTCCAGAAGCTCGACAAGGCGAAGCTGCCGAATCTCGTCAACGCCTGGCCGATGGTGACCAGGAACCTTGCGACCTACGATCCCGGCAACGACTATGCCGCCAACTACATGTGGGGCACGACGGGCATCGGCTACAACGTCGCCAAGGTGAAGCAAATCCTCGGGCCGGATGCCAGGATCGACAGCTGGGACATCGTCTTCAAGCCGGAAAATCTCGCCAAGTTCAAAGACTGCGGCGTGCACATGCTCGACTCCGCCGACGACATCTTTCCGGCGGCCCTGAACTATCTCGGGCTCGATCCCAACTCGACCAGGCAGGCCGACCTGGAGAAGGCCGCCGAGGTCGTCGCGAAAGTCCGCCCCTCCGTACGCAAGTTCCACTCGTCCGAATATCTCAGCGCGCTCGCCACCGGCGAGATCTGCTTCGTGGTCGGCTGGTCCGGCGACATCTTGCAGGCCCGCGCCCGTGCGGCGGAAGCCAAGAATGGCATCGAGATCGGCTACGCCATTCCGAAGGAGGGCGCGCAGATGTTCTTCGACAATCTCGCGATCCCCGCGGACGCCAGGAACGTCAAGGAAGCCTACGAGCTGATCAACTATCTCTACCGCCCCGACGTCGCCGCCAAGAACTCGGACTTCCTGTCCTACGCCAGCGGCAACCTCGCCAGCCAGAAGCTGGTCGATCCGAAGATCCTGAACGACAAGAACATCTATCCGGACGAGGCGGCGCTCGCAAAACTGTTCGTCATCACGGCGCGTGATCCGGCGACACAGCGGGTCATCAACCGGTTGTGGACCAGGGTGAAGACGGGGCGGTGAGCGGCTGCCGCGTCATTGCCAGCGAAACGAAGCAATCCAGAATCTCTCCGCGGAGGCATTCCGGACTGCTTCGTCGCTTTCAGTGCAAAATTGCTTTGCAATTTTGTCACGAGCTCCTCGCAATGACGGCGCCTACCGCCACCTGCGGTGCAGCCACAGCCACTGCTCGGGATGCTCGCGCACCCAGCCTTCAACCACGCTGGTTATCGCCTGCGTCGTGCCCTGGATGTCGATCTTGCCGTCGGCATCGCGTACCGGCTGAATCTCTTCCGTCAGCTCGGCCCGGAAGCGGTTGCCGGGCAGGCGGATGATGCGAACGCCGTGGATGGGGCATTCGACCTGGCGCAAGAGGCGCGCCAGCATCGGGTTGGCGCGGGTCTTGCGGCCGAAGAACGTCACCTCGACGCCGCCGGTCAGGTACTGGTCGATCAGCATGGCGACGTGCTTGCCGTCCCTGAGCGCCTGCGCGAGGCGCAGCGGCGCATCGCGGCCCGCCGGGATCAGCGTGCCCATGTTGACCTGGCGCATCTCCTGGATGATGCGGTCGGCCGAGGCGATGTTCGGCCGGCGGTAGAGGATCGCGGTGTCGAGCCCGTGCGCGACGGCAGCGAGCGCCGGTAGTTCCCAATTGGACAGATGCGCAGCGAAGATCAGCGCCGGCTTGCCGTCGTCGCGGATCCGGTCGAACCGTTCGATGCTGGCCTGCGGCAGCTCGATCCGGCTGTTTTCCGGATGGGCGCGATCGTAGTCCCAGACACGGTCCATATGCGCAAACTCGCCGCCGACGCGGCCGAGATTGTCCCACACACCCATCAGGATCTGTTCGATCTCCTCCGGCGATTTCTCGGGAAAGGCGGCGGTGAGATTGGCGCGGCCGATGCGGTGCTCGCGCAGGCGCGGGCCGATCAGCTGGGTCACCCGCGCGAAAAAGTCCGAAGTCTTGGCCGGATCGAAATAGCGCGTGGTGCGCAGCATGCCGACGGTGGCGGCGCCGATCAGGCCTCCGCCGATCGATTTGGCTGCATTCCGCGCGCGAATCTTCGTGCTGATGGGAATCAGCGCCATGCGTCCGGTCAGGCCGGTTCGCGGGTCAGGATCAGCGAGGCGTTCTGGCCGCCGAAGCCGAACGAGTTCGACATCACCGCGGTGACGCGGGCGTCGCGCGCCTTGTTGCCGACGACGTTGAACAGGATCGTCGGATCCGGCGTCTCGTAATTGATCGTCGGCGGGATGCGCTGATGCTCGAGCGTGAGCAGCGAGAAGATCGCCTCGACGGCGCCGGCGGCCGAGATGGTGTGGCCGACCATCGACTTGTTGGACGTGACCGGAATCTTCTGCGCGAGCTCGCCGAACACGGCCGATGTCGTGTTGAACTCCATCTTGTCGTTCTCGGGCGTCGCGGTGCCGTGCGCGTTGATGTGGTCGATCTGGTCCGGCGTCATGCCGGCATCGGCCAGCGTCTTGTTCATGCAGCCGATGATCGGCTTGCCATCAGGAGAAGAGCGGGTGCGATGGAAGGAATCGGTCAGCTCGCCGCAGCCGGCGATCACGCCGAGTATCTTTGCGCCGCGCGCGGTCGCTGCCTCGTAACTTTCCAGCACGAGCGCGCCGGCGCCTTCGGCCATGACGAAGCCGTCGCGGTTCTTCGAGAAGGGGCGGGAGGCCGCCTGCGGCGGATCGTTCTGGGTCGACAACGCCGACAGCAGCGAGAAGCGCACGAGGGCTTCCGGGTTCACCGTGCCGTCGGTCGCCACGCACAGCGCAGCGTCGGTCTCGCCGCGGCGGATCGCCTCGACGCCGAGCTGGATCGAGGTCGCTCCGGACGCGCACGCCGTCGACAGCGAGATCGGCGAGCCCTTGGTGCCGAAGGTCTCGGCGAGATGCGCGGCCACCGAGCCGAACATGAAGCGGTGGTGATAGGCGCTGTACTTGCCACCGCCGGAGATGCGCAAGAGATCGTCATAGGTGAAGTCGGGCGCGCCGACGGCGCGGCCGAGTTCGCGGCGCTGCGGCCATTCGACTTCGACCGGCGCTACCGCGAGGAAGAGGGGGCCCGGGAAATCGGCCTTGGCGCCGATGCCGGCCTGCTCGAGCGCTTCCTCCGTCACGAGCTCGGCCATCCGCTCGGACAGGCCGGTGGAGGAGAACGGATCGACGCTGACGAAATCGACAGTGCCGGCCATCGTGGTCTTGAGGCCGTCGACCGGAAAACGCGTGATGGTACGGATGCCGGATTCACCGGCGACGAGCTTGGCCCAATTGTCGGCCTTGCCGGCACCGAGCGAGGTCATGATGCCCATGCCGGTGACGACGACGATGGGACGCCCGAGTTTGTCGCGTGGTGCAGTCATGTCGATCCCCCCGGGTGAGCTAGCCAACTGCCTCGACCAGCGCCATGCCTTCGCCGCGCCAGTGTCCGGCTCCGACCACCACAATCTGGGTGGGCGCTCCCTGCATTTCAATCTCAGTGCCGGTCGAATCGTTCGGCGGGAATAGCGCACCGCGCGAGATCGACAGCGCGGCGAGCGCGATGCCGAGCGGGAATTGCGTCTCCATGGTGTGGCCGAACATCGTGCCGGTCGAGCGCACCGGGAAGTCGGCATGGCCCTTCAGGAAGCCGCGCTCTTCGCTCGTCGCGGGCTCTGCACCGGTCGCGCCCGTGATGATCGCGCCTTTGCCTTCGCGCCTGGGCAGTTTGGTCCACAGCTGCTCCAGCGTTGCGGCCATGTCGCCGGGCTGCTTGCGCCGGGCGAGGTCGGCGACGACGCTCGTCAGTCTGGCGAACGGCTTGGCGCCACGCGCTTGCGCATGCGCTTTCGACTCCAGCACGAGGAAGGCGCCGGCAGATCCCAGCGCGAAGCCGGCGTGGTCCTTGCGCGCCCAGACGGGTGCGAATTTGTCCTTGAGGTTGAAATCGCCGAATTCGTAGAGGACGAGCAGGTCCTTGCGCTCGCCATTGTGCGAGCCGCCGACCAGCGCGATGTCGCTCTCGCCCGAGGCGATGCGCGCGAGCGCAATGCGGGCAGCATCGGCGCCGGCGACCTCTTCGCCCATGAAGGTGCGCGAGGTGCCGCCGAGCCCGTGCACGATGGCGATGTTGCCGGCGAGCAGGTTGGAGAGCTGTGCCAGGAACAGCGTCGGCCTGAGATCGCTCATCAGGCGCTCGTTGAGGAAGCCGGGCGCGTTTGCGCCCTTGGCCTCGGCCGTCAAGACGCCGGTGTCGACGTTGAGATCGCGCTCGCCACCGCCGGCGGCCACCACCATGTCGATCTTCGACAGGATGTCCTTGTTGCCCTTGATCCCGGCGGAATCGAGCGCGAGTCCGGCGGCGTAGGTGCCGATGCGCTGCCAGGCTTCCATCTGGCGCTGGTCGCCCTTCTTCGGGATCTGGGCGTCGAAGGAGACGGGCATCAAGGGATGCACGATGTAGGGTGCAAAGCCCTTCTCGTCGACATTGATGCGCTTCTCGGAAAGCGCGGCCCAGTTGGCGTCCAGGCCCTCGCCGAGCGAGGTCGCTAGTCCAATGCCGGTGATCCAGACTTCAGTCTGGCCGGGCCTCGAAGCAGTGTCATTCATGGCGATACGGCCTGTTGCGGAAAGCCGACGCGCTCGGCGACTTTCGCCATGTGGCCGCGTATATCCGCATTGGGGAAGGGAATCAGCGTGAAGGTCAGCGCCGAATTCGCGCGCAGCTTGCCGCCGACCCTGATCTTGGCTTCGGTCATGGCGTAGCCGGAGCCTTCATGGACGAGGCTCGCCTCGATGCTCATGAGATCGCCGGGGAAGACCGAACCGCGGACCTTGGCTTCCTTCACGGCGGCAAGGATCGGCATGCGCTCGAACTTGAGCACGCCGAGCTGAAGCCAGCCCGAAGCCTGCGCCATCGATTCGATCAGGAGCACGCCGGGCATCAAGGGGTAACCCGGGAAGTGCCCCTCGAAGATGGTGCTCTCCTTGGGGACCTGGGCTTCGACGACAATCGTCTTCTCGTCGACCTTGAGGTCGACGATGCGATCGATCATGTGGAAGTATTCGAGTTGCATGACCGCGCCCTTAGGCGCTCGCGCCCTTGGCCGCAACCAGTTCGTCGATGCGGGCGCACAGATTCTTCAGCACGAAATACTGCTCGGTGGTCGCCTTGCCGTCGTTGACCTCCTGGGTCCACTTTTCCAGCGGCAGCTTGATGCCGAATTGCTTGTCGATCGCAAACGCGATGTCCAGGAAATCGAGGCTGTCGATGCCGAGATCGTCGATGGCATGACTATCCGGCGTGATCGTGTCGCGCGGGATGTCGCAGGTTTCAGCGATGATCGTGGCGACCTGATCGAATGTGGAAGACATCACTAAGCCTTTGATATATTGCGGATATTTATCAGATTGTCCAGAGTGGCACGGTGGGTGGGCATCGCGCCCCTGATGACGCCCTCAACCCCCCTCTGGCCGGGTCGAAAGCCCGTATATCGGAGCGACGCCCTGAGTTCAATGGAGCCGGGCAGGCGGCGAGACAGGGCTGGGGATGCCCCGCTGGTGTCCCTTACCCCTCCGTGCCGGGGCGAGACAGGCCTAGATATGCGGCGTGGTGATCTTGACGCAGTCGCGACGGCCCATCAGCACGCAATCCTGGGTCCGGCGCAGGTCCGCGATGTTTACCGCGAGCCAAATTCCGATTGCAGTGAGCGCGATGGTGAAGGCCAGCGCCGCGATGTTGGCGAGCATGCGATGGCGGAAATCGTCCGGCTCGGCGCGGGGTTGCTCGTAGCGCGACAGGTCGGGCGGTTCGGGCACGACGCGCAACGGCTGCACGGTACCGCTACCGCGGGGCGGCGCCGGGGAAGGCGAGGTGCGCGGCCTGAACTGGAGCACCCGGTGCTCGTCGTCAGAGCTTATGGGCCGCTGGGTCGTCATGGGGCGGGGATCACTCCAAAGCAGCGATTTTAGATAGCATACGTGGTGAACGCGTTGCAGGAAATCTTCTCGATACTCGCGTGCATTCGTGCGCTCGCACTATTTGTGCATGGACCGGTCTGGAGCCATTGCGGAACCGGCCCTCATGCCGATACCGGGGCGCGAGGGTTGCGTTGCAACAACAACCAAGGTTGCGCCGCCACCATCGGCTTGTGATCTCGATGTCCTCGCGAACACGTTTTGCCGCCGCATGGCCCATGTCATAGTCGGGGAACCTGAACCCGTCAGTTGCATCCATCCGAAGGGTCTTCGACCATGACCACGACCAACGCGCGCGAGCCGAGAGTGCATCCGGTCCCGATCCTGTCGCTCCGGCCGACGCAGATGACGGTCGGCATGCGCGAGGTCGAGGAGAAGCGCAAGCGCTGGCGCGAGCACGACAAGAAGAAGCAGGCCGATCTGCTCGGCAAGCACATGATCCCTGTCGTCTACGGCCCCGACGCGCGGTACTACGTGATCGACCATCATCATCTCGGCCGCGCGCTGCACGACGAAGGTGTCAAGGAGGTGCTGGTGACCATCGTCGGCGACCTCCGCATGGTCGAGCGCGAGGCGTTCTGGGGCGTGATGGACAACAAACGCTGGGTCTATCCTTACGACGCCAAGGGCGAACGGCGACAGTTCCGCGACCTGCCGAAATCGGTCGCCGATCTCAAGGACGATCCGTTCCGCAGCCTTGCCGGCGAATTGCGCCGCCTCGGCGGCTTCGCCAAGGACACCACGCCGTTCTCCGAATTCCTGTGGGCCGACTTCCTGCGCCGAAAGGTCTCGCGCAAGGTAGTGGACGCCGATTTCGACAAGGCACTCGAGAAGGCGATGTCCGCAGCAAAGAGCAAGGGCGCGATCTACCTGCCCGGCTGGTGCGGTCCGGAAGACGATGACTAGAGGCGTCGCGAATCGCGTGCGGTGATGCCTCACATCAGTCGCGCTGGAAGATCCTGGCGTCGGGATAGGCGCGGCGAGCGTAGGTGACCACCAGCGCGCGGTCCTGGGTGTCCAGGAAGGGCGTTCGGATCCGGTGCGCCCCGACGATGAGATGCCACAGGCCATTGAGCTTCTGGATCACGATCTTCATTTTGAATAGTCCTCGATGACTCCTCATTGCAGCGGATGCCGCTGGTCGTCGCATTGCTTGGGATCGCAGACGCGGCCGTAAAATTCCCATCGCGGCTCGCATTCCGCCGCAAAACACGCCGATGACTGTTAGTTGGTTATGGCTTGTGCCCTGATAAGCCGAATCCCATCACAGTCGCTTGAGTGAAATCAATTTCCGCGCCCATGAAGCCGTCCTGAAACAGAGCCGCCCCATCTCTGTACGGTGGTCGAGCTCATACAGGAGGCGAAGATGCGCCGTCTGGTTTTCGTAATTGCACTGCTCGCGGTCGCTTCGGCAGGAATTTCGGCATCGTTTGCCGCGGTTCATCACGCCAAGTCGTTGACGTTCGCGGAGCGCTTTGCTCCGGCGCTCGAGTTGATGGCGAAGCGCTAGCGGCATAGCGCTCTCCGCCGGGAGCCATGCAGCGGCTGATCGCTCCGGCGTGGACGTCACGTAGTGCCCGTGGACAGGCCGGATGCGGCGACGGCCGGAACAGGCTTGACCTGCCGCAAATCTGCGTCGCTGCGGTCGGTTAAAGTTCGTCGGCATGATTGCCGAAGCAGCGTTGCGCCCCGATGGCGAGGGCGAGGTCGGTTTCAGGTCATGCTGGCCGGAGACACGACCGTGAGCCTCATCTTTCGCATCGTCTTCATCATCGCCGGCGCGCTCACCGCGTTGTTCGTCGCGCGTGACGCCCTGAACTTCACCATCATCCAGACCTTCGTCGCCGTCCTGCTCGTGACGGCCGTCGTGGGCGCTGGAAGTCTCTGGAGCATGCGGCGGAAGACGTGAGCAACGCAGAACGCGGCAGTCCGGCCGGGCTCAGCGAAACCGAGGCCCGGCTGCGGCTGCAACAGGACGGTTACAACGAACTGCCTCGGCCCGAACGGCGCACGCGGCTTCGCATCGTTCTCGATGTGTTGCGCGAGCCGATGCTCGCGCTCCTTCTGTGCGGCGGGCTGATCTACCTGCTGCTCGGCGACCTCCGCGAGGCCCTGCTGCTCGTGGCATTCGGCGCCATCTCCGTCGTGATCACGATCGTGCAGGAAACCCGCACCGAGCGCGTGCTGGAGGCGTTGCGGGAGCTGACAAGTCCGCGAGCGCTCGTGGTCAGGGACGGCGAGCGCCGGCGCATCGCGGGCCGGGACGTCGTCCGCGGCGATCTCGTCATTCTGGCTGAGGGCGATCGGATCCCGGCCGATGCAGTCCTCGTCAGCGCGCGTGATCTGGCGGTCGATGAGTCCCTGCTGACTGGAGAATCGGTGCCGGTTCGCAAGCAGGCCGTCAAGACGCTGGTCGCCAAAGCGTCCTCGACTGAAAAGGCCGCCCTGGCTGAACATCGCCCGGGCGGCGATGACCTGCCGTTCGTGTATTCGGGCTCGCTGGTCGTGCGAGGCGAGGGCCTCGCCGAGGTCGATGCCACCGGCCCTCGCAGCGAGATCGGAAAGATCGGACTGTCGCTGCATGGCCTGCAACAGGAGCCGCCGCGGCTGCAGCAGCAGACCGCACGGCTCGTGCGGCTTTGCTTTCTCGGCGGCGCGGCCATCAGCCTCGCCGCCGTCCTGCTCTACGGAACGTTGCGCGGGGATTGGCTGCAGGCGCTGCTCGGAGGCATCGCGATCGGCATGTCCATGCTGCCTGAGGAGTTTGCCGTCGTCCTCACGGTGTTCATGGCCATGGGCGCCTGGCGGATCTCGAAGGCGCGGGTGCTGACGCGGCGCGCGGCCGCGATCGAGGTGCTGGGCTCCGCGACCTTGCTGTGCACCGACAAGACCGGCACGCTGACGCAGAACCGGATGTCGGTCGCGGAACTGAGGCTGCCCGACGGGGCGAGCGTGCGCCTGGTGTCGTCGCAGGCGGCGCCCATGGGAGCAGAATTTTTCGAGCTGGTGCGTTGCAGTGCTCTGGCGAGTTCGTCCGAACCGTTCGATCCCATGGAGAAGGCCCTGCATGTGTTCGCGCAGGCGAGCCTGCCGGAGGATGAGGCAATCCCGGGTGCCCGGACCTTGATCCGCAGCTACGGCCTGCGCCCCGAACTGCTGGCGATGACCCAGGTCTGGCAATCATCCCAGGCAGTGTTCGCCTCGGCCAAGGGCGCTCCCGAAGCGATTGCGCGCCTCTGCAAGCTGGATGGCCCGGACCAGGACGCGATGCGGGATGCGGTCGCGGCGATGGCGAAGGATGGTCTTCGCGTGCTGGGCGTCGCCGCCGCGGCCTGCGACGGCGAGGCCCTGCCGAGCTCGCAGGAAGGCTTTTCGTTTCGCTTCCTCGGTCTCGTCGGGTTGGCCGATCCGCTTCGTCCGAACGTCGCCGAGGCGGTGGCCGAATGTCGTTCGGCCGGCATCCGCGTCGTCATGATCACGGGCGACTATCCGGCGACCGCCTTGGCGATCGCCGGGCAGGCCGGGCTCGACGTCAACGAGGTCGCAACCGGCGAGCAGATCAAGCTCGCGGACGATAACGGGCTGGAGGCACTGGTCAGGAACGTGAACGTGTTCGCGCGGGTGCTTCCGGAGCAGAAGCTGCGGATCGTTCAGGCCATGAAGCGTAACGGCGAGATCGTCGCGATGACCGGCGACGGCGTCAACGATGCGCCGTCGCTGAAGGCGGCGCATATCGGGATCGCGATGGGTGGCCGCGGCACCGATGTCGCCCGCGAGGCCTCCTCGATCGTCCTGCTCGACGACGATTTCGGCTCCGTCGTTGCATCCATCCGGTTAGGCCGCCGGATCTACGACAATCTGCGCAAGGCCATGGCCTTCATTTTCGCCGTCCACGTTCCGATCGCGGGGCTTGCCCTGCTGCCCCTGGTTTTCGGGCTGCCTCTGGTTCTCGGCCCCGTTCACATCGCGTTTCTGGAGCTGATCATCGACCCCGTCTGCTCGCTCGTGTTCGAAGCCGAGCGGGAGGAGCGCGATGTCATGAGCCGCCCGCCGCGACGTGCCGATGCGGAGCTGTTCTCGTGGGCCTTGGTCGGCTGGAGCGTCCTGCAGGGCGTCGTTGCATTTGTGTTGATCGCGGCGATCTTCGTCGTCGCGCTTCGTTGGGGCGTTCCGCCCGAAGAGGCCCGCACGCTGGCCTTCATCGCGCTCGTCGTCTGCATCGTGGCGCTGGTACTGGCCAACCGGTCCTTCAGCGCGTCCTTCCTGTCTGCCTTCTTCCGTCCGAATCCGGCCTTGCTCTGGATATTCCTGTCGATCGCGTCCATTCTCGCTGCGGCCCTGTTCTGGCCGCCAGCGTCCGGTCTGTTCCGGTTCGGTCCGCTGCACCTCGACGATCTCATGGTCACCCTCGGCGCGGGACTGCTGGTGCTTACGGTGCTCGAACTGCTGAAGCCGATATGGGCACGGCGGTTGCGATTCTAGACGCCGTCCTGGGAGCCGGTCTTCGGCACAGCCTCCGCATGGTGCGGATCTTCCTTGCCGCCGAGGGAGCGATGCAGCCAGCGTTCGACGCGGCGGCCGATCGTGAGCAGCACGAAAGTGAAGGCCAGCGCGACCAGCACGAAAGTGAAGGCCAGCGCGACCAGCACGATCTTCCATTGCCCGGCGCCGCACGCAATGCCGAGACAGGCGGCGAGGAAGGTGCAGGCCGCGCTGGTCAGGCCGCGCACGCGAAAACGATCGCTCTCGTGGACGATGACGCCGGCTCCGAGGAAGCCGATGCCGGTCAGGATGCCCTGGATCACGCGGCTCGCCGCATCGGTGACGTTGCCGTGCTCGCCGAACTGCACCGCGAGCAGCACGACGGTTGCGGTGGAGAGCCCGACGATGCCGAGCGTCTTCAGTCCGATCGGCTTGCCGTGCAGGTCGCGATTGAGGCCGATCGCGCTGCCGGCGAATGTCGCGGTGCCGAGGCGCAGCAGGATTTCGGGCCAATCCATCCCGGTCATGTCTTGTCCGTCACGTCTTCGGCACGCGTCCCATCATGTAGAATTCGTCGTTCGGGCGCATGCCCGTGAAATTCGCCAGCCGGTTCGACAGCGCGAAAAAGGCGGAGATCGCGGCGATGTCCCAGATGTCGTCGTTGCTGAAGCCGTGCGGCGCGAGCGAGGCGAAATCGTCCTCGGAAATCCGTTGCGCGTCGGCCGAGACCTTCATCGCGAAGTCGAGCATCGCCTTCTGCCGCGGCGTGATGTCGGCCTTGCGGTAGTTCACCGCGACCTGATCGGCAATCAGCGGGTTCTTGGCGCGGATGCGCAGGATCGCGCCGTGGGCGATCACGCAATACTGGCACTGGTTGGCGGCCGAGGTCGCGACCACGATCATCTCGCGCTCGGCCTTGCTGAGGCCGCCGTCCTTCTCCATCAGCGCGTCGTGATAAGCGAAGAAGGCGCGGAACTCGTCGGGACGATATGCCAGCGTCAGGAACACGTTCGGCACGAAGCCGCTCTTCTCCTGCACGGCGAGTAGTCGCGTGCGGATGTCATCGGGCAGCGTATCGAGGGCAGGAGCGGGGAAGCGTTGCGCGGGCTGTGTCATGGGCATGGATTCCGGCTTGGGGCCGGAGACCATAATCGATGCGCGCGGCGGGCTCAACGTGAGGCTCTCGTGCCCCGGACGCAGCGCAGCGCCTCTTCGGCGGTGCGCTGCAGAGCCGGGGCCCATGTTTCCGAGAGTGTGTGGCGTGGGTCCCGGCTCTGCGCAGCAACGCAAGAGCGTTGCAGCGCGTCCGGGACACCAGAGCGGTCTTACCGCAGCGGCTTCTTCAACAGTGAGAAGCGGTCCGGATCGAGCCCCAACGAGGGCTGCAGCATCGGGGCCTCGACATTGGAGAGCGTCTTGGCGGGCGGGGCCGAGAACACCGGATCATTCGGTACGTCGCGCTGCGAGGTGGCGCCGCGCCAGCGTTCGAGCACGGCGCTGACGAAATGCATGTCGTGGCCGGAGGTGACCGAAGGCACGCTGCTGATGGTGGCCTCACCGCGCGGCAATTGGTGCGGTGGCACCTCCTTGAAGCGCAACCGGGTCGGCAGCGCGACGCCTTCGCCGAAGGCCAGCACTTCACGCGTGCCGAGCGAGGGCACGAAGGACAGCAGGTTCGCGGCGGCATCCGACACCGCGGCGCGCAGCAGCGCCTGGTCGCGCTCGTTGGCAAGACGCATCGTGAACAGCGTATTGCACTGGGAGATGATGGTGGCATCGAGCTCGGCTGGACGCTGGGTGATGAGACCGAGATAGACGCCGTATTTGCGGCCTTCCTTGGCGATGCGTGACACCGCCTTGCGGGTCGGCCCGAAGCCGACGTTGCGGTCCGCGGAGGCGTAGCGATGCGCTTCCTCGCAGACGAACAGCAGCGGCGAGACGCCGTCGCTCCACAGGCCGAAATCGAAGGCCATGCGGCAGAGCACCGAGACGACGGAATCGATGACCTCGGCCGGGAAGCCGGCGAGCTGCATCACCGTCATCGGCTTGCCGTTGGCGGGGAGACGGAACAGCAGGCTGATGACTTCGGCCATGGTGTCGCCGCCGACATTGGCGTTGTCGAACATGAAGGCGTAGCGGGGGTCGTTGCGCACCGCCTCGATGCGCGAGATCAGCTTGTGATAGATGATGCGCGAGGAGCGGTTCTCGAGCTTGCCCATGCGCTCGTCGATCAGCGACATCAGGTCGACCAGGCGGTACGGCACCGGGGTGTCGACGGTGTAGCCGACCTGCTTGGGATCGATGCGCTTGAGGCCGATGCGGTCGGCGTTCTGGTATTGGGTGTAGACGCCCTTGGCGAGCGGGATCACCTCGGCGAGGATGTCGAGCTCCTCGGGTACGCCGGCGCGGCCGCCGAACAGCACGTCGACGATTTCCTCGAAATTGAACAGCCAGAACGGCAGCTTCAGATTGCGCGGGTTGAGCACCAGCGCGCGGTCGCCGAAGCAGCGGCCGTATTCGTTGTGCACATCGAGCAGGAAGATGCGCAGGTTCGGGCGCGCCTTCAGGATCTCGTTGAGCAGCAGCGACACGCCGGTGGATTTGCCGACGCCGGTCGATCCCAGTACCGCAAAATGCTTGGACAGCATTTCCTCGACATCGACATAGGCGACGACCGAGCGGTCCTGCTGCAGGAAACCGACATTGATTTGGTCCGAGCCGGTCGGCGCGTAGATCGTGCGCAACTCCTGGCTGGTGATGAGATCGACGGCATCGCCGATGGTCGGATAATTGGTGACGCCGCGCTGGAATTTCGGCTTGTCGCTGGCGTTGAGGATCTCGCCGAGCAGGTCGACCGAGGCAACCGCAATATAATTGTCGCTGCTCGACAGGTTCTCGCAGGACACCTCGGTGATCATCGCGACGATGACCGAGCTGGAGCTGCGAATACTGACGAAGCGGCCGACGGTAGCCCGAACTTCCGAGATCGGCATCTGGCTTTCCGCCAAGAGCCCGACCCGGGCGAGCGATCCGCGAACCGAAATCACGCGTCCAAAGGATGTCACAATGAATGAACCTGGCAAGAGCAAGGGGTTTGTCCCAGACTATGCGCGGCCCTGGCTGGACAAACGGTTAAACGGCGGGCGCAGGCACTTCGTTAAATCCGCGACAATTCGGCCGTGAGGTTTGTTCCGATTGCATACTTGCGGCCGGAAACGCTGGGAAATTGCTGCAATTTCAGGCCGCTGAGGGTTAGAACGAATTAAGGAAGATTTTACCATCCGGCCAGTCATTCAGCCGTTCGGGGGACATCTCCCTTCGATCCAGGGGATGTTTGATTTGTTGACGGGACCTAATCATTTGTACATTGGTACAAATGGGCCGGCGGGGCCTCGTGACCATTTTGGGCGCATGAGCGCGTCGCAGCCGTGGCCCGATTGCGCGATCCGGTCGGCGGATCGCCAACTGCGCCCTGGAGGAAAGCATGCAAGCCGAACCGATCCTCGATCTCGCTCATCTCGGCCATATGGAGCTGCTGACTCCGAAGCCCGATGAGAGCCTGAAATTCTTCGTCGATGTCATGGGCATGACCGTCAGCGGCCAGAAGGGCGAGTCGGTCTATCTGCGCGGTTGGGACGATTACGAGCGCTACTCGCTCAAGCTGACGGCGTCGAAGACCTCAGGCATGGAGCACATGGCGCTGCGCGCGCGCAGCCAGCAGGCGCTGGAGCGTCGCGTCGCCGCGCTGAAGGGCTCCGGCTTCGACATCGGCTGGATCGACGGCGACATGGGGCAGGGGCCGACTTTCCGTTGCCGCGATCCCGACGGCCACATCGTAGAGCTCTACTACGAGACCGAATGGTATCAGGCGCCGCCGGAACTGAAGCCGGCGCTGAAGAACCAGGCGCAGCGCTTTCCCGCGCGCGGGGTCAATGTCCGCCGTCTCGATCATCTCAACTGCCTCGCCGTCGACATCAAGGCGAACCGCGAGTTCTTCGAGAACTATCTCGGCTGCCGCCTCACCGAACAGATCGTGCTCAACGACGGACGCGAAGCTGCGATGTGGCTGACCATGTCGAACAAGAGCTACGATTTCGCCTATTCGCTCGACCATTCGGGCGTGCCGGGCCGCTTCCACCACGTCACCTACGCGCTCGACAGCCGCGAGGAGATTCTGCGTGCGGCCGACATCTTCCTGGAGAACGGCATCCACATCGAGACCGGCCCGCACAAGCACGCGATTCAGCAGACCTTCTTCCTCTACGTCTACGAGCCCGGCGGCAACCGCGTCGAGGTCGCCAATGCCGGCGCCCGCCTGATCCTCGCGCCGGACTGGAAGCCGATCGTGTGGACCGAGGAGGAGCGCAAGAAGGGGCAGGCCTGGGGGCTGAAGACGATCGAGTCGTTCCACACCCACGGCACGCCGCCGGTGGAAGTGAAGAAGCACGCGTGAGCGTGATGGCTTTTGTTTGACTCGATCTCGCGGCGGGCTCGGTTACCTCTCCCGCTTGCGGGAGAGGTCGGCGCACTTGCGCCGGGTGAGGGCTCTATACTCTTGGGGAATCCCACGGCGGAGATACCCTCACCCCAACCCTCTCCCGCAAGAGGGAGGGAGCGCACCTGCTTCGCGGTTAGCGATCAAACTAACTTCATCATGCTCTAATGCGCTGTCGCACGCACCCGCGCGATCGTCTCGCGAACGCCTGACCAAGCCGGCTTGTCCGGCGCGAATTGCCTGCGCAAGAAAGTGACGAGTTCCTCGATTTGCGCGTCGCTCATGCTGTTTCTGAATGCGGGCATGTAGCCGAGGTCGCTCGACACGGGATCGGCGATGCCGTGCAGGATCACCTGCACGAGATTGTCCGCCTTTGTGCTGTGAATGTTGCTGTTGAGCGCGAGCGAGGGCCGGGAGCCGAATAGCGGCAGGCCGCCGACCTCGTGGCAGACGGCGCAGGCGCCCTGATAGAGCCGTGCGCCGCTGGAGGAGGCGACCGTGACCTGCGTTGCGCTCTCGAGCTTTGCGGCAAGCGCAGGCGCATCGGCTGCGGTGTCGTTGAACGAATTGAGATAGACCGCCATCGCGCGGATGTCCCGGTCGGGCAGGGCCTTGAGGTCCCTGACGACAGGCGCCATCGGGCCGGCAGCGACGCCGTGATAGCGCGAATGGCCGGTGCGCATATAGGCGAACAGCTCGTCCTCGCTCCATGGGATCGGGGCATGCGAGACCGAGGTCAGCGGCGGCGCCTCCCAGCCCTCGGCAAAGCCGCCGGCGAGGTAGGTGTCGCGCTGCTCGGCGCCCAACGCATTGCGCGGCGAATGACAGCCGCTGCAATGGCCGAGGCCCTCGACGAGGTAGGCGCCGCGATTCCAGGCCTCGGATTTGGTGGGGTCGGGCTTGAATTCCTTGGTCTGGTGGAACAGCGCATTCCATCCCGCGAGCAGCGGGCGCAGATTGAGCGGGAAGGCGAGGGTGTTCGCCGGCGCCGTCGCGCGCACCGCTGGCTGCGCCATCAGGTAAGCGTAGAGCGCCTGCATGTCGGCGTCACCGGTCTTTGAAAAATGCGTGTACGGAAAGGCGGGATAGAGCTGCCGTCCATCGCGGTGCAATCCTTCGCGCATCGCGCGCTCGAAGGCTGGGTAGGACCAGGCGCCGATGCCGGTCTCGACATCAGGCGTGATGTTGGTCGCGTAGATCGTGCCGAACGGTGTCTCCAATGCGCGGCCGCCGGCGTAGAGCGCGCCATTGATCGTGGTGTGGCACTCCGCGCAGTTGCCGAGCGCTGCGAGTTGCTCTCCGCGCGCGATTGTCGCGGCGGAATAGACCGATGCATCCGGTCGCGCGATCGGCGCGATCGCGCGTCCCGGCAGCAGCGCCGCGCCGATGCCGATCGCGGCGGTGCAAACCGCCGCAATCGTCGCGACAATGCCGGCGCGTTTGGCGAAGGGATTCTCCCAGCTGCGCGACGGCTGCGGCGGAACGGGCGCGGGCAGGGCCTGCGGCGGCGCCGGCGTAGTGCCGTGCAATCCCTTCAGGATGCGTTCCGGCGTAAACGGCGGCTCGCGAAAGCGCACGCCGGTCGCATCGAAGATCGCATTGGCAATTGCCGCGGCGCTCGGGACCGAGGCGGATTCGCCGACGCCGAGCGGCGGCTGATCCGGTCGCGGCAGCATCAGCACGTCGATCTTGGGCACGTCCGGGAACGGGATGATCGGATAGGCGCCCCATTCGCGCGCCGCCACCGCGCCACGCTCGAACGAGACCTCCTCCATCAGCGCGCGGCTGGTGGACTGGATGACGTTGCCGTGGATCTGGTGGCGCACGCCGTCCGGATTGATCATCAATCCGGAATCCTGTCCCGCAACCACACGCGTGACGCTGACATCGCCGGTCGATGTGTTCACCGCGACGTCGGCAATCCAGGCCGACCACGCCGCGCCATAGCCGGGAAACTTGCTGTGGACGTAGAGCGCATAGGCGAAACCGCGCCCGCGCACGATTTCGCCGTCTTTCTCTTCGCGCACCGGCCGGGGCGTCCAGCCCGCACGCTCGGCCACCGCATTGACGAGATCGACGGCGCGCTGATCCTTGAGATAACGCAAGCGGTATTCGATCGGGTCGACGCCGGCCTCGGTGGCGGCTTCGTCGATGTAGGATTCGTGCGCAAAGGTGTTCGGCAGCGCGGAAACACCGCGGAACCAGGAGGCGCGCACGATCGGCGGCATATCGTGGGCGACGACACGCATGTGGTCGTAATCGTAGGGCGGGATCGCGGTGCGGTCGCCCATCTGGAGCACGGCGGGGTCGGATGGAATGCGCCCGGTGAGCAGCAACGCCAGCGTCGGCGCGGCGTTCGAGGGATAGCGCGTGGCGAGATCGTAACCGGCGATGCCGCCGTCGGCATCGAGCCCGCCATCGACATCGATGAGCTGCGCCGTGCCCTTGGGCTCCCAGGCGTGCTCCTGCTCGCGTGTGAGCTGCACGCGCACGGGGCGCCCGACCGCGCGCGACAGCAGCAAGGCGTCGGCGGTGACATCGTCAGCGCAATTGCGGCCGTAGCAGCCAGCGGCCTCCAGCCGGATCACCTCGATCTCGCTCTCGGGTCGCTCGATCAGCAGCGCGAGGTCGCTGCGCAGCACATGCGGATTTTGCGTGCCCGACCAGACCCGGATATTGCCGTCGCTGAAATCGGCAACCGCACAGGATGGGCCGATCGAGGCGTGCATCTGATAAGGCCACACGTAAGTGCGCTGCATCGGCTTGGCCGCGTTTGATATCGCCGCATCGACGTCGCCCTTGTCGATCAGCGTGCGCGGCGTCGAGGGATTGGCGCGCAGCGCCGTCTCGACGTCGGCAAGATCGGTCAACGCCGGCGTCGGCTTCCAGCTCACCTCGAGCTGCTCGGCCGCGCGGATCGCATTTTCCTCACGCTCGGCGACGAGACCGACGAAGTCGCCGATGCGGATGACGGCGACAAGGCCGGGAATGTCGCGCACCGAGGATTCATCGACCGCGATCAGGCTGGTGCCGACGAACGGGCCGGCATCGACGCCGGCATAGGGCGGCCGCACCACGCGGCCGTGCAGCATGCCGGGGACGCGGATATCGTGCACGAAGGTCAACGCGCCGGTGGCCTTGGCGGGCAGATCGACGCGCGGCATCGACTGACCGACGATGGCATAATCGCCGACCGCCTTGACGGTGACGTCGTCGGCAAGTTCGAGGCGGATCGTCTCGCTGCCGATCAACTCCCCATAACTGATGCTGCGATTGTCGCGTCCGCGCACGAGGCCGTCTTCGATCCTGAGATCTGCCGCCGGTAGCTCCAGCCGCTCGGCGGCACGCGCGATCAGGAAGTGACGCGCTTGCGCCGCGGCCTTGCGCAGCGGCACGGCGGTGATCTGGATGGTCTCGCTCGCGATCGTCGCGCCCTGGTTCGGCACCACCGCGGTGTCGCCGAGCACGACGACGACGCGCGCAAAGGAGACATCCAGCTCCTCGGCGACGATCTGGCCGAGCGCGGTGCGGATGCCTGTGCCGAGATCGACATGGCCGTTATAGGCGTTGACCGAGCCGTCCGCGGTGATGCGGATGAAAGTTTCGGAGGTGAGCTCGTCCACGGTGCGGACGACCACGAGCGAGCCGGATTGACGCTCAACTCCATCAGGGGCAGGGGAGGCCATCAATCAACGGCCTCGGTGAGCTGGCCTGAAGCGCGCATCACGGCGCGCAGGATTTCGACATGGGTGCCGCAGCGGCAGAGATTGTAGCGCAGCGCGGCGACCGCCTCCTGCTCGGTCGGCCGCGGGTTGATCGCGAGCAGCGCCTTGGTGGTCATGATCATGCCGTTGAGGCAATAGCCGCATTGCGCAGCCTGTTCGTCGATGAACGCCTGCTGCACCACGTCAGGCTTGTCGCGCGTGCCGAGTCCTTCGAGCGTCACGATGTCGCGGCCGGCGCAGCCAGTGACGGGAATCACGCAGGAGCGGGCCGGGGCCCCGTCGATCAGGACAGTGCAGGTGCCGCATTCGCCGAGGCCGCAACCATATTTCGGGCCGTTGAGCGCGAGGTCGTTGCGCAGCACGTAGAGCAGCGGCGTCTCCGGCGCTGCGGCGATGTCGTGGATCGCCCCATTCACGGTGAGACGGATCGGTGTCTGCGTCATCCTCGTTTCCAAGCGCTCGGCCAAGTCGTGTCGAAAATCCAAGTCGTGTCGAAAATCTACGTCGCGACGATACCGTTTGTACACAAACGTGCAAGCCATGCATGCCGCACTGCAGCGCGACTGCCTGCTTTGTGGACAGAGCCCATAGGCAAATGAGGTTTTATGCAGCAGCCCCATCTTTTGCGCTGCACCGCCGCTTGACAGCCATCCGGGGCGCGCGCACCATCGTTCGTATACGAATGATAACCGCGGTCTCGCTGGCTCTGACATGGTGATGGAAACGACGAGCGCTGCTCTCGACAAGATCCGCTGCGATGCTTGTCCGGTGATGTGCTACATCAAGCCGGGCGCCGCGGGCGCCTGCGATCGCTACGCCAATCACGACGGCAAGCTCGTCCGCGTCGATCCGCATGTGATCCTGGAGCGCACGGTCTCGCATGGCGGCAAGCTGGTCCCGTTCAGCCGCACCGAAGATTGGGACGGCAAGATCGTCCACGAACCCTCCACCTTTGTGACGGCGATCGGCGCAGGCACGACCTATCCCGACTACAAGCCGGCGCCGTTCATCGTCTCCGCGGAGGTCGACGGCGTCGACATGGTGACTGTCGTCACCGAGGGCATCTTCTCCTATTGCGGCATCAAGGTGAAGATCGACACCGATCGCTATCTCGGGCCGGAGACCGCGACCGTCCGGGCGCAGGGCGAGGCGGTCGGCCACGTCACCACCAGCGAATACGGCTCGCAGATGCTGTCGCTCGGCGGCGTGCATCATCTGACCGGCGGCTCAAAGAAGGAGGGCCGCGTCACCTGCGACACGCTGATGGATCTCGCCAATTGCAAGGCGGTCGAGCTGACCATCGACGGCGGCGCGAGTGTCGTGGTGCAGGCCGGCCAGCCGCCGATCGTCAACGGCATGAAAGAAGAGCGCATGCGGGTCGGCTGCGGCTCGGCGACGATCGGCATGTTCGCCAAGCAATGGCACGGCAAGGTCGACGAGGTCGTCGTGGTCGACGACCACATCACCGGCGTGCTCAGTGAGCACCAGGCCGGCAAGCTGCTCGACATCGCCGACACCGGCATCAAGATGAAGGGCCGCCGCTCGACGCCCGGCCGTTATTTCCAGGTCGCCGATCCCGGTACGGGGTGGGGTGGGACCAACATCTCCGATCCGCTCGCGATCCTCGGACCGTTCGATGCCAAGGAGGCAAAGCCGGGTCTTTCGATGCTGATGGTCTCCACCACCGGTGAGCATTCGTCCTATTACGTGCTCGACGAGGCCCTGAAACCGGTCGAGACCGAAATGCCTGCCGAGCTGAAGTTTTCGGTCGAGCGCATCCAGGAGAATTGCGAACCGGCGCTGTGCACGGTGCTGTTCATGGCGGGTGCCGGCGGCTCGCTGCGGGCAGGCGTCACGGACAATCCGGTGCGGCTGACACGTTCGGTGAAGGATGCGCTGACGCGCGTCACCAGCGGCGGCGCGCCGGTGTATGTCTGGCCCGGCGGCGGCATCACCTACATGGTCGACGTGACGCAGATGCCGGCGGGCGCGTTCGGCTACGTGCCCACACCGGCGCTGGTCGCCCCGATCGAGTTCACGATGAAGCTGTCCGACTACGCCGCGCTCGGCGGCCACATGGATTACGTGAAGCCGCTCTCCGAGGTGCAGAACGGCGAGGATGTCCGCCAGCTGCCCTGGCAGAACCCGATCCCGGGACCTCGGGCATGACGAGGCTCCCGCAAATCGCATTGCTGTCTGATGGCCGGCGGCTGCATTTGCAGGATGGTCCGATTGACCTGGTCGTTGAGGCGCGGGGACGCGCGGACGATGTGCGTGCGGCTTACGAGGCTGCGGCGCGACGGTTTGCCGGGCTGCTCGACGAACTCTGCGCCGAATTGCCGGAGCTGCGGAGCGCCGCCGGGAAGCGTAGTTCGCTGAAGGGCGTGGTTGCGCGTCGGATGCACGCCGCTGTCGCGCCTTACGCCTCCGATTGCTTCATCACGCCGATGGCGGCTGTTGCCGGGAGTGTGGCGGAGGAGATCCTGGGCGCCATGCTCGGCGCTGCGACGCCGGACCGTGTCTATGTGAACAACGGTGGCGACATTGCGCTTCATCTCGGTAGGGCTGAATATTTCTCCGTCGGCCTGATGGACCGACCTGATCGCGACGGCGTGATGCGGACGATGCGGCTGGATGCCGACGATCCCGTACGCGGCATCGCGACCAGCGGACGGCACGGCCGCAGTTTTTCGCTCGGAATTGCGGATGCCGTGACGGTGTTGGCGGCGACGGCGTCGCAGGCCGACGCGGCTGCGACCGTGATCGCCAATGCGGTCGATCTGCCCGGGCATCCCGCCATCGTCCGGACGCCTGCCAACGAGTTGCAGCCCGACAGCGACCTCGGCGCGCGACTTGTGACCCGCAATGTCGGTGTATTGTTGCAGAATGAGATCGCGATGGCACTCGAATCTGGCGCGGAACGTGCACGTCAATTGTTCGATCGCGGATTGATCGAGGGTGCCGTGGTGCGGCTTTGTGGTGATATGCTTGTCATCGGAACCAAGGATATAGAAGAGCAACGAACGCGCCCGCTTGTACCGGAGAACGCGGTCTGTGCCTGAACGGGGAAGCGAAGCATGAGCGCGATCATCCGCAAGATCGTCACCGTCGTCGAAGAGACCCAGATGGAGATGGGCCGGCAGGTCTCGCCGCCGACCCGGCGCGCGGCGGCGATTGCCGTCATCGAAAATCCCTTTGCCGGACGATATGTCGAAGACCTCTCGCCGCTGATTGCGATTGGCGAGGAACTGGGCGAGCTCCTGTCGAAGCGCGCGGTGGCGGCGCTCGGCATCGATGGCGCCAAGGCGCAGAGCTACGGCAAGGCCGCGGCCGTCGGAGAGAACGGCGAACTGGAGCATGCCGCCGCGATCCTCCATCCCAAGATGGGCGCGCCGGTGCGCAAGGTTCTGGGCAAGGGCGCAGCGCTGATCCCGTCGTCCAAGAAGCGGAGCGGTCCCGGCACGACGCTCGACATTCCGCTCGGGCACAAGGATGCCGCGTTCGTGCGCAGCCATTTCGACGGCATGGAGGTGCAGATCAACGACGCGCCGCGCGCCAACGAGATCATGGTCGCGGTCGCCGTCACCGACAGCGGCCGTCCGCTGCCGCGCGTCGGCGGGCTGACGGTTGCGGAAGTGAAGGGCGAGGACGGCTTGAGATAGAGCTCGGAGCGGGAGGCGGGCGCAGCCTCTCCGATGAGATCACGCAGAAGACGTAAGAGAGTTCAAAAACTGGAGGTTGGGATGCGAGCAAGAAATTACTTCGTCGGCGCGGCGTTTGCGCTTCTGGCGGGCGGCATGGCTAATTCGGCCCTGGCGCAGGACATCAAGATCGGCGAGATCAACAGCTATTCGCTGCTGCCGGCGTTCACCGAACCCTATCGCAAGGGCTGGCAGCTCGCGGTCGAAGAGATCAACGCGGCCGGCGGCATCAACGGCAAGAAGCTCGTCGTCATTTCGAAGGACGACGGCGGCAAGCCGGCGGACGCGCAGACCGCGGCCAACGAGCTCGTCTCGAGCGAGGGCGTTGCGATGCTGACGGGTACGTTCCTGTCGAACATCGGCCTCGCCGTCAGCGACTTCGCCAACCAGAAGAAGGTGTTCTTCCTCGCGGCCGAGCCGCTGACGGACGCCGTCACCTGGTCCAAGGGCAACAAATACACCTTCCGCCTGCGTCCTTCCAACTACATGCAGGCGGCGATGCTGGTGGAGGCGGCCGCGAAGCTGCCGGCAAAGCGCTGGGCGACCATCGCGCCCAACTATGAATACGGCCAGTCCGCAGTCGCCGTCTTCAAGAAGCTGATGTCGGAGAAGCGCCCGGACATCCAGTGGGTCGACGAGCAGTGGCCGCCGCAGGGCAAGATCGACGCGGGTCCGGTGGTGCAGGCCGTTGCCGCCGCCAATCCCGAGGCGATCCTCAACGTCACCTTCGGCGCCGATCTCGTCAAGCTCGTGCGTGAAGGCAACACCCGCGGCCTGTTCAAGGGGCGCGAAGTCGTCTCGTTCCTGACCGGTGAGCCGGAATATCTCGATCCGCTCAAGGACGAGACGCCCGAGGGCTGGATCGTCACCGGTTACCCCTGGTACTCGATCAAGACGCCCGAGCATGACGCGTTCCTGAAGGCCTACCAGACCAAGTACAACGACTATCCGCGCCTCGGCTCGATCGTCGGCTACCAGACCATCAAGGCGGCCGCCGCAATCCTGGCGAAGGCCGGCTCGACCGATCCGGAGAAGCTGATCGCCGCGGCGGAGGGGATCTCCATGCCGTCGCCGTTCGGAGAGATCACCTTCCGCAAGATCGACCATCAGTCGACGCTCGGCGCATTCGTCGGCAAGACCGCGCTGAAGGACGGCAAGGGCGTGATGGTGGACTCGGTCTACAAGAAGGGCGCGGACTACCTGCCCAGCGATGCCGAGGTCGAGAAGCTGCGTCCGAAGGATTGACGCCGCTGCCGTAGGGTGGGTTAGCCGAAGGCGTAACCCACCACGGTCTGCAACCGCAGAACCAGAAGAGGTGGGTTACGCTGCGCTAACCCACCCTACGAAGCCCTCTCCCCGCAAGAGCGGGGAGGGGTGAACCAACACTCAACCCGGACCGCCGATGGCCTTTTACGTCGTACAGTTTCTGACCGGTCTCGCCAGCGCGGCGTCGCTGTTCCTGGTGGCCTCGGGCCTGTCGATCATCTTCGGCGTGACGCGGATCGTCAATTTCGCGCATGGCGCCTTCTACATGATCGGCGCCTACATTGCCTTCACCCTGACGGAGCGTCTGTCGGGTGCATTCGGCTTCTGGGGCAGCATGGTGCTGGCGGCGATGGCCGTGGCGCTGATCGGCGTGCTCGTCGAGATGGTGCTGCTTCGCCGCATCTATCACGCGCCAGAGCTATTCCAGCTGCTCGCGACCTTCGGCCTGACCTTGATGGTCGAGGATCTCGTGGTGCTGATCTGGGGGCCCGACGATCTCGTCGGCCGCCGCGCGCCGGGCTTCCGGGGCGCCATCGATTTCTTCGGTCAGAACATCCCGAGCTATGATCTGTTCCTGATCGTGCTCGGGCCCGTCGTGCTCGGCATCCTCTGGCTGCTGTTCCAGCGCACGCGCTGGGGCGTGCTGGTGCGCGCGGCGACGCAAGACCGCGACATGGTCGCGGCGCTCGGCGTCAATCAGAAATGGCTGTTCACGTCCGTGTTCGCGGTCGGCGTCTTCCTCGCCGCGCTCGGCGGCGCGCTCCAGATCCCGCGCGATGCCGTCCACCACGCCATGGATCTGCGCATCATCGTCGAGGTCTTCGTTGTCGTCGTGATCGGCGGCCTCGGCAGCATCGTCGGCGCCTTCGTCGCGGCGGTGCTGGTCTCCGAGCTCAATGCCTTCGGCATCCTGATCTTTCCGAAGATTTCCATCATCCTGGTCTTCCTGGTGATGGCGGTGGTGCTGATCGTGCGGCCCTGGGGGCTGTTCGGCAAGCCGGAGGCGCCCGCGCGCAAGACGCCCGGGCTCACCGTCAATCCATGGCGCCCGCTGACGTCGAACGAGCGGCTTGCGGCGCTGGCGGCGCTCGTGATCGCAGCGACACTGCCGCTGTTTGCCGGCAACTACGTGCTGACCGTCGGCTCCGAGATCGCGATCTTCGTGATCTTCGCCGTCAGCCTGCACTTTCTGATGTCGGTCGGGGGGCTCGCGTCCTTCGGCCATGCCGCCTATTTCGGCCTCGGTGCCTACGGCGTTGCCTTCCTCGCCAAGATGGCGGGGCTGCCGATGATCGTGTGCCTGCTGCTCGGGCCGCTGCTGGGCTGCATGGGGGCCGCCGTGTTCGGCTTCTTTGCCGTACAGCTATCGGGTGTGTACTTCGCGATGCTGACGCTCGCCTTCGCGCAGATCGTGTGGTCGATCGCGTTCCAATGGGTGAGCGTCACCGGCGGCGACAACGGCATATTGGGCGTCTGGCCGGAAAAATGGGCGGGAAGCCCGTCGCACTTCTATTGGCTCGCGCTCGGCGTTGCCGCGTTGGTGACCATTGCGCTGCGGGCCATGGTGTTCTCGCCGTTCGGCTACGCGCTTCGGGCCACGCGCGACTCGCTGCTGCGCAGCGAAGCGATCGGCATCAATGCCAAGCGCATCCAGTGGACGGCGTTCGTGATCGCGGGCACGACCGCCGGCATCGGCGGTGCGCTGTTCGCCTACCTGAAGGGGAGCGTCTTTCCTGACAATCTCGGCATCTCGCTGTCGGTCGATGCGCTCGTCATGGTGCTGCTCGGCGGCGTCGAGACGGTGTCGGGCGCGGTGATCGGCGCGATCGTCTACAAGGCGCTGAGCATCTGGCTGATAAGCCAGACCGACCTGTCGAAGCTCGTGCTCGGCGGCTTCATCATGCTGATCGTCGTCGTCTTCCCCAAGGGCATCGTCGGCATGCTGGAAATGCTGGCGCAGCGCCGCAGGAAGTCGTCGCCGCCGGGATCATCTCTGCTTGCCAAGCCGATCGAGTCCGCCGAATGAGCGTTGCACCCCCGCTTCTCGTGGTCGAAGGCCTGACCAAATCCTATGGCGGCATCCATGCCGTGCGCGGCGTTTCGTTCTCGCTGCGCGCCGGCGAGATTCTGGCGCTGATCGGGCCGAACGGCGCCGGCAAGAGCACCTGCTTCGACATGCTCAACGGCCAGAACCAGCCCGATACCGGGCAGGTCCGCCTGCTCGGCGAAGAGACCACCGGCAAGAAGCCGCGCGAGATCTGGCGCATGGGCGTCGGGCGCACGTTCCAGATCACCGCGACCTTCGCCACCATGACCGTTCGCGAGAACGTGCAGGTGGCGCTGATTTCACATGGCAAGCAGCTGTTCAATCTGTTCGGCTCGGCGCCCAAGTTCGACCGCGGCGAGGCCGGGCGGCTGCTCGAGCTGGTCGGCATGGGCGGCTACGCGGATCGTCCTTGCGGCGAGTTGGCCTATGGCGACCTCAAGCGGCTCGAGCTTGCGGTGGCGCTCGCCAACCAGCCGAAATTGCTCCTGATGGACGAGCCGACCGCCGGCATGGCGCCGCGCGAGCGTGTCGACCTGATGCGGCTCACGGCGCAAATCGCGCGCGAGAAGTCGATCGGCGTGCTCTTCACCGAGCACGACATGGACGTGGTGTTCGAGCACGCCGACCGCATCATCGTGCTGAATCGAGGGACGCTGATCGCCGAAGGCACGCCGGCCGAGGTGCGCGGCAATCCGCAGGTGCAGGCGGTCTATCTCGGCGAGGGTCTCGTCTACGATGCCCGCCATCGCGAGGGGGCCTCGGCATGAAGCTCACCGTCGAGGGCCTCAACAGCCATTATGGCCCGGCGCATATCCTGTTCGACATTGGCTTTGAGGTCGGCGAGGGCGAGGTGGTGGCGCTGCTTGGGCGCAACGGCGCCGGCAAGTCGACCACGTTCCGCTCGATCGTCGGGCTCGTGGCGCAACGCTCCGGCCGCATCATGTTCGAGGGCAAGGACGTCTCGCTGCGTCCGACCCACGAAATCGTGCGCGAGGGGCTCGGCTATGTGCCGGAGGAGCGCCGCATCTTCACCGACCTGACGGTGGAGGAGAACCTCGAAGTCGGCAAGCAGCCCAGGCGTCCGAATGCGCCATACTGGACCCGCGAAAAACTATTCGCGCTGTTTCCAAATCTCGGCGAAATGAAGAACCGCCCGGGCGGCCGCATGAGCGGCGGCGAGCAGCAGATGCTCACCATCGCGCGCACCCTGATGGGCAATCCGTCACTGGTGCTGCTGGACGAGCCCTCGGAGGGCCTGTCGCCGAAGATCGTGGAACAGATGGTCGATGCCATCCTGACCATGAAGAAGGAGGGCGTCAGCATCGTCGTCTCCGAGCAGAATCTGCACTTCGCGCGGCTGATCTCGGATCGCGCCTACATCATCGAGCGCGGCCGCATCTGCTTCGGCGGCACCATGGCCGAGCTCGACGCTCGTCCGGATATCCGCGACGCGCATCTGTCGTTGTGAGGCAAGGGAAGGGCTGCGAACGGATGGCGAGAAGCGTCACGGCGAAGAAGAGCGTCAAGCCGGGAAAACCGCCTTACGTGCTCGACGAGCAGGTCGGCTTCATCCTGCGCCAGGTCTGGCAGCGCCACAGCTCGATCTTCTCCCGCGATATCGGCACCAATTTGACGCCGACGCAGTGGGCGGCATTGTCGAAACTCGCCGAGACCGGGCCGTGCTCGCAGAACCAGCTCGGCCGGCTGACGGCGATGGACGTCGCGACCATCAAGGGCGTGATCGACCGCCTGACCGCGCGCGGGTTGACTGAGACCAGCCAGGATCCCGAGGACGGTCGGCGGCTCCTTGTCAGCCTGACGCGCGCCGGTCAGCAGCTTTCGGAGAAGGTCGCGCCGAACGCGCTCGCCATCACCCGGGAAACGCTGTCGCCGCTCGATGCGAAAGAGCGCGAGATGCTGATGGCGCTGTTGAACAAGCTGCGGTGAAGGGTGCGGTAGGGTGGGCAAAGCGAAGCGTGCCCACCACCTTTCCCAGTCAGCAAGAGATCGTGGGCACGTCACTTCGCGCCTTTGCCCACCCTACGGCAGTTGAACGAGATGCGGGGATTGGCGACTAACCTCGATGGGGACGTCATCGAGGTTTTTTCATGAGAGCGGCGACGCGGTTTGTATTTGTCTTGGGTTTCGGCGCGGTGCTCGCCGGCCAATGCGTGCCGGCCTTTGCCGCCCAGCCTTATGAAGGTTTCTGGGCGTCGACCAAAAAGGACTGCCGCGACGACGACAGCCCCAACCGCATGAGCATCGAAGGCGGCAATCGGTTGTATTGGTACGAGACACGGTGCCGCGCCAGCGAGATCACCGCCGACGGAAAGCTCGGCTGGACAATGAAGCTCGCCTGCGAAGGCGAGGGCGAGAAGTTTCGCTCCAATCCCCGGGTCTCCATCGCAACGGACGGCAAGCTGGTGATGGACAACGGACCGGTCGGGCGTGACAAGCGCCAGACCTATGTGCGTTGTGAGATCGCGAGGAAGCGTTGATCCCTTACGTCTGCCCCGGCCATTTGGCGCGGTAGCGGATTTCGCTGCCGTCGCCGAGCCGCCGCCACGTTCCGAACTCCGGCGTATGCGGCGCGCGGGCGCTCAAATCGATCGGATAGATCCGGCTCGGCTGGCCCTGGATGTCCACGGCGAGCTGCCGGTGCGAGGTTCGAAACGCGAGCTCGACCTTGCCTGCGATGACAGGCTGGTCGCCGTCACGATGAAAGGCGGCCGGGGTCACTTCGCCCGGCATCGTATTGAGGTCGGTCTGCAATTCGATGGTGATGCCCTGGGCTGATGTCGGCACTGCGATCCCGGCCGGAAAACGGACCTCGAACACGAGCAGGGGATTGGCGCCGTTGCGGTTGAGCCATGGCGTCGCGGTCGCATAGGCGTAGGCAATGTAGATGCCGATCCCGGCGACGCAGAGCAGGACGACAACGCCCAGTGACTTCAAGCTGTTGCGCGTGACGCTGCCCTTGCTGGTGTCATTGCCGGAGCGCGCCACCAGCCAGTTGGCGAGCACCGCGCCGGCGATCGCGCCGATGGGCGAGTAGACGAACAATCCCAGCAGCCCCGATGTGATCGGGTCCGCCCGGTTGCCGAAATCGAACAGGGAAAGCAGCACGAAGGTCGTGACATAGCCGGCCACCGCGGCGACGACGCCGATAGCTATGCGCGATGAGCTCTTCATGTTTCCCTCGATGGTCCAGCAACGAACTGCGGCCGCCGAGGGCTGCCTGCGTTAGACGCAGCAGGCAGGAGACTTGTTCAACGCCTTCAAGGGGCGATGCGGAGCGGCGTGCCGCTCCGGCTGCGTCACTTCACCACGATTTCCGGCACCTTGCCGGCCGGCGGGGTGTTGCGGCTGCGCTGGGTGCGGACGATGCCGTCGATGATGGTCATGCCGATGCCGGGGAGGTCGCCGAGCTGGACGCTCTCCAGGATGTTCTTGCCGGGCGAGTGTTGGGCCTTGTCCATGATGACGAAATCGGCGGATCGCCCCACTTCAATGAGGCCGCAATCGAGCTCGCGCATCCGGGCGGTGTTGCCGGTGGCGAGGCAGAACGCGATCTCGGCCGGCAGCTCGCCGAGCGAGGACAGCATCGAGACCATGCGCAAAATGCCGAGCGGCTGCACGCCGGAGCCGGCGGGCGCATCGGTGCCGAGGATGACCCGGTGCAGATCGCCCATCTCGCGCGCCGTGCGCAGCGTGAACAGAGCGGAGCGCTCATTGCCGTTGTGTACGAGCTCGAGGCCGCGCTTGCAGCCCTCGCAGATGCAGCGGATCTGGTCGTCGGGGAGGGCGGTGTGGCCGCCATTGATGTGGCCGACCACGTCGGTGTCGGCCTCCAGCACGACGTCCTTGTCGATCAGGCCGGAGCCGGGGATCGAGGGGCCGCCGGTGTGGATCGTGCTCTGGATCCCGTATTTGCGCGCCCAGCCGACCATCTTGCGTGCGGTCGGGCCGTCCTTGACGCCGCCGAGGCCGACCTCACCGAGCAGCTTGACGCCGGCCGCGGCCAGCTCCTTGAAGTCCTCCTCGACCATCTCGCATTCGATCACCGGCGCGCCGGCGTGAACCTTCACGCCGCCCGGCCGCAGCGTCCAGAACGCGCGCTGGGCAAAGATCGCCATCGCTTTCAGGCCGACGACGTCGCGGGGGCGGCCCGGCATGTGAACCTCGCCGGCCGAGATCATGGTGGTGACGCCGCCATGGAGGTAGCTGTCGATCCAGTTGATCTGGTTCTGCCGCGGCGTCCAGTCGCCGGCGACGGGGTGGACGTGGCTGTCGATCAGGCCCGGCGCCACCGTGGTGCCCTGGGCGTCGACGATGGTGGTTGCACCTTCGATGTCGACGTCCTTGAAACGGCCGATCGCGGTGATCTTGCCGTTCTCGGCGACGATGGTGTCGCCGTCCAGGATCGGCTTTTCCAGCGCGCCGGACAGGATCAGGCCGATGTTCCGGATCACCAGCTTCGACGGTCCGGTAGCCTGGGGTGCGTCATGCGCCATGGAAGGGGCTCCTTATTCCCTGCTGCAACGCTTCCGATCTTGGGCAGCCTTGACCGCGGGAGCAAGCGGGATTATTCATTAGTATACGAATGATCGTGTACAAACGACGCATAGCTGCCCGCCTCGACAACCGCATTGACGCGACACGGATAGGTGAGATGAGCAATTTCAATCAGGAAAGCGTTTTGAGCGTCCATCACTGGACCGACACGCTGTTCTCTTTCAAGACCACCCGCAGCCCGACCTTCCGTTTCCGTAACGGCGAATTCACCATGATCGGGCTCAAGGTCGGCGAGAAGCCGCTGCTGCGGGCCTATAGCGTTGCCAGCGCCAATTACGAGGACACGCTGGAGTTCTTCTCGATCAAGGTTCCGGACGGCCCGCTGACCTCGCGCCTCCAGCACCTCAAGGAAGGCGACGAGATCATCGTCAGCCGCAAGGCCACCGGCACGCTGGTGATCGATAATCTCGAGGAGGGCCGCAACCTCTATCTCATCGGCACCGGCACCGGCCTTGCGCCGTTCCTGAGTGTGATCAAGGACCCCGAGACCTACGAGCGGTTCGAGAAGGTCGTGCTGTTGCACGGCTGCCGGCACGTGAAGGAACTCGCCTATGGCGAGATGATCACCGAGACGCTGCCGAAGGACGAACTGATCGGCGAGTACATCCAGAACCAGCTGATCTACTACCCGACCGTGACCCGCGATCCGTTCCGCAACCGCGGTCGCATCACCGATCTCATCACCTCTGGCAAGCTGTTCGCTGATATCGGCCTGCCGGCGCTGGAGGCCGCTCACGACCGCGTCATGATCTGCGGCAGCCCGGCCCTTGTCGCGGACACCCGCGTGCTCCTGGGCGAACGCGGCTTCATCGAGGGGAATCACGGCGAGCCGGCCCAATTCGTGGTCGAAAAGGCCTTTGCCGAGCGCTAACACCCAATTCTTGCCCGATAAGATCGTCATTTCGCCGTCTGCCGGGCGTTGCGGCGCCGATTCGGCGCTTGATACACTGTGGGAGCGAATCAGCGGAGTTCCCACATGGTTGCGGACAGCGACAGCAACATCGCCTGGCACCGGGTCCAGTTGAAGAAGAACCGCGCCGAGTTGAAGTCGCTCGAGACCGCGCGCTTCACGATGGGCGAGATCGCCTCCTCGAAGCGGAACGGCCAGACCCAGAAGACGGTGGCCGAACTCAAGCGCAAGATCGCGCAGTCCGAGCGCGTCATCGCCGATCACGACAAGCGCACGCGCCGTCCGCTCGGCACCGACCTGCAGAGCCTCAGCAATGGCAGTTGGAGTCATTGGGACGCATACACGCAGCAGCAGCGCAAGACGGGGCAGCGTTCGCCGGGAGGCGGATAGGTCGTCTCCTCGCGCGAGTTCCGCCCCCCTTGCGCGTCGGTCCGCCCATACCATCTGGGTGAGACGCCAATAATCACTCCGGTGATCCCATGACAGTGCGCCTCGATTTCACCAGCGAGGCCTTCTTCCGTGATCCGCCCAAGGCGATCGCGGCGTTGCGCATGTCGGGTCCTCTCGTCGCGACGCGATTTCCCCTGGTCGGCGATGTCTGGATCACCACGACCCATGACGCCACCGCGCAGGTCCTGAAGGACGGCGCGACCTTCACGCTGCGCAAGGAGGACGGCGACGTCGCCGGGCTGCGCTGGTGGATGCCGAGATACGTCAGGACCATCGCCAACAACATGCTGACGATGGACGAGCCTGGCCATACCAGGCTACGCAGCATCGTGGACGAGGCCTTTCGCCGCCGTGCGATCGTCGCCATGGAGCCGCGCATCCGCGTCATCGCCGACGGTCTCGCCGACGAGCTGTTCGCTAATGGAAGTCCGGCCGATCTGGTCCAGCGCTACGCGCGAATCCTGCCGCTCGCAGTGATCTCCGAGCTGCTGGGACTGCCTCTGGCCGACCGGCCCAAATTCATCGCCTGGGGCAACGCGATGTCCTCGCTGACCAACGTCGTCGGCTTCTTCCGATTGCTGTGGACCTTTCGCAAGATGCGGGCCTATCTCGAACAGCAATTGCAGGCCGCGCGCACGCAGGGCGGCGAGGGCCTGATTGCCGAATTGGTCCAGGTCGAGCGCGAAGGGGCCCAGATCACGCCGGACGAGATGGTCTCGATGGTGCTCCTGCTGCTCGCAGCCGGCTCCGAGACGACGACCCATCTCATCAGCGGATCCGCCTACGAGTTGCTCCGACGTCCGGACGACTGGCTGGAGCAGGACTGGAGTCGCATAGGACTTGCGGTGGAGGAGTTTCTTCGCTTCGTGTCACCGGTGCAGTTCTCTAAGCCGCGCCATGTGCGGCGAGACGTCGAGGTCGAAGGCGTGCGTCTGAAGAAGGGCGACCGTGTCATGGTGATGCTGGCCGCGGCCAACATGGACCCGGCGATGCATGATCATCCCGAAAGCCTCGATCTGGAACGCAAGCCGAACCGTCACATCTCGTTCGGAACAGGAGTCCATTTCTGCCTCGGCCATCAGCTCGCGCGCATCGAGGCGGCCTGCGCACTGGAAGCACTGTTCGTGCGGTGGCCGAAACTTGGTCTGGCCGTTGATCCCGCCGAGGTCCGCTGGCGGCGGAGGCCGGGGATCCGCATGATTGCGAAGCTTCCCGTTTCGGCCGAGGCCCGCGGAACAAGCGCGTCTTCGCGTCGCGAAGCGAGCGTCGATCGTTCCTTCACCGTTGCGAGCTGAGGACCAGACTTCTTCGGAGAGGGGCGTTCCTTCCGCTGGACTCGCGGACCGGTGTTCAGCCGGTCCGCTTTTTTGTCGCCGCGAGATCGCGTTCCCAGCCGAACACGGAGAGGCCGTCGAGGTCGGGTGAGGCGGCGCGCTCGCCGGCAATGTAGGCCTCCACCGAAGGGCCGCGCGCGGTCCGCTCCAGCTGTCGCGCCTGGTCGTCGAGCCGCTTCATCGCCTGCATCTCTTCCTCACGCCCGAGCCTGGCGTTCTGGATCGCGCCCTTCAGCACGCGGATGGTCTCGTCATAGACCTTGATCGGCACCGGATAGGGATGGCGGTCCTTACCGCCATGGGCGAGCGAGAACCGCGCGGGATCGGCGAAGCGATAGGGCGCGCCATGCACGACCTCGGCGACCATTGCGAGTGAGCGCACGGTGCGCGCGCCGACGCCTGGCGTCAGCAGCAATTCCGGGAAATCGACCGGTCCGCGTTCCGCGGCGGCTGCGAGGGTGCCGTGCAGGCGCCGTGCGAACACATCCTTCGGCCGGACATCGTGATGCGCCGGCATGATCAGATGCGGCAGCATGGCCTGCGCCGGCTCGGGGGCGGTGTCGGTCAGCCGCTCGAACTCGGTGAGGATGCGATCGGGGCCGAGATCGCTGAGGAGATCGAGCTGGGCGCTGCGCGAGATTTCGGCGCGGTGGTCGGTGAGGTTGACGATCTCGCCTTGCTGAGGGCCGTCGATCGCGCTGTGCGGTGTATCGACGAAGCTCTTCAAAGCCTCGGAGTGCCAGTGATAGCGGCGGGCCTGCCGCTTGTCGCCGTTCATGCCCTGCTGCACCACCGTCCATTTGCCGTCGGTGGTCACGAAGAAGCCGTGGAGATAGAGATCGAAGCCGTCCTGCACGGCCGCGCTGTCGACCTTCGCCACCAGGCGGCTGGCGCGGGTGAGCTTTGCGCTGTCGAGGCCGACGCGGTCGCCGAGCTGCATCAGCTCGTCCGGCGTCTTGCGCGAATGCTGACCGCGGCCGCCGCACACGTAAATCCCGAGCTCATCCTGGAGCGGTCCGAGCCCGCGCTTCAGCGCGCCGATCACGGACGTGGTGATGCCCGAGGAGTGCCAGTCCATTCCCATCACGGCGCCGAACGACTGGAACCAGAACGGATGCGACAGCCGCTGGAGAAACGCGTCGCGGCCGTAATGATGCACGATCGCCTGCGTGACGATCGACCCGAGCGAGGCCATGCGGCTCGCCAGCCAGGGCGGAACCCGCCCGGTATGCAAGGGAAGATCGGCGCTGCCGGTGCGTCTGGTCATGATGACTCAATTAGCGCAATTCGGCGACGGTTGCATCTGCGGAATGCTGCGTTGCAAAAGAGGGTGGACTGAAGCAGGCCGGGAAACGTTGAGCTGGCTGCGCGAATGCAATGACGGAACCAGTCCATGAACTTGCAGGCCCTGATGGCAGACATCGACAGGATGTTCAGCTGGATCCCGTCGTGGTTTGTTGGCCTCGGCTTGGTTGTCGGCGCGATGCTCCTTGCGCTGTTTGCTTACCGTGTCGCCGTATGGCTGCTCAACCGCGCTTTCGGAACGCGTCTTCCGCTTCTGAGCGTGTTCATCGACCGCACCGCGGGCCCTGCCCAACTGGCTGTGTGTCTGGCGGCCGTGGCTCTGGTCCTGCCGCTTGCGCCGCTCGACGACACGATCCGGACGCCGCTGACGCGCCTCTTCGTCGTGGCCTTCATCGCCCTGATCGGCTGGATATCGATCCGGATCGTCGACATGAGCGCGGCGCGCTATCTGCAGAATTTCCGGGATGTCACCGAGAATTTCGTCGCGCGCAAGCACGTCACGCAAGTTCGCGTCTTCAAGCGCGTCACCGACACCATCATCGTCGTCATCACGGTGTCGACTGCATTGATGACGTTCGATTCGGTGAGGCAATATGGCGTCAGCCTGTTCGCCTCCGCCGGCGCGGCCGGTATCATCGTCGGTCTTGCCGCGCGGCCGCTGCTCAGCAACCTGATCGCCGGCCTGCAGATCGCGATCACCCAGCCGATCCGCATCGAGGACGCCGTCATTATCGAGAACGAATGGGGCTGGGTCGAGGACATCGCCTCGACCTATGTCGTGATCCGGCTGTGGGACTGGCGCCGCATGGTGGTGCCGCTGTCCTATTTCATCGAGAAGCCGTTCCAGAACTGGACTCGCGACACCGCTTCGTTGATCGGTGTGATTGCCCTTCACGTTGACTATCGCGCCGACGTCCCGCGTATCCGGCGCTGGCTGGAGGAGGCCGTGAAGCATTCCAAGCTCTGGGATGGCGCCGTGGTCAATCTTCAGGTGATCGACGCGGACTCGCGCACCATCGAGCTGCGTGCGCTCGTCAGTGCGCGGAACGCGCCGCAGTCCTGGGATCTGCGCTGCGAGATGCGGGAGAAGCTGATCGCCTTCATCCGCGACGAGATGCCGGAAGCGCTGCCGCGCGAGCGGGCGATCCTGATCCCGTCGGCAGACGATGCCGACCTGCGGCGGCCTGTTAGGCCACCGGAGAAGATGCGGGCGAGCGCGCGCAATTGACTCTCCGAGCGATCAGCCGGCGCCGACCATAGCCGCGCCGGATTGCCGGTCGGAACGCGGACGCCGCTTGCGCAGTTGACGTCGCGCCCAGATCAGGAGGCCGGTGGACAGCAGCGCCAACAATGCGACTGACGTCACGACGTTGAGCGGCGAGGCGATTAAGACCGACCAGTTTCCTTCATGGATCAGGCGCGGCCAGTTGCGCGGCAGCGGCGTGACCTCCGATGGATTGACGGCGTATGCGCGCAGCTCTCCATCCTCATAGAGACGCGCCATGATTCGACCTCCGCGCGTGCCGATCGAGATCACGTGCGCGAAGTCATGGGAGGCCGCGACCATGCGTATCGCGTCGGGCAGGGCGAGGGGACGGCCGCCGGCCGGAGCGGCTCCGCCCTGGAACGTCAGGCCGAACGCCATGCACAGGCCGGTCAACGGGCTCAACAGGACCAGCGGCAGCGCGAACCAGGCGGTGCCCTTGTGCCATCCGGACAGCGTGTTGCGCAGCCGCGGCAGTCCCATGAGGATGCCGAGCATCATCAGGGCGACCATGGCGATGGTCGAGATCGTCACCAGCCACGCCTGGCCGAGCAGCCGCTCATGCGTGACGCGCGCCCACCGGAAGAGCTCGCTGAGGCCTGAGCCGGCGGCGGCAGGCGTGCCGGTCACGAGGTCGATCGCCGGCGTGCCGGAGCCTTGCAGCGTCATCCGCTGCCCAGCCGCATTGATCGAAAGCCCGCGCGCCTTGTTGTCCGGATCATATGTCTTCACCAGCTCGACGATTCGTGCGGGATCGATCGCCGGACCGCCGATGCCACCGACTTGCACGAGTGGCTCGAACGACAGGATCAGGCCGGTCGCGATGATCGCAAACAGGGGAAGCGCAAAGATCAGCGTGATCCAGCGATGGAGCGTCAACAACAGCGGTTTGTTCATTCTTCGGTCTCCGGCGATCTGGGACACTCGTCGCCTGACGCAGTCCCGAAGACAAATGACGCTTTGTCCAGATTGCCGCGTTGATGTGCAGCAAATGGAAGCGCGCGGTTATCGGCGATGCTGCGATCGCAAATCGTTTGCAGGTTCGAGCATCGTCGACATTTGAGCCGCGCAAGCCGCCTACCGGCTGGATCGCGTCGAGCCCGCCGGACGGCTGCTCTTCCGTCACGGTTGAGCAGGTCAGCCGTCCTGGCTGGCAGCGTGCGCTTGGAGATCGAGCTCTTGGTTAGGCCCGATTGAAGCGCCTCACTGCGCGCGGATGTCGGCAGCCTTCAGCACCGGCTGCCATTTGGTCGCCTCGGCGTGCATGTAGGCGTCAAACTCCTTGGGCGAAGAGCCGACCGGCGCGGCGCCGATCTTGCCGAGTGTCGACAGCACGTTCGGATCCTGCAGTGCCGCCTTGAGATCGGTCTCGAGCTTCGCCACGATCTCCGGCGGCATTTTGGCCGGACCGAGCACGCCCCACCAGACCGAGACGTCGTAACCGGGGACGCCGGATTCTGCGACGGTCGGAACGTTGGGCAGCGCCTTGGAGCGCTCGGCCGAGGTCACAGCAAGCGCGCGCACCGGGCCACCTTCGAGCTGTCCGATCGCTTCCGCGAGCGGATTAATGCTGAGCGGGATCTCGCCTGCGATCACGGCCGTCAGTGCCGGCGCGCCGCCTTTGTACGGGATCGCGACGATCTTGGTGCCGGACATGTATTTGAGCAGCTCACCGGCGAGATGCGCCGAGGTGCCGTTGCCGGACATGCCGTAAGACAGCTTGTCCGGCTCCTTCTTCGCTGCGGCCAGGAGCTCGCCGAGCGTCTTGTACGGGCTGTCCTTGGCGACGACGATGGCAAGCGGCGAGGAGGCGATCTCGGTGATCGCGGTGAAGTCCTTGAACGTGTCGTAGGGCACGCTCGGGTAGATGAACTGGTTGAGCGGATGGCCGCTGGCGACCAGGATCAGCGTGTAGCCGTCGGGCGCGGCCTGCGTCAGCGCCTGCGAGGCCACGATGCCGCCGGCGCCGGGACGGTTGTCGACCACCGGCTGCTGCCCCCAGGTCTTGGCCAGCGCCTGGCTCAGCGTGCGCGCGAGCACGTCGACTGCGCCGCCGGCCGCGTAGGGCACGAGGATATGAACAGGCTTGCTCGGATAATTGTCGGCGGCCTGCGCCGCGCTGCCCGCGAGCAGCAAGCCGGCGCCCAGCATCCATCCGCCGATCGTCTTGTTCAAACCCAGCATATTCCCAGCACTCCTTGCGGGCGCACGCATCCTTCGCAGCATCCTTGCATCGGTCTTCGAGTCGTCCGGATGGCGCCCATGGTTCTTGTTGACGAGACCTGATCTTTTGTACGATAGTACAAATAACATGGTACGCAAGCCCGCTAGCAAGGAAACAGCCCGCAAGCCGAACATGCGCGAAGCGATTCTCGCTGCGGCCGAGGAGCTGTTTGCCACCAACGGCTTCAATGCCGTCTCGGTGCGCGACATCGCGCAGGCCGCCGGAGCCAATCCCGGCAGCGTGACCTATCACTTCAAGACCAAAGACGGCCTGCTGCTGGAGATTTACCGGCGCCATTGCGGGCCGATGAACTTGCGCCGCTTCGAGCTTCTTGCCGCCGCAAAACGCGTCCGCGATCTGCAGGATCGGCTCGAGGCGATCGTGCGCGCCTATGTGGTGCCGGCCTTCACCTCGGGCAGCGACCTTGCCGGCGGTGGGGCGCGCTTCACCCGGCTAAGAGCCGTGATGTCGGCGGAAGGCAACGAGGTCGCGCGAAAGATCATCGCGCAGACGTTCGACGACACCAGCCACGCCTTCATCGATGCGATCCACGAGAGCCTGCCGCACATTCCGCGCACCGACATCGTCTGGCGCAGTCACTTCCTGCTCGGCGCGCTCTATTACTCGCTGGTGACGCCGGACCGCGTCTCGCGCCTGTCGCGCGGCGAGGCCGATGGCGGCGATGCCGCCAGCGCCATCGAGCAGCTGGTGCAGGCCACGGTCGCTGCGTTCCAGGCTCTGCCGCTCGATCATGCCGCGCCGGCGCGGCGGCGGCCGGTCGTCGGCAGCAAGACTTGAAAGCCGCGGTTTCGCCCGGCGGTTGAAGTGATGACGATGATGTACACGCCCACCATTCCGCCGCCCGATCCGAACACGCGCACGCCGAAGTTCAAGCTGCCAAGACTATCCTGCGACGCGCATTGCCACATCTTCGGGCCCGGTGCGAAATACCCTTATGCGCCGGACCGATCCTATACGCCGCCGGACGCGCCGCTGGAGGATTTTCGCATCCTGCATGCCAGGCTCGGCGTCGAGCGCGCCGTCATCGTCAATGCCAGCGTCCACGGCACCGACAACAGCGTGGCTCTCGATGCGATCGCGCGGAGTAACGGCGCCTACCGCGCGGTCGCCAACATCGACGATACCATCACCGAGCGCGGTCTTCGCGTGCTGCACGAGGGTGGCTTCCGCGGCTGCCGCTTCAATTTCGTCCGCCATCTCGGCGGCATCCCCGACAAGGGCATGTTCGACCGCGTCATCGCAATGGTCGCGCCGCTCGGCTGGCACGTCGACCTGCATTTCGACGCGATCGACCTGCCCGACTATGCCGACATGCTGGGAAGGCTGCCGCTGAGCTACACCATCGACCATATGGGACGGGTGAAGGCCTCCGAAGGACTCGACCAGCTCCCGTTCAGGATCCTGATCGAACTGATGCAGCGCGACGAGAAATGCTGGGTCAAGATCTGCGGTTCGGAGCGGGTGTCCTCCAGCGGTCCGCCCTTTACCGACGCGGTGCCGTTCGCGCGAAAGATCGTCGAGACCGCGCCGGATCGCGTCATCTGGGGCACCGACTGGCCGCACCCGAACGTCAAGGTGATGCCCAATGACGGCGATCTCGTCGATCTCATTCCGCTGTTCGCGCCGGAGCCGGAGCTTCAGCAGAAGATCCTGGTCGACAATCCCGCGTTCCTGTTCGGTTTCGACGATGACCGCGCGCGCGATCGATGCAAGTCACCGAATGAAAGAGGGGAGTTCGTCCCATGAAGACAGGTCTGGTCATTACCGCACATCCCGGCGATTTCGTCTGGCGTGCCGGCGGTGCCATCGCGCTGCACGCGAAGAAGGGCTATCGTATGAAGATCGTCTGCATGTCCTTTGGCGAGCGTGGCGAGAGCCAGTTCGCCTGGAAGGAGAAGGGCGCGACGCTGGAATCGGTCAAGGCCGGCCGCAAGGACGAGGCGGAGCGGGCGGCGCAACTGCTTGGCGCGGAGATCGAGTTCTTCGATTGCGGGGACTATCCGCTCAAGCTCACCGAGGCGCATTTCGATCGCATGGTCGACATCTACCGCGAGCTCAATCCGAGCTTCGTGCTGACCCACGCGCTGGAAGACCCCTATAATTTCGACCATCCGAACGCGGCGCATTTCGCGCAGGAGACCCGAATCGTCGCGCAGGCCATGGGCCACAAGCCCGGCGCGCAGTACAAATATTCGGCGCCGCCGGTGTTCCTGTTCGAGCCGCACCAGCCGGAGCAGTGCAATTACAAGCCGGACCTGCTCCTCAAGATCGACGAGGTCTGGAAGGAGAAGTACGAGGCGTTCCAGATCCTCGCCGCGCAGAAGCATCTCTGGGGCTATTACGAGCGCGTCGCGCTCAATCGCGGCATCCAGGGCAGCCGCAACACCGGCGTGCCCATGACCTATGGCGAGGCGTATCAGCGCCTGTTCCCGACCGTTACGGAGGAGCTGGCATGAAGCCGGTCGTCGTTCGCAACATCAAGAGAGCCGATCCCGCCGGCATGGCGGAGTACGGCGTCTCGACCGTGCACGAGGCCTATGGCCGCATCGGCCTGATGAAGCCTTATCTGCGTCCGGTCTGGGCAGGGGCGTCGATTGCCGGTCCCGCCGTCACCGTGCTGGCGCAGCCCGGCGACAACTGGATGATCCATGTCGCGGTCGAGCAGTGCAGGAAGGGCGACATCCTCGTCGTCGGCTGCACCACCGACAATACCGACGGCATGTTCGGCGAGCTGCTCGCGACCTCGCTGCAGGCCCGCGGCGTGCAGGGGCTGATCATCGACGCCGGCTGCCGCGACGTCAAAGCGCTGCACGAGATGAAGTTTCCGGTATGGTCGCGCGCGGTGTCGGCCAAGGGCACGGTCAAGGCGACGCTCGGCTCGGTCAACATCCCCGTGGTTTGCGCCGGCGTCAATGTCGATCCCGGTGACATCGTCGTGGCCGATGACGACGGCGTTGTCGTGGTCCCGAAGCGCTATGCCGTCGAGGTCGCCGAAAAGGCCAGGAAGCGCAACGCGGATGAAGGCGGCAAGCGCAAGCGGCTGGCATCGGGTGAGCTGGGTCTCGACATGTACAGCATGCGCGAGGCGTTGGCGAAGGCCGGGCTCGTCTATGTCGACAATCCTGAGGATGTTTGAAGAGAAGCGGAGCGGGCGGATGGATCGTCTCAAGCTGAAAGCCGTGCTCGGCAGCCACCCTCATGTGCAGGCGGTGAAGCGCGGCGAGCTTCGCTCCGACCTTTTCGATCTGGACTTCGTCGCGTACACGCCGACCAACACCGCGTTCAAGCCGATGGTGCGTGAGCAGGCCTTCGACGTCTGCGAGATGGCGATCGTCACCTATCTGATGGCGAAGTCGCATGGCAAGCCGCTGGTGCTGCTGCCGGCGACCATGCTCGCCCGCTTCCAGCATTCCTATGCGCTATACAACCCTGAAAGGGGAACGCTGGGGCCGTCCGATCTCGAAGGCAAACGCGTCGGCATCCGCTCGTTCACGACGACGACCGGAGCCTGGATCAGGGGCATCCTCGCCAACGACTACGGCGTCAAGCTCGACGCGATCCGCTGGATCACCTTCGAGGATCCGCATGTCGCCGAATATGTCGACACCACCGAGCGCGCGCCGAAGGACAAGAAGATCCTGCAGATGCTGCTCGACGGTGAGCTCGACGCCGTCCTCGGCGAGACCTCCGATGATGCCAGGCTGAAGCCACTCTTTCCCGATCCGGCAGCGGAAGCCGCCGAATGGTACGCCCGGCGTGGCGTCGTGCCAGTCAATCATCTCGTCGTCGTGACCGAGCAACTCGCGAGAACACGTCCCGAGATCGTTGCGGGCATCTATGATCTGCTCAAGCGGAACAAGGAACAGATGGGCCCGGCGACGACGCCGGACCTCATCCCGTTCGGGGTCGAGGCCAACCGGAAGTCGCTGGAGCTGATCGTCGACTACGCATTCCAGCAGGCGCTGATCCCGCGCCGCTATGCGGTCGATGAGCTGTTCGACGCGACGACACGAGGATTGAATTGATGGTGGATCCGAAGCGATGGCAGATCGGGCTGGTCGGCTATGGCGAGGTCGGCCGTATCCTGGCCGAGGATCTGCGTCAGCAGGACATCAAGGTCTCAGCCTACGACATCAAGCTCGGGGGCGAGCAGGGCGTGCCGCTGAGCGAGCATGCGGCGAAATTCGGTGTGACGCTGGCGGTATCTCATGCCGAGCTGACGGCGAAATCGGACTTCATCATTTCCGCCGTCACCGCAAGCCAGGCGGTGCCTGTCGCAAAGTCCTGCGCGACTGCGATCAACCAGGGCACATGGTTCCTGGATTTCAACTCGGCCTCGCCCGGGGCCAAGCAGCGTGCCGCTGCGCTGATCGACGGCGCTGCGGGTCGCTATGTCGAGGGCGCCGTGATGACCTCGGTGCCGCCGTATCGCATCAAGGTGCCGCTGCTGCTCGGCGGCCCCGGCGCGAGAGAGCTGGAGCCGCTTCTAAACGCCATCGGCTTTGCCGCCAAGGTTGCGAGCGACAAGCTCGGCGTGTCCTCGGCGGTGAAGATGTGCCGCAGCATCATGATCAAGGGCCTGGAGGCCATGGTCATCGAGAGTTTTACGACCGCGCGCGCCTATGGCGTCGAGGACGCGGTGCTGGCCTCGCTCTCGGAAACCTTTCCCGCGATCAACTGGGAGAAGCAGGGCGCCTATTTCTTCCAGCGCGTGATCGAGCACGGTCGCCGGCGTGCCGAGGAAGTGCGTGAGGTCGCCGAGACCGTGCGCGAGGCGGGGCTGACGCCGTGGTCGGCGCAGGGAACAGCCGAGCGTCAGGCCTGGGTTGCCGATCTAGCCGATCAGGGGTTGTTCGGAACGAAGGGCACGAAAGAGTTCGCCCGCAGTGCCGATTGGCGTACCGAGGCAGATCGAATCCTGGCGAAGGTCAAGCGCTGACGCCAAGCACGCGCATTCAGCTCAGAACCCTGCCACGGTCGCGATAGTTCGTGATTTCGTCACGGGCGAGCTCGATCTGGTCGACCAGACGCTTGGCCTCGCGGACGACCTGCTCCTTGGCGGGCGCGGTGCGGAACTCTCTGAGGATCATGCGGATGCACTTGTCGGCGGTATCGAGCGTCCAGAGCGCGCGGGTCATGTCGTCCTGCGTGTGGATCGCCGAAATATCGAGGCTGGATAGGACTTCGCCGATTCCATTCAGTCGCTTGACGGCTGTTTCCGCCAGCGTGCCGGCCCGAATGGAACGATAATCCATGCTACTGAATGCACTGAACATACACGTACTTCCCCACCGAACTCAGACCTTCAGGGCGTCCCCTTAGTACGAGCCGGACGGCCTGTGGTGCAATGCGCACAGCTACGGTCCGGGATTCTACCGGACTCGGATTGGGGCCGTGAAGCCGGTCCGGAACGGTCCGAAGATCGACTGCGTGTTCCGACGATTTTACCGTCGGGAACCCTGGCTGCACACGCCCTCAGCTCCCCGGCCGGAACAGGGCCGGCCGCTGCCGTGCAAAGGTCTGCCGGCCATCCTTGAAGCCCATCATGATTTCGGGCAGCTCGGCGATCGCGAAGCGGCTGTCTTGCGTGTCGAGCACGATGAGATCGGCGGGATTGCCGACCTTGATGCCGTAATCGTCGAGATTCAGCAGCCGCGCCGGAAGCTCGGTCACGAGATCGAGGCAGATGCCGAAATCCCTCACCGAGGCGTGCGCGACGTTGGCGTAGAAGTTCGCCATCCGCAGCAGCGAGGCGTCGCCGAACGGCGTGAAGGGATTGAGGACGTTGTTGGTCGCGACCGAGCACACGACGCCGTCGCCCGCGAGCTTGTGGGCGAGGGTCAGCCCGCGTGGCGCATTGTGGCTGGCCTCGCGCCCCATCAAATAGAGATCGGTCGCGGGCAGAACGGTGACGGCGACGCCGGCTCTCGCCAGTTGGGCGGTGGCAGCTTTCATCCGCTCGGGCGGCAGGGCAGAGAGCTTTGTCGCATGGCCGATTGTGACCCGTCCGTGATAGTTGCGCCGCTCGGTCTGGCGGCAGACTTCTTCGAGATGCGACCAGGAGGGATCGAGATCGAAATCCAGATGGAGGTCGACGTCGACGTCGAACTCCTGCGCGAGATCGAAGATGCGCGCGAGATGCGCATTCGGGTCGGTGTCGGTATAAGGACAGCCGCCGATGGTCTCGCCGCCGTTGCGCAGCGCCTGGACCAGCAGCTCCTCCGCTCCGGGATCGTTGGTCAGACCTTCCTGCGGGAACACGCAGAGCGACAGGTCGAGCGCCCAGGCGTAGTCGCGCTTCAGCGCTTTCACCGCCTCGAAGCTGCGCAGGCCGATCCGCGGATCGATCTCCACATGCGTGCGCATCCGCGTCGTGCCGTGCACGATCGCACGTTCGAGCACCTTGGCGCCGCGGGCGTAGACGTCCTCGACGGTGAAGTCGCGTTTCATTGCCGAGACGGCCCGGATGGCATCGCCGAGACTTCCGTGATCGTGGCCGCAGCGGTCGAGCAGGCAGGCCTTGTCGAGATGGATGTGGGTATCGACGAAGCCGGGCAGGGCGAGATGACCTCCGATATCGACCTCGACCGCTTCGCAGGCGAGCTTCGGCTCGATCGCGGCGATCCGGCCGGCTTTCACGCCGATGTCGACGGGCGCGGCGGATGATCGCAACAGCGCGTTACGGAAGATCAGGTCGAAGGCGGGCTGGGTTGTCATGGCTCTTGCGGACGGAATTTAGAGCAATCAGCGGGGATCGGTGGCTCCAGATTGTCGGCAGTGTAGCGAGGCAAATGTTCAAAATATATGCATGGATTCCGAGACAGTGGCGTTAATATTCCGCGAACCTTGGGAGAACCTGCCATGTCCGTTGCCGCAAGAGCCGAAACTGCACACTTGTCCGACGCGGCGATCGTCGAGGCCTATCTCACGGCATCGATGATTCCCGATCCGGATGCTGCGGCGGCCTATATGGCGCCGGGCACGGTGATCACGTTCACCGGCGGGCGCGAATTCGATCACCCGCGCGGCCCGACGGGTTTCAACGCCAAGCGCTATCGCTGGGTCAAGAAGAGGATGGACCGGTTCGACGTCTGCCCCGGCGACGGCGAGACCGTGGTCTACAGCGTCGGCACGCTCTACGGCGAATGGATGGACGGGACCCCGTTCGAGGGCAACCGCTACGTCGACCGCTTCGTGGTTCGTAACGGCAAGATTACCAAGATGGACGTCTGGAACGACAGCGCCGAGCGCATCCTGCTCCAGCGCGGCATCGAGGCGTAGTGGCAATCTCACCGTATCGAAAGCTGCGATAACTGCTAGGCGCAAGCACGTGTGGCGGCTGGAGCGCGCCTGCGCTATCAAGTTCCGTGTTTGCGCCCGGATACGGCGCGAATCCCCTTTAGGAGCCCCCGATGCGTCTACCTATCATTTTTCTGGCCGTCTCATGTCTTGCGAGTGCCGCCTCGGCCGAGGACCTCACGGGCACGCTCCAGAAGATTAAGGAGACGAAGAAGGTCACGCTCGGCTATCAGGAAGCGTCCGTGCCGTTCAGCTATCTGGACGGCAACCAGAAGCCGGTCGGCTTCGCCATGGACATCTGCCTCAAAGTCGTCGATGCGGTGAAGAAGCAGCTCAACATGCCCGACATCGCCGTCGACACGCTCGCGGTGACCTCGTCGAACCGGATTCCCTTGATGGTCAACGGCACGCTCGACCTGCACTGCTCGGCGACCACCAACAACGCCGACCGGCAGAAGCAGGTCGCCTTCACCAACACGCATTTCCTCAGCGCGACGCGCTTTGCTGCCAAGAAGGCCGCGAAGATCAACACCATCGACGACCTCAAGGGCAAGGCGGTCACGGCGGTGGCCGGCTCGGTCAACCTGACGCAGCTCGCCAAGGTCAATACGGAGCGCAATCTCGGCATCAATATCATGCCGGCGAAGGACCAGGCCGAGGCGTTCCTGCTGCTGGAAACCGACCGTGCCCAGGCTTACGCACTCGACGACGTGCAACTCGCGGTCGCGATCGCGCGCTCGAAGGAGCCGCAAGCCTTCATGATCAGCGAGGAGGCGTTCTCCAAGCCCGAGCCCTACGGCATCATGCTGAGGCGTGAGGATGCGCCGTTCAAGGCGCTCGCCGACCGCGCGACTGCGGAGCTCTACGCGAGCCCGGAGATCGAGGTGCTCTACAAGAAATGGCTGCAATCGCCGACGCCGCCGAACGGCCTCAACTACAACGTCCCGATGTCGCCCGCCCTGCGCAACGCCTTCAAGAAGCCGAGCTCGAGCGCAGATCCCGACGTGTATGTGGTGAACTGAGGCGAGGGCGCTCGATCGCGCACTTCGCGCTTCTCACCCGTTCGAATATTTTTTCAGCTCGAACCGGGCGATCTGGTTCCGATGGACCTCGTCCGGTCCGTCGGCAAGCCGCAGCAATCGCGCGGTGGCATAAGCTTGCGTCAGCCCGAAATCGTTCGAGGTGCCGCCGCCGCCATGGGCCTGGATCGCCCAGTCGATGACCTGGCAGGCCATGTTGGGCACGGCGACCTTGATCATCGCGATCTCGGCTTTCGCCACCTTGTTGCCGACCGTGTCCATGGCATAGGCCGCGTTCAGCGTCAGGAGCCGGGCCTGCTCGATCATGATGCGGGATTCCGCAATGCGCTCCTGCGTCACGGTCTGCTCCGAGACCGGCTTGCCGAAGGCGACGCGGCTGCGCACGCGGCGGCACATTTTTTCCAGCGTACGTTCGGCGAGGCCGATCAGCCGCATGCAGTGGTGGATGCGGCCCGGGCCGAGCCGGCCCTGCGCGATCTCGAAGCCGCGGCCCTCGCCGAGTAGCATGTTCTCCCTGGGGACGCGCACGTTGGTGAAGACGACTTCGGAGGCGCGGTCGGGGACACCATAGAACCCGAACACGGGCAGCGGGCGCTTCACCTCGATGCCTGGCGTGTCCATCGGCACCAGGATCATCGATTGCTGCCTGTGACGGTCCGGATTGTCCGGATCTGTCTTGCCCATGAAGATGCAGATCTTGCAGCGCGGGTCGGTCGCGTTGGTCGTGTACCATTTGCGGCCGTTGATGACGTAATGGTCGCCATCGCCCACGATCGAGCTTTCGATGTTGGTTGCGTCGGAGGAGGCCACTGCCGGCTCGGTCATCGCAAAGCAGGAACGGATCTCGCCGGCGAGCAGCGGCTTCAGCCAGCGCTCCTTGTCCTTCTCCGAACCATAACGCTCCAGCACCTCCATGTTGCCGGTGTCGGGCGCCGAGCAGTTGAAGACTTCAGGCGCCAGGTGAGAGCGGCCCATCACTTCGCAGAGCGGGGCGTATTCGAGATTGGTCAGGCCTGCACCATGGCCGGACTCAGGCAGGAACAGATTCCAGAGGCCTTCGGCGCGCGCCAGCGGCTTCAGCTGCTCGACGACCGGATAGACCTTCCAGGGTCCCAGCTCTTCCGCCTCGCGATAGAAACGCTCCTCGTTCGGGTAGATGTGCCGATCCATGAAGCTCTCGAGCTTGCGCTTGAGCTCGACGACTTTTGGTGACATCGGGTAGAGCATCTCTGGTCTCCTTGATCGGCGGACGGTGCGGGCTCCAGCGCGCGTCGCTTCAAGCGACGCGATAGTCCCTGAATTTCTCGCGCAGCGTGGATTTGAGCACCTTGCCCGTGCCGGTCATCGGAAATTCGTCGAGGAATTCGACGGCGTCCGGCATCCACCAGTTGGCGATTCTCGGGCGCATGTGGTCAAGCAGCGTTTTGCCGTCGACGGTTGCGCCCTTCCTGCGGACGACCAGGAGCAGGGGACGTTCCTGCCATTTCTCATGGTTGATCGCGACCACCGCGGCCTGAAGCACATCGGGGTGGGACAAGGCGACGTCCTCGAGCTGGATCGAGGAGATCCATTCGCCGCCGGACTTGATGACGTCCTTGGAGCGGTCGGTGAGCGTGACGTGGCCCTGGCTGTCGATCACGGCCATGTCGCCGGTGATCAACCAGCCGTCGCGGTCGAGACCTTCCTCGAGCTTCATGTAGCCGGAGGCGACCCAGGGACCGCGGGCGCGGAGATGGCCGACGGTCTTGCCATCGCGCGGCAGCTCGTTTCCGGCGTCATCGACGATACGCAAGGCAGTGCCGAAACAGGCGCGGCCGGAGACCTGGCGCCGGTCGAATTTCTCCTTGTCGCTGAGATGCTCCGAGCCGGGCCTCAAGCCCGGCATCGAGCAGCCCAGCGCCTCGGTCATGCCCCAGGCCTGTATGTAGTCGATATCGTAGTCACGCTTGAGCTTCTCGACCATGGCGCGCGGCGGCGCCGAGCCTGACGACAGCGTCGCCCGTAGCGTGGAGAATTTGTTGCCGGTGCGGCCCAGCCAGTCGAGCAGAATGAGCCAGAAGCTCGGCACGCCCGCCGACAGCGTCACCTTTTCGCCTTCGAGCAATTCATAGAGCTTGTCGGGCTCGTAATTGCGGCCGGGCAGCACCAGCTTCGAGCCGGTATAGGGCGCGGTGAACGGCATGTTCCAGCCATTGCCGTGGAACAGCGGCGCCATCGGCATCATCACCTCGCGCACGCCTTCGACATGGCCCGGCAGGAAGTCGAAACTGCTGCAGGTCATGGTCTGCAGGATCGCGGCGCGGTGCGAATAGATCACGCCCTTGGGATTGCCGGTCGTGCCCGAGGTGTAGCAGATGGTGGAGGCGGACTTTTCGTCGAACTCCGGCCAAGCGAAGCCGGCGTCGTTCTCCTTGTCCAGCAGCTCTTCGTAACAATGCACGTTGGCAAGTTTGGTCTCCGGCATCCGCTCGCGCGAGGACATCACGACATAGGCCTCGATCGTCTTCAGCTGCGGCGCGATCGCCTCGACGATCGGCAGCGTGGCGCGGTCAATGAACAGCAGGCGGTCTTCGGCGTGGTTGATGATGTAGACGAGCTGTTCGGGAAACAGCCGTGGGTTGACGGTGTGCAGCACATAGCCCATGCCCGGCGCCGCATAGAACATCTCGAAATGACGATGCGTATTCCAGGCCAGCGTGCCGACGCGATCGCCCGGATTCATGCCGAGCCGCTTCAACGCCAGTGCCATGCGCTTGATGCGCGGATGGGCGTCGGCATAAGTGTAACGATGGACGTCGCCCTCGATCTCGCGCGCGACGATCTCGGCTTCGCCGTGATAGTCCGCGGCATACTGGATCAGGCCGCTGATCAGAAGCGGCATGTCCATCATCAATCCCTGCATCGTTTCCTCCACGGCCACGTCGTTGCGTGGCGTTGCGCTTGTGATTTGCGCGTGAGGTTAGCGGAACGCACCGCGCCGTTCACGCAAAAAACGGGTGATGTGATTGCGTGCGTCGCTTTTTCAGGGCTAATTGGAGATGAGTTGCCGAAGAAGCAGCGTCTCCCTGGAGGAAATGGATGTCAGCGGAAAGACACAAGACGGGTGCAGCCGGCGAACCTACCGTCGATATTGCCTCGCTCCGTGCGCGCTATCGCGACGAGCGCGATCGCCGCCTGCGTGCCGAGGGCAAAGCGCAGTATGTCGAGGTGTCAGGCGATTTCGGCCGATACCTCGATGACCCCTGGGCCGATCCCGGCTTTGCGCGCGAACCCATCAGTGAAGAGACGGAAGTGCTCGTCGTCGGCGGCGGCTTCGGCGGTCTGCTTTGCGGTGCGCGCTTGCGCGAGGCCGGCATCGACGATTTCCGTATCGTGGAAAAGGCTGCGGATTTCGGCGGCACCTGGTACTGGAATCGCTATCCCGGCGCGGCCTGCGATACCGAGAGCTACATCTATCTGCCGCTGCTGGAAGAGACCGGCTACATGCCGGTGCGCAAATACGCCCGGGCGCCGGAGATCTACGAGCACTCCCGTCGTATCGGCCGCCATTTCGGCCTCTACGATCGCGCGCTGTTTCAGACCGTCATCGCGCGGATGACATGGCAGGAGCAGGAGGCGCGCTGGCTGGTCGAGACCAGCAGGGGCGATCAGATCCGCGCACGCTTCGTCATTCTCGCCGGAGGTCCGCTCAGCCGGCCGAAGCTGCCGGGCATTCCCGGCATCGAGACCTTCAAGGGGCACAGCTTTCATACCAGCCGTTGGGATTACGGCTACACCGGCGGCAATGCGGATGGTGGTCTGAGCGGACTTGCCGACAAGCGCGTCGGAATCATCGGCACCGGCGCCACCGCCGTGCAATGCGTGCCGCATCTCGGCCGCTCGGCGAAAGAGCTCTATGTCTTCCAGCGCACGCCGTCCGCGATCGGCGTGCGCGACGACCGGTCGACGGATCAGGACTGGGCGCAGAGCCTCAAGCCCGGCTGGCAGCGCCAGCGCATGGACAATTTCACCGCGGTGATATCAGGCGAGCCGTTCGAGCGGGACCTGGTGCAGGACGGCTGGACCGGCCTGCTCGGCGAGATCCTGCTGGCGCCGCGTCGTCAGAAGCAGCCGGTGACTTCCATGGAAGAGGCGCTGAAGGTCATCGAGCAGGCCGACTACCGCAAGATGGAGGAGATCCGCGCCCGCGTCGATGCGGTGGTCAGGGACACCGCGACCGCGGACGCGCTCAAGCCCTGGTACAAGGCGTTCTGCAAGCGGCCTTGCTTCCACGACGAATATCTCGACACCTTCAATCGCCCGAACGTGCATCTGGTCGACACCCAGGGACAGGGCGTCGAGCGTATCACGGAGAATGCCGTCGTGGCCGGCGGCAAGGCCTACGAGCTCGACTGCCTGATCTACGCCAGCGGTTTCGAGGTCGGCACCGACTACGCCCGCCGCATGGGCTTCGAGGTCCATGGCCGCGACGGCATGAGCCTGTCCGAGCGCTGGCGGGACGGCGTCAAGACGATGCACGGCTTCTACAGCCGCGGCTTCCCGAACTGCTTCCTGATCGTCACCGTGCAGGCCGGCCAGAGCGCCAACTTCCCGCACATCATCGACGAGCAGTCGCAGCACATCGCCTATGTGATCGCCGAAGTGCGCAAGCGCAAAGCCCGAACGCTGGAGCCGACGCTCGCCGCCGAGAACGCCTGGGTCGAGGAGGTCGTCAAGGCTGCGATCGGCCGGCAGACCTATCTCGCCGAATGCACGCCGGGTTACTACAACAATGAGGGCGTGTTCGATCCGATCGCGGCAAGAAACAGCCAATATTGGCGCGGGCCGATGGCGTTCCTGCGGCTGCTCGACAAATGGCGGAAGGAAGGCAATCTGGAAGGGCTCGAATTGTCCTATGATCGGGCCATGGAGTCGGCGTCTTCCACCGGTTAAGATGCGCGCCGATCGGTACAGGACGGAGACTTGGTATGATCAGGGGCAGGGCTGTTGCGGGAGCGGTTGTTGGCGCGATGGCGCTGCTCGGGTGCCTGGCGCCGGCCGCCGAGGCCGCGCAATGCGGCAGCTCGCCGGCGGGGTTCGAGGCCTGGAAGCGCGAGTTCAGCGCGGAGGCGCAGGGCAAGGGCATCGGCCAGACCGCGCTCTCGGCCTTGATGCAGACCAACTACGCCAGCGCCACCATCGCGGCCGACCGCGGCCAGCGGAGCTTTCAGCTGACGCTCGACCAGTTCCTCGCCAAGCGCGGCGCCACCACCATCGTCGCCAAGGGGCGCCAGCTCAAGCAGTCGCAGGCGGCCTTGTTCGCCTCGATCCAGCAGCGCTATGGCGTCCCGCCCGGACCGCTCCTCGCGATCTGGGGGATGGAGACCGGTTTCGGCAGCCAGCGCGGCAACCAGAACATGCTGTCGTCGATCGCAACCCTAGCCTATGACTGCCGCCGCCCCGAATTCTTCACCGATCAGCTCTACGCCGCCCTGAAGCTGGTGGACCGCGGCACACTGTCGGGGGCGACCCGCGGCTCGATGCACGGCGAGGTCGGCCAGACCCAGTTCATGCCCAAGAACATCCTGGCCTATGGCACCGGAAATCTCGAAGTTGCCGCCAACGCGCTGAACTCGACGGCGAATTTCCTCAAAGCGCATGGCTGGCGCGCGGGAGCCGGATACCAGCCGGGCGAACCGAATTTCGCCGCCATCGAGGCTTGGAATGCGGCGGGCGTCTATCAGAAGGCGATCGCGCTGATGGGCCGGCAGATCGACGAGGGCGGCGGGACGGCGGCGTCGCGCTGAAGAAACCCCGTCCACGTCGCTCGAAGACGTTCTGCTCAGCAAGGCGTGATGCGCCGACACGAGAAAGTTGTTGCCATCCGGAACCGACGGCACGAGGTTTGCTTTGATCAGATTCAGGGCTGGGCATGAGGAGACTCAACATGGCTACCCAGATCGTGATGGACCAGACTGGCGATACGCGCCACGAGTTTGATCCTGACAATGCCGAAGCGCTGGCGCGAGCCGAACGGCGCTTTCGGGAGCTGACGGGGGCCGGCTTCACCGCCGCCCTCCGAACCGGACCCGGCGAAGTCACTCGCGTCAAATCGTTCGACCCGACCGCGCAGGAAACGCTGTTCTATCCTCGCCTGGTCGGCGGTTGATCTGAGCTGCTCATGATGACGGCGGTTTGGCTCCGCGCGCCGGCGCGTGCGCGTCTGCATGCGCTGCGTGAACTCTATCGGCGCTTCTTCGGCGAGAACACGCCGGACGCGCGTGGCCGCCGGCTGCTGTTCGAATGGCTTTCGCCCGCACAACGCGCACAGTTCGAAGAGCATCGGTATTTCGACGTCATCGGCTGCGACACCGGCAAGACCTATCGCATACATTACGGCACGGCCGCCAACGTCCACGAAATCGACGGCGACGGCCGGGCGATGATGGGATGGTGCTTCGTCCCGTCAGGCTTCCTGGTGCCGGGCGACGTCATGCTGGCCCAGAAAATCGCGATCGAGACGGACGAAAAAGGCGCGCTCTCGCTCGCCAACCGTTTTCCGCCGGCAACGCATTCCGAGCAGTTCTACCGTCGGCCTTTCTAGCGGCTGAACGGTGAAGCGCGCGGTGCTCAGTAATGTGTGGTGCGGTAGGCATCCAGCGCATGCGCCGCGAAGACACCGATGCTGCAGAGGGCGAGCAGGCCTGAAATCAGCTCGATCATAGTTCGTCCTCCCGGTGCGAATGGGCGACGAGGTTGCGGCAGCAGGAATAATCGTAGATCAGGTCGAGGAGGAATTGCATGGTGGCCGTCCCTGTATTTATTTTGACAACCACTTAGACGGCCGTCTGTTTCAGGCGTGTTTCGTCGCACCGGGAAAGGGGTTTCGCGTGGAACCCTGGGCTGGTTTGTGCGGCGCAGAGAAGCTACGTCTCATTCCTGGTTAATGTCTTGAGCCGCGCCTTCTGGTGGGGCGATCAAGATGAGGCTCCCCAGGTAAGGCCTTGCGGCACTCCCGCGGAGGTGGTCATCTCAGCCCGGGAACGCGCTGGAGGCTGACATGAAACGATATCTTCTCGCCGCTGTGCTGACCGCGGGCGCCCTGGGCGCCGGGCCGGCGCTTGCGCAGCAATCCAAGGTCGGCGACTGGACCATCGAAAAGCGCACGCAGGATACGCATTGCAATGCGAGCCGTGGCTACAAGGACAAGGATGACGAGAACCGCGACTACGTCATTGTGATCACCTATTCCGACAAGGCGATCGTGATCGTGATGATCTACGACGGCTGGGAGTGGGAGAAGGTCGGCGAGATCCTCCGGGCCGACGTCGGCACCGACGACGCCGACATCATGAAGAAGGCGAAGTGGGAGGTCATGGACAAGACCACCGTGCGCGGCATCTTCGAGTACGACCAGTCGATGATGGACCGCCTGTCGAAGGCGAGGCGCCTGACGCTCGATTTCGAGGACGATGACGACGACAGTATCGAGATGCAGCTTCCGCGTGCTGGCGAAGCGCTGGCGGCGTTGAAGTTCTGCGAGGAGAATCGGAAATAGATTGCCGCTGCCGGCTGTGAAGCCGGCAGGATCTCCGCAATGAAGTGGGTGGCAGCGAACCCGCGCGTGACTCATCGCACAGAGTACGCGCGCTGTTCGCATTTATCCTAGTCTTTGGCGAAACCGTCCAAGCCGCACCCTGCGGTTGACGTTACGCAAGGACGATGTTCGAGATTCCAGCATCCGGCTGCAACGTTATTTTCTCGCCGAAGGCCGCAATCGACCGGCCCGTCTTCTCCGTCAGCTCCCGGATCGCGAGCCGCCCGTCTCGGACGGGCCGCCGGCAAATGGCGTCGTCCGTCCGATGACGATCCATCAGGCAAATCGGTTCTCGTCTCTCATCGGCGAGATCTACGATGCGGCAGTTGACCCCGCGTTGCGCAGCGGCGCGTTGGAACAGATTTCGCAGTTCGTCGGTGGTTGCGCCGCGATGATCCTGTCCAGGGATTCCGCGCGGCTTTCGATCGAGATTCACCAGCATTTTGGAACCGACGCCCGCTTCCGTCAGCTTTATCGCGATCGGTATGTGGAGCTCGATCCTCTGCTCGACCGTCATCTCACCCTCGCGCCCGAACGGACGATCGGCGTGACCGACATCATGTCCTATGCGGATTTTATCGAGACGAGCTTCCATCGCGAGTGGGTGGAACCGCAAGGGGCCATCGACATCGCGACGGTCGCGCTCGAGAAGACCGCCGCCCGCACCACGATCCTGCAGGTGCTGCGTCATCGCTCCCGCGGAACCGTCGACGAGGCGATGCGCGAACGCATGCGGCTGCTCGCTCCGCACGTCCATCGGTCCCATATTATGGGCCGACAGATCAGGGCACGCTCCCACACGGTGGACGACCTCGCCGACGTCCTCGACGGATTGAACACGGCGATCTGCCTGCTGGACGCCGACGGCCGGGTCGTCCATGCCAACGCAGCATGCCGCCAGTTGTTCGCCGACGCTAATTTGCTTGCGATGGTCGGCGACCGGATCGTGGCCCGTAACACCCAGACCGACAAAATATTCCGTGGCCTGTGCGAAATCGATGATAGCGCTCGCCGTCGGATCGAGCTTGCGACGTCGACTGATGGGCAGCACTATCTGCTTCATGCCCTTCCGCTGAAGCGGGACCGCAGCTTGGCGCGGGATGCAGCGGCCACGATGCTCTTCATTCAAAGGGCATCCATGTCGCCAATGCTCGCCACTGCCGCGATTGCAGCGGCCTTCAGGCTGACGCCATCCGAATTGCGCGTGCTGATGGCAATCGTCGAGATCGGCGGTGTTCCCGACATCGCCGCAAAACTCGGCATCGCCGAAACGACTGTGAAGACGCATCTCGGTCGCCTGTTCGAGAAGACGGGCGCGGGCAGGCAGGCTGATCTGGTGAAGATCGCCGCCGGCTTTGCCGTTCCATTCGGGCGACGGACGGGCGGCGATGACAGGGCCGCGTGATACGCATTCACGTGCTTCGGTGTTACGCGCCGCGCTCTCAATCCATTGTGATGGGTCGCGATCTCGGGTCCTCCGAACGCAGGACGCCAGCCATTCGAGACTTTCGTATATCGCGCTTGAAAGAAGAGCAGCGCCCGCCGCACGAACATGCCGCGATGGCATCGAACGCGCGTGTGAGGAAACGACAGCGTATGGCCGGCCTGCTCGTCGGTTGGAGAGATTGCAGTGAGCAGCATGGATGATTTTTCCGTTCTTAACGTTTCGACCAATGAAATTCCTGAAGGCGACCGCATCTCGGTGCTTCGCGATTTCTATTGTCGCGGGGTGCTGAAGGCAGAGGTCGAGGCAAGGGAAGGAAAGCCGGCCGCGGCGAGCTTCACGTCCCACGTTATGCCGGAAGCCCAGTTGCTGATCGGGGGATTGTGCGGAGCGCGGGTCATTCGCACCAAGCAACTGGTGGCCGATGGCGACGACAGTCTTGCCCTGATCGTGAACAGGTCCGGCGTTCTAGGGATATCCGAGCGAGGACACGATCTGCAGCTCCATGCAGGGGAAGCGGTCCTGACGAGCGCGGAGGACGTCACGACGTTCGAGCGGCTAAGGCTGGGGATCTGCCTCTCGTTGCGTGTGCCGAGGCGCGTACTGGCGCCGATGATCGTGGACGTCGATGATGCCATGATGCGCGTCATGCCGGAAAGCTCCACCGGACTCGGTCTGCTGGTCGATTACGCGGTGACGCTGGTGCGGGAGAATGCGTTCGCGATGCCCGAGCTCCGGAAGCTCGGGGTCGGGCATCTGCATGATCTTCTGGCGATCGTCCTCGGCGCGACCGGTGAGACGCGGGAGCTGGCCGGACGGCGCGGTGTCAAGGCGGCCCGTCTCCAGAAGGCGAAAGTCTCCATCGCCAACAATTGCTGGCGGCAGGATCTCTCGGTGGCCTCGGTTGCCCAGGAGCTCGGCGTGACGCCGCGCTATCTCCAGCGCCTGTTCGAGGCCGACGGCAAGACCTTCTCCTCCTTCCTGATCGAGCAGCGCGTCAAGCGGGCGCATCGCATGCTGCGGGAACCCGGATACGCCGGGCGAACGGTGAGCTCGATCGCCTACGACGTCGGCTTCGGCGATCTCTCTTATTTCAACCGCTGTTTCCGGCGGACCTACAACGCGACGCCGAGCGACGTCAGGAGCGGCGAGATGCCGTAGCCGTCGCGACTGAATTCAAACCAGTTTCAATCGACTGGCAGGGATCTGGCCGATCCCTGATCGCGAAGTCATGACCACCGCGTTGCGTGCGGCATCGGCAGCCGGAGTATCGAATGCGCCGTTTCTTTTTCGACCTGCTGGTCGGCAATATCGTGAAGATCGACCCTGGCGGTATGATCTTCGAGCAGGCCGGGGCGACGTTCATCGTTGCTGACGAGATGGCGAAGCACCTGTTCGTCTGGCGCGACGATCTGCGCGACCGCGACGCCTGGATTCGCGTCAGGGATGCCGGCGGCAACGAGATCTATCGCTCCCCGGTCTGGGCGGAGAATGCCGAGAAGGTCGGCTGGGACCAGGCGTAGTTCTTTCGAAGCACGGTGTCGCAATTACGCATCAGTGCGGCACGAAGCGGCATCGGTTCGTTCCAGGCCGAGCTCCGGTCGTATTCGTCCAAGTCTGAAGTGACGCTCCTTCCTAACCTGGCGTTCAGCGAATCCAGGCCGCCGCTTCCATCGGGCGGGATGGCGGACGACGGCTCGCGGGTGACGAGGAACTGGAAATGATTATGACGGGTTTGGACGGCGTTGCACACTGGCGTTTGGCGAAGCGCTCGCTGCGCCTCTGGATTCCGGCCGCGCTGGTCATCTCGATATTTGTGAGCCAGCCTGCCATCGCCGCCTGTACACCGACGGCGCCGGTCAGCAATGCGACGGTGGTGTGCGCGACCGACACGGACACCCAGCAGGGCGCCGGCACTGGCTACGGTACCAGCAACGACGACAACAATTCCTATGACATCCGCGCGGGCGTTACCGTCCGGGGAAGCGATTTTGGCTTTAAGGTGGGCCTCAACAGCGTTTTCACGAACGCAGGCACGATCAGTGGGTCGAACGCGGCTGGTATTACCGGTGGCGACATGACGATCAATAACCTGGTGGGGGCGACGATTGAGGGCTTCAACGCCATTACGCCGACGACAATCGTTCTCGGCAATGCCGGCACGATCAGGGGCGAGGACAGAGCCATCGACACCAATGGCAATGCGACCGTCACCAACCTCAGCACAGGTCTGATCACGCAGACCCGAACATCGGGCGTCGCGATCTTCTCCGATCGTCTGGCGACTGTCGACAATTCCGGTGCGATTGCCGGTCATGAAGCCGGGATCATGGCAAAAAGCATCAATCTGACGAACCGTGCAGCCGGCACCGTCACTGCTGGAACCAATGCGGTTTTCGCCGCGACCTCGGCCGTCATCGACAATGCCGGGACGATCAGCGCCGACGGCGGCACGGGCATTGCCATCGTAGTGGACGCGGGAGATGCGACCGTCCGCAACAGCGGTACGATCAGCGGGACCCAATCCGGCATCAACGCCGGAAACGGCGCGGCTAACGTGCTGAACAGCGGCACCATCACCAGCGGCTCCACCGTGATTTTCGCCACGACGGTGAATGTGACCAATGCCGGCCGGATTGCGACGACGCTCGGCTTCGGCCTGAGCGGCGTCACGGTGAACCTCGACAACTCTGGAACCGTCACGGCGGACCGCGGCGTCAGCGCGATCTTCGGCAACGTCAACAATTCCGGATCGATCATCGGAGGGCGCGCCGCCGTCAACGCCAATGTTGCCAATGTCACGAATACCGGCTTGCTTCAGGGCTCGACGACCAATGGCAGCGGCATCCTGACGACCCAGGCGACTGTCAAAAATTCCGGCACGATCATCGGCAGGTTCGGCATCACCTCGAGCGATGGATCGAACATCACGAATTCCGGCACGATCACCGGCGCCGGCGGGGTTGCGATCCTGCTGTCCAACAGCGCAGATACGCTGACGCTGCTACCTGGATCGAAGATCAACGGCGTGGTCGATTTCGGATTCGGTGCCGACGTCGTCAACGTCAACTTCATTCCTTTGAGCAGCCGGGTATCGTCCCTGACGAGCATCCAGCTTCCGACCTTCGTCAACTTCACCGGCACCATCAACACCAACATCTCGGGCGGCGGCTTCAACGGTCCATCGGTCTTCGCCGGCGGCACACTGGCGACGCTCGACCCCACCGCGCTGGCGCAGACCGACCGCACCTTAATGGACTTCACCGGCGGCGCCTCCTCGCTGGTGCAGGGACGCCTGAACGGCGGCGCCGGGCAGAGCGGCAGCAACATGATGGCGATGGCCTACGCGCCGGAGACCGCGCAGGCCGGTCCCTTCGCCAAGGCACCGCGCAGCCTCTGGACCGATCCGGCGCCGATCACGGTCTGGGCCAACAGCTTCGGCGGGCAGCGCATCCAGGACGAGACCACGGCGACCCTGCGTGCGACCTCGACGGCGTGGGGCGGGGCGATCGGTGTCGATCGCAAGGTGCGGCCGGACTGGCTGGTCGGCGCCTTCCTCGGCGGCGGGCAGGGCGGTCTCTCGGTCGATCTCAATTCGCAGTCGGTCGACACCAATTACGTCTTCGGCGGCGTCTACAGCCGCTTCGAATGGGCTTCGCAATTCTTCGACTTCACCTTCCAGGGCGGCAATGCAGACAACAAGTCTCGCCGCCTGGTGCTGAACAATGCGGCCGTCGGCGGCATGGAGACCGCGACGGCGAATTACAGCGGCTGGTACGTCAGCCCGGAGGTCGCCTACGGCTACAAGCTCGACATCGGCAACGGCTATGTGCTGACGCCGACGGCGCGGCTGCGCTACGTCGCCGGCCGGTTCGACGGCTATAGCGAGACGGGTTCGGCGCAGTCGCTCTCGGTCGGCGGTCGCACGCTGCAGGATTTCGAGGAACGGGGCGAGGTCGATCTGTCGCGGGTGGCGAGTTTCGTCGGCGGTGAACTCAAGGCCAACGTCCATGGCGGCGTCATCGCGCTCCAGCGCGTCGGCGACACCACCATCAACACGGTGCTGATCGGCCAGAACCTGTCGTTCGTCACGCCGGGCAGCCGCAGCACGGTGGGTGCGGTGGCCGGCCTCGGCTTCGACTACCGTACCGGGCCCAACGTGTCGGTGTTCGGCGCGCTTGAGGGCATGATGATGTCCGACCAGAGCCGCAGCGGTACGGCCAAGGGTGGCGTTCGCGTCGCGTTCTGAGCCGGCATCAGCCCTGGCGGTTCGAACGCGATGCCGCCGGCCGGGCTCCATCCGCCCGGCCGGCGCCTCCTCCTCCTCCGATCGGAGGATGCCGCGTGCTGCGGTTGCGTTATACTTCCGGCATTGATCATTCAGTGCCATTCTGAGCCATGCACGGATCGCAAAAGCTGCCAGCTCTCGTCGAGTCCATTTACGATGCCGGGCTCGATCCCTCGCTGTGGAATGATGTGGTGGCCGGCGTCCGCGATTTCGTGGGCGGCCAGGCCTGCGGGCTGTTCTCCAAGGATGCGATCAGCAAATCCGGGGTCACGCATTACTATTGCGGAGCGGACCCGCACTACATCCAGCTCTATGCCGAGACCCATGCGAAATTCGATCCGCTGTCGGTCCTGCCGCCGCACGGCCGGATTGTGAGCATTCCAGATCTGGTCAATTTCGATGAGTACCGGCGCGGCCGCTTCTATCAGGAATGGATGCAGCCGCAGGGGTGCCGCGATGCGGCCAATGTCGTGCTCGAAATGTCGAATGCGAGCTGCCCGGTGATGATGACCGTGCTGTCGGGCCGCCGCATGGTCGATCGGGGCATGAAGCAGCGCCTGTCGCTGCTGGTGCCGCACGCCAGCCGCGCGCTGCTGATCAACCGCGCCATGACCGCGCAACTGACGCTGGCGACGGCGCTGGCGGACGTGCTCGACAATCTGGCGGTCGGAATCTTCCTGCTCGACGGCGTCTGCCGCCTGGTGCACGCGAATTCGGCTGGCCAGATCCTGCTCGCGGCCGATGACGTGGTGCGGTCGGTTGCCGGGCAGCTTGTCACCAGCAGCACTGAAGCCAACCAGGTGCTGCGCAAGGCATTTGCGGGCCGCGGTGACGGCGCACCGCTTGCCGCGGGCGGCGATGCGATTCCGCTGTTGTCCGCCACCGGCGAGCGCTATGTCGCTCACATGCTGCCATTGTCGTCCCTGTTGCGCGATGGCAACGAGCGCGTGGCCGATGCCGCCGGAGCGCTGCTCGTGCGCAAGGTGTCGCTCGGTGGACAATCCTGTGGCGAATTGATCGCGCGAACGTTCGAGCTGACGCCGGCGGAGCGCCGCGTATTCCTGTCGATCGTGGAGGTCGGCGGCGTCCCGGAGACGGCGGCAGCACTCGGTATCGCGGAGACGACCGTGAAGACGCATCTGCATCGCGTCTTCGCCAAGACCGGCGTGTCCCGGCAGGCCGATCTCGTCAAGCTCGCGGCGGGATTTGCCAATCCGCTCGTCCACTGACAGATCGCCGTCTGCGTTGAACCTTTTGCTCTCGCCACAGACTCACAGGAGCCGGAAGGCACGAAGAACATTCCGCAAACTTTCGAATGTGACCATTGGCTCTTCCGATGCCCCGAGCTGCCAAACATTCCGAGCTGATCGAGAGCATTTATGATGCAGGACTCCACCCCGAGTTGTGGAGCGACGTCGTCGTCATGCTCAATGGGTTCATCGGCAGCCAGGCCTGCGGTCTGATTTCGAAGGATACGGTCAACAAATCAGGTGCGACGCATTATTATTGCGGCGTCGATCCTCACTATATCCAGCTCTATTCAGAAACCTACGCCCGGTACGATCCGCTCGCCCGGCTTCCCCGTTACGGCGAGGTCCGCAACATTCCGGACCTCGTGAATTTCGACGAGTACCGCCGCGGACGCTTCTATCAGGAATGGCTGCGCCCGCAGGGCTGCATCGACGTCGCCAACGTGGTGCTCGAGCAGTCGAACTCGCCGTGTCCGATGCTGCTGACCGTCATCCCGGGCAGGGAGATGCTCGACGCCGAGCAGCGCGCGCGCATGCAGTTCCTGGCCCCGCATGCGAGCCGGGCGCTGCTGATCAACCGCGCCATCGAGCGGAAGCAGCAACGCGCCAGCGCGCTTGCCGACGTCGTCGATCGTCTGAATGCCGGCGTCATCCTGCTCGATGCAGCCTGCCGGATCGTCCACAGCAATCCGGCGGCCGAGACGATCCTGGCCGAGGACGACGTCCTGCGCTCGATCGCCGGTCGGCTGGCGACGAGATCCTCCGAGGCCAATCTGGCCCTGCGCAATATCTTTCGTGATCCGGGCGAGGTGGCGGTCGCCGCGGCCGATGGTCGAAAGATCCCTCTGACGTCGCATGATGGTTCGCACTACGTCGCGCACGTGATCGCGCTGCCGTCGCTGCTGCGCGATGGGGCGACCGAGCGCAGCTCGGCGGTCGGAGCCTTGCTGGTCTGGAAAGCGGAACTCGACAGTCGCTCCAGTGCCGGCCTGATCAACCGCACCTTCGAACTGACGCCGGCGGAACTGAGGGTTCTCCAGTCGATCGTCGAGGTCGGCGGAGTGCCGGAGACCGCGGTAGCGTTGGGGATCGCCGAGACGACGGTGAAGACGCATCTGCATCGCGTCTTCGCCAAGACCGGCGTGTCCCGTCAGGCCGATCTCGTCAAGCTTGCGGCGGGATTCTCCAATCCGCTGCTGCACTGACGCGCCCGCGTCGCGGACTCTTCGCCGCAGCTCGCGAACAGGTTCAAACAGAGACATCATTTGAAAGTTATCGCGCGTCATTCGATCGAATGACGCGATTTTTTGCGTTCTCTTCTAGTCACGCATCACACGCGTTGTTGTTCGACGTCTCATATTTTCTGTGAAGCAACTCACGGCAGGCCGGCGTGAACCCAATCATTCTCTGTCACGGGTTGAGAGGAGATCGTCATGCGAAGGACGTCATTTGCCATGGCCGACAAGTTCCGCGACATCGTCGCTCGCGTCGGCGCTGTGTTCCGCGAGCAGCGCAGGATCGAGGCGCGGCGCGCATTGCAGCGCTATCACCATCTGCTGGCCCGGCCGGACGAGATATTGCCTTTGAACGAAATCGCTCCGCTCAGCAAGCAAGAGGATATTTCAGGACATGCCCACGGATCTGATGCGCGCGAGCGCGGCGCCGGCCAGCCGGCCTACGAGCGCGCGTAATTTCAACATCGTCGCGATCGCGCTGACGACGGCGCTCGTCGCGCTTCAACTGATCGGGCTGGCGCTTCTGGAACGATCCCACGCTCATGCCATGCAGATGTCGTTTTCGCACGAGGCGGCCGCCTGCACCGACAGCCCGGATGCTGCCGTTCCGCAGACCCCCTATGATTGACCGGAGGACGGTCCGTGCCTGATGTCACGACTCTGATTCTGCTTAGCGTTGCCGTGTTCGCCGGCGCCTTCGTGTCGGGGCTCTCGGGTTTCGCGTTCTCGGCCGTCGCGGGGGCGATCCTGCTGCGGGTGTTTCAGCCGCTCGAGGCCGTGCCGTTGATGATGGCGTGCAGCATCGGCGTGCAGGCGACCAATCTCTGGGCGCTCCGGCGCAGCATCCGCTGGGAGGGCAGTCTGCTGCTGATCGTCGGCGGATTGATCGGCGTGCCCATCGCAGTGTCGCTGCTGCAGAGCGTGGATACGCATCTGCTCAGGCGCGGCTTCGGTATCGTGGTTGCGCTCTATGCGGCCTACATGCTGCTGCGCCCGACGCTGATCACCGCCGGTGACGCGGTCGGCCGGCACTGGGTCGCGCTGATCGGCTTCGGCGGAGGGCTGGTCGGCGGGCTGACGGCGATGCCGGGCGCGATCCCGACGATCTGGTGCGACATGCGCGGCATGCCCAAGAGCGAGCAGCGCGGTCTGATACAGCCTTTCATCGCCGCGATGCAGGTATTCGCGATCGTCCTGCTGGTCGGACACCAAGACCTGTCGTCGAAAGTCTTCGTCGATCTCGCGGTCAGCCTGCCGGCACTGTTCGCTGGTTCGGCGCTCGGCGTGATCGCCTTTCACCGCGTCAACGAGACGGTCTTTCGCAAGACCGTGCTCGTCCTGTTGCTGCTCTCGGGCGTCTCCCTGGTTTAGTGGGAAGGCGTGGTGATCGACCCCTGAACCGGTGCCGCGCTGATGTCGCTGCCGTGATGCACTAGCGGCTTGTTGCCGGTCACGGTCCGCAGCAGCACGTAGAACACCGGCGTCAGGAACAGGCCGAACACGGTGACGCCGATCATGCCGGAGAACACGGCAACGCCCATGGCTCGCCGCATCTCCGAGCCCGCGCCGGTCGAGAGCACCAGCGGCAGCACGCCCATGATGAACGCCATCGACGTCATCAGGATCGGGCGAAGCCGCAAGCGGCTCGCTTCGATCGCGGCACGGATCGGCGGGCGCCCCGCGAATTCGAGCTCGCGCGCGAATTCGACGATCAGGATCGCGTTCTTGGCCGAGAGTCCCACCAGAACGATCAGGCCGATCTGGGTGAAGACGTTGTTGTCGCCCTTGGAGATCCAGACGCCGAACATGGCGGCGAGCAGGCCCATCGGCACGATCATGATGATCGAGAGCGGCAGCGTCAGGCTCTCGTAGAGCGCGGCCAGCACCAGGAACACCAGCAGGATCGCCAGCGGGAACACCCAGAGGCCGGAATTGCCGGCGATGAACTCCTGATAGGTCAGGTCGGTCCATTCGAAGGCAAAGCCGGGCGGCAGCGTCTCTGCCGCGATCCGGGTCGCTGCCTCCTGCGCCTGGCCCGACGAGAAGCCGGGCGCGGCGGCGGCGTTGATGTCGGATGACAGGAATCCGTTGTAGCGGATCGCGCGCTCCGGTCCCGCGCTCTGGCGGATGTTGAGCAGCGCCGACAACGGCACCATGTCGCCCGAGGACGAGCGCACCTTCAACTGCCTGATGTCGTCGGCGCGCGCACGGAACGGTGCGTCGGCCTGCACATAGACCGAATAGGTGCGGCCGAACTTGTTGAAGTCGTTGACGTAGTACGACCCGAGGTAGATCTGCAGCGTGTTGAAGACTTCAGTCACGGGCACGCCGAGCTGCAGCGCCTTGGTGCGGTCGATGTCGGCGAACAGCTGGGGCACGTTGACCTGGAAGCTGGAGAACACGCCGGCGATCTCCGGTGCCTTCTGCATCGCCGCCATGAATGCGTTGGTCGCCTCGTTCAACGCCTCGTAGCCGAGACCGGCGCGGTCCTCGATCTGAAGCTTGAAGCCGCCGATGGTGCCGAGACCGTTGACCGGCGGCGGCGGGAACATGGCGATGAAGGCCTCCTGGATGCCGGCATATTTCTTGTTCAGCTCGGCCGCGATGGCGTTCCCGCTCAACTCCGCGCCCTTGCGCTCGTCGAACGGCTTCAGCGTCGAGAACACGATGCCGGCATTGGACGAGTTGGTGAAGCCGGAGATCGACAGGCCGGGGAAGGCAACGGAGCTCTCGACACCGGGCTGGGTCAGCGCAATGTCGCTCATCTTGCGGATCACCTCTTCGGTGCGGTCGAGCGTCGCGCCATCGGGCAGGCGCGAGAAGCCGACCAGATACTGCTTGTCCTGGCCGGGCACGAATCCGCCAGGCACTTGCTGGAACAGCAGGGCGGTGAGACCGACCAGCACCACGTAGAGCCCCATCACCGCGGCCTTGCCGGAGATCACCTTGGTGACGGTGCCGCTGTAATTATCCGAGGAGCGCGTGAAGGCCTTGTTGAAGCCGCGGAAGAACCAGCCAAGGCCCTTTTCCATGATCAGCGTGAGCTTGTCTTTGGGCTCGTCGTGTCCCTTGAGCAGCAGCGCCGACAGCGCCGGCGACAGCGTCAGCGAGTTGACCGCCGAGATCACGGTCGAGATCGCGATCGTCAGTGCGAATTGCTTGTAGAACTGCCCGGTGAGGCCGGAGATGAAGGCCAGCGGCACGAACACCGCGATCAGCACCATCGCGATGGCGATGATCGGGCCCGATACCTCGCGCATGGCCTGATAGGTGGCGTCGCGAGGCGACAGCCCGGCCTCGATGTTGCGCTCGACATTCTCGACCACGACGATGGCGTCGTCGACGACGATGCCGATCGCGAGCACGAGACCGAACAGGCTGAGCGCGTTGATGGAGAAGCCGAACACGTGCATCACCGCGAACGTGCCGACGATCGACACCGGCACCGCCAGCAGCGGGATGATCGAAGCGCGCCAGGTCTGCAGGAACAGGATCACCACCAGCACCACCAGCGCGATCGCTTCCAGCAGCGTGTGGATGACGGCCTCGATCGATGAGCGCACGAACTGGGTGGGGTCGTAGACGATCTGGTAGGACACGCCCTCCGGCATGTTCTTCTTGATTTCGGCCATGGTGGCGCGGACGTTGTCCGAGATCTGCAGCGCGTTGGACCCCGGCGCCTGGAAGATCGGGATTGCCACCGCCTGCTTGTTGTCGAGCAGCGAGCGCAGGCCGTATTGCGAGGCGCCGAGCTCGATCCGCGCAACGTCGCGCAGCCGCACGACTTCGCCGCGCGAGCCGGTCTTGACCACGATGTCGCCGAACTGATCTTCGCTGGAGAGCCGGCCTTCCGCATTGACGGACAGTTGCAGGTCGATGCCCTTCACGTTCGGGGAGGAGCCGACGACGCCGGCGGCGGCCTCGACGTTCTGCGCCTGGATCGATCGGACGATGTCGCTCGCGGTCAGGCCGTGCTCGGCCGCCTTCTGCGGATCGACCCAGACCCGCATGGAATAGTCGCCGGCGCCGTAGAGCTGGACGTCGCCGACGCCGTCGATCCGCGCCAGCCGGTCCTTGACGTTGAGCACCGCGTAGTTGCGCAGATACGTCATGTCGTAGCGGCCGTTCGGCGACAACAGATGCACGACCATGGTGAGGTCGGGCGACGACTTCTTGGTGATGATGCCGAGTTGGCGCACCACGGCCGGGAGACGGGGCTCGGCCTGCTGCACGCGGTTTTGCACCAGCTGCGTCGCCTTGTCGGGGTCCGTGCCGAGCCGGAACGTCACCGTCAGCGTCATTGCGCCGTCGGTGGTCGCCTGGCTCGACATGTACAGCATGTTCTCGACGCCGTTGATCTGCTCCTCGATCGGGGTCGCGACCGTCTCGGCGATCACCTTGGGATTGGCGCCGGGATAGTTGGCGCGCACCACGACGGAGGGCGGCACCACGTCCGGATATTCCGAGATCGGCATTGCGAACAGCGAGATCAGGCCGGCAAGGAAGATCAGGACCGACAGCACGCCGGCAAAAATCGGACGATCGATGAAGAATTTCGAGAGATTCATGGCTTTGCCTCTGGGCAACATCAACCCGATCTCCGATCGCCTCACCGTCATTCCGGGGCGTGCGCGTAAGCGCGCAGACCCGGAATCCAGAGGTGGAGTGATCGGAGTTTCGTAAGCTCGAGATCCCGGGTTCGCGCTACGCGCGTCCCGGGATGACGGAAAGCACTAGCGTTGCACCACGTCCTGGTTGCTGTGATTGGAGGCTGCTTGCTGCCCGCGCGCGCCCATCGCCGCGACCTCCGTCTTGAGCAGGGCGCCCGGACGCACGCGCTGCAGACCGTTGACGACGATGCGATCGCCGGACTTCAGGCCCGAGGTGACGATGCGAAGCCCGTCGACGGCGCCGCCGAGCGTGATCGGCCGGTAGACCGCGCGGCTGTCGTCGCCGACCGCCATTACGAACTTCTTGTCCTGGTCGGTGCCGATCGCGCGCTCGTCGATCATCACCAGCGTCTGCTGCTTTGGCTGTCCCATGCGCACGCGGGCAAACTGGCCGGGGATCAGACGCCCGTCCTCGTTCCTGAATACCGCGCGGACGCGGATGGTACCGCTCTGGCCGTTGACCTGGTTGTCGATGAGCTGGATGTGGCCTTTCGCCGAGAGGCCGCCGGAGGTCGTCATCTCCACCGGGATCTGGTCGAGCTTGCCGCGCAGGCCTGAGCTATCGGCGATCGAGTTCAGCGCGCGCAGGACCACCTCTTCGTCGGCATCGAACGAGGCATAGATCGGATTGACCGAGACCAGCGAGGTCAGCACCGGGGAGGCGGTGCCGGCAGCGACGAGATTGCCGACGGTGATCTCGATCTTGCCGACGCGCCCGTCCACGGGCGCGCGCACCTCGGTGTAGTCGAGATTGAGCTTTGCGGTTTGGAGCGTTGCCTCGGCCGCCTTCACGCTGGCGATCGCTTCGCGGTTGGCGTTCTCGCGCTGGTCGAAATCACGCCGCGTCACCACGGCGTTGCCGACAAGCTGCGCGCCGCGTTCGACCTCGCTGGTGGTGAACACCACGCGCGCCTTTGCGGCCTCGAGCTGGGCGTTGGCCTTGTCGACCTCGGCGGCGTAGGGCGCCGGATCGATCTTGAAGAGAATGTCGCCGGCCTTCACCAGCGCGCCTTCGGTGAACTCCGTCGCAAGGATCGCACCGGCAACGCGCGGGCGGAGCTCGACGCGGTTGATGGCTTCCAATCGGCCGGAGAAATCGTCCCACAGCGCGGTCTGCCGTGGTTCGATCATGGCGACGGTGACCGGCACCGCCTGTTCAGCCGCGGCGGCCGTTGCGGTTGCCTGGGCCGAACGAAGATAGTGGCCGGTCGCGATCGTACCGGCTACGGCGAGGGCACCGACGATGGCAACGCCGCCAAGGAGGCGGCGGAAACGGCCGGTGCGGGAGGTATTTCGGGCGGGGTGCATTTGCGCGCTCCAGATATGTAGTGTTCACTACAGATGTGGAGCTGGATGCCGCAGTGCAAGATACTTATGTACCAGTCACTAAGAAAATTGTACGCCGATACCGCGACGATGGGAAGACACAAGAAAAAGAAAGCTAGAACAAATAGATAGGACCGGCGTTAGACCGACACAGGCCGCCGCTTCCGAGGAGACAGGGAACATGCGCATGGGACGTCCCCGCGAATTCAACGCCGAAACGGCGTTGGATCAGGCGATGGAAGTGTTTTGGCGCCACGGCTATGAGGGCGCCACCATCGCCCAGCTGACCGAGGCCATGGGCATCAATCCCCCAAGTCTCTACGCCTGCTTCGGCAACAAGGAAGGCCTGCTGAAGGCCGCGCTCGACCGTTACACCAAACTGCGCAATGTCTGGATGAACGAGGTGGTGGCCGCATCCACCGCCCGCGAGGTTGCCGAACGGATGCTGATGGGCATCGCCGACAAGCAGACCGATCCGGCCAATCCGCCCGGCTGCCTGCTCGTGCAGGGCGGCATCGCCTGCGGCACCGGCTCCGAGAACGTCCCGTTCGAACTCGCCGCCCACCGCGCCCGGAATGAAGACCAACTCCGCGACCGTTTCATCCGCGCCAAGGCCGAAGGCGATCTCAAGGAAAGTGCCGACCCCGCCGCGCTCGCCCGCTATGTCTCGGCCGTCTCGGTCGGCATGGGCGTGATGGCATCCTCCGGCGCGGATCGCGAAGCGCTGCGGCAGGTGGCGAGCGTCGCGGTGCAGGCGGTCGAGGCGCAATCGGCCGATTGAACCTGAATCATTTTGGAAGCGACGGCGGCGCAACGAAACCGCCGAACTCGCGTTCGATCAGTCCGGCCAGTGCGATCGTCGTGCGATCCTCCAGATACGGCCCGATGATCTGCACGCCGACCGGCAGGCCCGCCGGCGTGCGCTCGATCGGGACGGCGGTTGCCGGCAGTCCGCAGGTCGAGGCGGGGTCGGCCCAGATGAAGCATGCGTCGGAATAATTGAAGCGCTTACCGTCGATGTCCAGCGTTCGGGCGTCGAACGGCTCGGACTGGTCTTGCAGGAAGGCTGGCACAGCGGCGGCGGGATAGATCACCGCATCGAACTCGCGGAAGAACTGATACCACTTCTGCTGCAATTGCAGCCGCGCCGCATCGGCCGCGAGCCATTCGCGGTGGCTCATGCCCCAGCCACGAGCGCGTTCGGCCTGCAGGCTGCGGTCATCAGACGCCAGTGTTGCGGCAGCTGCTTGCGCTTCGGCGAGGGCGGCCGGCGTCAGGCGCGGGCTCCTCGCTCCGTTCAACAGCCTCATATAGAGCCGGGCGGAGTCCGCGAGATCGGGCAGTGACGCGCTCGTGCGGGCGACTTGCGCGCCCGCACGTTCGAGCCGTTCGGCCAATCGTCCGATGGCAGAGCGCACGGCGTCGCCCGTCGGCATCAGCGGATGCGTGTCGATCACCAGGATCCTGAAATCCTCGAGTTGCTCATGGCGCGGGGCGGCCAGCGCGAGGCGATAGCCGACGCCGTCGCGCGTCTCATCGGGGCCGGCGATCACGTCGAGCGACAGAGCAAGGTCCGAGGCGGTGCGCGCCATCGGCCCGACGACGGCGAGATCGCCCTGTCCAGGCACGGGCGAGGCCGGCGGCAAACTGTATCCGCGCAGCGGGACCAGGCCGAGGCTCGGCTTGTGTCCGAACACGCCGCAGAAATGCGCAGGCACCCGGATCGAGCCGCCGATATCCGAGCCGATCGAGAGCGGACTGAACCCTGCCGCGAGAGCGGCCCCGCATCCGCCCGAGGAGCCGCCGGGCGACCGGCCGAGATCCCACGGGTTGTTGGTCGTCCCGTAGATCTCGTTGTAGCTCTGGAAATCCCGCAGCCCGATCGGGATGTTGGTCTTGCCGAGGATAATGGCGCCAGCAGTCTTGAGCCGAGAAACAACCAGAGCATCCTCTGTCGGGTGAAAATCCCTGAAATGCGCAAAGCCCCATGTCGTCGGCAGGCCGGCGACATTGAACGGCTCTTTTATGGTCACGGGAATGCCGAGCAACGGCAGCCTTTCCCCGCGGTCAAGGGCGGCATCGGCCGCGCGTGCGGCCTCCCTGGCACGATCGAAATCGCGAACGATGATGGCGTTGATCGGGCCGTCCAGCGCCTCGATGCGCGCGATCGTGTGTTCGAGCAGCTCCAATGAGGAGAGCTTGCGCGCGTGCAGGGCGCTCAGCAGTGCGCCGATCGAGCCATAGTTCAGGTCAGCAGCATCTGCGGTCATATGACGACCTCCAATGCATCAATGTATCTCATCGCCGGGTTGACGCTACCCCGCCGCGCCGATCGCGCGGGGCACCAAACATGCGATTTTGAAATGGCGATGAGGAGGCAGCGCGACGGGTATGCCCGCCGGTTGGGGCGGGGATGGACCGTTGCCTGTGGCCATTCTTCGAGACGCCTGCCAAAGCGGGCGTCTCGAACCATGCAGGCCGAGCTTGCCTCAGGAAGCTTCCTTCAGCACTGGCGCTGCCGATTCCTCGGCCTTGAGCTCCTCGAGACTGCGATGCCGCGGCTCGATGCCCAGCGCCCAGACCGTGATGATCTGCACCACCAGCAGTCCGATCATCAGCGCCATCACGCCGGCCACGCCGCGCGACTCGAACAGCGACACCACGAGGAACGGCGTAACGATCGTCGCGCCGCGTCCCAGCGTGTTGACGATGCCGGACGCACGCAGGCGGACTTCGGTGGGGAACAGCTCGGGGATGTAGATTCCGAACAGAAGCGCGACGAGGATGTAGATCGGCACGGTCAATGCAAAGCCGACAGCCGGCAGCAGGATCGGATCGGAGATCATCGGATACACGATCCCGAGCGCCACCGTGACCAGCGACGCGCCGATGATGGTGGGCTTGCGACCCCAGCGGTCGGCTGTCATTGCGCCGATGGCCGCACCGATCGGCGCACCGAGCGCCATCAGGAGCGAATAGCTGAACGAGGTCGCGATAGAGAGACCTTGCTTGACGAAGAACACAGGGAGCCAGGTGACGAAACCATAGAGCAGAGTGTTGATCGTGATCAGACAGACAGCGCCGACGATCATCCGCGACAGCAAGGGAGCAGTGAACAGCGTGGCGAGATCGGGGGACGCCGGCACCGGTGTGGTGGCCGCAGGCGCGGGCAGGGGCTGCCCCTGGGCCGCCTCCTTTTCGATGGCCTGCATGAGCGTTTCCGCCTCAGTGGTGCGCCCCACGGCTTCCAGCCAGCGCGGCGATTCCGGTAGAGACTTGCGCATGTACCACACGACGAGCGCGCCGACGCCGCCGAGCACGAACATCGAGCGCCAGCCGAATTGCGGAACCAGCACGGAGGCGACCAGCAGCGCGACGGGCAGGCCGGTGACGACGCAGACGGCCGTGAGGCCGAGCCATTTGCCGCGGGTGCGCGCCGGCACGAACTCGGTCATCGTCGAATAGCCGACGACGTTCTCCGCGCCCAACCCGACGCCCATCACGAAGCGGCAGGCGATCAGGAAGGCCATGTTCGGCGAGAACGCGGCGGCAAGCGAGGCGATGCCGAAAAGGAGCAAATTGAATTGATAGGTAAAGCGGCGTCCGTAGCGGTCGCCGAGAAAGCCGGTGCCGAACGACCCCAGCATCATGCCGACGAAGGTCGCGGAGATGAAGGCTGCGTTCTGGGCGAGTGTCGAGAAGCCGGTCTTCAGGGTGACGCTGAGGACGGTCCCGGCGATATAGATGTCGAAGCCGTCGAAGAACATGCCAATGCCGATCAACAGCATGATGCGGCGGTGGAATGGACCGATCGGCAGCCGATCCAGACGGCCGCCTGCGTTCACCGATGTCGACATTGACGCTCTCCCTTGACTGTTGTTCTGGTTGATGCGGGCCGCCTTCTATGAGCGGTCGGCCGCTTGCAGTTCTGCTAGTTCAGCCGCTTCTGGTTGGCCGTGTCGCGGTACCAGTCGAACGGCTGCTCGTGGGTCGCGACCATCACGCTCTTGGTGTTGAAATGGTCGTTGAAGCTCTCGATGCCGCATTCGCGACCGATGCCGGAATCATCGACGCCGCCCCAGGGCGAGGCCGGGTCGAGCCGGTGATGGTCGTTGATCCAGACGATGCCGGCCTTGACGGCGGCGGCGACGCGGTGAGCGCGCGCGACGTCGCGGGTGCGGATGGCTGCTGCCAGGCCGAACGGCGAGTCGTTGGCGAGCCGTAGCGCATCGGCCTCGTCCTTGAACGGCGTCACCGAGGTGAAGGGACCGAACACCTCCTCCTGGAAGATGCGCATGTCGGATCTGACGTCGGCGAATACCGTCGGTTCGACGAAATAGCCGTTGTCGTGGCCCGGCACCTTGGCGGCGACGCCGCCGGTGACGAGACGCGCGCCGTCTTCGCGGCCGTAACCTGCATAAGACAGCACGCGGTCGCGCTGCCTGGCCGAGATCACGGGACCCATCTGGGTGGCGGGATCGAAGGGATCGCCGACGCGGATCGTGCGGGTCTTGGCCTGCAGCTTCTCGACGAATTCGTCGTAGATCGAGGCCTGGACGATGTGGCGCGAGGCGCAGACGCAGGTCTGTCCGGCGCCGATGAAAGCGCCGAACGCGGCGTAGTTGACGGCGCGGTCGACGTCGAAATCGTCGAACACCATCACCGGCGTCTTGCCGCCGAGCTCCATGGTCTGATGCGCGAACACTTTTGCGGCCGCGCTGCCGGCGATGCGGCCAGCCTCGGTGCCGCCGGTCAGGACCAGCTTGTTGATGTCACCGTGCTCGGCCAGCATCTTGCCGGCGCTTTGGCCGAGACCGAGAACGATGTTGAAGACTCCGGGCGGCAGGCCTGCCTCGGTGAAGATCTGCGCCAGCTTCAACGTCGTCAGCGGCGTGTATTCGGACGGCTTGACCACGGTGACGCATCCGGTCGCCAGCACCACGGCGAGCGACTTGCACAGGATCATCAGCGGATGATTGAACGGCGTGCAATTGGCGACGATGCCGATGGGGGTGCGGAGCGTGTAGTTGAGATATGCGCCTTCGACCGGGATCACGGAGTCGCGGCGCGCCAGCGCTACGCCGGCAAAGTAACGGAAGAAGTCGGGCAGGCGGGAGAGCTGCGCGCGGGTCTCGTTGATCGGGCGGCCATTGTTGAGGGTCTCGAGCCGGTACAGGCTGTCCAGATTGGCCTCGAAGGCATCGGCGAGCTTGTTGACCAGCCTGGACCGTGCACGAATGTCCATGCCGCCCCAGGCCTTGCCTTCGAACGCGGCACGCGCGCTCTTCATGGCGCGGTCGATGTCCTCAGCGGTGGAATTGGGGATGCGGGCGATCACGTCGCCGGTCGCGGGATTGCGAACGTCAAGCAGCGCGCCCCCTCCGGCCTCGACTTCACGCCCGTCGATGAAATTGCCGTGGATTTCGACGTCGATCGACGCCGGTTTTGACGGGATGTTCATGACGACCTCTCTTCGACGATGACGGCGTTGCGCTTGAGCGCCGGCAGGACACGCTTTTCGGTGGCTCCGATATGAGCCTTGATGATGCGCGCGGCGGTTCTCGCCTCGCGGTTCTGCATGGCGTCGATCAGGGCGACATGCTCGGCGACGAGCTTTGCAGGATCGTGGCCTTTCAGATTGGACACGCTGACGCGGACCAGCCTGTCGGCCTGGCCGATCAGGTCGCACAGCGCGGTCGCCATCCGGCGATTGCCGGACGCATGCGCCAGTGCGGTGTGGAAGCCGCGATTGTAGGCGATGAAGTCTTCGTGGTTGCCCGCGAAGCGCCGGAACTCGTCGAGCGATTTCAAGACGCTGTCCGGCGCGCTCTCGATCGCCTCGGTGACGCAGGCCGGCTCCAGCGCAAGACGGAAGCGCAGCAGGTCGCGCGCGTCCGACAGCGAGATTGGCGTGACCCGATAGCCCTGGCGCGGCTGCACCGTCACAAGGTGCTCGCGCTGCAGCCTCAAAAGCGCATCCCGGACCGGTTGACGGCTCACCGAATAGCGCTCGGCCAAATCCTGCTCCCGCATTTCATCGCCGGGAGCAAGGCGACATGCTAAAATATCAGACCTGAGGAGATCGTAGATGTTTTCGCGTAAAAGCATGAGATTTTGGAACCTCGTTGGCTTTAATTTGGCAATCCTGATATTTCACGTCAAGGCCCAAAAGCTTGTAATCCCGCCGATTTGATTTATCAATCGGACCGATGAGGCCTGCGATCACGCGCGGGCCGGTCGACGCAGTCGGGGAAAGACCGGACATGGACAGGCTTCTTGCCAACGGGACCGTCAACGCCGCGCAATCGGGCGAGGGGCCGCCGCTGTTCCTCTTCCACTCGCTGTTGTCGGACCGTGCGAGTTTCGATGCGATCGTGCCCGGGCTTGCCGGATCGTTTCGCATCATCGTGCCGGAGCTGCCGGGCTTCGGCAGGTCGCGCGCGGTGGACGGCGGCCTTGCCAAGATTGCGGACCGAATGGCCGAGGCCGTGCGCGATGCTGCGGGCGGTGCGCCGGCGATCGTGCTCGGCAATGGCTATGGCGGCTTCGTCGCCCTGCAGATGGCGATCCGGCATCCCGACATCGCCAGCAAGCTCGTTCTCGCCGACAGCGGCGCGGCGTTCTCGGAGCCCGGCCGCGAAGCATTTCGCAACATGGCGAAGGTGTCGCGGGACAAGGGGCTGGAGGCGATCACCGACGTCGCGATGCGGCGCCTGTTCGCGCCGGAGTTTCAGGCGCAACATCCTGAGCTGATGCAGGATCGCCGTGCTGCGTTTCTGCGGACGGATCCGGAGGTGTTTCGTGCGGCGTGCGACGCATTGGCAAGCCTCGACCTCCGCTCAGAACTTGTCGCGGTGAAAGTGCCGGTGCTGGTGTTAGTTGGCGAGCATGACGAAGCGACGCCGCCGCCGATGTCACATGAGCTGGCCGCCGGACTGCCGCGCGCCGAACTCAGGATCCTCGAAGGTTGTGCGCATGTGCCGCAGCTCCAATCGCCGCGACAATTTCTCGAAGCCATCGAGGAATTCTTGCGGTGATCAGCGCGTTTGGTTCTGGACCTGTTTTGCCCGACGGAGCAAGCGAATATTTCGCCCTTACCGAATTTGAAAAAGATCAATGATTCCGGTGCGATCCCTACTGTGCATGGGGTTGTTTTCGCATTTTTGACGGGAGCGCCATCGCGCTACGTGGTTCGGGGCACGAGCTACCGGGATTGAACCGGAATCCCTAAGGGTTTTTACACACAGTTCTGGCACGTTCCCGCGCGTCAAGATCCGCGACCTGCATCGTCGCGTCTCAACGCGCGCACGAAAAGACGGGGACCGCGGAGACCACGGGGGCGTTGTTGATGACTGCACTTGCTTCGGACGCCGGTTGCGCGAAGCGGGGGATCGTGCCGATCCTGCTGTGCGTCGTGCCGTTCAGCCAAATTCCGCTCGATGCCTACACGCCCGGCCTGCCGCAGATGGTAGCGGATCTCGCCGCCGATCCCGCCGCGATGCAGAACACCGTCACCGCGTACATGCTCGGCATGAGCCTGGCGCTGGTGCCGGTCGGCATCGCCTCCGACACGCTCGGCCGCCGCAACGTCCTGCTTGCGGGCTTCGCCGTGCTGATCGCGATGAGCGTCGCCTGTGCGCTCGCGACCAGCGCCCCGCTGCTGCTTGGCTTGCGCTTCCTGCAAGGCATCGGCGGCTGCACCTGCCTCGTGGTGGCCTATGCGGTTGCTGCCGACTGCTTTCGCGGCCGCGAGCTCACCGCGATCTCCGGCCTGCTTGGCGCGGCCTGGGGGCTAGCGCCTGTGCTCGCGCCCGCGGCCGGCGGCTTCATCGTCGAACTGACGTCATGGCGCGGTGTCTTCGTCTTCATTGCCGTCGCCGCGGCCGTCGTCGCTGCGATCGTCATGCTGCTTCTGCCCGAAACGTTGCCGGCAGAGCGGCGCGCGCCGTTCGATCCGCGCCGTACCGCCGGCATCTTGCGCGACGCGCTTGTCCGTCCGGGCTTCCTGGCCTTCGTGCTGGTGTTCGCCGCGGCGGCGAGCGCGCAACTGGCCTTCGGCGTCGTCGCACCGTTCTTCTACCAGACCGGCCTCGGCTATTCCGCGGCGATCTACGGCCTCGTTGCCCTCGGCCTTGGCGGAGTCAATCTCGCCGGCGAGCTCGGCTGCGCGCATTTCGCGCGCGTCGTGCCCGCGCGCGTGACGGGGTTCGGCGCCTTCGCGCTGCTTGTTGTCGGCGCGGCTGTGCTGGCCGTAACAGGCATGGCCTGGGGTCTCGATCTTGCGTCGATCACGATCGGCGGTGCGCTGGTGCTCGGCGGCTGCGGGGTGCTGTGCCCGATGATGTACGGCATGGCGCTCGGCCTGTTCGAGCGCGACCACGGCCTGATCGGCGGCCTCATCAGCGCGCTCTGCTATCTCGCCGTCAGCGGTGCCATGGCGATCACGGCGGTGTTGCCTGAAGCAACCCAGGCGCCGATCGGATGGCTCTATCTCGGCCTCTGCGCCATCGGGGGCACGCTGCTCGCGGTCTCGCTGCCGTCGGCGCACCACGCCGCACAGTCCTAAGGAAGGAACCAGTTCATGACCACCGTCGGCATTCGCGGCACGTTCTTCGACTTCATCGACGATCCCTGGAAGCACGTCGGCAACGAGCAGGCCGCCGCGCGCTTTTACCAGGACGGCCTCATGGTCGTCACCGACGGCGTCATCAAGGCGTTCGGTCCTCATGACAAGGTTGCTGCCGCGCGTCCGGGCATCGAGGTCACCCATATCAAGGACCGCATCATCGTCCCCGGGTTCATCGACGGCCACATCCATCTGCCGCAGACCCGCGTGCTCGGGGCCTATGGCGAGCAGCTGCTGCCGTGGCTGCAGAAGTGGGTTTATCCGGAAGAGCTCAAATACCGGGATCGCAACTACGCGCGCGAGGGCGTCAAGCGTTTCCTCGACGCGCTGCTGGCATCCGGCACCACCACTTGCCAGGCCTTCACCAGTTCCTCGCCGGTCTCGACCGAGGAACTGTTCGAGGAAGCCGCCCGCCGCAACATGCGCGTGATCGCGGGCCTCACCGGCATCGATCGCAACGCGCCGGCGGATTTCATCGACACGCCCGAGAATTTCTATCGCGACAGCAAGCGGTTGATCGCAGAGTATCACAACAAGGGCCGCAACCTCTACGCCATCACGCCGCGCTTCGCCTTCGGTGCTTCGCCGGAATTGCTCAAAGCGTGCCAGCGCCTCAAGCACGAGCATCCGGATTGCTGGGTCAACACCCACATCTCCGAGAACCCGGCCGAATGTAGCGGCGTGCTGGTCGAGCATCCGGATTGCCAGGACTATCTCGGCGTCTATGAGAAATTCGACCTGGTCGGTCCAAAATTCTCCGGCGGCCACGGCGTCTATCTCTCGAACAACGAGTTCCGCAGGATGTCGAAGAAGGGCGCCGCGGTGGTGTTCTGCCCGTGCTCGAACCTGTTTCTCGGCAGCGGCCTGTTCCGCCTCGGCCGCGCCACCGATCCGGAGCACCGCGTGAAGATGTCGTTCGGCACCGACATGGGCGGCGGCAACCGCTTCTCGATGATCTCCGTGCTTGACGACGCCTACAAGGTCGGCATGTGCAACAACACGCTGCTCGACGGCAGCATCGATCCCGTGCGCAAGGACTTGGCCGAGGCCGAGCGCAACAAGCTCTCGCCCTATCGCGGCTTCTGGTCGATCACGCTCGGCGGTGCCGAGGGCCTCTACATCGACGACAAGCTCGGCAATTTCGAGCCGGGCAAGGAGGCCGATTTCGTCGCACTCGATCCGAACGGCGGCCAGATCGCGCAAGCGTGGCACCAGTCGCTGATCGCCGACGGCGCCGGCCCGCGCACGATGGACGAGGCCGCGAGCATGCTGTTCGGCGTCATGATGGTCGGCGACGATCGCTGCGTCGACGAGACCTGGGTGATGGGCAAGCGTCTCTACAAGAAAAGCTGAGACGGCAGCTCATGAGCGGATCCCTTGACACAGCCGGCCAGCCGGTCGCCCTCGTCATCCAGCGCCGCATAGCGGACGACGGCTTTGCCGCGTTTTCGCGCTGGAACGGCGAGGTCGGCGACGTGCTCAAGGCCTGGCCCGGGTTCCTGGGGCAGGAGGTGGTGCCGCCGCAGCCGCCGGCGCATGTCGACTGGGTGACGATTTTGCGTTTCGCCAGCCCGGCCGCGGCGCGCGCCTGGCTTCAGAGCGAGGTGCGGGCGCGGCTGATCGCCGAGGTGCAGCGCTTCTTCGTCGGTTCGGAGGATGTCCATATCCTGCCCGACACCGGCGTTCAGCGCGACAGCGCTGTCTCTGCCGTCATCTCTTTCAAGGTGCCTGACGGCCTCGAGGACGCGTTCCTCACATGGCAACAGCGCATCCAGGCCGCCGAAGCCGAATTCAAAGGCTTCCTGCGCCACAAGATCGAGCGGCCGATTCCGGGCCTGCACGACGAATGGATCATCATCCTGTCGTTCGACAGCGATGCCAACCTCAATGCCTGGCTCGACTCGCCGATGCGGCAGACGCTGCTGCAGGAGGGTGGGCGCTTCAATGCCGGCATGAATGTCAAGCGCGCAAGCTATGGCTTCAATTTCTGGTTTCCCGCCGGCAAGACGCGCGCGCCGGAGCAAAGCGCGGCACTGATCTGGAAGAGCAACCTCATCGTCCTCCTGGTGCTCTATCCCGTGGTCTATCTCTGGGGCACTTTCATCAGCGCGCCGCTGATCGACAGTCATGGCGTGCCGGTCTGGCTGTCGCTGTTCGCAGGCAATCTCGTCAGCACCCAGCTGCTTGGCTGGTGGCTGGTGCCGGCCGCCTTCAGGGCGCTCGACTGGTGGGTCACGCCGAAGGCCGCGCTCAGTCGCCAGATCGCGGGCTACGCACTTCTTGCCGCGCTCTATGCCGCCTCGATGGCTCTGTACGCGCTGCTGCTCGCGTGGCATTGGGGGCGGTGAGGCCGAGCAGGCGGTTTGGCGTTCAGTTCACACTCGACAGGAAGCCCGCCAGAATCGTCCGGCTTTGGCTGAGCGTCTCGATGCGTTCATCGATGAGGCTGACCTGCTGCGCGAGTATTCTGCGCAGATTGTTGCACGGCGTGAATTCCGGATCGTTGTTCCGTACGCACGGCAGCAATTGCTGGATCGTTTCCAGCGTCATCCCGGCCGCGCCAAGCATTTTGATCCGCCGAACGGTCTCCTCTTCCGCCGGACCATAATCGCGATAGCCGGAGTCTGTCCGCTGCGGCGCAAGCAGTCCTTCGGCTTCGTAGTAACGCAGCATCCGGACACTGACTCCCGTCCTGCGGGAGAGCTCACCTATCTTCACTGAAAAATCCTCTTGACCCTGACAGTGCTGTCAGACCTTACAGGTCGTGCTCGTCCATGTGAACACCATCGCGGAGGAGCAACGATGAAAGCTTACCATTTGAACGGCGATGCCGGTGCCGGGGGCCTTGTGCTGGCCGATGTCAGTCGACCTGAACCCGCCGGCGGCGAGGTCCGTATCCGGATCGAAGCGGCAAGCCTGAATTATCGCGACCTGATGATCCTCGACCGCGTTGGCCAAGGCGGGCTGAATGGTCGCGTGCCGTTGTCGGACGGCGCGGGCGTCGTCGACGCCATCGGTTCGGGCGTTACGCAATGGCAACCCGGAGACCGCGTCGTCGCGTCGTTCTTTCGCGATTGGGTCGCGGGACCATTCAAGTCCAGCTATGTTCCGTCTGCCCTTGGTGGCAACACCATGGACGGTATGCTCGCGGAGTATGTCGTGCTGCCGGCAACCGCGCTTGTCTCCGCGCCGGCGCACTTGTCCGCGGTCGAAGCGGCGACCTTGCCCTGTGCCGGCGTTACGGCCTGGCACGGCCTCATCGCTCGCGGCGGGATGGGCAAAGGCGACACGCTGCTGGTCCAGGGAACAGGCGGCGTCGCGCTGTTCGGCCTTCAGTTCGCCGCGGCGCTGGGCGCGCGCGCGATCGTGATATCCTCCTCGGATGAGAAGCTCGCCCGCGCCAAGGCGCTGGGCGGTTCTATTCTCATCAACTACCGCGACACGCCTGAGTGGGATGCCGCGCTGATGAAGGCGACGGACGGCGAAGGCGCCAGCCATATCCTCGAACTCGGCGGACCCGGCACTTATGACCGATCGTTGAGATCGGTCGCGTCGGGCGGCAAGATCGTCCAGATCGGTGTCTTGACAGGATTTGGTCCGAAGCCGGACCTCGCGCGTCTTCAGTGGGAGAACGCCGACATCATCGGTGTCACCGTCGGATCGCGCGAGCATTTCACCGCCATGAATCGCTTCTTGACCGACAAGGCAATCCACCCGATCGTCGACCGGGTGTACGGTTTCGACGAGGTCCCCGACGCGTTCGCCCATCTCCGCACCGGCTCCCACTTCGGCAAGGTCGTTGTGAAGCTGTAAGGTCTCGGAGACGTCAGGGCGGCATCATCTCTGGACAGACGACGACCATGTTCGCCCTGACATTTCTCGGGACCTCTGCGAGCGTTCCGTCCTCCGAACGCAACCATCCGGCCCTGCTGATCGAAGCGGCCGGCCAGCGCATGCTGGTCGATTGCGGCGAGGGCACGCAGCGCCAGTTGCTGCGTAGTGGCGCCGGCTTTCGGCGGCTGGACCGCATCCTGCTGACGCATGCGCATCTCGATCACGTGCTCGGCATCCCCGGCCTGTTCTCGACGCTGCGCCTGCGGCAGAGCGCCGAGGTGATGACGGTTCATGGTGGCCCGGCCACGCTCGAGACCGTCATCCGGATATTGGCAGGCTTGTGGGGTGCGGGCAGGGCGCCGCTTCCGGTGGAGTTCGCAGCCTTGGCTGCAGGACGAATCCTCGATGCCGGCGACTTCGCCATCGACTGCTTTCCGGTCCGCCACCGCGACACCGACAGTTTTGGATTCGTCTTCCAAAGCCCCGCGCGCCGTCATCTCTTGTCGGAGCGCCTTTCGGCCCTCGGCGTGCCGGATGGCCCTATCCGTGGAGAATTGGCTGCGGGACGAGCTGTCGTGATCGCCGATCGCACGATCGATCCGGAAGACGTCCTGGGTCCGCCGAGCGGCGGAAAGAGGCTCGTCGTGATCGGCGACACCGAAACCACCGAGGGGCTGGCGCAACACATCGCTGATGCCGATCTGCTGGTGATCGAGGCAACGTTCCTCGATCGTGACGCGTCGACCGCGCGGGACTACGGGCATCTCACCGCGGCAGAAGCGGCGTCGGTTGCGGCGGCGAGCAATGTGAAGCAGCTCGTGCTGACCCATATGTCGGGACGCTATGAGGACGAAGAGGTTCTCGCTGAGGCGGCAAGGATCTTTCCGAACAGCCGGATCGCCGCCGACTTCGATCACAACGTGATCTGACCGTCGCGACGAAACATCGCCAATCGCCGTCTCGTCCGGCGCTATAGACCGGCGGCAACACCGAGGCGGCCGATGCCCGGCAGCTTGACGGCGGGCCGCCGGATGTCGAGGCCGAGCACGGCGCCGAAGAAGTTGATCTCGAGGCCTTCGACCCAGCCTAGCGTCAGGCCGAGATAGCCGGAGAGCGAGGCATAGAAGCCGGTGCGCGAGGCGGTCAGCCCAATCCATTCCCCGGAATAGGGATAATCCTTGCCGATAGCGGTCGGCGGCAGAACCGCGCGAAGTTCCGGCACGGCATCAAGAGCGGCTTGTACGAAGGTGTTTGAATTCGGTCCCGGCCAGGCGCTGTAGTCGCCATAGGCTCGAAACTTGTAGGTCTCGATCACAGTCCGGATCCTGGGAATGAGAAGCTCGGCCCGCGGCCCATCTACGGCGACGACGGTTTCCGGCAGGGCGCCGAACCACCTTCCATCGGGGGCGAAGCCGTTGCTCCGAATCGGTTCGCCCCACGCGGTGTAGTCGTATCGGCTGTAGCTGGTTGCATCCTTTTCCTTGACGACGATCCACGTGTGGACGGCGAAGATACTTCGCCAACGGACCGTTCGCGCCGCATAAACCCGGATCAGGGCATCGGGATGCGAAGAAGCCCGTGGCAGCAGGCCCGCGCTGGAGCGGTCAGCCGTCTGCCAATTGCCGCGGCCGTCTCCAAGCCAATAGTACCGCGCGGCCGACAGGCCGATCGGCACGAACAGAAGCAGGAAGAAAATGAGCAAGGGTCTTCGCAAGGAGAGATCGGGTTTCGGAACGGAGTCTCGAGGATATAGGCGATGAAAGCACTTTCACAATGACAGGTCGAATAGGGTTCTGCTTTGCTCGTTGCGAGATCGCCTGACATGGTCGCTCCCGACCAAATTTGAGTGACGCCTTCTATGGCGTCGATCTCTCGCATTTTCTCCTTATCCGGATCGAGTTCGATCCGGTCACGCCCGTCAATCCGCGCGTTGTGAGCGATTGGCGAATTCTGTTTCAGACCCTGGGCATGCTGCTCGCATCCACGGTGGTCGCGCCCGCCTTCGAGTTCTCGGTGCAGCGATGGATCGACGTGGGTTGAGACAGTCCCGTCTTGTCCACGCGAACGCAGCGAGAACAAGCCGAGGATGTTTACAGAAGGGCTGGACCGCGAAGGTCAGCGCGGCTATATGAGCGGCCTGCGAGCCGCTGATTTGCAAAACAGTCAGCCTGCCTTGCAAAACTTCCGAAGAAAGCTTAGCGATTTCAAGCGCTTCGGTGGGGAATGGTGTAACGGTAGCACAACAGACTCTGACTCTGTTTGTCTTGGTTCGAATCCAGGTTCCCCAGCCAGCTCCGGGTCCTTCCAAGGTCCGGCTCCCCAGGTCCCTCAGTGACAGCGATTGGTCCCCGGCCGCTCCGCCGATCGCGACCGATTGCCTCATCAGGAATCGCGTCTGCCCGGTCGGATCGCCGCGCGCTCCATCGTCCTTGGGGCACACAAATCGAGGAGATCCGTGATGCCCTATGTCGATGGGTTCGTTCTGGCCGTGCCGAAGGACAAGGTCGAGGCCTACAAGACGCTGGCGACGACCGCCTGTGCGATCTGGATGGAGCACGGTGCGCTCGATTACGTCGAATGCATCGCCGACGACGTTCCCTATGGCGAGCTGACCTCGTTTCCGCGCGCGGTGATGGCGAAGGAGGACGAGGTCGTGGTGTTCTCCTGGATCGTCTACCGCGACCGGGAGACCCGCGATGCCGTCAACAAGAAGGTGATGGCGGACCCGCGGCTGAAGATGGAGGGCATGCCGTTCGACGGCAAGCGCATGATCTATGGCGGCTTCACGACGTTGCTCAGGGCGAGCGACATCGTCGGCTGACAGCGGGGGCAAGGGGCCTATTTCGGAGGCGCGCGGTCGATCTCGGCCTGCAGCAGCAGCGCCAGGCATCCGGCGAGCCGCGTCTCCATTTCTTTGGACGGCAGCGACAGCGGTCCGGGATCGTTGAGGATCGCGTTCACGAGCGTGCCCAGCACGATCTGGAAACCGAATGCGATGGCGCGGGTCTTTGCCGCCTTGCGGCCCTTGCCCATGGCCGGCAGCAGGAGCGGGGTGGCGCGCGCAGTGGTCGCCTTCGCGAGCGCCTTGAACGGTGTCCATTGGTCCGGGCGGGTGTCGTCGTGCTGGAGGGCGGCGCGCAGCACGCCCTCGTGGTTGCGCATCCAGGCGATGATTCCGCCGACGATGATTTGGCAGAGCCGGTCGAGGCTTGTGTCCTGCGACGGGGGGCTGATCTCGTCCAGCCGCTGCTCGCCATCACGGGTGGCCAGTGCCATCAGCGCGTTGAAATAGGTCTCCTTGCTCTCGAAGCGGCTGTAGAAGGCGCCGACGGTGGCGCCGACCTCGGTGCAGAGTGCCTCGATCGAGAGTTCGGCGAGGCTGCGCGTCTTCAGCATGTCGGCGCCGGTGCGCAGCAGCGCCAGCGTGGTTTCCCGGCTGCGCTTCTGCCGCGACGGGGCGACACCCGGCAGGTCGAAATCGCGAAGCTCCGGCTGGTCTGACCGTGGGCGCATCTGGGCTTGCATCCGCCAAAAATCATAATCATAATTCTGATTATAATTTAGGATGGGGCGCGCCGCGGGTCAACCGCGGGCGCCAGGACAACGAAACAGCGGATCCGGCAGGGAGGATCAGATGAGCGCAGGCAGCGGCACGCCGTTCCGCGGCACCGTCGGCAAGACGGTTGCGGAGTCAAAGCCCTGGTGGCCCGATGCGCCAAAGCCGCCCGCGGGCGCGCCGAACATCCTCGTCGTGCTGTTCGACGACGTCGGCTTCTCGGATTTCGGCTGCTACGGCTCGGCGATCAGGACGCCGACCATCGACAGGCTCGCCGCGGAGGGCCTGCGCTACAGCGGCTTCCACACCACGGCGATGTGCTCGACCACGCGCGCCGCGCTGCTCACCGGGCGCAACCATCATTCGGTCGGGGTCGGGTGCCTCGCCAATTTCGATTCCGGTTATCCCGGCTATCGCGGCAAGATCGCGCGCGAGGCGGGTACGCTGGCCGAGATGCTGCGGGTGCATGGCTATCGCAACTACATGGTCGGCAAATGGCACGTCACGCCGCTGACCGAGAGCGGCGCCACCGGTCCGTTCGACGGCTGGCCGCTCGGGCGCGGCTTCGATCGCTTCTACGGTTTCCTGGACGCCGAGACCGACCAGTACGCGCCGGAGCTCGTCTCCGACAACACGCATATCGATCCGCCGGGCACTCATGCCGACGGCTATCATCTGACCGAGGATCTGATCGATCAGTCGATCCGCTTCATCGGCGATCACGTCGCCGATCGTCCTGATGTGCCATGGCTGACCTGGGTCGCGCTCGGGGCCTGCCACGCGCCGCACCAGGCGCCGGCCGAGATCATCAGGAGCTATGATGCCGCCTTCGCCCATGGCTGGGACGTCGAGCGGGAGCAGCGTCTCGCGCGCCAGAAGGCGATGGGCCTCGTCCCCGGGGATACGCGGATGCCCGCGCGCAACGACGGCGTGAAGGCCTGGGAGGAGCATTCGGAGGACGAACGCCGCGTCTTCACCCGGCTGCAGGCGGCCTTTGCCGGCATGCTCGACCATTCCGACCGCCATCTGGCGCGCCTCGTCGCATTCCTCGACACGGCCGGCATCCGCGACGACACCGTGATCATCGTGATGTCCGACAATGGCGCGAGTCAGGAGGGCGGGCCGCTCGGCTTCGTCAACGCGATGGGACCGTTCAACTTCAAGCCGGAGCCGATCGCGGAGAAGCTCGCCCGCATCGACGACATCGGCGGACCCGACACCCACAGCAATTTTCCGCATGGCTGGGCGATGGCCTCCAACACGCCGCTGCGGCGCTACAAGCAGAACACCCATGGCGGCGGCATCCGCGATCCCTTCGTCATCAACTGGCCGAACAGGATCGCGGCCAGAGGCGAGCTGCGGCACCAGTTCGTCCACGCCTGCGACCTCACGCCGACGCTGTTGGAACTGATCGGCATCGAGGCGCCAGCTGATATCGCGGGTTGCCGGCAGATGCCGCTGGAAGGCGAGAGCTTTGCGCGTTCGATCGCGGACGCGTCGGCGCCGTCAAAGATTTCAGCCCAATATTTCGAGATGTTCGGCCATCGCGGTCTCTGGCAGGCGGGATGGAAGGCGGTCGCGTTCCATCCATCGGGCACGCCGTTCGAAAACGATAAATGGGAGCTGTTCCATCTCGACGCCGATTTCTCCGAGACCAACGACCTTGCGACGAAGGAGCCGGAGCGTCTGGCGCGGATGATTGCGACATGGTGGGACGAGGCCGAGAAGCACAAGGTGCTGCCGCTCGACGATCGCTTCGGGCCCCGCTTTGCGGAGAATGCCGCGCGTTTCCACGGCGCGCGCCACCATTTCGTCTTCCACGCCGGCATGGGGCACGTGCCGACCGACGTCGCGCCGGACGTGCGCAGCCGCAGCTACACGATCGAGGCCCATGTCGAGATCGGCGAGGCCGGCGCCGACGGCGTGCTGATCTCGCACGGCGATGCGACGTCGGGCTACAGCCTCTATGTCAGCGACGGCCATCTCGTGCACGATCTCAACATCGGCGGCAGCCATCAGATCGTGCGGTCGGACCGCAAGGTGCCGTCCGGCGCGCGGCGGCTCGCGGTGCACGTCGAGAGGCTTGTGCGCAAGGAGGCGCCGGCCAAGGGCTCGCGCACCGGCGTGACCGAATACACGCTGCTGATCGACCGCGAGCCGGCCGGTTCGCTCCAGACCCAGCTCGGCTTTCACACGCTGATCTCGTGGTCCGGACTCGACATCGGCCGCGACCGCGGCAGCCCCGTGTCGCATTACGAGACGCCGTTCGAATTCGCCGGACGACTGCTGCGCGTCACCGTCACCATGCACAGTGACCAGCGGCTCGACGGCGAAGCCGTCGGCAACGCGCAGATGGCGCGGCAGTAGCGGCGCGAGCCTTACTTGATCTTGTCGTACGCGGAAGCGAAGTCGCCCAGCGGCATCGGGATCGCGATCGTCTCCTTGGCCATGTTCTGGAAGGAGACCTTGAGCTGCTTGCCTGACCGCAAGGCGGCGAGCAGGTCCGGCGCGATCGGCGACGAAGCGTAGCAGCCGCGGTTCTCGCAGGTCTGGATCTGGAGGTCGACCGTCTTGCCCTCGTCGACCTGAAGCTTGGCGCCGATGGGAAGGTTGAGGCCGAGCGGCAATTGCAGCAGCGCCACCGGCGTGCGGGTATCGGGTGCGATGCGGATGTTGATCAGGACGATGGTCTGGCCGGTCTTGGTCAGTACCGCATTCTGCTCCATGGCGCATTCGAGCGGCGCGTCACGGCTGGCGCTGGTGCAGCGCACGATCCAGCCGGGCTGTTGCGCAGGCGAGCCTTCGGCCTGCGGCTGCGTCGGAGCCGGCTGTGCCGCCGGAGCGGGGGCGTTCTTCTTGGTGCCCTGCTGGGCATAAGCGGCGCCAGTCGACAGCAGGACAGCAGCGGCGAGGGCGACAAGTCTGGATTGCATGAGCATGGCGAAACCGCGTTGGCGTGAACCGGGGCCTCGCTGTAGCGTCGCCGCAAGAGCCGTGCAAGCCGCTACTCGGCGGCTTCCTTAACGGTGCCGTGCTCGACCGCCTCGCCGCCTTCGCCGTCACCCGAACGGCCCCAGCCCGAGAACCAGTTGTTGAGCTCGTCGAGATAGAGATAGACCACCGGCGTGGTGAACAGCGTCAGCGCCTGGCTGACGATCAGGCCGCCGACCATGGCGTAGCCGAGCGGCTGGCGGATCTCGGCGCCGGTGCCGTGACCGAGCATCAGCGGCACGCCGCCGAGCAGCGCGGCCATCGTCGTCATCATGATCGGGCGGAAGCGCAGCAGCGCGGCCTGGCGGATCGATTCCGCCGGCGTCTTGTGCTCGTCGCGCTCGGCGGCGATGGCGAAGTCGACCATCATGATGCCGTTCTTCTTCACGATGCCGATCAGGAGAATGATTCCGATCAAGGCAATGAGGCTGAAGTCGAAGCCGGCCGCCATCAGGATCAGAAGCGCGCCGACGCCGGCCGAGGGCAGGGTGGACAGGATCGTGATCGGATGGATGTAGCTCTCGTAGAGGATGCCGAGGATCAAATAGACCACGACGAGGGCTGCGAGGATCAAGAGCGGCACGGTGCCAAGCGATTGCTGGAACGCCTGCGCGGTGCCCTGGAAGCTCGAGTTCAGCGTCGGCGGCGCGCCGAGATCGGCCATCGCCTTCTGCACGGCTTGCGTCGCCTGGCCGAGCGCGACGCCCTGGGCGAGGTTGAAGCTGATCGTGGTCGCCGGGAACTGGCCCTGGTGGCTGATCGAGAGCGGACGGACCGGATCGGTGGTCCAGGTCGCGAAGGTCGATAGCGGCACCTGGTCGCCGGTCAGCGGCGACTTCAGATAGAGCTTGTTGAGGCTGTCGAGATTGCCCTGCATCTCCGGCAGGATCTCCAGGATCACCTTGTAGGTGTTGAGCTGGGTGAAATACTGCGTGACCTGCCGCTGGCCGAAGGAGTCATACAGCGTGTCGTCGATCAGCTGCGGCTGGATGCCGTAGCGCGCGGCGGTGTCACGGTTGATCTTGAGCTGGACCGTGGTGCCCTGGGTCTGCTGGTCGGTCGCGACGTCGCGCAGTTCCGGCAGTGTCTGCATCTTGGCGAGGATCTTGGGCGCCCATTCGTTGAGCTCGTCCAGATTGGCGTCCTGCAGCGTGAATTCAAACTGCGTGCGGGTCGGCCGGCCGCCGAGCCGCACGTCCTGGGCTGCCTGCATGTACAGGCGGGCGCCCTGGACCTTGTCGAACTGGGGACGCAGTCGCGCGATGATCTGCTGAGCCGAGGCCTCTCGCTTGTCGCGCGGCTTCAGCGTGATGAATATGTTGCCGTTGTTGCCGGCGCGGCCGCTGCCGCCGATCGACATCGCGACGCTGGCAATGTCGGGATCGGCCAGGATGATCTTGCCGAGCTGTTCCTGGCGCCGGGTCATCTCCTTGAACGAAATGTCCTGCGAGGCTTCCGAGGTTGCGGTGATCAGGCCGACGTCCTGCTGCGGGAAGAAACCCTTCGGGATCAGGACGAACAGGTAGATCGACAGGCCGAGCGTGGCGAAGAAGATCGCCAGCGTGGTGCGCCGCCAGGCGAGGGCATGGTCGAGCACGTATTCGTAGCCGCGCAGCATCCCGTCGAAGGCGCGCTCGCTCCACTGGTAGAACTTGCCGTGCTGCACCTCGCCATGGGCGCGCAGGAAGCGCGAGGCCATCATCGGCGTCAGGGTCAGCGACACGAACATCGAGACGAAGATGGTCATCGCCAGCACGACGGCGAATTCGCGGAACAGGCGCCCGATGATGCCGCCCATCAAGAGCAGCGGAATCAGCACCGCGACCAGCGAGATGCTGATCGACACGATGGTGAAGCCGATTTCCTTCGAGCCGCGGAAGGCCGCCGCCATCGGCGATTCGCCTTCCTCGATGTAGCGCGTGATGTTCTCGAGCATCACGATGGCATCGTCGACGACGAATCCGACCGCGATGGTGAGCGCCATCAGCGACAGATTGTCGAGCGAATAGCCGGCGACCCACATCAGGGCGCACGCGCCCAGCAGCGCCAGCGGAACCGTGATGGTCGGAATGACGGTGGCCCAGAAGCTGCGCAGGAAGATGAAGATGACCATGACCACGAGGGCAATGGTCAGCAGCAGGGTGAACTGGACGTCCTCGACCGCGGCGCGGATGGTCGTGGTGCGGTCGCTGATGAGCTCGATCTTGATCGCGGGCGGGATCGCCGCCACGAGGCGGGGCAGGGTCGCCTTGATCCTGTCGACGGTCTCGATGACGTTGGCGCCCGGCTGCTTGAAGATCACCAGGAACACGCCGCGTTTGCCGTTGGCCCAGGCCGCCTGTTTGGCGTCTTCAGCGGCGCTGACCGCCTGGCCGATGTCGCGGATTCGCAACGGAGCGCCGTTGCGATAGGCGATGATGACGTCGTTCCAGTCCTTCGCGTGCGTGAGCTGGTCGTTGGCGTAGATCGTGTAGGCGCGCCTCTCGCCGTCGATGTTGCCCTTCGGGCTGTCGACCGTGGTGATCGCGATCTGGCTGCGCACGTCCTCCATCGACAGGCCCTTGGCGACCAGTTTCGCCGGGTCGATCTGGATGCGGATCGAGGGCTTCTGCTGGCCGCCGATGAAGACCTGCGCGACGCCGGAGAGCTGGCTGATCTGCTGGGCAAGCTGGGCGTCGACCGCGTCGCTGACGCTGGTCAGAGGCAGCGTTTCCGATGTTGCCGACAGCAGCAGGATCGGCGCGTCGGCCGGGTTGACCTTGCGATAGGTCGGCGGCGACGGCAGGTTCTTCGGCAACTGGCCGGAGGCCGCGTTGATGGCGCCCTGCACGTCGTTGGCGGCGCCGTCGATGCTGCGGTTGAGATCGAACTGGATGGTGATCGATGCCGTGCCGAGATAGCTCGTCGAGGTCATCTGGGCGATGCCGGGAATCTGGGCGAACTGGCGCTCCAGCGGCTGCGCCACCGACGAGGCCATCGTCTCCGGGCTGCCACCCGGCAAATTGGCGGTGATCTGGATGGTCGGGAAGTCGACCTGCGGCAGCGGTGCGACCGGGAGCAGGGGATAGGCGACGAGACCGACAAAGAGAATGCCGGCCATCAGCAGCGAGGTGCCGATCGGGTACCGGATAAAAGGTGCCGAAATCCCGCCCCCGGTCATTCCTGTCGTACCTTGTTCTGGGTCGGGGCCGGATTCGAGCTTGCCACCGCGGTCGAGACGAGGCTGCCGGGCTGCACCTTGAACTGGCCGCCGGTGATCACCTGCTGACCGGGGCTCAGCCCTTCCTCGATGACGGAATGTCCATCGATGGCGTAGCTGACCTTGATCTTGTGCACCTCGGCCTTGTTGTCCTGGTTGACGGTATAGGCGTAGAGGCCGTTGGTCGAATGCTGGACTGCGTCATCCGGAACCACGGTCGCATCCTTCAGCGTCCGGACCAGAAGCCGCGTCGAGACCGACTGGCCCGGCCACAGCGCGTGGTCCTTGTTGTCGAACACCGCCTTGAGGCGGATCGTCCCGCTGGCGGTGTCGACCTGGTTGTTGATGACCGCAAGCTTGCCCTCGGCCAGCGTCTTCTTGCCGTCGGTGGTGAAAGCGATCACCTTGAGCGCGCCGGTCTTCTGGCCTTCGCTGATATAGGGCAGCTGGTCTTCCGGCGCGGTGAAGATCACGGCGATCGGCTCGACCTGCGAGATCATGACGATGCCCGTCTGCGTCGAGGCGTTGACGATGTTGCCGACGTCGACCTGGCGCAGGCCGGCGACGCCGGTGATCGGCGCCTTGACCTGGGTGTAGTCGAGCTGGGTCTGGGCGTTGGAGATCGCGGCTTCGTCGGCGGCGATCTGGGCGGTGAGCTGGGCGACGGTCGAGCGCTGGGTGTCGACGCGCTGCGCGGTCGCGAATTCGCCGAGCTTCATGGCGCGCTGAAGTTCGAGATTGGCGTTGGCGAGACTGGCCTCGTCCTGCGCCTTCTTGGCCTTGGCCTGGTCGAGCGTGGCTTGATAGGGACGGGGATCGATCGAGACCAGAAGCTCGCCCTGCTGGACGATCTGTCCTTCCTTGAAGGCGAGCTTGTCGATCTGGCCATCCACGCGGGTGCGGACTTGTACGGTGTTGAACCCCTGAACCGTGCCGAGACCGGTCAGATAGACCGGGAAATCGACCTTCTGGACCGGGGCGACGCTCACCGGGACGGCGGACGGGCGGGACGGCCCTTTGTCGGCGGCCTGGGTCTTGCCGGCGCCATGCCCGTATTTCTGCCAACCATAGTAACCCGCGGAGGCCACGGCCGCGATGATCAGAATCCAGAGGATCGGCCGGGACTTTTTCATGTCGTCTCGTGTCGGCTCGTATGCCCCCCAACTACGAATTATCAGGGCAATCGCAGGGTTCCAGCGCGCTTGTATAATACACGCCAAGTTCGAGTGTAAACAGCACTATCCGTCGGGAATCCTAAACAATTGGAAAGCTTTGCACCGTCTAGGCAGTGCTGTGGCGCGGCGGCGTGCAATGCTGCATTTTCCCGGCCAAACCGAACTGCGGGCAAGTCCTGTGCGGCACTCGCAGACAGTGTGCTCAACCCGAATGATGCCGCGCCGGGTCGCAGCCCGATGGTGGCGACGAGAACGGTTCTAAATTGCGCGGCGGCCGTTTCGGTTGTCAGGGATATCGCCATCATCCATATCGGCGCCGCCACACATGGAGCGCAGCATGGACGAACTGAACGGCAAGTTGATCGCGTGTCAGATTCTGATCACGGGATTGATCGCGCGTGTCGCCAACGAGCAGCGCGATCCCTTGCGCTTCCTCACCGACTTCCGGGACGAGATCAAAGCCGTCGTGACCGGCGTCAACATCGCCGGCATGGAGTCAACCGATCGCGTGCGCGCTGTCGCGCTGAAAACCGTCGACGAATTGTTTTCGCTGATGAAGCCGCCGAGCAGCGATTGATGCTGTGGGCGAGACCGCAGATTTGCGCAGCATTCGCTAGCGACTTTTAGAACGAGTCCAATCTCGATTTAGAACGATTTCAAACTGCAGATTAGAATCGTTTTGATCTGGATCGATTCAAGGGTTCTTGCGAGCTGCTCGCATTGACCCGCTATTTTACGGCCGATACCAACAACTCATCGTTCGCCGAGATGAATGCGCGAACAGGAAGATGGGGCGTTTGGTAATGGGGCAGGTGGTGGCACCGAAGTCGCTGCGTTCGTTCGCGGCATTCGATCTGGTGGATGAAAAATTCGCGGGCGTTTCTGGCAAGAAGGCTTCGGCGGTTGCGAGCTTGATCGCGGTGGCGTCGGTGTCGAGCGGCGCGCAAGCACAGCAGTCGAACCTGCCGCCGGTGACGGTTGATGCTCCCGTCGAGCGTCCGCGTCCAAAGGCATCGAAGCCTTCGCCGGAGCAGGTCCGCGCCCGTAACGCGATTCGCCGCGCCGCGCAGCGCGAGCAGGCGGCGCAGCAGGCTGCGCCGACCACGCCCGCAGGCGCTGTCGACGGCAATCCCTATGCCGATCCGGCCGCGCCCTACAAGGTCGATCACGTCCAGGCGTCCGGCAAGTTTCCGGAGAAGATGCTGAACACGCCCAAGACCATCACGGTGCTCAGCAAGGAAGTGCTCGAGGACAAGAACGCGACGACGCTGAAGGAGATCGGACGCTCGACCGCGGGCGTGACGCTGGGCTCGGGCGAGGGCGGCAACGCGTTCGGCGACCGCTTCTTCATCCGCGGCTTCGACGCGCGCAACGACGTGTTCATCGACGGCATCCGCGATCCCGCGGTTTCCATCCGCGAGAACTTCTTCACCGAGCAGATCGAGATCCTGCGGGGGCCCGCATCGTCCTATGCCGGCCGCGGCACCGCCGGCGGCGCCATCAACATCGTCACCAAGCAGGCCGGTGATCGAAACTTCCAGCGCATCGGTTCCGAGTTCGGGACCGACATGACCAAGCGCGTCACGCTCGACGTCAACCAGGTCATCGACCCGACCTTCTCGGTGCGCACCGGCGGCCTGTTTCAGGACGCAAACGTCGCCGGCCGCGACTACGTGACCGACAATCGCTGGGGCTCCTTCATCTCGACCAAGTACACCCCGACCACCGACATCAAGATCACCACGAACTACGTCCACACCGACCTCAGCGGCTACCCGGATTTCGGCGTGCCCTATTACAAGCAGGGCAACGTGCCGGTGACCTCGGCCGGCATTCCGCGCGGCAATTGGTACGGCTTCCTCAACCGCGACTTCCAGACGGCGCGGCAGGATTTCGGCACCGGCACGATCGAGTACAAGGTCAACGAGGCCATCACGCTGACCAGCAAGGTGCGTGGTGAGCATTCGCTGCTCAACTACATCGGCACGCTGCCGCAGAATCCGATTACGACCAGCTCCAATCCGATGCTGTGGACCACGACGGCGAGCGCGCAGAGCCGCTACCAGAACGTGGACGTGTGGGCCAACCAGAACGAGGCCACGTTCAAGCTCGACACCGGTGGCGTCAAGCACACCGCGGTGTTCGGCGTCGAATATTCGAACGAGAACATTTCGATCGACCGTTACACCGGCCTCTCTTCCGAGCTGTTCGGCGGCGGTTCGACTAGCAACGGCGCCGTCACAGGAGTCAATCTCTACTCGCCGCAATACACCAACATTCCCTTCAGCAACACGCCTTCGCTGGTCGGGAACCCGACGCGCTATGGCGTCAACACCAGCAGCGTGTATGTGATGGATACCGCGAATTGGCAGGACACGGTCATCGTCAACGGCGGCGTGCGCTACGATGGCTACAGTCAGAGTTCATCCACCAATTCGGCCTACCTCAAGCAAAGCTCCGATCTCGTCAATTACAACGTCGGCGTGGTCTACAAGCCGATGTCGATCGGAAGCGTCTATGCCGCTTATGCGACCTCCGCGAATCCGTTCGGTTCGGAGCTCGACGCGACCGGCACCGATTACGGTGGCGTTCCCGCCAACTCGACTATCCTGCTCGGGCCCGAGCGCAACAAGGCGGCAGAGATCGGCACCAAATGGGAGCTGGCGGACCGTCACCTGTTGGTCAGCGCAGCGCTGTTCCAGACCACCAAGGATAACGCGCGAGAGACCGTCAATAACCTGCTCACCTCGGGTGCGGCCTACCGCATCCAGGGCATCGACATCGAGGCCGAAGGCAAGATCACGGATCGCTGGAGCATCTTCGGCGGCTTGGTGTTGATGCAGTCGAAGGTCACGCAAAGCGGTGTCGCCTCCAACATCGGCCTGCAACTCGCCAACGTCGCCCATCAGTCCTTCAGCATGCTCTCCAAGTACAAATTCGACGACGGCTGGGAGATCGGCGGGCAGGCGGTGTACCGCTCGAAGGTCTATGGCGGCACGTTCGCGGCCAATACCGGCAACGAACTGCCGAGCTATTGGCGCTTCGACGCGTTCGTCGAGAAGAAGATCGACAAGAACTGGACCATGAAGTTCTACGCGCAGAACCTGACCAACAAGCTGTACTACGACACGCTCTATCGCAGCGCGGTGCCGTTCGTGGCGGTCGCGCCGGGCCGGGCCTTCTACCTGATCACGACGGCGAAGTTCTGATCATGCTGACGTGCCTGCCTGGCATTCTGAGCAAAGACGATGTGGCGGATTTCCGCCGCATCATGGATGCCAGCGCATGGGAGGATGGCCGCTCGACCGCAGGGGCGCAGTCGGCCATGGTCAAGCGCAACGAGCAATTGCCGCCTGACAGCGAGGTCGCGCGGAAACTCGGCAATCGCATCATCTCGGCGCTGACGTCGAACCCGCGCTTCATCGCGGCGGCTGTTCCGCTCCAGATCTTCCCGCCGCTGTTCAACCGCTATGCGGCGGATAGCGGCCATCATTTCGGCCTGCATGTCGACAATGCGATCCGCGGCGACCGTCTGACCGGCCTTCGCATCCGCACAGACCTCTCGGTCACGCTGTTCCTCGCCGAGCCGGAGGAGTATGACGGTGGCGAACTTGTGATCGAGGACACCTACGGCTCGCACGAAGTCAAGTTGCCAGCCGGCGACTGCGTGCTCTATCCCTCGACCAGCCTGCACCTCGTCACGCCGGTAACCAGGGGAACGCGGGTTGCGTCTTTCTTCTGGCTCCAGAGCATGATACGGGACGATCAAGCCCGGAGCATGATCTTCGACCTCGACACCGCGATTCAGGCGCTGGTGGACCGGCTCGGGCGTGACGATCCCGAAACGGTCAAATTGACGGGTATCTATCACAACCTCATTCGCTACTGGGCCGAAGTATGAAGACCATGTCCCCGAGAGCTAGCCTTGCCGCCGCCGCGATGCTGGCGGCTGCCTGGCTCGCATCCCCCGTTTTGGCCCAGACACAAACCCCACCGGCACCCGCGCAGTCGGCGGCCCAGCCGGCTCCGGCGGCGCCGGCAGTGACGGCGCCTGCTGTCCAGGCTCCGACGGCGTCCACTCCGGTGGCGTCCCCGGCGGCCCCCGTTTCGACCACCGCCAAGCCCGATGCGGCGGCCGGCATCGCGCCGGCGATGAAGGAATTGTCGCCCTGGGTGATGTTCATGTCGGCGGACGTCATCGTGAAGGCGGTGATGATCGGGCTCGCCTTCGCATCGCTGATGACCTGGACCGTCCTGATCGCCAAGTCGATCGAGCTGTCGGTCGCATCCACCAGGCTTCGTTCGGCCCTGAAGAAAATTGCGGAGTCGCGCTCCCTCTCCGAAGCGCAGATGGCGCTCGGAGCCAGGGAGGGGATCCTGCCGTCGTTCCTGGCGGCGGCCCTGCGCGAGGCGCGGATGTCGGCCGGTCTGTCCAGCGATTCCGGCATCAAGGAGCGCGCAGCCTCCAGCTTTTCCGAGATCGTGCGCGCCGAGGCGCGGCGGATCCGCATCGGCATGGGCGTGCTCGCGACCATCGGCTCGACCTCGCCCTTCGTCGGTCTGTTCGGCACGGTCTGGGGCATCATGAACAGCTTCATCGGCATCTCGAAGTCGCAGACCACGAACCTCGCCGTCGTCGCGCCCGGCATCGCCGAAGCGCTGCTCGCCACCGCGATCGGCCTCGTCGCCGCGATCCCGGCCGTCATCATCTACAACCACTTCTCGCGCGTGACGAAGAGCTATCTCGAGCTCGTCAGCCGTGCCTCGGGTGCCGCGGGCCGGCTGCTCTCGCGTGATCTCGATCGCAGCCACGGCGGCGTGCATTCGCGCGCAGCGGAGTGAGCCATGGGCGTTTCGCTCGCAGACAACGATGACGACGACGATTTCTCGGAAACGCATGACATCAACGTCACGCCGTTCATCGACGTCATCCTGGTGCTGCTGATCATCTTCATGGTCGCAGCGCCGCTCTCCACGGTCGATCTGCCGATCGACCTGCCGACGTCCAGTGCGACGCCGCAGAAGAAGCCTGACAAGCCGACCTATCTCAGCATCAAGCCAGATCTGACGCTTGCCCTCGGGGAGAACCCGGTCCACCGCGCCGAGCTGATCGGGACGCTCGACGGACTGTCGGACATGAGCAAGGACAAGTACGTGTTCCTGCGTGCCGACAAGTCGGTCCCGTACGGGGAGTTGATGGGCGTCATGGAGCTCCTGCGCTCAGGCGGCTATACGCGGGTGAAGCTGGTGGCGCTGGAAGGCGCGCCGGGAGCGCCTGCGGCAGGCGCCGCTCAGCCTTAGAGGCCCGCGATGTCGGACGAACTCAAACCATCCCGGAAGCTCTGGATCCTGGCGGCGGTGGCCGCGCTCGTGCTTCATCTCGGCGGTGCTGCGCTCGCGCTGGCGCATTTGCGTGCCGATGACGACGGCGACGGCCTCGGCGCGAACGGCGCGGAATTCGCCGTGGAGATGGCCTCGCCCAAGGCGCCCGAAACCGATCTGCCGCCCGGGCCCGACAGCGAAGCGATGCAGGAGCAGCAGGCACTTCCCGAGCAGAAGGCCGAGACCAAGGAGACGGACCTTCCAAAGGACCAGTCGCAGCAGGTCGAGGATCCCGACCGCGTCGTGACCGAGAACGACTCGAAGAAGCCGACGGAAGAAGACCCGAAGATTCAGGCGGTGGAGACGCCGGCCGCCGAAGCCTCGCCGAAATCGGTCGCGACGGCACGGCAGACGCTCGAGGAGGATGCGCGCGAGGCCGAGAAGGCGCTGGCGCCCGTCATCGGCATCGGCAAGGACGTTCTGAAGCTGACAGCCGACTGGAACCGCAAGATCAGCGCGCATTTGTCGCTGCACAAGATCAATCCGGAAGGCAAACAGCCCAATAACCAGAAGGTCAAGGTGAGCTTCGCGATCAACCGGAAGGGCAACGTGTTGTCGGTGGATGTCGTGGAGTCATCAGGGGATCCAGCCTACGACGCGGCCGCGGTCTCGATCGTCCGCAAATCGGATCCGATCCCGCAGCCGCCAGCCGGGTTGACCGAAGACCGGTTCGAGCGGACCGTCGATATCATCTTCACGCCGGCCGACGCGAAAAAGAAGAAGACGGCTCAGCGCCAGTAGAGCCGGATCCCGACATAGACGACGACGAGGCAGCCAAAGATCAGCGCCACCGGCAGGGGCCGTTTCTGGGTTCCAGCTGCCGCGCCAGCCCCGAAAAAGCTGCTCGTCTTTGGCTTCGGCGCCGGGCGGCGGAAAGCGGTAACATTGTCCTCTGCCGGCTCTGCCGGGCGAGGGCGGACGTCGGGCGGGTTTCCCCCGCCGCCCATCTCGACATAATAGGCCTTGTAGATCGCGCCGATGGTCGCCTCGGTGGCCTCGCCCTCGCTCATCTGAGCCAGCAGGTTCTGGTAGCTCGCGAGGAATTCCTGGGCGCCCGAAGGCAGCGCGGACGCCCCGTTGAGCTTGGCCATCATCTTCCAGGTGGCAAAATCGGCGCGGGCGCGGGTGTCCGCGCGTCGCGCGATCAGCATATCGGCAGCTTTGACCAAGTCGGCCTCTGGCCCTTCGGCTTAAAGTTCGGGTACGGCTGTTCAACTACGCATTGCCGGTCAGGAAGAGAACAGCCTGAATCACATGACCGGTCAACGTTCGCAGTATTGCTGAAATAACATCAAGATTTAGACCGAACTGGGAACCTGCAAGGGGCAGCAGGATCAGCAGGCCGATCAGGATCAGCATCCCGAACGGTTCGAGCCGGGCCAGCGGCATGGCGAGGGCGCGCGGCAACAGCCCGACCGCGACGCGCCCGCCATCGAGCGGCGGGATCGGCATCATGTTGAAGACGGCCAGCGCCGCATTGAGCCGGATCGCATTCCAGATGTTATCGAGGAACCATCGCGCCGAGGCGGCCGGAGCCCATGACAGGGCGTGGATGGCAAGAGCCGCGATCAGCGCCAGCACGATGTTGGTGACGGGCCCGGCCAGCGCCACCCAGACCATGTCGAGCCTGGGGTTGTTAAGCTTGCGGAAATTCACCGGCACCGGCTTGGCGTAGCCAAATAGGAACGGCGAATGCGCAAACAGCAGCATCGCTGGAAGGATCACGGTGCCGAACGGGTCGATATGCCGGAACGGGTTGAAGCTGACCCGACCGAGCTGCGAGGCCGTGTCGTCGCCGAGACGATCCGCGACGAAAGCATGCGCTGCTTCGTGAAACGTGATGGCGATCAATACTGGGAAGACCCACACCGATAGGTCATAGAAGGAGATGTTCACGGCTCGTCCGTTCCGGTTTGCCTGGGCGCTCTGCAAAGCAGGCCGTATAGGGCCACAACCCTTTACGATCTACCGTCATATGGTGCCCAATTCCGAAATTGCCCGCTGCAAATGGTTCGCCGCCGAGCGCATTCGTGGTCATGATTTCCTGCGATAAAGGATGAACCGGGTTGATTCTTCGGTGCGCTCAAACTGCGCCGACAGGATCTGCTCCACCATGTCCTTCAGCCAGTCATACTCATAGGTCGCACCGCGATCCAAAATGAATTGGTCGGCCCCGGCAAAGCTCCGCGTAACGTGGTCCGGGCTGAACGTATCCCGGAAGGGGAGGAAGTAGCTCTTGGGTGCTCTGCCAACGGCCGCAAGAACGAGCCAGTCCTGGTCCGACAACAGCAACATGCGACCATCGGGAGGCTCGACCCTGTTGACCAGGTCGATGTCGCTGCCATCGAGCCGGACCGTGACCTGTCCCGCTCCGCGTCCCAGCCTCAGGCTGGCTATGCTCGGATATTGCAAGTACGAGCGCAGTCCGATCGTCACGCTCTGTTGACGATCCTGCGCGCACAGAAGCACGGTGACCGAGAGCGCTGCCGTTGCCGCCAACGACAGGGCAGGGATGATTTGCGAAGTCATTCGACCGAAGGCGGCGCGGAATGCCGATCGGCACCACCATGCGCAAACGGCAAGATAAGCAAAGGCGTTTTGCTGCCATACCGCGTCAAGTGACCGGTTCATCCACTTTGCCATGAAAACCAGCGCGACGAGAGACAGTACCAGCAGATAGGCGCGCTCGATGTTGCGGCAGCCGGCCCACGTTGCGGCGACGCTGACGACTGTGCCTATGGCCATCGCCGGCAAGATCAACTGGTAGACTGTCCCGAATCCGGGATGCCAGTTGATCGTCACCCCGACCCAATTCGAGACGCTGTGCAGGCCGATCGGGGCGAGCAAGACGTGCAGGAAGTCCATCGAAAGTACGGCCGGACCGAAGGCGGCGACGAACAATACGAGCAGGATGACGGCAGACAGTCCGGTGAATGCCACGACCTCCCAAGGCCAGCGCTTTTCCAGCACCCGCGCCGACAATGCCGTGCAGCCGACCAGCCAGGTATAAATCCCCGTCTCGGTATTCCAGAAGATCGAAACCGCGCAGACGGCAGACAGCGCCGCCAAAGACCAGCCTGAAGGCTGGATCATAAAGCGCGCAAGAATGCCCGTGGCGATGAACACGAACATGTACCTGATGGCGAGCGAAGACGGTCCGGCGAACGCGTCCCCCGCGCCATATTGACAGAGTGCGAGAAATACGAAGGCCAGGAGAAACGGCAGCGCCCTGTTCTGGAAGAAGTCGCGCAGCACCCAATAGGCCGAGAGGTGATAGATCGCGAGGCAAACCGCAACGAAACCGATGTAACGCAAATACAGGGCGTTCGGGTCGGTGCGCACAAACCGCCCAAACAAATACGAAGGGCCGTATCCATAGAAGGACAGGAAGTCGCGGCCAGGCACCAGGCCATCTGCAAACTGATAGAGCGCCGGTCCGACCAGGAACGATACGGCGTGCGGATTGCCCGCCGCCTCACTGGCCAGACGTTGCACGCTCAGCGGCAGAGTCAGGGCGAGCAGGGCTGTGACGAGCGCTGCGTCGATCCATCCAAATTCGAAGAAGGCGATCGGCCTGACGTCCTCGTCGCCCTTGATGCTGATGGGGGTCCGGATGCGCTTCACGAAAGGGATGAGGACCGCGCCGACCGTGACCGCTAGCGCGACCATTCGAACTCTCTGCTGGAATGCATCTTCCAGAAATGCCTCCAGCGCCACGACAATTGCCAGCGCCGAGACGTGAAACAGGATCAGCGACCGGCCTTCAAAGAATTTCCGGAGCCTGAGTGACGCAAAGGCCGAGAGGCCGCCGATCACATAAAACAGGACATAGAAGATCTTCTCGGCCCGCTTGATTACCGCACTGTCCGCGAAACCCAATTGGACGACTGGAAAGTCCTGCGCGAGATTGGCGCCCATATCCAGCTTGGCAGCGTTCAAGATCAGATAGGCAGAGATGCCGGCCGCAACAGCGCCGACACACGCTCCCCACACCGCAAGAGTCTGAAATCGCCAAAGTCCAAGTTCTGATTTTGTTATTGGCCTAACAAGACGCAACACCATCCCCCGCAAAACTAGCCCTGCGGAAGCTTAAAATAAAAAGAAACCTGTGGCCACCATGACGGGTTTCATGGCCCTCGCCGGAAGACAAGAGGCAGACGTCGGCCACCCCGACCCGAAATCGCAACAGCGCCGGAATCCGGATCGCGACGACGATGGCGGTGAGGTGCTCGGGCCGCCGGTGCCGCGTCAGGCGAAGCCCGACATCACGTCGGAATCGTCCCCTGATATTGCACCAGGCCGTCGTCGAGCTTCAGCCAGGTGGGCTTTTCCGAGACCCAGATGTGCTCGGTCGGCGCGAAGGCGTTGCGGTCGTCGAACACGGAGAGGGACACGCCCGCCAGCGTCCCATTGCGTCGCCAGGCGAACAGGCGCGTGCCGCAGCGCTTGCAGAACACGCGGTCGATGGCCTCGGACGACGCATAGCGCTCGGTCTCGCCTTCGACGCTCAGCGCGCGCTGGTCGAACTGCGCGCGGGCGAAGAAGGGCGAGCCCATCGCTTTCTGACACAGACGGCAATGGCAGACGCGAACGTTGAGCGGCTCGCCCTCCGCCTTGAACCGCACCGCGCCGCACAGGCACCCGCCTTCCCGGATCATGCTGTCCTCAATAGGTTGCGCGTCCGCCGGAAATGTCGAACACCGCGCCGGTCGAGAAAGCACAGTCTTCGGACGCGAGCCAGGCCACCATCGCGGCGAGCTCTTCGACCAGAACGAAGCGCCCCTTCGGAATCTTCGACAGCATGAAATCGATGTGCTGCTGTGTCATCTGGTCGAAGATCGCAGTCTTGGCCGCGGCCGGCGTCACCGCATTGACGAGGATGTCGTGTGCGGCGAGCTCCTTGCCGAGCGATTTGGTCAGCGCGATCAGGCCAGCCTTGGAGGCCGAATAGTGCGAGGCGTTCGGATTGCCTTCCTTGCCGGCGATGGAGGCGATGTTCACGATGCGCCCGTATTTCTGCTTGAGCATCGCGGGCACGATCGCCTTGCAGACGATGAAGGGACCGTCGAGGTTGATGCGCAGCACCTTGCGCCATTCCTCCAGATCGGTCTCCCAGACCGGCTTGTTGACGCCGGCGATGCCGGCGTTGTTGACGAGGATGTCGATCTTGCCGAACGCGGCCAGCGTCGCATCGCGCGCCTGCTCGACGGCTGCGGTATCGGTGACGTCGACCTTGAAGACTTTGGTCTCGCCGCCGATCTCCTTCGCCGTCTTCTCGGCCAGCGCGGCGTCGAAATCCCAAATCGCGACCTTGGCGCCGGAGGCGGCGAAGCGCTGGGTGATGGCGCGGCCAAAGCCCTGCGCGCCGCCGGTGACGATGGCGACGCGGCCGTCGAGGTCGATCTTGTTCATGAGACTGATCCCCAGGCGTCAGAGCATGTAGCCGCCGTCGACGACGAGGTCGACGCCAGTGGTGAAGGCGCTCTCGTCGCTGCCGAGATAGACGGCCATGTTGGCGATCTCCTCGGCGGTGCCGAGCCGGCCCATCTTCTGGCGGGAGATGAACATCTCCTTGCCCTGCGGTCCCTGTGCGGCGGCGCGGTCGAGCATCGAGGGCGTCTCGACGGTGCCGGGGCAGATCGAGTTGCAGCGGATGCCCTTGGTGATGAAGTCGAGCGCGACCGCACGCGACAGCAGCGACACGGCAGCCTTCGACGAGCTGTAGACGTAGCGGTTCGCCGGCGGTCGCAGCGCGGCGCAGGACGAGATGTTGACGATGCTGCCGCCGCCGCCCGCGAGCATCTCGGGCAGGAAGGCCTTGATGGTCCGGTGCATCGACTTGACGTTGAGGTCGAACGAGAAGTCGAAATCCTCCTCCGAGCACTCCAGGATGGTGCCGTGGTGCACGAAGCCGGCTGCATTGAGCAGGATGTCGATCCTGCCGACGCGCTTTGCAAAAGCGTTGACGTCGGCGGTGTTGCGGACGTCGAGCTTGGCGACCTCGGCGATGCCTTCCTTGGTCAGATCGGCGATGCCGGCTTCATTGATGTCGGTCGCAATGACCGTTGCGCCTTCACGCGCGAATGCGAGGGCGCAGGCGCGCCCGATGCCGGCGGCTGCCGCCGTGACGACGGCACGTTTGCCCTTGAGGCGGTTGGCCATGTTCTTGTTCTCCTCACCTTGAATTTGATTTCAGTGCCGTAGCCCGGATGAGCACGCAAGCGCGATATCCGGGAGCGGATATCCCGGGTGTCGCTTCGCTCACCCGGGCTATGCGTGCCTATCTCAGTGATTATCCCGCGCCACGCCGAACGTGCCGGCGACGTTCTGGTAGCGGGTGGCCAGCTCCATGCAGGCACCGGTCGATTGCTGGCCGACGGTGTTGCGATAGATCTCCTGCCACGGCGTCTGGTTCGGCGGGTGCTTGAAGCCGCCATTGGCCTTGAGCTCGGCGTGACGCTTCTTCAGTTCCTCGTCCGAGATCAGGATGTTGGCGCTGCCCTTGTTGAGGTCGACGCGGACCTTGTCGCCGGTCTTGAGCACCGCAAGGCCGCCATTGGCTGCAGCTTCCGGCGAGGCGTTCAGGATCGAGGGCGAGCCCGAGGTGCCGGACTGGCGGCCGTCGCCGATGCAGGGCAGGGACAGGATGCCGCGTTTGATCAGCGCTGCCGGCGGCTGCATGTTCACGACTTCGGCTCCACCGGGATAGCCGATCGGCCCGGTGCCGCGGATGAACAGCACGCAGCGCTCGTCGATGTCGAGCGAGGCATCATCGATCCGCGCGTGATAGTCCTCGGGTCCCTCGAACACGATGGCGCGGCCCTCGAAGGCGTTCAGGTCCTTCGGATTGCTGAGATAGCGGTCGCGGAATTCCTTGGAGATGACCGAGGTCTTCATGATCGCCGAATCGAACAGATTGCCCTTCAGCACCAGGAAGCCGGCATCCTTCACCAGCGGCTTGTCGTAGGCCCAGATCACGTCGTTGTCGGGCTTCGGCGCATCCTTGCAGTTCTCGCCGATGCCGCGGCCGTTGACGGTGACGGCGTCCTCATGGATGCGCTTGTGCTTCATCAATTCGCGCACCACCGCCGGCACGCCGCCGGCGCGGTGGAATTCCTCGCCGAGATAGAAGCCGGCAGGCTGCATGTTGACCAGCAGCGGCACGTCGTGGCCGACCTTCTGCCAGTCCTCGATGGTGAGCTCGACGCCGATGTGGCGGGCCAGCGCGTTGATGTGGATCGGCGCGTTGGTCGAGCCGCCGATCGCCGAATTGATCACGATGCAGTTCTCGAACGCCTTACGGGTCAGGATGTCCGAGGGTTTGAGGTCTTCCCACACCATCTCGACGGCGCGCTTGCCGGTCTCGTAGGCGATCTGGCCGCGCTCGCGATAGGGCGCGGGGATCGCAGCACATCCCGGCAGCGAGAAGCCGAGCGCTTCGGCAAGACCGTTCATGGTCGACGCCGTGCCCATGGTGTTGCAATGGCCGACCGACGGCGCGGAAGAGGCCACGATCTCCATGAACTCTTCATAGTCGATCTCGCCCGCGGCAAGCCGCTCGCGCGACTTCCAGACGATGGTGCCGGAGCCGGTGCGCTCGCCGGCGTGCCAGCCGTTGAGCATCGGGCCGCCCGACAGCACGATCGCGGGGAGGTTGACGGTCGCAGCCGCCATCATGCAGGCCGGCGTGGTCTTGTCGCAGCCTGTGGTGAGCACGACGCCGTCCAGCGGATAGCCGTAGAGGATCTCGACCAGGCCGAGATAGGCGAGGTTGCGGTCGAGTGCCGCGGTCGGGCGTTTGCCGGTCTCCTGGATCGGATGGGTCGGGAATTCCATCGCGATGCCGCCGGCCTCGCGGATGCCCTCTCGCACGCGATGGGCAAGCTCGATGTGGTGGCGGTTGCAGGGAGAGAGGTCGTTGCCGGTCTGGGCGATGCCGATGATCGGCTTGCCGGACTGCAGCTCGGCACGGGTGAGGCCGTAATTGAGGTAGCGCTCCATGTAGAGCGCGGTCATGCCCGGGTTATGCGGGTTGTTGAACCATTCCTGCGAGCGAAGATGGCGGCGGGAGCCGTTGCCGGCGGGCACATGCCCATTGGTTGGTTTTTTTGTCATTGGTTTCTCCTGCAATGCAAACGCACTGGCGTCCGTCCACTTACATCAGCCTTGGGGCGTCGGCTTGCGCGATGCCCAACGGTGCGAATGACGGATCGCTGGCCCGCTGGCGGGTCGTTTCCTCACAAAAGCGATACTAGTCACGGCTACTTGGTAACGCTACCATTTTGTTCGTCCCGCCCGCGCCTGAAACGGCTGGCCTGCTGTCCGAATGGCGCGGCAACGAGCTTTGCCGTTCGATCACCCTGAAGCCGAGATCGAGCACCGGCTGCTCCGGGCGATGTCCGTCGATCGCCTCGATGAGCATGGTGGCGGCCGTTTTGCCCATCTCGTAGCGGTTGGTGCGCACGCTGGTGAGGGTGGGGACGGCGGAGGCCATGAATTCCAGGTCGTTGAAGCCGACGATCGCGATCTGCTCGGGCACGGCGATCTCGCGGCGCCGGCATTCGAACAGCACGCCGAGCGCGAGGTCGTCATTGGCGCAGAACACCGCATCGAGATCGGGCTCGCGCGCCAGGAGATCGGTGAACAGCGCGCCGCCCAGCGTCACCGAGGTCGGCGTCGCCGTGGTGACGACGAGGCGCTGCTCGAACGACCCGGCGTCCTTCATGGCCGAGACATATCCGTCCAGCCGCCGCTGCACCCTGGGATCCATGCGCGCCCCGACGAAGCCGATCTTGCGGCGGCCCTGTTCGAACAGGTGCGCAACCGCTGCGCGGGCTGCATCATAGTGCGAAAAGCCGATCATCATGTCGACCGGGTCGGGGCCGATCTCCATGATCTGAACGATCGGGCAATCGGCGGCCTCGAGCATGGCGCGCGATTCCGGGGTCTGGTCGATGCCCGTGACGATCAGCCCTGCAGGCTGTTGCGCGAGAAACAGCCGCAGCAGCTTTTCTTCCTGGAGAATGCTGTAGCGCGTGTTGGACAACTGGATCGAGTAGCGGCTGCCTTCGGACGCGTCGTAGATGCCGCGCAGCACGTCCGAGAACACGTTGTTGGTGAGAGAGGGAATCAGGACGCCGATAACTTCGGTACGCTGCGAGGCCAGCGCGCGTGCAGCAAGGTTAGGCACATAGCCGAGCTCCTTGGCCGCGCTCTCCACCCGTGTCCGCTTGCCGATCGACAGGGCCTCCGGATTGCGGAAGAACCGGGACGCCGTGATCGGGCTGACGCCGGCAAGCTCGGCGACTTCGGCCAGCCGGATCTTGCCTGACTTGGTGCGTTTTCGACCCATTTGTTGCTCTTAACACAGTCATTCCTGCAAACAAAGGAACGTTGACAGCGCTACCAGCAACGACTAACCAAAGACAAATTGCCAAAACCGCACAAACTGCCGACAATGTTGCTCGCTAAAAGTGGGCCGTGTTCGGTAAAGTCTGAAAAAACAAGACGGTCGCGGCGCTAAAGGCGTCGGGGACTTTCGAGGAGGGAGCTAGATGTCGTCTGTGCAAATCCGCGACGTGCGGAAATCGTTCGGTAATTTTGAAGTCCTGCACGGCGTAACTGTACCGATCGAGGACGGCCAGTTCGTCGTTCTGGTCGGCCCCTCCGGCTGCGGCAAGTCGACGCTTCTGCGCATGCTCGCCGGTCTCGAGAACATCACCTCCGGCACGATCTCGATCGGTGACCGCGTCGTCAACAATGTCCAGCCCAAGGAGCGGGACATTGCGATGGTCTTCCAGAACTACGCGCTCTATCCGCACATGACGGTCGCCGACAACATGGGTTTCTCGCTGAAGCTGCGGAATGCAGGCGCCGACGAGATCAACAAGCGCGTCAAGCGCGCCGCCGAGATCCTCGCGCTGGGGCCGCTGCTCGATCGCTATCCGCGCCAGCTCTCCGGCGGTCAGCGCCAGCGTGTCGCGATGGGCCGCGCCATCGTGCGTGATCCGCAAGTCTTTCTGTTCGACGAGCCGTTGTCCAATCTCGACGCCAAGCTGCGCGTCGCCATGCGCACCGAGATCAAGGAGCTGCACCAGCGGCTAAAGACGACGACCGTCTACGTCACCCACGACCAGATCGAAGCCATGACCATGGCCGACAAGATCGTCGTCATGCATGACGGCATCGTCGAGCAGATGGGCACGCCGCTCGAGCTCTATGACAAGCCCGACAACCAGTTCGTCGCCGGCTTCATCGGCTCGCCCGCGATGAACTTCCTGAAGGGGCATGTGCGGGTCAACGGCGTTGCGACCTTCGAGGGGCCGAACGGCGTCAAGCTGCCGCTCAAGACCGCGCCCGCGGCATCCGACGGCCGTCCCGCGGTCTACGGCGTGCGGCCCGAGCATTTCACCATCGCCGACGACGGCGCCGAAGCCGAGATCGTGGTGGTCGAGCCGACCGGCTCGGAGACGCAGGTGTTCGCCAAGATCGGCGGCGAGCAGGTCGTCGCGGTGTTCCGCGAACGCCACCAGTTCAATCCGGGCGACAAGATCCGGCTGAAGCCCGAGCCGTCGCTGGTGCATCTGTTCGACGAGACGACGGGAAAGCGCCTGAACGCGTAGCGTAAGACCAAGTCGAGACAATAAAAAAGCATCACAGGGAGGACACCATGCAAGACTTTACCCGCCGGACTCTGCTTCAAGGCGGAACGGCATTGGCTGCGACCGGCATGCTCACCGGGCCGGCACTGTTCGATTTCGCCAAAGCCTGGGCACAGAGCTCGCCTTGGAAGGCGGAGCCCGGCGCCAAGCTGACCGTGATGCGCTGGAAGCGCTTCGTGCCGGCCGAGGACGATGCGTTCAACGCCATGGTCGCCGCGTTCAAGACCGCCACCGGCACCGAGATGAATGTGTTCAGCGAATCCTTCGAGGACGTGCAGCCGAAGGCCTCGGTTGCGGCCAACACCGGCTCCGGACTCGATCTCGCCTGGGGCCTGCACACGCTGCCGCAGCTGTTCCCCACCAAAGTGCTGAAGATGAACGACGTCGCCGATTATCTCGGCAAGAAATACGGCGGCTGGACCGATGCGGCCGCCAAGACCTGCAAGCAGGGCAACGACTGGCTCGGCATTCCCGTCGCGACCAACGGCGGTTACATGACGTACCGCAAGTCCGCGCTCGAAAAGGCCGGGTTCAAGGAATTCCCGAAGGATTTTCCGGGCTTCCTCGAGATGTGCAAGGCGCTGAAGAAGAACAACACGCCGGCCGGCTTCGCGCTCGGGCATGCCTCGGGCGACGGCAATTCGTGGCTGCACTGGGTCCTCTGGGGACACGGCGCCTACACCGTCGACCAGAACGACAAGATCGTCATCAATTCGCCGGAGACGGCGAAGGCGCTGGAATATTGCAAGGCGCTGTACGACGCCTTCATCCCGGGCACGGCGTCCTGGAACGATTCCTCCAACAACAAGGCGTTCCTCGCCGGCGAGCTCTATTGCACGGCGAACGGCATCTCGATCTACGTTGCCGCCAAGACCGATGCGAGCAAGAAGGAGCTGGCCGAGGACACCTATCACGCGCTCTGGCCGGTCGGACCGGTCGGCAAGCCGACCGAGCTGCAGCTTGCGCTGCCGATCCTCGCCTTCAACTTCACCAAATATCCGAATGCGGCAAAGGCTTTCATCGCCTTCATGCTGGAGAAGGAGAACTACGAGAAGTGGCTGGACGGCGCGCAGGGCTATCTGACCCAGACCCTGAACGCCTATGAGTCGGCGCCGATCTGGAAGGCCGATCCCAAGAACGAGGTGTTCTCGCAGGCCTCCAAGCGCACGCTGCCGGCGGCCGGTATCGGCACTGTCGGCGAAAAGGCGGCAACCGCGATCGCCGACTTCATTGTCGTCGACATGTTCGCCAATTACTGCACCGGCACCAAGGATGCGAAGGGCTCGATGGCGGAAGCCGAGCGCCAGCTCAAGCGCATCTATCGCTGATAGTCACGGGGCGGCCGGCCCATCCGGCCGGCCGCTCTTCAACATTTCGATCAGGGATATCGGGCATGGCTGATGTCGCACTTCCCCGGGCCAAGCCTCAGATGATCGAGGACAGCGCCTGGACCCGGCTCAAACACAATCGTAACTGGCTCGGCTTCTGGTTCATGGTGCCGGCCATGGCGTTCCTGATCTTCTTCCTGGCCTATCCGCTGGGGCTCGGCATCTGGCTGTCCTTCACCGACACCCGCATCGGCAGGGTGGGGCAGTTCGTCGGCACCGAGAACTATGAATGGCTGTGGGACGATTCCATCTTCTGGCTGTCGGTGTTCAACACACTGCTCTACACCACCGTCGCCAGCGCCATCAAATTCGCGGTCGGGCTCTATCTGGCGCTGCTGCTGAACGAGAACATGCCGTTCAAGGCGATGCTGCGCGCGATGGTGCTGATCCCCTTCATCGTGCCGACGGTGCTCTCGGCGCTGGCGTTCTGGTGGATCTTCGATTCGCAATTCTCCATCATCTCCTGGTCGCTGAAGCATCTCGGCCTGATCAACCAGAACATCAACTTCCTCGGCGACACGACCTGGGCACGCATCTGCGTGATCTTCGCCAATATCTGGCGCGGCGTGCCGTTCGTGGCGATCACGCTGCTGGCGGGCCTGCAGACGGTGTCGCCGTCGCTCTATGAAGCCGCCACGCTCGACGGTGCCACGCGCTGGCAGAATTTCCGCTTCATCACCTATCCGCTGCTGACGCCGATCATCGCCGTCGTGATGACCTTCTCGGTGCTGTTCACCTTCACCGACTTCCAGCTGATCTGGGCGATGACGCGCGGCGGTCCGGTCAACGCCACCCATCTGATGGCGACGCTGTCCTACCAGCGCGCGATCATCGCCGGGCAGCTCGGGGAGGGGGCTGCGATCTCGAGCGCCATGATTCCGTTCCTGCTCGCCGCGATCATGGTGTCATGGTTCGGCCTGCAGCGTCGCAAGTGGCAGCAGGGGGAGAACAATGACTGATCCCCGCTCCGTTTCCGTCTCTTTTGCGCGAACGGGGCAAGCCCCGCGCGTGCCGTCGCACATGGCAACAGGGAGAGAACAATGACCGATCTTCCTGCCTCGAAAGTCGATCTCAAGTCCGTCCTGGCGACGCCCGCGCGCGTCGATAACAGCGAAGGCATGAGCTATCTGCAGTCGGTGCCGCGCCGGCTCGTGACGCTGTATCTGCCGCTCACGATCATCGTCGTCGTCCTGCTGTTTCCGTTCTACTGGATGGCGCTGACCTCGGTGAAGCCGGACGACCAGCTGCTCGATCTCGACAAGTTCAACCCGTTCTGGACCTGGAATCCGACCTTCAAGCATTTCCACAAGCTGCTGTTCGAGAGCTACTATCCGCACTGGCTCTGGAACACGATGTACGTGGCGATCTGCGCCACGATGCTCTCGATCATCGCATCGGTGTTGGCTGCCTACGCCATCGTGCGCCTGCGCTACAAGGGCGCCAATCTCGTCGGCGGGCTGATCTTCCTCGCTTATCTGGTGCCGCCGTCGATCCTGTTCATCCCGCTCGCCACCGTCGTTTTCCAGTACGGCCTGTTCGATTCGCCGCTGGCGCTGATCCTGACCTATCCGACCATCCTGATCCCGTTCTCGACCTGGCTCTTGATGGGCTATTTCAAGACCATCCCGTTCGAGCTCGAGGAATGCGCGCTGATCGACGGGGCGAGCCGCTGGCAGATCCTGGTCAAGATCGTCCTGCCGCTCGCGATCCCCGGCCTGATCTCCGCGTTCATTTTCTGCTTCACGCTGTGCTGGAACGAGTTCATCTACGCGTTGACCTTCCTGCAGTCGACCAGCAACAAGACGGTGCCGGTCGCGATCGTCAACGAGTTCGTGGACGGTGACATCTACCGCTGGGGCTCGCTGATGGCCGGAGCCCTGGCCGGCTCGCTGCCGCTCGTCATCCTTTACGCTTTCTTCGTGGAGCATTATGTGTCCGCGATGACCGGCGCCGTGAAGGAATAGTCGCGGCCGCTGCCACGGGAGCGCGCTGGAGACGGCGCGTTCCGGCCAATAAGAAGGAGTTGAGCTCTTGCACATTCTGGTTCTCGGCGCCGCCGGCATGGTCGGCCGCAAACTCTGTGAACGGCTGCTGCGTGACGGCCGGCTCGGCAAGAGCGACATCACCAAGCTGACCCTGCATGACGTGGTCGAGCCCAAGCAGCCGGAAAAGGCCGGCTTTCCGGTCGAGACGGTGTCGGGCGATTTCGCCGTGCCGGGCGCGGCCGAGAAGCTGATCGCCGGCCGCCCGGACGTGATCTTCCATCTCGCCGCGATCGTCTCGGGCGAGGCCGAGCTCGATTTCGACAAGGGCTACCGCATCAATCTCGATGGCACGCGGATGCTGCTTGACGCCGTCAGGCTCGTCGGCGGCGGCTACAAGCCACGCGTGGTGTTCACGTCCTCGATCGCGGTGTTCGGCGCGCCGTTTCCGGATGCGATCGGCGACGAGTTCTTCCACACCCCGCTGCTGAGCTACGGCACCCAGAAGGCGATCGGCGAACTCCTGCTGGCCGACTATTCGCGCCGCGGCTTCCTCGACGGCATCGGCATTCGCCTGCCGACCATCTGCATCCGGCCCGGCCTGCCCAACAAGGCGGCATCGGGCTTCTTCTCCAACATCCTGCGCGAGCCGCTGGCCGGCAAGGAGGCGATCCTTCCGGTGTCCGAGGACGTTCGTCACTGGCACGCCACGCCGCGCTCCGCGGTCGGTTTCCTGCTGCACGCCGGCACCATGGACCTCGACAAGGTCGGCCCGCGCCGCAACCTGACCATGCCGGGCCTGTCGGCGACGGTCGGCGAGCAGATCGCCGCCTTGAAGCGGGTTGCGGGCGACAAGGTCGCCGCGCGCATCAAGCGCGAGCCTGATCCGTTCATCGTCGGTATCGTCGGCGGCTGGCCGCGCAATTTCAATGCGAAGCGGTCGCTCGAACTCGGTTTCACCACCGCCGAGAAGACCTTCGACGACATCATCCGCATCCACATCGAAGACGAGCTCGGCGGCAATTTCGTCGCCTGATCTCCGGCAGGGCGGGTCTCCGAGATGGCGAGCGTTGCTTGCATCGGCGAATGCATGGTCGAGCTCAGGCAGGCGCAAAGTGGCGCATCTGCCGGGCAGGGCGGCGGTCTGTACTCGCGCGGCTTCGGCGGTGATACCCTCAACACCGCCGTCTATCTGGCGCGGCTGGAGGTCAAGGTCGACTATCTCACCGCGCTCGGCGACGATGCTCTGAGCGACGAGATGATCGCGGCCTGGACCGCGGAGAACGTCGGCACACGCCGCGTCGTGCGGCTCGCGGGCAAGCTGCCCGGCCTCTACATGATTCAGACGGATGCAAAGGGGGAACGCCAGTTCTTCCACTGGCGCGACAGCGCGGCGGCGCGGCTGCTGATGAGCCTGCCGGAGACCGGCGAGCTGCTCAACTCGCTGATGAGCTACGACATCATCTATCTCTCCGCGATCACGCTCTCGATCTACGACGCTCCCGGGCGCGAGCGCCTGTTCGCGGCGATCAAGCGCGCGCGCCTGCTCGGCACCCGCTTCGTGTTCGACACCAATTTTCGCGCACGCGGCTGGCCTGATCGCGACGTCGCCCGCGAGGTGTTCGATGCGGCCTTCGCGGCCGCCGACATCGTGCTGACCTCGACCGAGGACCTGCTCGCGCTCTATCCCGGCGAAAGCAACGATCAGCTGATGGCGCGCATCCCGACGCCGGAGCTGGTGTTCCGCCTCGCCGAACCCGTCAGCCTGCTGCGTTTTCCGGGGACCACCCATGAGGTCCGCGCCGAACCGATGACCAACCCTGTGGTCGACACCACGGCGGCCGGCGACAGCTTTGCCGCGGCTTATATCGCGGCCCGGCTCGCCGGTTCCGACCCGGTCGAGGCCGCCCAGGCCGGGCATCGCCTCGCCAGCGTCGTGATCTGCTATGCCGGCGCCATCATTCCGGGCTATGCCATGCCGCCGAAGAAACGGCACCGGCCGGGGGCCCCGCGTCAAGCCACCAAGTGAACGACCAAATAAAGATCGAGACCCATGACCACGACCGCCCAACAGAACCACCTTGCCGCGCTGTTCAAGGCGGCGACCGTGATCCCCGTGCTCACCATCGAGCGCATCCAGGATGCCGTCCCGCTGGCGCGTGCGCTGGTCGCCGGCGGCGTCCGCACGCTGGAGGTGACCATGCGCACGCCCGTTGCGATCGAGGCGGCGCGGGCGATGATGGCCGAAGTCCCCGAGGCGGTGGTCGGCATCGGCACGATCCTCAATCCGGCCGATTTCGTCCGTGTCGAGAAGCTCGGCGTCGCCTTCGCCATCAGCCCGGGCCTGACCCCGGATCTCCTCAAGGCCGCAGCCCACAGCTCCCTGCCGTTCGCGCCGGGCATTGCCACGGCGTCCGAGCTGATGATGGCGCTGTCGCACGGCTTCGACGTCGCAAAGTTCTTCCCGGCCGAGCAGGCCGGCGGCATCAAGGGCCTCCGTTCGCTCGGCGGACCGTTCCCGAACGTGCGGTTCTGCCCGACCGGCGGCATCGGCGAGGCCAATGCGGCGAGCTGGCTCGCCGAGTCCAACGTGGTCTGCGTCGGCGGTTCCTGGCTGTGCCCGGCCGCCGAGATCAAGGCCGGGAACTGGGCCGGCATAACTGCCATCTGCCAGCGCACCCTCAAGGCCCTGAAACCCGCGTGAAGTCTTGCCATCCCTGAGCTAAGACTTAGCTCAGGAAGAGACCCCCAGGGAGAGATGACCATGACCGCCAGCATCGTCGGATGGGCGCATACGCCGTTCGGCAAGTTCGACACCGAGACCGTCGAGAGCCTCGTCACCCGCGTCGCCAATGAGGCGATGGCCGATGCCGGCATTTCGGCGTCCGACGTCGACGAGATCGTGCTCGGCCATTTCAACGCCGGCTTCTCGGCGCAGGATTTTACCGCCTCGCTGGTGCTGCAGGCTGACCCGAAGCTGCGCTTCAAGCCGGCGACCCGGGTCGAAAACGCCTGCGCCACCGGCTCCGCCGCCGTGCACCAGGGCCTGCGCGCGATCGCCGCGGGCGCCGCCAAGATCGTCCTGGTCGTCGGCGTCGAGCAGATGACGCGCACGCCGGGCCCCGAGATCGGCAAGAATCTGCTCAAGGCGTCCTACCTGCCCGAGGACAGCGACACCGTCGGCGGCTTTGCCGGCGTGTTCGGCAAGATCGCCAGCTCCTACTTCCAGAAATACGGCGACCAGTCCGACGCGCTGGCGCTGATCGCGGCCAAGAACCACAAGAACGGCGTCGCAAATCCCTTCGCCCAGATGCGCAAGGATTTCGGCTTCGACTTCTGCCGCGCCGAGAGCGAGAAGAATCCTTTCGTTGCCGGTCCCCTGAAGCGCACCGATTGCTCGCTGGTCTCCGACGGCGCTGCGGCGCTGATCCTGGCTGACGCCGAGACCGCCAAGGGCATGACCAAGTCGATCGGTTTCCGCGCCACCGCGCATGCCCAGGACTTCCTGCCGATGTCCAAGCGAGACATCCTCCAGTTCGAGGGCTGCACCGTCGCCTGGCAGCGCGCGCTGGAGCAGGCCGGCGTGACGCTCAACGATCTCTCCTTCGTCGAGACCCATGACTGCTTCACGGTGGCCGAGCTGATCGAATACGAAGCGATGGGCCTGACGCCGAGGGGGCAGGGCGCCCGCGCCATCAAGGAAGGCTGGACGCTCAAGGACGGCAAGCTGCCGGTCAATCCGTCCGGCGGCCTGAAGTCCAAGGGCCATCCGATCGGCGCCACCGGCGTTTCCATGCATGTGATGACCGCAATGCAGCTCGCAGGCCAGGCCCCCGAGGGCATGCAGCTCAAGAACGCCAAGCTCGGCGGCATCTTCAACATGGGCGGCGCCGCAGTCGCCAACTACGTCTCCGTGCTGGAGCCCTTGAAGTAGGCTCTCGTAGCCTTGTAGGGTGGGTTAGCCGCAGGCGTGACCCACCTCTTTCGTCTCTGCGGAGACAGGGTTGGTGGATTACGCCTGCGGCTAATCCATCCTACGATCTTTGCGTTAAATCATGGTGGACCGGCCTCGGCTCGCCTTAATGCTCCTGACTGACTTGCAGGGAATGCATCATGAGCACTGATTACGAAGACTCGCTGTCGATGGACGCCCTCAACGATCGCATCGCGATCCTCGAGGACAATATCAGGCAGCTGATCGAGCAGGCGGCGGCCGCTTCAGGCGAGCAGAACGAGTCGCGTATCGCCGACCGGATCAGCCAGCAGAACGAAGAGCTCGACCGGCTGCTCAAGATCCGCGAATCCCGCCAGAAGAAATAGCGGCCGATATCACCGCGCTACGCATGCGGCCATACGCGGGCCGCCCTTGCGCGTGCGGCACCGCTGCCCTTAGCTGGACCGAAATCGCGGGGCCACGCCTTGGCTCCCGCGCAATCGGGAGTGAACGAATGGGGCCGCTGAAGGGCATCAAGGTCATCGACATGACCACCGTGCTGATGGGGCCTTACGCGACCCAGATGCTCGGGGACTACGGCGCCGATGTCATCAAGGTGGAGTCGCTCGAGGGCGACGTTACCCGCCTGATCGGCCCGATGCGCCACGCCGGCATGGGCCCGGTGTTCCTCAACACCAACCGCAGCAAGCGCTCGATCTGTCTCGATCTCAAGAAGCCCGCGGGCCGCGAGGCCGTGCTGCGGCTACTGAAGGACGCCGACGTATTGGTCTACAACGTCCGTCCGCAGGCGATGGCGCGGCTTCAGCTCGGCTACGACGTCGTCTCCGCGATCAATCCGCGCCTCGTCTATGCCGGCGTGTTCGGCTTCGGCCAGGACGGACCTTATGCGGCAAAGCCCGCTTATGACGATCTGATCCAGGGCGCCACGGCGCTTCCCGCGCTGATGGCGCAGACCGGCGACGGCGTGCCACGCTATGTGCCGAACGCCTTGGTCGACCGCATCGTCGGCCTCACCGCGGTCGGCGCGATCTGCGCCAGCCTGGTGCACCGGGACCGCACCGGCCGCGGCCAGCGTCTGGACATCCCGATGTTCGAGACCATGGCGGGCTTCGTCATGGGCGACCACATGGGCGGGCTCACCTACGAGCCGCCGCTCGACAAGGGCGGCTATGCCCGCCACCTCTCGCGCGACCGCAGGCCCTACAAGACCTCGGACGGCTATCTCAGCGTCATCGTCTACAACGACAAGCAGTGGGAGAATTTCTTCAAGGCGACGGCGCGTGATGATCTGCGCGCCGATCCCAAATTCGCGACCTTCGCCGGCCGCGCCGCCAACATCGATGTCGTCTATGCCGAGCTCGCGCGCATCTTCGAGACGCGCCCCACCGCCGAGTGGATCGACCTGCTCACCAAGGCCGACGTGCCTGTCATGCCGATGCACGATTTACAGGGTGTGCTCCACGACGAGCATCTGGAGGCGACGAAGTTCTTCCCGGTCGTGACCCACCCGACCGAGGGGCCGATCCGCAGCATGAAGGTGACGGCGAGCTGGTCGGAGACGGAGGCCGAGCCGGTGCGGTTGGCGCCGCGGCTGAACGAGCACGGCGCGGAGATTCTTGGTGAGATTGGCTACTCCCCAGGCGAGATCGCCGCCATGGTCCGCGACGGCGTCACGCGATCAGTGCCGGAGTAGGGAATGACTTTAGCTCTCTCATCCGTCATTCCGGGGCGCGACGAAGTCGCGAGCCCGGAATCCATCTATGCTCCGCGCATGCCGCTCGATGGATTCTCAGATGCGCAATTGCGCATCGTAGCTCGACCCTCCGGGCCGCCCCGGAACGACGAGGAGGAGAGAACATGAGCTTCATCACCGGCGTCGGCCTCACGCCGTTCGGCAAGCATGAAGGCTCGTCCTCGCTCGACCTGATGAGCAAGGCGGCACAAGCCGCGCTCGACGACGCAGGCCTGAAGCGCTCCGACATCGACGGCATCCTTTGCGGCTATTCCACCGTCTCGCCCCACATCATGCTGGCGACCGTGTTCGCCGAGCACTTTGGCATTCGCCCGTCTTACGCCCACGTAGTGCAGGTCGGCGGCGCCACAGGCCTTGCGATGACGATGCTCGCGCATCACCTCGTCACATCGGGCGTCGCGCGCAACGTGCTCGTCGTCGCCGGTGAGAACCGCCTGACCGGGCAGAGCCGCGATGCCTCGATCCAGGCGCTCGCACAGGTCGGCCATCCCGATTACGAGGTGCCGCTGGGGCCGACCATCCCCGCCTATTACGGCCTCGTCGCCACGCGCTATATGCACGAATACGGCGTGACCGAAGAGGACCTGGCCGAATTCGCCGTGCTGATGCGCGCCCACGCCTGCACCCATCCCGGCGCGCAATTCCACGATCCCATCACGGTCGCCGAAATCATGGCCTCGAAGCCGGTGGCGTTGCCGCTGAAACTGCTCGATTGCTGCCCGGTGTCCGACGGCGGCGCGGCTTTTATCATCAGCCGCGAGCGGACCGGTGAAGCCGGCGTCCGCATCCGCGGCTGCGCCCAGGCCCACACGCATCAGCATGTCACGGCGGCGCCGGCACTCAGCGAGCCCGGCGCGGAAATCTCCATCGCGCGCGCCAAGGAAGTTTCCGGCCTCGCGATATCCGACGTGCGCTACGCCGCAATCTACGACAGTTTTACCATAACGCTCGCAATGCTGCTGGAAGACCTCGGCCTCGCCGGCCGCGGCGAGGCCGCAGCCCGCGTGCGATCAGGCCATTTCAGCCGCGACGGCGAGATGCCGCTGAACACCCATGGCGGCCTGCTCAGCTATGGCCATTGCGGCGTCGGCGGCGCGATGGCGCATCTGGTCGAGGCGCATTTGCAGATGACGGGGCGGGCGGCGACCCGCCAGGTGCGCGATGCTTCGATCGCGCTGCTGCATGGCGACGGCGGCGTGCTGTCGTCGCATGTGAGCATGTTCCTGGAGCGGGTGCGATGAGTGAGCGGATCGTGGACTGGACCAGGGGCGGGGAGGCCATCACCTACCAGGCCTGCGGCGCCTGCGGCCATGTGCAGTATTTCCACCGCGCCTTCTGCGCGGTGTGTGGCGAATCGAATCCGCGCGACCAGCGCGCCAGCGGCAAGGGCACGGTCTATGCGACCTCGCTGGTCTGCCGGGCCGCGACGCCCGAGACGCGCGCGCACGTGCCGTACAACATCTTGCTGGTCGATTGCGCAGAAGGATTTCGTATGATGGCTCACGGCGAGAATGATCTCGCGATCGGCGATTCGGTCGTGGCGGGCTTCAAGCCGTTTGCCGGCAAGCTCGTGCCGTTCTTCACGAAGGAAACGTAAGTGGATTCGTCATTCGGGGGCGGTCATAGGACCGAGCCTGGAACGGGTATTCTGGGCCTGGCCCGCCAGGCCCGCGCTTTGCGCGGTCCCGGAAGGGCCACCCCGGAATGACGAAAACTTCAAAACTCCAACTCAACGCCCGTAGAACAAGATGCTGGCGATGACGAGCATCGCTGTCACCGCCAGCATATGCGCGAGCGCTCCCGAGGCCGCCCCCTTGGTGGCTTCCTTCATCCATTTTCTCCCTAGACTTGGGCGTGACTCATCGTTGTGCGGCTAGCGCACCCGACGGCCAATTGTTTTACTCGGAACACCCCATTTGCGAGTACTCACCGCGATTTGTCCCCACGCGGCGAATATCGACTGTCTCAGGGTCGATCAGCAATGCGGCGGCATTTTGACTCGATGTTGTTGCTCCCAAGGACGCGCAAGAATAGAGTTTCGTGGAACTTTCGCCGCTGGCGACAAAAAGCATCAAAAGCTCAGGGAAAACTTCAGGAAAATCATGGCCCGCATCAACTACAGCGACCCGTCCAAGGCATCCGATCGCACCCGCGAAATTCTCGACAAGAACCGCAACGCCAACATCTTCCGCATGATGGCGCACTCGCCGAGCTACTTCGAGCAGTACTGCCGCTTGGGCGGCGCCATCCGCCACAAGGGCGAACTCGATCCTGTTGTCCGCGAGCTTGCGATCACCCGCACCGGCATCCTGTGCGAGGCGCCGTATGAGATCGTCGCGCACAAGCGGATCGGCAAGAATGTCGGCGTCACCGACGCGCAGAACGAAGCACTCGAGAACTGGCAGGCCGCGACCTGCTTCGACGAGATCCAGCGCGCCGCGCTCGCCTTCACCGACGAGATCGTCAAGCTGAGGAAGCCGACGGATGCGACCTTCAAGGCGATCGCAGCGAAACTGACGCCGGCCGCGCTGGTCGAGCTGCAGCTCTCGGTCGGCTTCTACATCATGACCTCGAAATTCCTGGAGACGTTCGAGATCGATCACCAGCCCGTCACCGAAGTGGTGGGCTGAACCCAAACATGCGGCGAGGGATGCCGATGACGATCGACGAATATGCGGCCTGGGCCGCAACCATTGCCAAAGTCGACGAACGTCCCTCCAACGAGCTTCTGTCCTATCTCGGGCTCGGCCTTGCCGGTGAATCCGGCGAGGTGGCCGAGCACATCAAGAAGCTGCTGCGCGATGACTGGCTCGACAAGGCGGGACTCGTCGATGAGCTCGGCGATGTCGTCTACTACTGGGCCTGCCTGTGTGCCGCGACCGGCCAGACACCGTCCGAGCTGCTGGAGAAGAGCGCGGCGAAGATCAAGCGGCGGCTCGGCGAAGCGGCGAGCCGCTGAGGCTGGGTAGGGGGCGACCGACCACCTCCCTGTGGGCCATCCTTCGAGACGCCCGCCGGTGGCGGGCCCTCAGGATGAGGACTGGAGTGCGCGGCAGCAATTTCGACGAGCTCCGATGTTCCTTAGCCTCATCCTGAGGAGACCGCGGAGCGGTCGTCTCGAAGGATGAGGCGTGCGCTCACGTCGACGTCAGGATGTCCACCTTCGCATTCGCCACGATCAGGCGATCGGCCAGCAATTGCGCCAAGTTGCGCATGATGCGCTCGCTGGCGCGCGGGTGCTGCTTGCGGAAGCGTTCGAACGCCTTCAGCGGCACTTCGTAGGCGGTCGCTGCCATGTCGGCGAAGACGTCGGCCGAGCGCGTCGACTCCAGCAGCGCCATCTCGCCGAACGCCATGCCTGCCGTCAGCGTCGCGAGCCGCACGCCGTCGGGAAGTGTGACGTGCACGGCACCGCTGCGCAGGAAGAACAGGGAATCGGCGGGATCGCCCGTGGTGAGAATCTTGGTGCCGGACTGATAGGTGCGGATGGTGCAGATCGAGGCGAGGTCCGTCAGTTCGTCCTCGCCGAGGCCTTCGAGCAGCGGCTGCTCGGCAAGCTCGGTGGTCTCGTGGAAGTCGATCGAGCCGCCGTAGCGATAGACGATCTGGTCTTCCGCCCATTCGATCGCGGTGTCGAGCAGATAGAAGTCGCGGACGTTCTTCAGCTCGGCCGTCCATTCCCGCAACGTATCCCACTCCCTGGATGCGCGCCTGACGCCTGACAGCACCACCGTGACGTTGAGTGCGGCGAGCTCCTCGAACGCCTCGGCGACGAGCCGCGCGCCGGCGCGCGTGGTGGAGGTGACGCGGTGCAGATCGAAGATCACGAATTGGGGACGGGGCCGGGCGGCGAGCCGCCGGGAGACGTAGTCGACCGCCGACAGCGACAGCGTGCCGACCAGCTCGATGATCCGCACCTCCTGCTCATGGGCGGCCAGGATCTCGCGCTCCTGCGGCCGGCGTACGCGGCGTGACGGGCTCTTGCCGATGTCGTAGTCGGCGATGACGGCGTTGCGGGCGTCGTCGCTGCGGTTGAGCATGTGCAGGTCGTAATGCGCCGACAACGCCTCGCAGACCTTGATGCCACGCACGCTGTTGCCGTGCTTGTCGAGCTTCGGCGAATAGCTGCCGAGCCCGAGGCGAGCGGGGAGCGCGGCGAGGATGCCGCCGCCGACGCCGCTCTTGGCGGGGATGCCGATCCGGTAGATCCATTCGCCGGCATAGTCGTACATGCCTGACGAGGTCATCACCGACAGCGTGCGGGAGATCGCGTAGGCGCTCAGTACCTGCTCGCCCGTGACCGGATTGACGCCGCGATTGGCGAGCGTTGCCGCCATCACCGCGATGTCGCGCGCGGTGACCAGCACCGCGCATTGCCGGAAATAGACGTCGAGGACACCTGCCACATTGTCGGAGATCACCGCGTTGGTCTTCAGGAGGTAGCCGATGGCGCGGTTTCGGTCGCCGGTCTGGCTCTCAGAGACGTAGACGGCTTCGTCCACGGTGAGATCGCGGCCTGCGAAGCGGCTCAGCGCGAGGCGGATCTGCTCGAAGGCCTCGGGCCCCTTGCTGTCGTAGATCAAGCCCGTACAGGCGATCGCGCCGGCATTGACCATCGGGTTGAACGGATGGTTTTCGGCATTGAGCCGGATCGAATTGAAGGGATCTCCCGACGGCTCGACGCCGATCGCACTCTCGACCAGGCCTGCGCCGAGCAGGTCCAGCGCCAGCGCGAACACGAACGGCTTCGACATCGACTGGATGGTGAAGGGCACCCTGGTGTCGCCGACTTCGTAGACATGGCCGTCCAGTGTCGCGAGGCTGATGCCAAAACAGGCAGGATCAGCCTTGCTCAGTTCGGGAATGTAATCGGCGACGCTGCCTGAAGTTTCAGCAGAGAATTCGTTGAGGCAATTGTCCAGAAACCGCAGCAAAGGCGGCTTCGAGCGGATCCAGGCGGCGGCGGGAGGCGAGAGCGGGGTCATCGCCTCTCTTGTGCAACGCAATCAGGGTATGCGCAACCCGTTCGGCACCATGGTCTGCCGTCGGACCAGCAGCAGGGCGATCAGAACCGTGGGCAGGAGGATGCCAAGGCCGAGCAGCGTCACCTGTATCTGCGACAGCGGCATGATCCCGCCGCCCGGCGTCGCCACCACGAAGCCGCCGATCACCAGCAGCACGCGGATCGGCCATTCCAGGCTGCCTGCGCCGCGCAGATCCCCGACGAAGGGCTGGTAGCCCTGGATGCCGCTGCAGATGAACAGCGTGCCGAACGCAGCGAGTCCCATCAGGCCGAGGCCGGCCAGATACGGGCTCGGTCCTTGCAGCACCAGCGCCGGATTGAGCACGAAGAAGAACGGGATGAAATAGATGATGCTGCCGACCCACATCGACTCCCAGCCCGTCTTCATCGCCGGTGAGCCGGCAATGCCGGCCGCGGCAAAGGAGGCGATCGCGACCGGCGGCGTGATCGACGACAGCATCCCCCAATAGAAGATGAACATGTGCACCGCCATCCTGTTCAGCCCGAGCTTCTCCAGCGCGGGCGCGACCAGGATGGCGAGGAAGATGTAGCAGGCGGTCGTCGTCAGCCCGAGGCCGAGGATCAGGCTGGTGAGAGCGCACATGCCGAGCAGCAGGAAGGGATTGTCGCCAGCAATGTGCAGGAGATCGTTGGCAAGGCTCGACACCACGCCGGTCATCGAGAATGCGCCGATCAGGAGGCCGCATCCGGCGAGAATGCCGACCAGCTCGACGAAGGTGCGGCCGTTGACCTCCAGGAATTTGCCGATGGTCGCAAAGGTCCAGCGCGTGTCCTTGGAGAAGAGCTGGTTGAGCACCAGCAGAAGCGCGGTCGCGTAGAACGGTGCGTGGCTCTCGCGCTTGAAGTAGAGCAGCATCACGATCAGCAAGGCGATGACGAAGACGTAGTACCAGCCGTCCTTGATCGTATCCATGATCCGCGGCAACTCGGCGCGCGGAATGCCCTTCAGCCCGTGGCGCGCGGCGTAGGAATCGACCTGCATGAACAGCCCGATGTAGTAGAGCACGGCCGGAATGATCGCGGCGAGCGCGACGTCGGCGTAGCTGACATTGAGGAACTGCGCGATCACGAAGGCGGTCGCGCCCATCACCGGCGGCGCCAGCACCGCGCCGGTCGAGGCGCAGGCCTCGATCGCGCCGGCATAGGAGGCGCGGAAACCGCTCTTCTTCATCACGGGAATGGTCATGGTGCCCGCGGTCAGCACGTTGGAGATGATCGAGCCCGACATCATGCCGAGCAGGCCGCTGGCGAAGATGCAGACTTTCGCGGCGCCGCCGCGGAAGGTGCCGCACAGCGCGAAAGCGAGGTTGATGAAGAACTTTCCGGCGCCGGTCATCATCAGCGCGGTGCCGAACACCAGAAAGCCGATCACGGTGTCGGCGAAGGCCTGAATGGGGATGCCGAGCAGGCTTTCGCCCGACAGCACGTGATAGGCGGTTGCCTGCTCCAGTGTCGATTGCGTGCCGCGAAACGGCCCGAGCCAGCCGGATTCGGCGAACAGCGGATAGACGGTGAAGGGGAGCACGCTCAACAGCAGGCTCCAGCCGCCGGTGCGCCGCAGCGCCTCCATCAGCATCGCCCACATCACGAGGCCCGCGGCGATCACGTTGTTCGGCGCACCGCCGAATTCCCAGCCGGCCTCCGCCGCCTTGCGTACGCTCGACATCAGGAGCAGCGCCGCGGCGAACGTCGCGACGAACAGGACGAGGTCGTACCAGGGAATCCGGTCGAGCGGGGCGCGCTCGGAGGCCGGAAAGATCACGAACGTGAACGGCAGCATCAACGCGATCAGGAGATAGAAATATTCCGTGTTGAGCTGGGTGTAGCCGATGAAGAATCGCAGCGAGAATTGCTGGTTGATGCAGAGCAGGATCGTCGCCGCGGTCGCCGCCACCAGAGTCCAGCGCCAGGCGCCGCGCAACGTGCGCACGCGCGTGACCTCGGCTTCCTGCATGTTGCCGGCCGCGCCGTGGGGATCGTCGAACACGACCCGCTTGGGCTCGTCCTGCGGGGCGATTGAGGTGGAAACAGAAGACATCATCGATCCCGAGTGTGGGCTGTTGAACGCAGACTAGGCGAATGGCTGTTGTTTGAATTGCTCGCGCCGCGGGCGCCCCCTCTCCCGCCAGCGGGAGAGGGGGCGCACTTCTCGTGCGGCAGACATCAACCCAAGCAACATCGCGTCCTAATCCTCGAACCCGTTCGGCATGTCGGCTTTCGCAAGCGCCGCCGCGCGCGCCTTCATCCAGCCATCGAGGAATGCCTTGTCGTCCGACGGCGGGTTGGACTTGCCGTACTCCGTCCATGCCGCGCCGAGCACCTCTTGCCGTTTGATCAGTCCGTTGTTGTGCGCTTCCTGCGCATCGCTCCATTGCCCGGCTTCCTTCAGCGCTTTCACCGAGCCGGGATGCACGGGCACCACCCAGTTCTTGGTCTGACGATTGGCCGCGAGCCCGCCGGCGCCAGGCGCCGAATCCTTGTAGGCGTCGTAATTCGTGATCATCGCCTTGGTGATCGCATAGACCTGGTCGGCCGGCTGCGATGCGTAGGCGACGAAGATCGGGTAGGGGTAGTTGCCGAGTTCGACCGGCTTGTCCGGCGAGATGCCAGCCCCGCAGGTCGCCGTCTGCGGGAAGAAGAACGAGCCGACCTTCTGCATCCGCGCCCAGCCTTCCTTGTCCTTGGCGGGCAGCGGCGGCCAGATCAGGCCGCGCGGCGAGGACTCGGCTTCCTTGGCGGGGCCGGTGATGGTGGTGCCGAAAGCGGCATCGACGTCGTTGTTGATCAGCCCTTTCCACATCGCGCCGTAGCTTGCGAACTCGACGGCCTTGACGTCCTTCTGCGTCAGCCCGGCGAACGCGAGCACGGCGAGCGAGTTCTGGTTCAGCGCGGGCGAGCCGACCACGAAGCCGACACGCTTGCCCTTGAGGTCCTTCAGCTCCTTCACGCCGGTGTCGGCGGCGACGCCGAGCGAGCCGCAATTGCAGTCGACGGTCGACAGCAGGATCTGGAGCGGCTGCGGGCCCCATTCCTTCGCGCCGAACTCGAACATGCCCTCCTGCGCGAAGTAGGTGCCGGATCCCATCGCCGAGGAGGCGGCGCGCTTGGCGCGCAGCGGCGCGAGGCGGGCGACGTCGTTGCCTGCGGGCAGCACGCGCACGTCGGTGCCGTATTTGTCCTTCATCATCTTGCCGACGCCGACGGCGATGTTAAAGCCGGCAGTTCCGGTGTCATAGGCGGTGAACGTCAACGTCGCCGGCAGCTTGATGTCCTCGGCGAACGAATAGCGTGTAGACGCAAAAGAAATGCCGGCCACCAAGGCAGGCGCGAGCATGAGCAGCCCACGAAGCATGTTTCCCTCCAATGATCTCCGCGTTCGCCGCGAAGATTTTCGTTCTTTGTTTGAAACAGAGTTTTGTTTGAGACGGATCATGTCATCCGCATCAGGCAATGGCAACGCTGTACCGCGCATGCAGGAATGAGACTGACAGATTGCCGCGGACGCGACGGATAACGCAGTCAGCTCGCGACGATTTCAATTTCATTGCCATCCGCAGCGGTTCCTCCAACTTGCGCGGGAGCTGCGCAGATGCGCACGGCGGCGTCCGCGACGATCTTAATTTCTGGCATGCCATCCCTTTTTGTTGTCGTTGCAAAATGAGTGAGGTAGCGTCGTCTCCAAGTGGAATTTAATTCCGCACAGCGGAACAGACGGTAGGGAACATGGGAAGACGATCCGAGCGGTTGAGTAAGCAAGGCGTGCTCGCTGGCGATGCCGGTGAGGGTGATGTCATCCAGGTGGTCTCGCGCGCGTTCGACGTGTTGCGATGCTTCGAGGGCCACGAGGCCAGGCTCGGCAATCTCGAGATTTCAAATCGCTGCGGCCTGCCGCGCTCGACGGTGTCGCGGCTCACGCACACACTGACGCGGATGGGCCAGCTGGTCTATCTGCCGCGTGATCAGAAGTATCGGATCGGTCCGAGTGCGGTGGCGATGAGCGCTTCGATGATGAAGGGCGCGCAGCTGCGCAGCATGATCCGGCAACGGCTGCAGGAAGTCGCCGAGCAGCTGCCTGGCACCGTCGGCTTCGTCGTGCCCGACCGCTTCCATCTGGTCTATCTGCAGTTCGCACGCTCGGCGGCCGCGCTCGGCCTGCACGAGGGCACCGGCAGCCGCATCTCGATGGCCTCGACCGCCGCGGGTGCGGCCTACACCGCCGCGCTGGCGCCGGAGATCGGCGATGCCTTCATCGCGGACGTCGAACGCGAAGCGCCCGAGGCCGCCAAGATCCTGAAGCCCCGCATCGAGGCCAACCGGCGGATGTTGCGCGAGCGCGGCTATGTCGTGGCCTGCGGCCTGTGGAGCCCGCACATCAACGGGCTCGCGGTGCCGATCTGGTCGCCGCAGTACCAGACCTTCGTCGTCATCACGATCGGCCTTCTGTCCACGATGTATGACGAGCAGCGGCTGCATGCCGAAGTCGCACCCTTGATGCTCGAGCTCGGCCGTTCGCTCGGCAGCCTGATGGAGGGCGCGGAAGGCGACGCCTTCAACAACCGCATCTCGCGTAAACCGGTCGCAATGGCCGTGCACAACAATAACAAGCCGATCAATTCGGAGGGCGTGAATGAACTGGAAGCCGGAACTCGACGAGCTCGCCCGGCGCGAAGCCTTCGCGCGGGAGATGGGCGGCGTTGACAAGGTCAAGCGACAGCATGACCAGGGCCGGCTGACTGTTCGGGAGCGTATCGACAAGCTCACTGATCGAGGCAGCTTTCACGAGATCGGTGCCGTCTCCGGCATCGGCGAGTACGATTCCAGCGGCGAGTTGCAGAAACTGACGCCGGCGAACTGCGTGTTCGGCCGCGCGCGCGTCGACGGCCGCACCGTGGTCGTGGTCGGCGACGATTTCACGGTCCGCGGCGGTTCGGCGGATGCGTCGATCTCCGCAAAGCCGCTGATGGCGGAGGAGATGGCGCACGATCTCCGCCTGCCCATCGTCCGTATCATCGAGGGCTCCGGCGGCGGCGGCTCGGTCAAGACCATCGAGACCAAGGGCGCAGCCAACCTGCCGGGCGGCATCGGCGGCACGCGCTGGTATCGCTTCACGACGGAGAACCTGTCGCGCGTGCCGGTGGTCGCTCTCGGTCTCGGCTCGGTTGCAGGGCTCGGCGCCGCGCGGCTTGCCGCCAGCCATTATTCGATCATGACGCGGAAGTCCGCGATGTTCGTCGCCGGCCCGCCGGTGGTGAAGGCGCTGGGGCAGGACCTCTCGAAGGAGGAGCTCGGCGGCGCCGACATCCAGACCCGCGCCGGCGCGGTCGATCATGCCGTCGACACCGAGGAAGAGGCCTTCGCCTGCGCACGGCGCTTCCTGTCCTATCTGCCGTCGTCGGTTTACGAGCTGCCGCCGACCTTGCCCTGCGCCGACAACCCTGAACGCAGCGACGAAGCGCTGATGAAGGCGGTGCCGCGCAACCGCAAGCAGGTCTACAAGATGCGCCCGATCATCGAGTCGGTCGTCGACAGGGGTTCGTTCTTCGAGGTCGGAAAGAATTTCGGCAAGCCCATCATCGTCGGCCTCGCCCGGCTCGAAGGCAGGGCGGTGCTTCTGCTCGCCAGCGACAGCTTCCACTATGGCGGCTCCTGGACGGCGGATGCCTGCCAGAAGGTGGTGCGCTGGGTCGACTTCGCCGAGACCTTCCATCTGCCGGTCGTCTATCTCATGGATTGCCCCGGCTTCATGATCGGTCTGGATGCCGAGAAGGCGGCGACCATCCGTCACGGCGTCCGCGTCATGGCCGCAGTGAACCAGACCACCGTGCCCTGGTGCACCGTGATCCTGCGCAACGCGTTCGGTGTTGCCGGTGTCGTGCACCAGCCGGCCGACCGCTTCTCGATCCGCTACGCCTGGCCTTCGGCCTATTGGGGCTCGCTGCCGCTCGAGGGCGGCATCGAGGCCGCCTACCGCGCCGACATCGACGCGGCCGAGGACAAGGCGGCCAAGCTGGAGGAAATCCAGGAGCGCCTCAACAAGCTGCGCTCGCCGTTCCGCTCGGCCGAGAAATTCTGGGTCGAGGAGATCATCGATCCCCGCAAGACGAGGTCGCTGCTGTGCGAATTCGCGCGTCTCGCCGAGCCGCTGCGGAAAGCGGGGCCGCCGGAGAATTTTTCGATCAGGCCGTAGGCGCGCCCGAAGCACAACTCTATCACCGTCATCCTGAGGTGCTCGTCCTGCAACGCAGGACGAGCCTCGAAGGACGACGGCCCGGCTGCATCGGGGCCGTGCATCCTTCGAGGCTCGCCGCGCGAGCGCTTCAGGATGACGGGTCGATAGACGCAATCAAGTCTTCCATCGCTTCGCAATGCCGAGCTATTCTCTCTGAAACAAGAACAACAGGAAACGCCAATCGTGTATGACTTCATCATCGTGGGCGGCGGCTCGGCGGGATCCGTGCTGGCCCACAGGCTTTCGGCGAAGAGTGCCAACAAGGTCCTGCTGTGCGAAGCCGGGCAGGACACGCCGCCCGGCAACGAGCCGGCCGAGATCAGGGACAGCTATCCGGGCACGGCCTATTTCGATCCGCGCTTCCACTGGACCGAGCTCAAGGTCACGACCCAGGTCGTCAGCCACAACAATCCGAACGAAGCCCGCCCCCCTTTACGCAAATACGAGCAGGCGCGCGTGCTCGGCGGCGGCTCGTCGATCAACGGCCAGATGGCCAACCGCGGCGCGCCGACCGATTACGACGAATGGGACGCGCGCGGCGCCGAGGGCTGGCGCTGGAACGACGTGCTGCCGTTCTTCAAGAAAGTCGAGCGCGACCTCGATTTCGACGGCCCCTACCACGGCAAGGACGGCAGGATCCCGGTCCGCCGCATCCCGCGCGAGCACTGGACCAAGCACTCGCAGGCCTTCGCCGATGCCTTCCAGCAGGCCGGCCATCAGTTCCTGCCGGATCAGAACGGCGAGTTCGTCGACGGCTTCTTCCCGGTGACGCATTCGAACCAGGCCGAGCAACGCGTCTCGGCCGCGATGGGATATCTCGACCGCGACACCCGCCAGCGCGCCAATCTCACCATCTCTACCAACACGCAAGTCCGCGAGCTGCTGTTCGAAGGCACGCAATGCGTCGGCGTGAAAGCCGTGGTGAACGGACGCGAGCAGGAATTCCGGGGCCGCGAGATCATCCTCTCCAGCGGCGCGATTCATTCGCCCGCGCATCTGCTCCGTGCCGGCATCGGGCCGGTGGGTCACCTCAAGGATATGGGCATTCCCGTGCTGATGGGACTGCCCGGCGTCGGGCAGCGCCTGATGGATCATCCCTCGATCTCGCTGTCGTCCTTTGTCCGCCGCGGCGCGCGCATGAACGAGCATACCAGGCGCCACATGCAGCTCGGCCTGCGCTATTCCTCCGGTCTCGAGGGCGTGCCGAAGGGCGACATGTTCGTCGTCCTGCTCTCCAAATCGGCCTGGCACGCGGTCGGCGAGCAGATCGGCTCGCTGCTGACCTTCGTCAACAAGACCTATTCGGAGACCGGCCAGGTCAAGCTGGCCTCGCGCGATCCCACCGCGGAGCCAATCGTCGAGTTCAATCTGTTGTCCGACCGGCGCGATCTCGATCGCCTGATGAGCGGCTTCCGCAAGATGGCGGCCATCCAGATGAGCGACATCGTGAAGAAGGTGACGGACAAGCCGTTCCCGGCCGCCTATACCGACAAGGTCCGCAAGATCGGCGTGGTCAACAACAAGAACAGGATCCTGACCAAGATCGCCGCCACGCTGATGGACGGACCGGCGGCGCTGCGTCACTACATGATCGACAATTTCGTGGTCGAAGGGTTTACCTTCGATCAGGTGATCAACGACGACGAGGCGCTGGAAGCTTTCGTGCGCAAGGCAACCATAGGCGTCTGGCACGCCTCCTGCTCATGCCGCATGGGCCGGGCCGATGATCCCATGGCCGTGGTCGACAATCAGGGACGCGTCAGGGGCGTCCAGGGCCTGCGCGTCGTCGATGCCTCGATCTTCCCGGTGGTGCCGTGCGCCAACACCAATTTTCCGGTGCTGATGTCGGCGGAGAAGATCGCGGCTGCGATCATGCAGTAGGCCGGGACGGACACGCGCGGCGACACCGCGTGAGGTCGTCATTGCGAGGAGCGAAGCGACGAAGCAATCCAGACAGCCGCCGCAGGACGAGTCTGGATTGCTTCGCTGCGCTCGCAATGACAGCGGGCCTACAGCCGCAGCACTTTGCCGGGATTCATGATATTCTGCGGATCGAGAGCGCGCTTGATGGTCCGCATGATGTCGAGCTCGGTCTTCGAGCGGTAGTGGCTGAGCTCGTCGAGCTTGTCGATGCCGATGCCGTGCTCGGCGGAGATCGAGCCGCCCAGGGAGGTGACGAGGTCGTTCACCGCGCGCGTGATGGCGCCCTTGTATTGCGCCAGCGTCTGCTGGTCCATTCCTGATGGCCCCATGAACGAGAAATGCAGATTGCCGTCGCCGATGTGTCCCAACGGGTAGGGCCGGATGGTCGGGAGAATGTCGAGCGCGGCCTCGAGCCCACGCGCGATGAACTCCGGAATGCTGGAGATGGCGACCGAAATGTCGAAGCTCATCCCCGGTCCCTCGGCCCGTGAGGCTTCGGCAACGCTTTCCCTGATGCGCCACATGTTGCGCGACTGGTTTCCGGTCTGGGCGATCACCGCATCGAGCACGCGGCCGGCCTCGAGTTGATCGGCGAGAAACTGCTCCATCTTCTCGGACATGCCCTCCGCGCCGTCCTGGCGCGCCCGCGCGGACGACCATTCCAGCAGCAGGTACCAAGGCGTGTCCGCCTTCAGCGGATCCTGCGTGCCGGGAATGTGCCGAAGCACCATGTCCACTGCGGCGCGGCTCATCAACTCGCAGGAGCCGACATTGTCCTCTGACGCGCTATGGGCTTCCGACAGGATCTCCAGCGCCGCGCGGGGGTCGCGGATCGCCAGCCACGCGGTGCAGACGTCCTTGGGCGCCGGCCACAGCTTGAGCACGGCCTTGGTGATGATGCCGAGCGTGCCTTCGGCCCCCATGAAGAGGTGCTTGAGGTCGTAGCCGGTGTTGTCCTTCTTCAGCGCACGCAATCCGTCCCAGACCTCGCCGCTGGGCAGCACGACCTCGAGCCCCAGCACGAGATTGCGGGCATTGCCATAGCGCAGCACCTGCACGCCGCCGGCATTGGTCGACAAATTGCCGCCGATCATGCACGAGCCCTGGGCGCCGAGGCTGAGCGGCAGGAACCTGTCGTGCCGGCTTGCCGTCTCCTGCAGCGTCTGCAGCACGCAGCCGGCCTCGACCGTCATGGTGTAGCCGACGGGATCGACGTCCAGCACGCGGTTCATGCGGCCGAGCGACAGCACGATGCCGGTGTGCGCGGGCCACGGCGTGGCCCCACCCATCAGGCCGGTGTTGCCACCCTGCGGCACGATGGCGATGCCGTGCTGATGGCAAAGCCGGACCACTTTCGCGACTTCCTCTGTGCTGCCGGGCCGGACGACGGCGCCGGCACCGCCCACCAGCAATCCCCGCCAATCCGTCACGAACGGCCGCTTGCCGTGCTCGTCCTCGATGAGGCCCTTCTCACCCACGATTGCGCGCAACGCATCGCGCATCTCGGCGGTCAAGGGAGCGGTCGGAATGGCGGGATCGGACGACGGGAAGGCAGCCGGCATTTTCGTTTCCTCTGGCGCATCTTGCTGTGCACTGCGCACGTGACGTGCCCTTCTATTGTTCACGTTTGGCGCGGGGAGTCTAACGGCAAGATGTCTCGAATCTCGAGCCGGTGGCGAGTGATCCGGCTACTGTGCATGGGGTTGTTTTCGCGATTCAGTGGCGGGGCCCGCTTCAACTCATAATTTCGCTTTACAAGAATTCGGATATACCGTATGACTTGCCCATCCCGCCCGCCGCAAGGGGCGTTTCGCGATCGTCACGAGACGCGGGCCGGGAAGCGGTGGCCGCGACGGCGTCGGCGCGCTGGGCAGGCTGCAGGGCGGGGAATCCTCGTGAGCAGCGGCACGCGCGGTACGACACGGCGCTGACAGCTTCCTCGTTCGGTCCCGGTGGCGAGCGCACGCCAGCCATCGGAGACAGGGGCGGGGATGTGCGCGGCGGCAAAATCGTGTGGTCCTGACGCCCGGGGTCTGTGCGTCAAGTCTGTGGTGATGTCGCGGCCCAACCGGGTCGGGACATCAGTCATCCGCAAGGCGACGGGGGCAATAGTGCATCGCTCCCCGGGGAGAGCGCGACATAAGCCGTAAAACCATCCGCGCAGGGAAGGCCGGGCGACCGGCAACACCTGTGGTCCACCCCGTGCGCGTCTTCGTTCGCACACGGGACTGCGGGTGCCAGCCGGCGCCCGGCCTTCCCTGTGCCCTTTCTGAACGTGGGGCGCAACGACGAGAGCAAAGCTCGGGCGAAATGAGCCGCGAGAATGCGGGCGTGTGTCCGCATCCCGGCGGAAGCGGCTCTCTCGCAAAGCTTACTAGGTCGAGGCCGCCGCTGGCTGTAGCTTCGGTTGCCGCGCGAGCGCCAGCACGATCAGCGCGGCGAACACGCAGAGCGCACCGGCGATGAAGAACGCGGGCAGGTAGCTCTGGAGAAGCGTGCGCGAGAGACCGGCGCCGAACGCCGCGGTGCCGGCGCCGAGCTGATGGCCGGCAAAGATCCAGCCGAACACCAGATTGGCGCGTTCGGGCCCGAACTTTTGCGCGGTGAGCCGCACCGTCGGCGGCACCGTCGCGATCCAGTCGAGCCCGTAGAACATCGCGAAGATCGAGAGGCCATAAAATGAGAAATCGCTGAAGGGCAGGAAGATCAGCGAGAGCCCGCGCAGGCCGTAGTACCAGAACAGCAGATAGCGGTTGTCGTAACGGTCCGACAGCCAGCCCGACATGATGGTGCCGAAGAAGTCGAAGATGCCCATCGCCGCGAGCAGGCTGGCGGCCTGCACCTGCGGGATACCGAAATCGAGGCACATCGGAATCAGGTGCACCTGGACGAGACCGTTGGTGGAAGCGCCGCAGACGAAGAAGGTCGCGAACAGGATCCAGAACGCGCGCGACTTCGACGCATCGCGCAGCGTTCCGAGCGCCACACCGGTGATCGAGCCGTGGCTCACGGGCGGAGCGGGCAGGGGCTCGGTGCCCTCGTCGCCGAACGGGCGCAGGCCGACATCGCTCGGACGGTCGCGCATGACGAGGAGGACGCCCAGTGCCGAAACGCCAAGCGCGATGCAGACGAAGCCGAGCGCCAGCCGCCAGCCGTAGCGCTCGGTGAGGCTCGCGAGCAGCGGCAGGAACACGAGCTGGCCGGTGGCGACGCTCGCGGTCAAAATGCCGACGACGAGACCGCGCCGCGCGGCGAACCAGCGCGTGGCAATCGTGGCGCCCAGCACCAGCGCGGTCATGCCGGTGCCGATGCCGATCACGACGCCCCAGAGTGCGACGAGTTGCCAGACCTGAGTCATGCCGAGCGAGGCGAGCAACGCCGAGACGACGATAAGCTGGGCCAGTAACGTGACGTTGCGCAGGCCGTAGCGGTTGAGCAGGGCGGCCGCGAACGGCGCCATCAGGCCGAACAGGATGAAGCGGATCGACAGCGCCGAAGAGATCTCCGCCGTGCTCCAGCCGAACTCCTTCTGCAGGGGAATGATGAACACGCCGGGCGCGCCGACCGTGCCCGCGCTGATCAGCGCGGTGAGGAAGGTGACGCCGACCATCACCCAGCCATAGTGGATATTGCGGCGGGACAAAGCTGCCGCGAGCCAGTTCGAGATCATTGGGCCTCAATGTGGGTTGGCGGGCCCCGAGGGTCCCACGTCATCGTTGCAGTCTGGCACGACCAAGGAAAGTCTGAAATGACAGACTTCCCTCTATTACGGACAAGGCGTTCAGCGCACCAGCCGCTCCACCGCGATCGCCGTGGCTTCGCCGCCGCCGATGCAGAGCGCGGCAATGCCGCGTTTGAGGTTGTTCGCCTCGAGCGCATGCAGCAGCGTCACGATCAGCCGCGCGCCGGTGGCGCCGATGGGATGGCCGAGCGCGCAAGCGCCGCCATTGATGTTTAGCTTGTCACGGGGAATGCCGAGGTCACGCTGCGCCGCCATTGCGACCACGGCAAACGCCTCGTTGATCTCGAACAGGTCGACGTCGGAGGCGGTCCAGCCGACCTTGTCGCGCAGCTTGCGGATCGCCGGGATCGGCGCCGTGGTGAACCATTGCGGCTCCTGGCTGTGAGTGGCGTGACCCTTGATCTCGGCGAGAACGGGCAGGCCGTCCCGATCGGCGAGCGAGCGCTTCGTCAGCACCAGCGCGGCCGCGCCGTCGGCATTGGCGGAAGAGGCGGCCGGCGTGATGGTGCCGTTGGCGCGGAATGCCGGCTTGAGGCCGGGGATCTTGGCCGGATCGACCTTCAGCGGATGCTCGTCATTGGCGACGATGCGAGGACCTGCCTTTTCCGCGAGCGTGATCGGCGCAATCTCGGCCTTGAACGCGCCGCCCTCGACCGCCTTGCGCGCGCGGCTCAGCGTCTCCATGGCGTAGGCGTCCTGGTCCTTGCGGGTGAACTGGTAACTCTCCGCGGTGGCCTCGCCGAAATCGCCCATGGAACGGCCGGTCTCGTAAGCGTCCTCGAGGCCGTCCATCATCATGTGGTCGATGATGCGGTCGTGACCGACGCGATAGCCGCCGCGTGCCTTGGCCAGCAGGTAGGGCGCGTTGCTCATGCTCTCCATGCCGCCGGACACGACGATGTCGGCCGAGCCGGCTCGGATGATGTCGTGCGCCAGCATGGTCGCCTTCATCCCGGAGCCACAGACCTTGTTGACGGTTGTCGCGCCGGTGGCGTCGGGCAGACCCGCTGCGCGCGCCGCCTGCCGCGCCGGCGCCTGGCCTTGTCCTGCCGGCAGCACGCAGCCCATGAAGACCTCGTCGACCTTCTCCGGCGCCAGCCTCGCGCGCTCCAGCGCAGCGCCGATCACGTGCGATCCGAGCTTGTGCGCGGGGAGCGGCGACAACTCGCCCATGAAGCGGCCGAGCGGGGTGCGGGCGGCGGAGACGATGACGACGGGATCGGCGGCTTCGGCCATGACGGGTTTCCTGGCGATGACGGATAGGATTATGGTCATCATATGATGCGGCGCAAAAAATGCAACCGCGGCTGGGATGAGAAATTGTCGTGGGTGGGATGACAATTGCTCGTTCGATTGGAGGAGGCGCCTACCGCTTCCGGTTCACGAACGCGCCCATCAGCCGCGTCGGCTCGTCCGTCAGGAACGACTCGCCGAACACTTTCACGCTCAGATTCACCGACTCCGTCAGCGGCAGTTCCTCCCACTGCCGCAGCAGCGCCTTCTGCGAGCGCAAGGCTTCGGGGCCGCATTCCAGCAGCGCGCTGATAAGGTGCTCGACCGCGGCATCGAGCTCGCCCGCGGGGGCGACCTTGTCCACCAGTCCCCAGGCCAGCGCCGTCGGCGCGTCGATGTTCTCGGCGGTCATCACCAACCAGCGCGCGCGGGCCCAGCCGATCAGGCGCGGTAGCAGCGCGGCGTGGATAACCGAGGGGATGCCGACGCGCACCTCCGGCATGCCGAAATGCGCGTCATGCGCGGCGACGCGAAAATCGCAAGCCGCGGCCACTTCGAGCCCGCCGCCGAGGCACCAGCCCGGCATGCGCGCGATCATGGGGGCCGGGAACTGGCGCACGGCTTCGCAGAGATCGCGCAGGCGGCTGATGAAGACTTCGGCGGATCGCTGGTCGAGCCTGGCCATCTCCTTGATGTCGGCGCCGCCGATCATGCTCTTCTCGCTTTGGCCGCGTAGCACAACGACGCGGATGCTGCGGTCGGATGCAAGTTGCTGCAGGCCTTCGCGCACCGCGTCGGTCACCGGCGAGCCGAGAATGTTGAGCGGGCCCGCGTTGCAGATCGCGAGATGAACGACACCGCGCGCGTCGCGCGTCACGCCGCAGTGGGGGTTGAGCATTTCCATCTTGGCATCTCGAAGGTTTCGTGGACCGGCGCGAGGCGCGCGGGTCGGTGCCACTTCCGGGCCGAAACGGCCTTGTTGTCAAGCGGGTGGGGGTGCGAGTTGCAAGTGCGAAGTCCGTGGCATAGTATGATGAACATCATATAAAAGAGGTCCCATGACTGAACCCGATCAACTCGATCTGTTTGCGCCCGCACAGCGGCGTGAGCGCGTGGTGGACTGGCAGGTGCCGGCGCCGGTCGCGAAAGTGGCGATGGTTCTGTCGGGCATGGACGCGATGCTGGGCATTCGCGACGGCCGGCTGCCGCCGCCGCCTTTTGCGAAACTGATCGGCTTCACCATGGCCGTCGTCGAGCCGGGCCGGATCGTCATGGAGCTGGAGCCGCGCGAGGATCTCGAAAATACCATCGGCCTCCTGCACGGGGCGACGGCGGCGGCACTGATCGACACCGCGATGGGATGCGCGATCTCGACCCGGTTGGAAGCGGGGCAGAGCTCTGTGACGCTCGACCTGAAGATGACCTTCCTGCGTCCGCTCTCGGTTCGCTCAGGCGTGATTTCGGCCGAAGGCAAGGTGATCAAGCTCGGACGGCAGACCAGCTATACCGAAGGCTTCGTCCGGGACGGCAAGGGAGGCCTTGCGGTGCATGCAACTGCAACGTTTTCCATGATCGGAAGCAACTTAACTTGAATTAATGCACCGATTTCGTCATTTGCGTGTTATGAGATGACCCACGACATCCAATGAGAGCTGCATGCGCTACTCCCGGGAACACAAGCAGGAAACCCACGATCGCATCGTGAAGAAGGCCTCCGTGCGGCTGCGCGAGAAGGGGGCCCATGGTATCGGCGTCGCCGACCTCATGAAGGAGGCCGGGCTGACCCATGGCGGCTTCTACGCGCATTTCGATTCCCGCGAGGCGCTGGTGATCGAGGCGTTCGGTTATGCGATGGACCGCTCGATGGAGCACTGGCGCAAGCTCACCGACGAGGTCTCGCCGGACAAGCGGCTGGCGATGATCGCTGACGCCTACCTGTCGACACTGCATCGCGACAATCCCGGCCATGGCTGCTCGATTCCCGCGCTCGGTGCCGAGATCGCCCGCGAAAGCCCGAAGGCGCGAAAGGCATTTGCCGGCAAGCTCGACGAGATGATCGAGCAGCTGGCGGACAACATCCCGAACGTGCCGCGCAAGTCCGCGCGCAAGCAGGCGGTTGCGACGTTGGCGACGATGGCCGGCACCATGCTGCTGGCGCGCATCGCCGGGTCGAGCGAGCTCTCGGACGAGGTGTTGAAGGTGGGCCGGGACAGTGCGCTGGAGTCTTCGAAGCGCGAGCCGAAGGCGGCGGCAGTGAAGAAGACGAAGACCTAGGCGAGATGCCGTAGGGGTGGGCAAAGGCGCGTCAGCGCCGTGCCCACGATCTCTCCTCGGTCGCGAAAAATGCGTGGGCACGCTTCCGCCTTCGCTCTTTGAGCTACGACGGACAAGTCGCTTTGCTCACGCCACAGGAGCGCCGTTTACCGCCCCGCAAACAACGCCCGTTCGCGCTCGACGATCTCGCCGATGTAATCCGCTACCGCGCGTATCCGCGCCAGATCCTTGCTGTCGGCGTGCATCAGCATCCAGAATGTCCGCGTGATCGAGATCTCCTCGGGCAGCACCGGAACGAGTTGCGGATAATCGCTCGCCATGAAATGGGGCAGCACCGCGATGCCGAAGCCCGACAGCGTGGCGTTGAGCTGCGCGATCAGATTGGCGCTGCGGAAGCGCGCGGAGATCCGCGGCGACACCTGCGGCAGATAATCGAGCTCCGGCGTGAACAGGAGTTCCTCGATGTAGCCGACGAAGCGGTGCTGCGGCAGGTCCTGCCGCGAGGCGATTTTCGGGAAGCGGTCCAGGTAAATGGGGGCGGCATAGAGGCCTAGGCGGTAGTCGAGCAGCTTGCGACCGACGATGCGGCCTTCCTTCGGCATCGTCAGGCTGATGGCGATATCGGCCTCGCGCTTGGAGAGACTGAACAGCCGCGCGGTTGCCACAAGTTGCAGATCGAGATCGGGATACCGGTCGGCGAAGGGGGCCAGCCGCGGCGCCAGGAAGGCGGTGCCGAACCCGTCAGGCGCGCCGATCCGCACCGTGCCGGTCAGCCGCGCCACCGAGCCGCCGACCTGTTCCTGGTTGGCGACGATGGTCGATTCCATCGCTTCCGCGCTGTCGGCGACGCGCTGGCCGGCCTCGGTGAGGAGGTAGCCGGTCTTGCGCCGGTCGAACAGCTTGGCCGAAAGGTGCTTCTCCAGCCGGTCGACGCGGCGGATCACCGTGGCGTGGTCCACGCCGAGCTGTTTTGCCGCAGCCGAAACCGAGCCGCCCCGGACGATGGCCAGCACAAAGCGAAAGTCGTCCCAGTCGATGCTACCTTGATCCAGCATTTTCGCACATCTATGGTGCATTATCTCAGACTTGAATCCTATAAAATGCAGGTCGATAGGATTTGTCAAAGCGTTCAAGCTCGGCCTCAAGGAGATCATTCATGCGTTCAGTCGGACATTTCATCGGTGGCAAGGAAGTCAAGGGCACCTCTGGCCGTACCGCCGACGTTTTCGAGCCGATGACCGGTGACGTGCAGGCCAAGGTGGCGCTGGCGTCCAAGGCCGAGGTCCGCGCCGCTGTCGAGAACGCGCGCGCCGCGCAGCCCGAGTGGGCCGCGACCAATCCGCAGCGCCGCGCCCGCGTCATGATGAAATTCGTCGAGCTGGTGCAGCGCGACTACGACAAGCTCGCCGAACTGCTCGCGCGCGAGCATGGCAAGACCGTGCCCGACGCCAAGGGCGACATCCAGCGCGGCCTCGAGGTCGCCGAGTTCGCCTGCGGCATTCCGCATCTGATGAAGGGCGAATATACTGAAGGCGCCGGCCCCGGCATCGACATCTATTCGATGCGCCAGGCGCTCGGCGTCGTCGCCGGCATCACGCCGTTCAACTTCCCGGCGATGATCCCGATGTGGAAGTTCGCGCCCGCCATCGCCTGCGGCAACGCCTTCATCCTCAAGCCGTCCGAGCGCGATCCAGGCGTGCCGATGATGCTCGCCGAGCTGATGATCGAGGCGGGCCTGCCGGCCGGCATCCTCAACGTCGTCAACGGCGACAAGGAAGCCGTCGACGCGATCCTCGACGACCCCGACATCAAGGCCGTCGGCTTCGTCGGCTCCACGCCGATCGCGCAGTACATCTATGAGCGGGCCGCCCAGACCGGCAAGCGCTGCCAGTGTTTTGGCGGTGCCAAGAACCACGCCATCATCATGCCCGATGCCGACATGGACCAGGCCGTGGACGCGCTGATCGGCGCAGGCTACGGCTCGGCCGGCGAGCGCTGCATGGCCGTCTCCGTCGCGGTCCCGGTCGGCAAGTCCACCGCCGACCGTCTCATGGAAAAGCTGATCCCGCGCGTCGAGTCGCTCAAGATCGGCACCTCGATCGATCCGTCCGCCGATTACGGTCCGCTGGTGACGCGCGAGGCGGTCGAGAAGGTCAAGGGCTACATCGACATCGGCATCAAGGAAGGCGCTACGCTCGCCGTCGACGGTCGCGGCTTCAAGATGCAGGGCTACGAGAACGGCTTCTATCTCGGCGGTTCGCTGTTCGACAACGTCACCAAGGACATGCGGATCTACAAGGAAGAGATCTTCGGTCCGGTGCTCTCGGTGGTGCGCGCGCACGACTACAAGGAAGCGCTGGCACTGCCGTCCGAGCACGACTACGGCAACGGCGTCGCCATCTTCACCCGCGACGGCGACGCCGCGCGCGACTTCGCGGCCAAGGTCAACGTCGGCATGGTCGGCATCAACGTGCCGATCCCGGTGCCGATCGCCTATTACACCTTCGGCGGCTGGAAGAAGTCGGGCTTCGGCGATCTCAATCAGCACGGCCCGGATTCGGTCCGCTTCTACACCAAGACCAAGACGGTGACCTCGCGCTGGCCGTCCGGCGTCAAGGAAGGCGCGGAGTTCTCGATCCCGCTGATGAAGTAGGGCCGTAGCCCAGCCCGTCATTGCGAGCGCAGCGAAGCAATCCAGACTGCCAACGCGCAAAGACTCTGGATTGCTTCGTCGCTTCGCTCCTCGCAATGACGAGAACAAAGAGCAGGCACCTATGCAATTCGCTCTGAACGAGGATCAGATCGCAGTTCGCGACATGGCGCTGGCGTTTGCGGCGGAAAAGATCGCGCCGCACGCGTTGCGCTGGGACGAGGAGAAGCATTTCCCCGTCGACGTGATGCGCGAGGCGGCGACGCTCGGCATGGGCGGCATCTACATCCGCGACGATGTGGGCGGATCCGCGATGACGCGGTTTGATGCGGCGCTGATCTTCGAGGCGCTGGCGACGGGGTGCCCGACCACCTCGGCCTTCATTTCCATTCACAACATGGCGAGCTGGATGATCGATGCCTATGGCAGCGACGCCCAGCGCCAGACATGGCTGCCGAAGCTCTGCACCATGGAGCTGATCGCGAGCTATTGCCTGACCGAGCCGGGCGCCGGCTCGGACGCGGCTGCGCTGCGCACCCGCGCGGTGCGCGACGGCGACACTTACGTCCTCAACGGCCAGAAGCAGTTCATCTCGGGCGCCGGCGGCACTGATCTGCTGGTCGCAATGGTGCGCACCGGCGGCGATGGCCCTGGCGGTATCTCCACCCTCGTCATCGACGGCAAGACTCCGGGCGTCAACTATGGCGCCAACGAGCGCAAGATGGGCTGGAACGCGCAGCCGACCCGCGCCGTGATGTTCGAGAACGCGCGCGTACCGGTAGCCAATCGCCTCGGCGAGGAAGGCATCGGCTTCAAGATCGCGATGGCCGGTCTCGACGGCGGCCGCCTCAACATCACCGCTTGCTCGCTGGGTGGTGCGCAGACCGCGCTCGACAAGGCGCGCGCCTACATGAAGGAGCGCAAGGCTTTCGGAAAGCGCCTCGACGAATTCCAGGCGTTGCAGTTCCGCCTCGCCGACATGGCGATCGAGCTCGAGGCCGCGCGCACGTTCCTGTGGCGGGCGGCTGCGGCGCTGGACCGGAAAGACCCCGATGCCACCATGCTGTGCGCGATGGCCAAACGCTTCGGCACCGATGTCGGTTTCGAGGTCGCCAACCAGGCGCTGCAGCTCCACGGCGGCTACGGTTACCTCAGCGAATACGGCATCGAGAAGATCGTGCGCGATCTGCGCGTGCACCAGATCCTCGAAGGCACCAATGAAATCATGCGGCTCATCGTGGCGCGCAAGCTGATCGAGGGCGCGCGATGAGTTCGGTGGAAGAGGGCGATCTGGTCGCCCGCGTCGAGGGCGCGGCTGGCGTCATCAGGCTCAACCGTCCGAAGGCTATCAACGCCGTGACGCTGGAGATGTTTCGCGACATCGACAAGGCGCTCGACCGCTTCGAGGCCGATCCCGCCGTCGCATTGATCGTGCTGGAAGGTGCCGGCGAGCGCGGCCTGTGTGCCGGCGGTGACATCCGTACGCTCTGGGAGAGCTCGAAGGCCAAAGGCGATCTCGGCAAGATCCTTTGGCGCGAGGAATACATCCTCAACGCCCGGATCAAGAAATTCCCGAAGCCGTATATCGCGTTCATGGACGGTATCGTGATGGGCGGCGGTGTCGGGCTCTCAGCCCATGCCAGCCACCGCATCGTCACCGATCGCACCCGGCTCGCGATGCCCGAGGTCGGGCTCGGCTTCTTTCCGGATGTCGGGGGAACCTATCTGCTGTCGCGTTCGCCCGGCGAGGTCGGCACTTACTTCGGCCTGACCGGCCAGACCATGAACGGGCCCGACGCCATCCATGCGAAGTTCGCCGACTCCGTGGTGCAGGTGGCCAAATGGCCGGAGCTTCGCGAGGCGCTGACCAGGGTACGTCCAGGCGCAACTGCGGCCGAGGTCGGCAAGCTCATCAACGGCTTTGCGACCGGCGAGACCGCCGGGCCGGTGGCCGCGAAGGAGCCTGCTATCGACGCGTTGTTTGGCTTCGACCGCATGGAAGACATCTTTGCCGCACTGAAACGCGACGGCTCGGAGTTCGCGCTGGCGACCCTGAAGACGCTGAGCGAAAAATCGCCGCGCGGCATGGTGGTGACGCTGAAGCTGCTGCGGCTCGCGCGAGAGGCGTCAAGCCTGGAGGAATGCCTGGTCCGCGAATATCGCGCCGCACTCGAAGTGTTCCGCAGCGACGATTTCCGCGAGGGCGTGCGCGCGGCCGTGATCGACAAGGATCGCAACCCGGTCTGGTCGCCGCCGCGGATCGAAGATGTGACGCCAGAGATGCTTGCGCCGTATCTCGCCGAGATCGGTGCCGACGAGCTGAAATTCAACTAACAACGATTGAAGCGGAGGAAACGACAATGGCCACGATCGCATTCATCGGTCTCGGCAACATGGGCGGCCCGATGGCCGCCAACCTGGTCAAGGCCGGCCACAAGGTGGTGGCGTTCGATCTCGTCGAAGCCTCCCGCAATCAGGCCAAGGCCGATGGCGCGGGCATCGCCGACAGCGCCGCCGGCGCGGTGAAGGGCGCCGATGTCGTCGTCACCATGCTGCCGGCTGGCAAGCATGTGCTCGGCGTCTGGAACGAAATCCTTCCCGCCATGACCAAGGGCGCGCTGGTCATCGACAGCTCCACCATCGACGTCGAGAGCGCGAGGGCCGCGCATGCGCTCGCCGCCAAGCACGGCGTGCTGTCGGTGGATGCGCCGGTCTCCGGCGGCACCGGCGGCGCCAAGGGCGCGACGCTCACCTTCATGTGCGGCGGCGAGGAGAACGCATTCGCGGCGGCCAAGCCGGTGCTGGAGAACATGGGCAAGAAGATCGTGCATTGCGGCGGTGCCGGTGCAGGGCAGGCGGCCAAGATCTGCAACAACATGATCCTCGGCATCTCCATGATCGCGGTGAGCGAGGCGTTTGCACTGGCTGAAAAGCTCGGGCTCTCGCACCAGGCGCTGTTCGACGTCGCCTCGACCTCGTCGGGCCAGTGCTGGTCGCTGACGACCTATTGCCCGGTGCCGGGCCCGGTGCCGACGTCCCCCGCCAACAACGACTACAAGCCGGGTTTTGCTTCCGCGCTGATGGTGAAGGATCTGACGCTGGCGCAGGACGCTGCGAAGGCCGCGGGCGCGGCCACCCCGCTCGGCAAGCATGCGCAGGAGATCTATCAGTCTTTCGACGCAGCAGGCCAGGGCGGGGTGGATTTTTCCGGAATTATCAAGCACGTTAGGGGGCTTGCTCGATCGCCGTCATCCTGAGGTGCGAGCGGAGCGAGCCTCGAAGGATGAAAAGACGGTATCTGTGGCGATCCTTCGAGACGCCGCTTCGCGGCTCCTCAGGATGACGACAGTGAACGTGGTAAAGCCGGATGACGACATTTCAGGAAGCGCGCGCGTTCCTTCTGCAACACCGGACGGATTACGAAGCGGCGGTTAAAGGATTCCGCTGGCCTGATCCGGTTCCCTTCAACTGGGCGCTCGACTGGTTCGACGAGCTGGCGAAGGACGCCGAAGCCAAGGACCGGCCGGCGCTCTGGATCGTCGACGCCGCGCAGGATCGCCAGACGAAACTGTCCTTTGCGGTGCTCTCGAAGCGCTCGAATCAGGTCGCGAATTTCCTTCGCGCGCAGGGTCTGAAGCGCGGCGATCATCTCCTGTTGCTGCTCGGCAATGTGGTTCCGCTGTGGGAGACGATGCTGGCGGCGATGAAGCTTGGCGTCGTCGTGATCCCCGCGACCACGCTGCTCACCGCCGATGAGCTGCGCGACCGGCTCGACCGCGGCAAGGCGAAGGCGGTGGTGGCGGCCGAGGACCAGGTCGCGAAGTTCGCAAGCCTCGGTGCGGAGAATATCGTCCGCATCGTGGTCGGCGCGGCCCACGACGGATGGCTCTCCTACGATGATGCCGCAAAGGCCTACGAGAGTTTTACCGCCGACGGCCCGACCAATGCCGACGATCCGATGCTGCTCTATTTCACCTCGGGGACGACGGCAAAGCCAAAACTCGTCCGGCACAGCCAGCGCAGTTATCCGGTCGGCCATCTCTCGACCATGTACTGGATCGGGCTGAAGCCCGGCGACGTCCATCTCAACATCTCCTCGCCCGGCTGGGCCAAGCACGCCTGGAGCTGTTTTTTCGCACCGTGGAATGCGGGCGCCACCGTGTTTGTGGTCAACCAGCCGCGCTTCGATGCCAAGGGGCTGCTCGCCACCATCGGTCGCTGCGGCGTCACTACGCTGTGCGCGCCGCCGACAGTGTGGCGGCTGTTCATCCAGGAGAACCTTGCGTCCTTCAAGGTTGCTTTGCGCGAGGTCTGCGGCGCCGGCGAGCCGCTGAATCCTGAAGTGATCGACCAGGTACGGGCGGCCTGGGGCCTCACCATCCGTGACGGCTATGGCCAAACCGAAACCACGGCGCTGGCCGGCAATTCGCCGGGCCAGAAGATCAAGATCGGTTCGATGGGCCGGCCGCTGCCGGGCTATCGCGTGCAGATCAGCGACGCCGACGGCAACAGAGCGAAGGAAGGCGAGGTCGCACTGGTGCTTGGAGCGAGCCGTCCCGCCGGTCTGATGCAGGGCTATCAGGGCGACGACGGCAAGCTCTCCGGCGCCGAGGGCGAGCTCTATCGCAGCGGCGATGTCGTGTTCGAGGACGACGAGGGCTATCTCACCTTTGTCGGCCGCTCCGACGACGTATTCAAGTCGTCGGATTACCGCATCAGCCCGTTCGAGCTGGAAAGCGTTTTGCTCGAGCACGAGCTGGTTGCGGAAGCCGCGGTGGTGCCGAGCCCGGATCCGATCCGGCTCGCGATCCCCAAGGCGTTCGTGCTGTTGACCTCGGGCGCCGAGCGGACGCCGGAGACCGCGCTGTCGATCTTCCAGCATCTGCATACGCGCCTTGCGCCATTCAAGCGCATCCGCCGCCTCGAGATCGTCACCGAGCTGCCGAAGACGATCTCGGGAAAGATCCGGCGTGTTCAGCTGCGGCGGCTCGAGCGCGACGGCGACCGCGAGGATCCCCAGCGCGGCCGCGAATTCCGGGAAGAGGATTTTCCCGAATTGCCGAAAACACGGAGTGAGACCTAAGTGAACGAAATCTGGAAGAAGCCGCCGATCACGCTTCAGGCCTATCAGGCCATGGTCGGCAGGGAGATCGGCGTGTCGTCGTGGCACCTGATCGATCAGCCCCGCATCGACACCTATGCCGACGTGACCGATGATCACCAGTTTATCCACGTCGATCCCGAGAGGGCGAAGGAGACTGCGTTCGGCACCACCATCGCGCACGGCTTCCTGACGATGTCGATGCTGTCGGTGATGTCCTACGAAGTGATGCCGGCGATTGCGGGCACCACGATGGGCGTCAATTACGGCTTCGACAAGCTGCGCTTCATCTCGCCGGTCCGCTCGGGCAAGCGTATCCGCGGCCGTTTCGTGCTGGCCGAAGCCAAGCTGCGCAAGCCGAACGAGTTGCAGTCCCGCACCAACGTCACGGTGGAGATCGAGGGCGAGGACAAGCCGGCGCTGGTCGCGGACTGGTTGGGTCTGATCTATTTCGCCTGACCTGGGGCGTCGTTGCCGGGCTTGACCCGGCAACCCATCGCTGCTCAAAAGCTGACCAAATCTGCGCGGAGGGCTCTCACCCTCTCCCCTTGTGGGAGAGGGTGGCTTCGCGGAACGCGAAGCCGGGTGAGGGGTCTCTCTCCGCGAGCGCATCTGTTGCGAGAGACCCCTCATCCGGCGCTTCGCGCCACCTTCTCCCACAGGGGGAGAAGGAAGAAGAGGCAGGAAGTTGCACAATGGCAATCAGGTTCGACGGACGCGTCGCTATCGTCACCGGCGCGGGCAATGGTCTCGGTAAGGCACATGCGCTGGGGCTGGCCAGCCGCGGCGCGAAGGTCGTGGTCAACGATTTCGGCGGCGCGCGCGACGGCAGCGGCGGATCGCTGTCGCCGGCCGAGGCCGTGGTCGAGGAAATCCGCAAAGCGGGCGGTACCGCGATGGCCGACGGCGCGGACGTCTCCAATTTCGAGCAGGTCACAGCCATGGTCGAGCGCGCCACGAAGGAGTGGGGCAGCGTCGATCTGATGTGCGCCAATGCCGGCATCCTGCGCGACAAGTCGTTCGGCAAGATGGAAGCGGCGGATTTCCAGAAGGTGCTCGACGTGCATCTCGTCGGCACCTTCTATTGCTGCAAGGCGGCCTGGGCCGGCATGCGCGACCGCAATTACGGACGCATCGTGCTGACGACGTCGTCCTCCGGCCTCTACGGCAATTTCGGCCAGGCCAATTACGGCGCGGCGAAGTCCGGCATGGTCGGCCTGATGAACGTGCTCGCGGAAGAGGGCCGCAAGAACGATATCCGCGTCAACATCATCTCGCCGACGGCGGCGACCCGCATGACCGAGGAGCTGCTGCCGCCGCAGGCGCTGCAGCTGATGAAGCCGAACGCGATCACGCCCGCGGTCGAGTACATGCTCAGCGAGGACGCTCCGACCCGCACGATCATGGGTGCCGGCGCCGGGTCCTTCGCCGTGATCAAGATACTGGAGAGCGAAGGCATCAACCTTCCGGAATCCGAATGGACGCCGGACGCGGTCGCCGCGCATTTCGCCGAGATCAGCGACATGTCGAAGGCGAGGGCGCTGACCGGCGCGTTCGAGCAGACACAGAAATACGTGGCGCAGGCCGCGGCACGGGCAGGGATCAAGCTCTGACCGACGTCGCCGTCATCGGGGCCGGTCCCGCTGGGCTGATGGCGGCGGAGGTGCTGGCGCAAGGCGGCTCCCGCGTCACCGTCTATGACGCGATGCCGTCCGCGGGCCGCAAATTTCTGATGGCGGGCCGGGGCGGGCTCAATCTCACCCACAGCGAGCAGCTTGCCCAATTCATGGCGCGCTATCGCGAGGCGGCGCCCAAGCTGCAAGCGGCGATCGAGGCGTTTTCGCCCGACGCGTTGCGGGCGTGGAGCGAAGCCCTGGGTGAGCCCACCTTCGTCGGCAGCAGCGGGCGGGTGTTTCCAAAAGCGTTCAAGGCTTCGCCTTTGCTGCGCGCCTGGCTGCGGCGGCTCGATGCGAGCGGCGTGCGGTTTGCGTTTCGCCATCGCTGGGCCGGTTGGGACGGTGAGGGACGGCTGCTGTTCCGGACGTCTGAGGGCGTGGCGCCCGTTAGTGCCAATGCGACCGTGCTGGCGCTTGGCGGTGCAAGCTGGCCGCGGCTCGGATCGGATGGCGGCTGGGTCGAACTCCTCGCTGCGAAGGGGGTGACTATCTCAAAGCTTCGGCCGGCCAATTCCGGCTTCACGGTCGCGTGGTCCGACGTGTTTCGCGATCGTTTCGAGGGCCAGCCGCTCAAGGGCGTGGCGCTGACGCTTCGTGCGCATACGGTGCGCGGCGAAGCCATGATCACCCGGAGCGGCATCGAGGGCGGCGCGATCTACGCGCTGTCGGCGGAGCTGCGCGAGGCGGTACTGGGTCTCGGGCAGGCCACGCTGATGATTGCGTTGCGGCCGGATCTCGATATTGCAACGCTGATCACCCGGCTGTCAGGCACGCGCGGCAAGCAATCGCTCGCGAACTTCCTGCGCAAGGCGGCGCAATTGTCGCCGGTCGGCATCGGCCTGATGCAGGAGGCCGCGCTCGCGTCCGGCCGGCCGCTGGCCGCGTTCTCGCCGGCGGAGCTTGCGCATCTGATCAACGCAATCCCGGTCAAGCTCACCGGCGTTGCTGCGATCGAGCGCGCCATCTCGACGGCGGGCGGAATTGCCTTCGACGAACTCGACGAGCACTTCATGCTGCACAAGCTGCCCGGCCTGTTCGCCGGCGGCGAGATGCTGGACTGGGAGGCACCGACGGGCGGCTACCTGTTGCAGGCGTCGTTTGCGACGGGCGCTGCGGCGGGCAGGGGTGTGCTCGACTGGTCGAAGCGTTCGTAGAGCGCCGCCGCCCTTCGAGGGCCGCTGAAGAAGCGGCCACCTCAGGGGGACGGCTGCGAGAGAGCGACGCTCCTCCCCGAGCACAGACAAGAGAGAGCGTCGTCCTGAGGTGCGAGTGGCGCGATGCAAAGCATGGCATCGGGAGCCTCGAAGGATGCGCGGGCGCCGACCCCCTACCGCAACTTCCCGCGCGCCGCCACCGGCAGCGTGCCGATGATCTCCTCGCCGCGGACCATCAGCACTTCGTCCATCATGTTGACGACGACGCAGACGTGGTTCGGCACGATGCGGACGACGTCGCCGATATTGGGGCGCGTGTTGCTGCGCGAGAGATCCAGGAAGCCGTGCTCCTCGGCGAATTTCGCGATCTTGGCTTCGGGGTGCTCGAGGATCAGGCCGTGGCCATCGAGCCCGCCGGTATCCGTTGTCAGCGTCTTCGAGCCGGCGTCGAGGATGCCGCGCTCGGGTGCGGCGCGGCTCACGACGGTCGAATAGATGTGCAGCGCGCAGTCGTCCCAGGTCGCCGAGCCCGCTGCGACCTGCATACGGTCATTGTAGATGTAGGTGCCGAAGCGGTGCTCGGTGCCGCCCTTGAGCTTCCCGATGTTGACGAGGTTCGGCGTGCCGCCGGTCGAGACGATCTTCGCGTCCAGCCCGTGCGCGCGCACGCCAGTCAGTGCCTCGTCGAGGAATTTCTGCGCATCGGCCCAGCCCGTCTCCGTCGGGTACATCATGAAGCCGGCGAACTCGAGCCCCTTCGACCCCGCGATCTCGCGCGCAAGTGCGATGGCTTCTGCCGGCGTTTCGACGCCGGCGCGCTTGCGGCCGGTGTCGCATTCGACCACGACGGAGAGCGGACGGCCCGACGCCGCAGCAGCCTTGGGCAGGCCGGCGACGACGGTGGAATTGTCGGCGGCGACCGTCATGTTGGCTTTGGCATTCAGCGCGCCGAGCCGCGCCATCTTCTCTTCGCCGAGCAGGTTGTAGCTGATCAGGATGTCGTCGATGCCGGCATTGGCCATGATCTCGGCCTCGCCGATCTTCTGGCAGGTGATGCCCTTGGCGCCGGCCGCGACCTGGATCTTCGCGAGCGTCGGGTTCTTGTGCGTCTTGATGTGGGGACGGTTGGCGATGCCGGCGTCATCGCAGGCCTTCTGGATCCGCGCGATGTTGCGCTCGACCCTGTCCATGTCGATGACGGCGCAGGGCGTGCCGTATTCGCGGGCGATCTTGGCGGCGAGGGTCGTTGTCATGGGACGTCTCTTGAGTTGGCGCGCATTCTGATCGCAAAACCGGTGCCCACTTTTGCGGAATGCGTGCTAGGCCTGTTCAATCTCTTCACGAAGCATTTCAAGCTCAAGCCAGCGCTCTTCAGCAGCGGATAGTTCGTCATGCGCCTTGGCGATGGCGGCGGAGGTATCGTCGAATTTCTTGCGATCCTTGGTGTAGAGATTGGGATCGTCGAGCACGCGCTGCAGTTTTGCTATATCGGCCTGCAACGCTTCCATCTTCTTCGGCAGCGTCTCCAGCGCATGCTTGTCGTTGAAGCTCAGCTTGCGCTTCGGTGCGGAGGCGGGGGCAGCGGAGCGTCCCTCTTTCTTCTCGGCAGCCGGCGCTGCTTTGGCCGTTTCCCGCTTCAAATCCGCACCGCGCTGGGTCAGCATGTCGCTGTAGCCGCCGGCATATTCGGTCCATTTGCCGTTGCCCTCCGGCGCGATCACGGAGGTGACGACGCGATCGAGGAAGTCGCGGTCATGGCTGATCAGGATGACGGTGCCCTCGTAATCGCCGAGCATGTCTTCGAGCACGTCGAGCGTTTCGAGATCGAGGTCGTTGGTCGGCTCGTCCAGCACCAGCAGGTTCGACGGCTTCGCCAGCGCACGCGCCAGCATCAGCCGGCCACGCTCGCCGCCCGAGAGCACCTCCACCGGCGTGCCGCGCTGCTCTTGCGCGAACAGGAAGTCCTTCATGTAGCCGACGACGTGTTTCGGCTTGCCGCCGACCATGATCTGGTCGCCGCGGCCACCGGTCAGCGCTTCCGCCAGCGTCGATTTCGGATCGAGGCTTTCGCGGTGCTGATCGAGGGTTGCGACCTCCAGATTGGCGCCGAGACGTATCGTCCCGGAATCCGGTTGCATGCCACCGGTGAGCAAATTGACCAGCGTGGTCTTGCCGGCGCCGTTCGGGCCGATGATGCCGAGCCGGTCGCCGCGCTGGATGCGGGTGGAGAAATTGTCGACGATCATGCGGTCGCCGTAGGCCTTGGTGACGCCCTTTGCCTCGATCACCAGCTTGCCGGATTGCTCCGCTTCGCTGGCTGCAAGACTGGCGCTGCCGGTCGTGCCGCGATAATTGCGCCGCTGGTCGCGCAGCGCATGCAGATTGCCGAGACGCTTGACGTTACGCTTGCGCCGGCCGGAGACGCCATGGCGCAGCCAGTGCTCCTCGTCGACGATCTTGCGGTCGAGCTTGTGCTGGTCGCGCTCTTCTTCCGCCAGCACCTCGTCGCGCCAGCTCTCGAACGAGGCGAAGCCGCGGTCGATCTGCTTGATCTTGCCGCGGTCGAGCCAGGCCGTGGATCGCGACAGATTGGTCAGGAAACGGCGGTCGTGGCTGATGATCACCAGCGCGCTGCGCCTGGAGTCCAGCTCCTGCTCCAGCCACTCGATGGTGGCGAGATCGAGGTGGTTGGTCGGCTCGTCCAGCAGCAGGATGTCGGGCGATGGCGCGAGCACAAAAGCCAGCGCCGCGCGGCGCGCCTCGCCGCCGGAGAGATTATGCGGATTCTCTTCGCCGGTCAGCCCGAGTTGCTCCAGCAGATAGCGTGCCTGGTGCTGGTCGTCGCCGGGCGCGAGCCCGGACTCGACATAGGCCAGCGTGGTCTTGTGCTCACCGAAGTCAGGTTCCTGCGGAAGATAGCGCACGGTGGCGCCCGGTTGGACGAAGCGTGTGCCGCCGTCGGGCTCGACGAGACCGGCCGCGATCTTCAGCAGGGTCGATTTGCCGGAACCGTTGCGCCCGATCAAACAGACGCGCTCGCTGGGCGCGACGTTCAGCTCGACACCGCTCAAAAGCGGCGTGCCGCCGAAGGTCAGCCTGATGTCTTTCAGTTGGATCAGCGGGGGCGCCATGATCAGCCTTGATGTGTTGCGGCCTGATCGGCACGGCGGCGCTGGATCCGGCGCAGCGTCTGGTCGAGCGCCGAGAGGAAGGCGGAGCGGTCGCGCGGGGAGAACGAGCGCGGGCCGCCGGTGACCTCGCCGGCCGAGCGCAGGTCTGTCATCAGATTGCGCACCGCCAGCGTCATACCGATCGATTCCTCGGTGAACGGCTTGCCGTTCGGCGCGATCACGTCGGCGCCGGCCTTCACGCAGCGGCTCGCGAGCGGAATGTCCGATGTCACGACGACGTCGCCAGGCTTGACGCGCTCGACGATCCAGTCGTCGGCGGCGTCCATGCCGGCGCCGGCCGCGATACGCTCGATCAGCGGGTCCTGTGGCACGCGGATGAAATTGCCGGCGACCACGCTGACGGGCACGCCGTGCCGGAGCGCGACGCGATAAATCTCGTCCTTGACCGGGCAGGCGTCGGCGTCGACATAGATGCGGGTGGGAGTGTCAGTCATTCGCCGCGTGGTACCCCATTCGGGCCGCAAAGGCGAGGGGATTGACCGGTGTTCCCCGGGGCTTACGATCGTCCCGAAACAACAAGAACAGGGAAGATGACCCCATGCCGAACCGGCTCGAAACCTGGCGCGTCGAGGCCTACAACACCGCCAAGCAATCCGAAAACAAGATGCATGACGACACCGTCGCGCGCCGGTTCGGCTTTTCCGGCGGGCTGGTCCCCGGCGTCGATGTCTTCGCCTACATGATGCACGTGCCGGTGGCGCGGTGGGGCCGAGATTTCCTTGAGCGCGGGCTGATCGAGGCGCGCTTCATCAAACCGGTCTATGACGGCGAAACCGCCGATGTCGACGCGACCGAGCACGACGGCTTGCTGACCATCGAAGTGTTCAGCCGCACCGAGCTTTGCGCCACGGGGACGGCCTCGCTGCCGGCGGCGGCGCCTGTGGTGTCACTGAACGACTATGTCGCGGTGCCCGTGGTGGCTGAACGTAAGCCGGTCAGTCCCGCGACGTTCGAGACCGGCAAATGGCTGGGCACCACGCCCCGGCGCTGGGCCGGGCAGGATGCGGCTGACTACCTCGCTGACATCAGGGAAACCGATCCGATCTTCGCGCGCGAAGGGCTCGGCCATCCCGGCCTGATCCAGCGGGTGATGAACCGCGTGCTGGTGGACAACACGATTCTGGGTCCATGGATCCATGTAGGCAGCCGCATGCAGCTGCTGTCGGCGGCGCGCGCCGGCGACGAGATTACCGCGCGGGCGCAGGTCACCGCGAACTACGAGAAGAAGGGCCACCGCTTCGTCGAGCTCGACGCGCTCGTCGTCGCCAACGGCACGACGCCGCTCGCGCACTGCCAGCACATTGCGATCACCCAGCCGCGCGAGCAAGCGGCGGCGTAGGCGGAAGTAGGCACATCGTCACGCCACCACGTCGTCATGCCCGGGCTTGTCCCGGGCATCCACGTTCTTCGTGTATCGAGGTAAGGCGTGGATGGCCGGGACAGGCCCGGCCATGACGGCAGAGAAAGAAAGTCCCTTACGCCGCCTTCGCCTTCGCGTCCTGGATCGCGCGCCACACCCGCTCCGAGGTCAGCGGCATGTCGATGTGCTTGATGCCGTACTCGGACAAAGCGTCGAGCACCGCGTTCACCACCGTCGACAGGCTGCCGGCGCAGCCGGCTTCGCCGCAGCCCTTGCTGCCGAGCGGGTTGGTGGTGGCGGGCACCGGGTGGTCGCCGACTGTCATGTTGGGCACGTCCTCGGCGCGCGGCAGGGCGTAGTCCATCAGCGAGCCCGTGATCGGCTGGCCGCTCTCGTCGTAGCGGATGTGCTCCATCAGCGCCTGGCCGATGCCCTGGACGACGCCGCCATGGAGCTGGCCTGCGACCAGCATCGGGTTGACCACCGTGCCGAAATCGTTGACCGCGCTGTAGCGCACGATCTGCACCACACCGGTCTCCGGATCGATCTCGACCTCGGCGACGTGGCAGCCGTTCGGAAACGCCGAGGCGACCGGTTCGCTGGTGTGGTCGACGTCGAGGCTGTCGGGCACGCCATCCGGCGTCTTGCCGTCATGCAAGCGCTTGGCGAGCTCCATGATGTCGATGCTGCGGTCGGTGCCGGCGATGGTGAAGCTGCCGCCTTCGAATTCGATGTCGGCTTCGGAGGCTTCGAGCATATGCGCAGCTGCCCGCTTGCCCTTTTCGATGACGAGCTTGGCAGCGCCCACGATGGCCTGGCCGGTCGCGGTGATCGAGCGCGAGCCACCGGTACCGTTGCCGGTGTGGACGATGTCGCTGTCGCCCTGCACGAGCTTGACACTCTCGAAGGGGACGCCGAGCTGCGCGCTCAGCACCTGTGCGAACGGCGTGGCATGGCCCTGGCCGTAATCGAGCGTGCCGGTGATGAGCTGCACGGTGCCGTCAGCATCGAACACGATCTTGCCGAGCTCCGGGCTCGGCGGCGCGGTGACCTCGAGATAGGAGCCGACGGCGATGCCGCGCAGCTTGCCGGCCTTCTTGCTCTCTTTCTTGCGCTTGGCGAAATTCTCGTGGTCGGAGATTTCGAGCGCCTTGTTGAACACGGCCTGGAAGTCGCCGCTGTCGTAGGTGATGCCTGAGGAGGCCGCGAACGGGATCTGGCTCGGCTTGATGAAGTTGCGCTTGCGCAAGGTCAGCCGGTTGATGCCCATCTCGTCGGCGGCGCGGTCGATCAGCCGCTCCATGTAGTAGTTCGCCTCGGGCCGGCCGGCGCCGCGATAGGCGCCCATCAGCGTGGTGTTGGTCAAGACCACCTTGATGTCGACGGCCATCAGCGGGGTGCGGTAGACGCTGGAAAAGTTCTTGCCGGTGTTGAGCGAGAGCGGCCCCGGCGCGACGCCGGTGATGTAGGCGCCGAGATTGCCGAAGCCTTCAAGCTTGGCCGCGAGGAAAATCCCCTCGGCATCGAGCGCGAGCTCGGCATGGATCTTCTGCGCGCGGCCGTGGCTGTCGGAGAGGAACGCGGTCGAGCGCTCGTCGAGCCACTTCACCGGCTTGCCCAATTCCTTCGCCGCGTACAGGATGCACATGTACTCGGGATAGTTGATGTTCTTCATGCCGAAGGAGCCGCCGACATTGGCGGTGAGGATGCGCACCTTCTCGTTCGGCACTTTCAGGTTCTTGGCGAGGTTGGCGCGGTTGCCGGCGACGCCCTGCGTCGGTACCTGCAACGTGTAGCGCTCGGTCTTCCTGTCGTAGGAGGCAAGGCCAACGCGCGGCTCCATCGAGACCACGGCGACACGGGTGTTCTCGATGTCGACCTTGGTGACATGGGCAGCGCTGGCGAAGGCCGCGTTGACCTTGTCCATGTCGCCATAATGGTAGTCGAGCACGACATTCCCGGGGATGTGGTCGTAGAGCTGCGGCGCGCCGGGTTTGGCGGCTTCCTCGGGATCGGTCACCGCCGGCAGCGGCTCGATGTCGAGCTCGACCGCCTCGGCGGCATCGCGCGCCTGCGCCAGCGTCTCGGCGACCACGAAGGCGACGGGATCGCCGACGAAGCGGACCTTGTCGGTCGCGAGCGGCTGGCGGTTGGTCTGGAGCAAAGGCGAGCCGTCGCGGCTCTTGAGCGGCAGGCCGCAGGTGAAGGGACCGTAGCCGGCGGCGTCGAGATCCCTGCCGGTCCAGACCCCCAGCACGCCAGGCATGGCCTTGGCTGCGTCGATGCCGATGCTGCGGATGGCTCCATGGGCATGGGTGGAACGAACGACCACTGCATAGGCCTGGCCGGGCAGGTTGAAATCGTCGGTATAGCGGCCCTTGCCGCGCACCAGGGTGTCGTCCTCCTTACGGCGGACGGGCTGCCCGACGCCGTATTTTTGCAGTGCAATAGCGTTTTCGAGCGTGGACGATGAGGTGTGATCTTGCATGGAATTGACCTGAAAAGCCGGCATTTGCGCAATTTCGCGGCAGCGGGGCACCGGGCTCTCCTCAAATAACCCACCGCCCCGTTCACGACAACGCACGAATGGGCATGGTCCCATGTGATGGGTTGTTGCGCATGCCCGCCGCGCTGCTAAGGTTTCAGGCGAAAAATCAATTCCAGACCGGCCCGACCGGCCGCGGAAAGACAGTTTGTATGAATGACCACACGCGGCTCCGCGACGGCCATGGGACGCACCTTGGGCCGCACGGTGAGCTGGAGGGGTCGATGGCGGCGGTGGCGTTGGCCACCGGACCGGCCGTCGGCGCGCAGGCGCCGGGAACCGGTGTCTACGCGGCGCTGGACCTCGGCACCAACAATTGCAGGCTCTTGATCGCTTGTCCGACCCAGGACGGCTTTCGCGTGGTCGATTCCTTCTCGCGCATCATCCGGCTCGGGGAGGGGGTCTCGTCGACCGGGTGCATCAGCGAGGCCGCGATCGAGCGCGCCATCGCCGCGCTCAGCATCTGCCGTGACAAGATCAATTTGCGCAAAGCGCGCCGGTTGCGTCTGATCGCGACCGAAGCCTGCCGTGCGGCCTCGAACGCGGAGGGGTTCCGGAACCGCGTCGCGGCCGAAACCGGTATCGAGCTGGAGGTGATCGATCGGGAGACCGAGGCCGCACTCGCCGTGCTCGGTTGCTCGCCGCTGGTCGATCCCAGGGGACGTGGCGCGATCCTGTTCGACATCGGCGGCGGTTCGACCGAACTGGTGCGGATCGAGCGCGATCCGCAAAATCCCGAGCCGCGCATCAAGGCCTGGATGTCGATCCCTTACGGTGTGGTCACGCTCGCCGAGCAGTTCGGCGGCCGCGACGTGACGTCGGAGATCTACGCCGCGATGGAGCAGGAGGTTGCCAACCACGTCGCGCCGTTCGCCGAAGTGCACGGCGGCGATCTCGCCGACATGCACCTGCTCGGCACCTCGGGCACGGTGACGACGCTTGCCGGCATCCACCTCAACCTCGCGCGCTACGACCGCCGCCGCATCGACAGCATCTGGATGAACGATTCCGACATCACCGCGACCATCAGCAAGTTGCTCGGCATGAGCTACGAGGAACGCGCCAACAACAGCTGCATCAGCGTCGAGCGCGCCGATCTCGTGCTCGCCGGCTGCGCCATTCTCGATGCCATCAGGCGGTCCTTCCCGCTGCCGCGCCTGCGCGTCGCCGACCGCGGCCTGCGCGAGGGCATGCTGGTCGAGATGATGCGCGAGGACGGCGCCCTCAGGAGCTGGTGAGATGGCCAAGGACACCACCGGCCGCTTGCACGTCCAGGTCAAGACCGGCGGCAAGCGCAAATTGTCGTCGAAGCTGTGGCTGGAGCGGCAGCTCAACGACCCCTATGTGGTGAAGGCGAAGGCGCTGGGCTATCGCTCGCGCGCCGCCTTCAAGCTGCTCGAGATCGACGACAAATATCGCTTGCTGAAGCACGGCATGGCGGTGGTCGATCTAGGCGCCGCGCCGGGCGGCTGGAGCCAGATCGCCGCCAAGCGCGTCGGCTCGGTCGACGGCAAGGGCAAGGTCGTTGCGATCGATCTGCTGGAGATGCCCGAGATTGCGGGTGTCGATTTCGCCCAGCTCGACTTCATGGACAACGATGTCCCGGAAAAGCTCAAGGCCATGCTCGGCGGCGGCGCCGACTTCGTGATGTCCGACATGGCCGCCAACACCACCGGTCACCGCAAGACCGACCAGCTCCGCATCGTCGGCCTGATCGAGACCGCGGCTGCCTTTGCCTGCGACGTGCTCAAGCCCGGCGGCGCGTTCCTGGCCAAGACGTTCCAGAGCGGCGCCGACGCCGACCTGCTCGCCCAGCTCAAGCGCGACTTTGCGACGGTGCGCCACGTCAAGCCCGCCGCGAGCCGGGCCGACTCTTCGGAGCGCTACGTGCTGGCGACGGGGTTTCGGGGCGAGGCGAAGACTTAGCCGCAGACTCCGTCATTGCGAGGAGCGAAGCGACGAAGCAATCCGGACCGCCTCTGCAGATGCATTCTGGATTGCTTCGCTTCGCTCGCAATGACGAATTGAGCTAACCCAGCCGTTGATCCCGCACATCCTGCGTATCCTCGGTCGCCGCCTTGACGGCTGCCTTGGCCGCACTTTTGTCCGCGCCCTTGCGGCTGGAAATGTCCCCGACCTTGCGGCCGGAGATCTCGTGCCCGGCGTCGACCGGCATCTGCCAGAAGAACCAGCTCGATGCCGCCGAGGTCAGCGCGATCACGAGGAAGGCGGGGGCGAACACGGTGGCGTCGATTTCGCTGACATGGTTGAACCACATCGTCGTTTCCACGCAGGCCGCGCCGACGGCGACGCCGGCGGACACCGCGAGCTGCTGGTTGACGCTGACCAGCGTCGTGGCGCGGCTCATCTGCGTGGTCTCGACGTCGGCATAGGCGACCGTGTTGATCGCGGTGAACTCCAGCGAGCGGAAGAAGCCGCCGACCACCAGGATCACCATGATGATCAGCAGCGGCGTCGTCACCGTGAACAGCGCGCAGACGGCGAGGAAGAACGCGCTGACGATCGCGTTCACGGTCATCAGATTTCGGAAGCCGAAGGTGCGGATCAGGCGCGCCGCGAGCGTCTTCATGCCCATCGCCCCCAACGAGGACGAAAAGGTGACGAGGCCCGAATGGAACGGCGACAGCCCGAAGCCGATCTGCATCAAGAGCGGCAGCAGGAACGGCAGCGCGCCGATGCCGAGCCGGAACAGAAAGCCGCCGAGCACGGCCGCGCGCAACGTCGGCAGCTTCAGAAGCGAAAAATCCAGGACCGGCGATCCCGTTCGCCGTGCGTGAATGACGTAGAGCGTCATCGAGATCGCGCCACCCACGACCAGCGCGGCGACGGTGCTCCACGGCAGCAGGTTGAGACCCGCAACCGACAGGCCGAAGGCGATGCCGGCAAGTCCGATGCCCGCCAGCACCATGCCGTAGAGATCGAACGGCTCGCGCTCGTCGCTCTTGATGGGATCGATGAAGCGCAGCGCCATGAAGATGCCGAGCAGCCCGATCGGGATGTTGATCAGGAAGATCCAGTGCCAGGACGCGTAGGTGGTGATGAAGCCGCCGAGCGGTGGGCCGATCACGGGACCGATCAGGGCAGGGACCGTCACCCAGGCCATGGCGTTGACCAGCGCGCTCTTGTCGACCGATCGCAGCAGCACGAGACGCCCGACCGGCGTCATCATCGCCCCGCCCATGCCTTGCAGGATGCGCGCGAACACGAAATCGGTGACCGAACCCGAGAGCGCGCAGCCGATCGATCCGACCATGAACACGCCGACCGCGATCGCGAACACCATCCGCGCGCCGAACCGGTCGGCGGTCCAGCCGCTCGCCGGGATGAACACCGCGAGCGACAGCAGATAGGACGTGATCGCGAGCTTGAGCGTCAGCGGGCTGGTGCCGATGTCGGCCGCGATCGCCGGCAGCGAAGTGGCGATCACTGTCGAGTCCATGTTCTCCATGAAGAGAGCAGTGGCCACGATCAGCGGAATGACGCGTTGCTTGTCGACCATGACGGATTGGTAATGAAAATCGGAAGAGGGTGGAGTTGCGGCTTACCACCGCTGTCCAGCCGCGACCATTGCGGATCGACGCATAGCACCTAAATCCTGCGTGACGACGGCGTGCCTCTTTCCCTCGGATTCCGGGCGCCGCCCGGAATCCATTGGGCCACACGCTGCGCGGAGGATTCCGGGTTCGCGACTTCGTCGCGCCCCGGAATGACGGCGGATGGGCCAGAGCCGGCTATCCCCGCTGAATTTACGTAAAAAGCCTGTGCATGGCTGGCTAGCCGTCCGAATTGCTTTGATTCGTCACACGGCCGTGCTATCGACCCGCGTCAACCCCACCGATGGGCTCCGATTCTCAGGCGATGCCGCAAGGTACGCCGAGGGTGGCGCTCATCCATAAGCATTTGCGGCAGGGCCGCGGAAGGAGTTGGCACATGGCCACGGTGCAACAAGGCATTCGCGAAGCCCTTACGTTCGACGACGTGCTGTTGAAGCCGGGCCTGTCGGACGTCATGCCGGGCGAGGTCGATATCCGCTCCCGCGTCACCCGCGCCATTCCGCTCAACATTCCGATCATGGCCTCCGCCATGGACACCGTTACCGAGGCGCGCATGGCGATCGCGATGGCGCAGGCCGGCGGGCTCGGCGTCATCCATCGCAATTTCGATCCCGAAGGGCAGGCTGCCCAGGTGCGGCAGGTCAAGCGCTTTGAATCGGGAATGGTGGTGAACCCGCTCACCATCAGCCCCGAGGCCACGCTCGACGATGCGCTGAAGCTGATGAGCGATCACGGCATCTCCGGCATTCCCGTCGTCACCGGCGCCGGCAAGAACACGCCCGGCAGGCTGGTCGGCATCCTCACCAACCGCGACGTGCGCTTTGCCACCGACCCCAGGCAAAAAGTCTCCGAGCTGATGACGCATGAAGGTCTCGTCACGGTACGCGAGAATGTCAGCCAGGACGAGGCGCGGCGGATGCTGCATCAGCACCGCATCGAGAAGCTGCTGGTGGTCGACGAGCAATATCGGTGCGTCGGCCTCATCACCGTCAAGGACATGGAGAAGGCGGTCGCCCATCCGCTCGCCTGCAAGGATGCGCAGGGCCGCCTCCGCGTCGCCGCCGCGACCACGGTCGGCGATACCGGCTTCGAGCGCACCGAGCGGCTGATCGATGCCGGCGTCGATCTCATCGTCGTCGACACCGCGCACGGCCATTCCCGCCACGTGCTGCACGCGGTGAACCGGATCAAGCGTCTCTCCAACTCGGTTCAGGTCGTTGCCGGCAACGTCGCCACCACCGAAGGCACGCAGGCTTTGATCGACGCGGGCGCGGACTGCATCAAGGTCGGCATCGGCCCGGGCTCGATCTGCACCACGCGCATCGTTGCAGGCGTCGGCGTCCCCCAGCTCACCGCGATCATGGACGCGGTCGAGGCGGCGAAGAAGGCCGACATTCCCGTCATCGCCGACGGCGGCATCAAGTTCTCCGGCGATCTCGCCAAGGCGCTCGCCGCCGGCGCCGACATCGCCATGGTCGGCTCGCTGCTGGCCGGCACCGATGAGACGCCCGGCGAAGTGTTCCTGTGGCAGGGCCGTTCCTACAAGGCGTATCGCGGCATGGGCTCGGTCGGCGCGATGGCGCGCGGCTCGGCCGACCGCTATTTCCAGCAGGACATCAAGGACACGCTCAAGCTCGTGCCGGAAGGCATCGAGGGCCAGGTGCCCTACAAGGGCGCGGTCGGCCATGTCATGCACCAGCTCGCCGGCGGCCTGCGCGCCGCGATGGGCTATGTCGGCGCAAAGGACATGAAGGAGCTGCACGAGAAGGCGCAGTTCGTCCGCATCACCGGCGCGGGCCTGCGCGAGAGCCACGTCCACGACGTCACCATCACGCGCGAGAGCCCGAACTATCCGGGCGGGGGTTAGTCCTACGTCTCACGTTTGACGCCGCTCTCGTGCCCCGGACGCAGCGCAGCGCTTCTTCAGCGGTGCGCTGCAGAGCCGGGGCCCAATTCTCTGCTTGGTCGTATGTCGCCTTCTGGGTCCAGGCTCTGCGCAGCAGCGCAAGAGCGCTGCAGCGCGTACGGGACACGCGAGATAAGCGTGGCGAAACGCGATCAACCTCCACCGCTTTTGTATTGACGCGCCCCGCTGCCTCCGCTTCCGTCCTCGTCGAAACGACAATCAGGAGGAAGCCATGTCCCAAGGCAAACGTATCGTTCTCGCCGCGCGTCCTGTCGGCGAGCCAAAGCCGTCCGATTTCCGCATCGAGGAATTCGCGATCCCGACGCCTGCGGCGGGCGAAGTTTTGCTGCGCACGATCTGGCTGTCGCTCGATCCCTATATGCGCGGACGCATGAGCGATGGTCCGTCCTATGCCGCGCCGGTGCCGGTCGGCGGCGTGATGGAAGGCGAGGCTGTGAGCGAGGTTGCCGCCTCCAGCAATCCGGATTTCGCCAAAGGCGACATCGTCCGCGCGCGAACCGGTTGGCAGTCTCACGCGATCTCCAACGGCAAGGGCCTGATCAAGGTCGATCCGAGGCTCGGGCCGATCTCGACCTCGATCGGCGTGCTCGGCATGCCCGGCATGACGGCGTACACGGGCCTGCTCGACATCGGCAAGCCGCAAGCAGGCGAGACCGTCGTCGTCGCCGGCGCCTCCGGTGCGGTCGGCTCGGCCGTCGGCCAGATCGCGAAGATCAAGGGCGCACGCGCGGTCGGCATCGCCGGCGGCAAGGACAAGTGCGACTACGTCGTGAAGGAGCTCGGCTTCGATGCCTGCATCGATCACCGCGATCCCGATCTCGCCGCCAAGCTGAAAGAAGCTTGCCCTGGAGGGATCGACGTCTATTTCGAGAATGTCGGCGGAGCCGTGTTCGAGGCGGTGTTCCCGCTGCTCAATCCGTTCGCGCGCGTGCCGGTCTGCGGCCTGATCGCGCATTACAACGACACCGAGGCCAAGCCGCCGAAATGGGCCGGTGCAATGATGCGCGCGACGCTGACCAAGCGGCTGACCTTCCGCGGCTTCATCGTCTCCGACTTCGCCTCCCGCCACGGCGACTTCCTGCGCGACATGTCGGAATGGGTCCGCGACGGCAAGGTCAAGTACAAGGAGTTCGTCACCGAGGGGCTGGAGAGCGCGCCCGGTGCCTTCATCGGCCTGCTGAAGGGCGCCAATTTCGGCAAGCAGCTGGTCCGGGTCGGTCCGGACAAGGCCTAGCGCGACGGGAACTGGGACTCCCGTGGCCCTGAGGCCGCACGCCGCGTGGAGATAGTTAAGAAAGAGTCACCAAATGGTCACACCTGCCCGCAAAACCCGCAGGTGTGACCGGCCGTTCATTGACGGGATCACGAAGGCATTGAATCATCGGGCATATTTCAGGTGCTGCGATGTTAGAGATCAGTGTTTTCTGCGTTATCCTGGTTGCCGCCGGCTATTGGACGGCCATGTTCATCATGGGCCGCCACGACGACGTCATCCATGGCAAGTTCGTCCATGTCGACGAGGAGGGCGATCTGACCCGCCTCGCGTTGCCGGCGCCGCCGCCATTCCCGAAGCGCCCGGTCAAGGCCGCGCAGCCTGTCAGGCAGCCGCCTGCCAACGATCTCGGGGCCAAGCCGGTGAACAGCGAGGCGCTGCAATCCCTGCTCGACGCGATCCAGCAGGACCTCAAGAGCGTCGCCTGAGCCGATCGGCGCGCCTCAATGCTCGCCGCCCATCTGGGCGAGCAGCTCCTCGATGTCGACATCGACCTGGCCCGCGGCCCTGACGTGGCGGACTTCAAGACTGTCGGGCCGGAAGCGGTATTCGACCAGCCCGACTTGCTTGATCGCGATCCGGTCCTGGCGCTGATCGTTGATGATAAAGCCCGCCGATGGCGCCCAGACATGGCGGGTGTGGCGCCAGGTGAAGTCGCGCCGCTGGTGCACGTGGCCGCTGGCGACGAGGCGCAGATCGATCGCCCCGAACATCTCGATCAACCGTGCCCGCGCCGGCTGCGGCACGTAGCGGATCGCCGTCTCCGGCGTTTCGGCATCGTCGGGCAGGTTGAGAAACAGCGGCTTGTGCAGGAACAGCGCGACCGGTCTGCCGTTCGTGCGCGCGATCTCGGAAGCCAGCCAGTCGAACTGCTCGGCCTCGAAGGCGAGCCCTGAATTCATCACCAGCGAGTTGAGACCAATGAAGCGCCAGCCGCCGGCTTCGAACGACCAATGGTCTTCGCCGATGAGATCGCAGAACTGCCGGCGGTGCGCTTCCGTGACCGGCGGCCTCGGCGCCGGGCCGACCGCAGTCGGATTGTCGCCGATGTCGTGATTGCCGGGGAGATAACGGCAGGCGACGGGCAGGGCGTCGTGCAGGTCTTTTGCGAAAACGACCTCGTCGCGGCTGGTCGGCCCGTCGAAGGCGACGTCGCCGGTGTTGATGACGAGATCGGGCCTGTTGCCGTCGATATGCTCGCTGATCGCCTGGAAGTTGGCGATCAGGCCGGGAAAGCGCCGGCCGAGATGGGTGTCGGAAATCTGCGTCAGGTGAAATTCGGACATGCGATCATCGTACCCGTGCTGGCGCGTCGGAACGATGACGGCGCCGGCATGGATCGCAGCGAACAAAGTTTAAAGCACGCGATAGCGGATCGTGTAGGAATCCTGCGGCGCGACGGTGTCGGCGAGCGGCGAGGCGATGCGGTCGGCAAGGTGCCAGGGGCCGAACTCCTGGGAGCGATGCGGCTCGGCGGGCAGGCGGAGGCGGAATTCGAAAATGCCCTTGCCCGGCAGGTTCACGACCAGCACGCGGTCCGCGGTGCGGTGGTTGAGGGCGACCGCGCCGCGCAGCAGCGCGCGCCCGTCGCCGAGATCGCTCACGCCGTCGACCAGCGCCAGGGTCTGGTTGCGGTCGGTATGCAGCTCGATCTGGCTGTCGGTCACCGCCGTCAGCATCGTCCGCGGCATGCGGATTTCGAACTCGACGGCCGGCTTGGACGGGTTGAGGCCGAGATAGGCCGCCGCGGCATGGCGCATGTCGTAGGCGGCAAAGGCGAACAGGACGAGCGCGGCGAGGGTGGCGAGGCCATGCCTGACCACGTCGCGCCAGCTGCGGTAGGACAGGTGGAAGTACACGGTCATCGCCAGCGCGACCGCGAGGGCCGCGGCAACGCCCGACAGCGCCGACATCAGGATACCGAGCCCGCCGTCAACGGTTTCGGTCAGAAGGCTGGACAGGGTGTTCATGGCTGGCTCGCCGCGCGACCCGAGGGCAAAATCGCTTTAACTATCGGCAGTTGGTCGCGGAAACGGGAACGCCGGTTCAACTCGTTGATTGTCAGGACCAGCAGACGCGGCTAATGACGGTCCGCGGTGTGCCGCCTTACGGGAAAGTTCCGATGTCCATTCAGATGGTTCTGCTCCCTGTCTTCGTGCAGGTGGGTCTCACCTTCGCGCTGCTGATCGGCATGGTGCTGGCACGGCGTCGCACGCTGGTTGCGGGCGAAACCAAAATCCGCGACATCGCGCTCGGCGAGCCGAACTGGCCCAAGGGCGCCACCCAGATCGCCAATTGCTACCGCAACCAGTTCGAGCTGCCGGTGATGTTCTATGTCCTGATCGCGCTGGCGCTTCCGCTCCGCCATGCCGATCTCTTCATCGTGCTGATGTCCTGGGTGTTCGTGGTGACGCGCTTTGCCCATGCCGGGGTGTTCGTGTCCTCGAACGATCTCGGCCGCCGCTCCACGGTCTGGCTCGCCGGCGTGCTGGTGCTGCTCGCGATGTGGATCTACTTCGCGCTGAAAATGCTGTTGTTGATCTGACTCTTGCGAGTCCGATTTCATCTGAAAGATTCAAATGACTCCCGCTGCCCGGCTGTCCGCAGCCATCGAACTGATCGACACCATCGAGAAGGACCGCGTGCCCGCGGCCAAGGCGCTGAAGGAGTGGGGCACCGCGCACCGCTTTGCCGGCTCGGGCGACCGCGCCGCCATCGCCGGGCTGGTCTGGGACGTGCTGCGCCGCTACGCCTCGAGCGCGTTCCTGATGGAGGCCGACACCGCGCGTGCCCGGCTGATCGGCATGCTCCGGCTCGAGCGCGAGATGGACACGACGACCATGGCCGCGTTGTTCGACGGCAGCCGTTTTGCGCCGGCGCCGCTGACCTCGGCCGAGCAGGCCGCGCTCAGCCATCGGTCCCTCAAGGGCGCGCCGGCCGCGATTGCCGGCGACTATCCGGAATGGCTGGATTCGCACCTGGCAAAGGTGTTCGGCGAGGACCGCGCAGCGGAGGCGGCCGCGATGGCCAGCCGGGCGCCGCTCGACCTGCGCGTCAACACGCTAAAATCCAATCGTGACAAGGCGCTGCAGTCGCTTGCTCATCTTCACGCACAACCGACGCCGTGGTCGGCAACGGGCCTGCGCATCGCGCTTTCGGCCGATGCGCGCAACCCCGGCATCCAGGCCGAGGAGGATTTCATCAAGGGCGCGATCGAAGTGCAGGATGAGGGATCGCAGCTGGCGGCCCAATTCACCGCGGCAAAGCCCGGCGAGCAGGTGATCGACCTCTGCGCCGGTGCGGGCGGCAAGACGCTGGCGCTCGCTGCCCTGATGCAGGGCAAGGGCCGGCTGATCGCGACCGACAGCGACAAGCGCCAGCTCGCGCCGATCCACGAACGGCTGTCACGCGCCGGCGTCCACAATGCCGATGTCCGCACGCCCAAGGGCGAGGCCGATCCTCTGGCCGATATAAGCGGTTCGGCTGATCTGGTCGTGATCGACGCGCCCTGCACGGGAACCGGTACCTGGCGGCGCAACCCCGACGCCAAATGGCGTATGCGCCCCGGCGCGCTGGAGATTCGCCTGCGTGACCAGGCCGAGGTGCTGGAGCGCGCAGTGCCGCTGGTGAAGACCGGTGGACGCGTCGCCTACATCACCTGCTCGGTGCTGTCGGAGGAGAACGGCGAGCAGGTGAGGGCGTTCATCGCGCGCCATCCCGAGTTCGCGGTCGTCCCGCCCGAGCAGACCGCGAGCGTGCTCTGGGACAAGGCGGAGGCGTTCGGCGAGGCCGCGCTGCGATCGGAGGAGGGCTGGCTGATGACGCCGCGGCGGACCGGCACCGACGGGTTTTTCGTGTCGGTGCTGAAGAAGGCGGCCTGATTTCGCTCCGCCGTCATTCCGGGGCGCCCGCAGGGCGAGCCCGGAATCCATCGTGCGGCAATGCGTGCGGCTCGATGGATTCCGGGCTCTCGCTTCGCGAGCCCCGGAATGACCGGGACAAACAAAAGCCCCGCGCACCGGATCCCGGTCGCGGGGCTTTCTAACTCTGGCGTTCTGCCGGTACGTCCGTGGTCAGAACGTTGTTGCGCGGGCGTTAGCCGACGCGGAGATTGTCAGCCGAGGACTTGCCGCTGCGACGATCGGCGACGATGTCGAACGAGACCTTCTGACCCTCGTTGAGGGAGGAGAGGCCAGCGCGCTCGACGGCGCTGATGTGCACGAACACGTCCTTCTGGCCGTCGTCCGGCTGGATGAAACCATAACCCTTTTGGGTGTTGAACCACTTCACGGTGCCCATAGCCATGGGAATTTCCTCTAGTTAGTTAAAGAGCCTACGCACGTGGACCGGTACGCAGAATCGCGCCCATAGTCCTGTTCAGTCGATGTTTGGAGAAGTCATCTGAAGCGTGCGCGCCCGTCAGCAACGAAGCGAAGCGGCCCAGTCGTTCGGCCAAGTATCGATGATCACAATATAGCGAGAATTTGGGGCCAGTTCAAGGCATCACCCGCGACCCGGCACCTCGCACGACTTTGCTATTTTGCGGTGCAAATTAACCGCCGGGCGGATCTCAATCCACGATGAAGAGCGTCGCCCCGGTCGCGGTCGAGGACCGGTGCGCGGCGTCGCCGAAGTCCGAAACCTGGTAGCTCATCCCCGCCGTCAGCTTGAATTTGCGCCCGTCGCGCAGCTCGCTGTCGAGCTCGCCCTTGAGCACGTAGAGCACGTGGCCGCGATCGCACCAATGATCGGCCAGATAGCCCGGCGAATATTCCACCATCCGGACCCGGAGATCGCCGATGTCGAGCGTGCGCCAAATGGCCTCACCGCGCTCGCCGGCATGTGTGGTTGGGCTGACCGTGCTCCAGTCGGTGACGGTGAAGGGGGAGGTGGGGAGCTTCATAGTGGAATCCTGTCTTGATGCCGGCGGAGCCCTTGTTATCGGATGCGACCGCTGCAGTCCTCATCTTTGCTTGGTGCGTCAATGCGCACTCGGCCGGCACCTGTATCCTGCTCGCAATGATGACCCAGACCAGCAGCGCGGCGGCGCTGATCCCGGCGCCGAGCATGCAGACGCCGGTCCAGCCGGCCATCGCATACACCATCGTCGACGCGATCGCGCCAGCTGCGCTTCCGACCGAGTAGAACACCATGTAGCCGCCGATCAGCCGGTTGGCCGCATCCGGGCGCGCGGCGACGAGCAGGCTCTGGCCGGTCACATGAACGGCCTGAAGCCCGAAATCCAGCATGATGACGCCTGCGACCACGAACCAGAGCGAGGTTTCCAGGCAGGCGATCGGAGCCCACGCCGCCAGCATCAGCATCAGCGAGAGCCCGGTGGTGCGCTGGCCCCATCCGAGATCGGCGAGGCGCCCGGCGTTGCGCGCCGCGAGGGCTCCGGCGAATCCGGCGATGCCGAGCAACCCGATCGTGGTGTGCGACAGCGCGAAGGGAGGCGCCGAGAGCGGCAGCACGATCGACGTCCAGAACACGTTGAGATCGGCGAAGATCAGGAACGCGAACACCGCGCGCTCGCGCAGGAGTGGCTCCTCGGCAAATAGCGCGGCCATCGAGCGCAGCAACGACGGGTAGGACGCTCCGGCCATCGGGCTTGGCCGGCCGGGCGGCAGCACGCGCAGGAGCAGGGCGGCCAGGCCAAGCATGAGGCCGGCCGAGACCAGGTAGACCATGCGCCAGCCGCCGATATCGGCCAGCGCGCCGGAGGCGAACCGCGCCAGCAGGATGCCCGCGACCACACCGCTGGTGACGGTGCCGATGGCCCGGCCGCGCCCGCCCGGCGTCGCGAGCATTGCCGCAAAGGCGACGAGGACCTGGACGACGACGGCCAGCACGCCGACCAGCGCCATTCCGGCAAGCAGCACCGCGGCGTGCGTCGCAGTGCCGACGACGACGAGGCCGATCGCCGACAGCACGGTCTGGCCGACGATCAGGCGGCGGCGATCCAAGAGATCGCCGAGCGGCACGATCAGGATCAGGCCGAGTGCGTAGCCGATCTGGGTGAATGTCACCACCATGCCGATTACGGCGGGCGCGATGTCGAGGTCGTGCGCCATGGCATCAAGCAGGGGCTGCGCGAAGTAGATGTTGGCGACGCTCAGGCCGCAGGTCAGCGCGAACAGCAGCGCCATCGCCGGAGAGAGCCCGCGCCCGGTCAAGTTGCCGGCGATGTCACCCGCTTTCAGCCCCGCTGTCGCAGTGTCGTTCCCCGTCATCGTCGTCTCCGGCGTATTGTAACTGGTCTTAAAATAAGACCGGTTGTATCAGTTGCTGTCCAGTCTTATTTTAGGACCAGTCTGAAGGGGGCTGCGAATGAAGCGGACCGGTTTTGCCGAGGCGAGCTGCCCGGTGGCGCGCGCGCTGGATGCCATCGGAGACATCTGGTCGCTGCTGATCGTGCGCGATGCCTTCGATGGCTTGCGCCGGTTCGGCGATTTCCGGAAGAATCTGGGCATCGCCAAAGGCATGCTGAGCGCGCGCCTGCATAGGCTGGTGGAGCTCGGCGTGCTCGAAGCGGTTCCGGCCTCCGACGGCAGCGCCTATCAGGAATATGCGCTGACGAAGAAGGGGCGCGACCTGTTTCCGGTCGTCGTTAGCCTGCGCCAGTGGGGCGAGGCCAATCTGTTCGCCCGAGGCGAAGTGCATTCGGATCTGGTGGACGAGGCGGGCCAGCCGGTCGGCAAGCTCGTGCTTCCGTCTCGGGCCGGCCGACCGCTGACATGGTCGGACACCAGTGTGAGAAAGGCCGGCGCGCGCAAGCGCTGAATGCGCGCCGACCTCCTCGAGCTGGGATCGCGGCGTCAGTGCGGCAGATGGTTGGCCGAGCCCTGCACGATCAGCCCGGCCTCGTTCACCCGCAGATATTCGCAGATCCGCTTGCCCCGCTCGTTCTCGTAGAACACGACCACGCTGTCCGGGCTGACGAACAATTCGATCACCGTGAAATGCAGGTTCGGGATCAGCCCGAGCGCCTTGCCCCAATAGGCCCGCAACGCCGCCTTGCCGCGCACGGTGCCGCTGGCATCGAACCCCATCATGGGGATGCGGTCGGATGTCATCACGGCGGCCTCGTCGTAAAGCGTCAGCACGCGCTCGAGATCGCGCGCATTCCAGGCCTCGACCCAGGTCCGGCCGAGCGTGGCGAGCGTTGATGGCTGATGGTGCGGTGACATGAACGTTCTCCCTGATTCGGCTCCTGTGTGATCCGGAGCACATTAGGTCAATAATACTGACCTAGTTTCATTTGTCCATGCCCAAAGAAGAATGTGGGCGCGCGGTTCGCGTGGTTGCGGGCCGGTCGCACGTCGCGTATCTGCTTGCCATGACAGCAGCACAGCACGACCGCTCCGCGTCGACGCCCTCCGTGGCCTCGGCGCATGACAAGATTCTCATCGTCGACTTCGGCAGCCAGGTGACGCAGCTGATAGCGCGTCGCGTGCGCGAGGACGGCGTCTATTGCGAGATCGTCCCGTTCAACAAGGCCGAACAGGCCTTCAACGAGATGAAGCCGAAAGCGGTGATTCTCTCCGGCGGCCCGGAGTCGGTGCATGAGGCGGGCTCCCCCCGCGCGCCGCAACTGATCTTCGCCTCCGGCGTGCCCGTGCTCGGCATCTGCTACGGCCAGATGACCATGGCGGAGCAGCTTGGCGGCACCGTCGAGGGCGGCCATCACCGCGAATTCGGCCGCGCCGACGTCGAGGTCAAAGCGCCGAGCAAGCTGTTCGAGGACGTCTGGTCGCCAGGCGGCAAGAACCAGGTCTGGATGAGCCATGGCGACCGCATCACCAAGATGCCGCCCGGCTTCTCCGTGGCCGGCACCTCGCCGAACGCGCCGTTCGCGATCATCCAGGACGAGACGCGCAAATATTACGGCCTGATGTTCCACCCCGAAGTGGTGCACACGCCCGACGGCGCCAAGCTGATCCGCAACTTCGTCCGCAAGATCGCCGGCCTGTCCGGCGACTGGACGATGCGCGCCTTCCGTGAGGAGGAGATCGCCAAGATCCGCGCGCAGGTCGGCAAGGGCAGGGTAATCTGCGGCCTCTCCGGCGGCGTCGATTCCGCGGTCGCGGCCGTCTTGATTCATGAGGCGATCGGCGACCAGCTCACCTGCGTGTTCGTCGATCACGGCATGCTCCGTCTCGACGAAGCCAAGACCGTGGTCGATCTGTTCCGCCACCACTACAACATCCCGCTCGTGCACGTGGATGCCTCGAAACAGTTTTTGGGCCAGCTCGAAGGCGTCACCGACCCCGAAACCAAGCGCAAGACCATCGGCCGCCTCTTCATCGAGGTGTTCGAGGCGGAGGCCAAGAAGATCGGCGGCGCCGACTTTCTCGCGCAGGGCACGCTCTACCCCGACGTGATCGAGAGCGTATCGTTCACCGGCGGCCCCTCCGTCACCATCAAGTCGCACCACAATGTCGGCGGTCTGCCCGAGCGCATGAACATGAAGCTCGTCGAGCCCCTGCGCGAGCTGTTCAAGGACGAGGTCCGCAAGCTCGGCCGCGAGCTAGGCCTTCCAGAAATCTTCGTCGGCCGCCACCCGTTCCCGGGCCCCGGCCTCGCCATCCGCTGCCCCGGCGAGATCACCAAGGACAAGCTCGACATCCTGCGCAAGGCCGACGCCGTCTACATCGACCAGATCCGCAAGCACGGCCTCTACGACGACATCTGGCAGGCCTTCGCCGTGCTGCTTCCGGTCAAGACCGTCGGCGTCATGGGCGACGGCCGTACCTACGACTACGTCGTTGGCCTCCGCGCCGTCACCTCCACCGACGGCATGACCGCGGACTTCTACCAGTTCGACATGAAGTTCTTGGGGGAGACGGCGACGCGCATCATCAACGAGGTGAAGGGCGTGAACCGGGTGGTGTACGACGTGACCAGCAAGCCGCCTGGGACGATTGAGTGGGAGTAGGGGGTATCTGACCCAAGATCAAATTGAAAAGAGCTTTGTCGTAGAGCTTTGTCGCAGAATTCCCAATCTTGGGTTGCGCGTGCCGCCTGGAATGCTACCGATAGCGCCAAATCAATAGGCGCTAAACAGACGTGCCATCATGAATCAAGATGAGGCTAATGGAGAACGGCAGCCTAGTTGGAGAGTTTTCTTCGGTCCAAAATCCACACTAGCTGACGACTCATCTTTCAACACCATTCACATTACAGAGTCGCCGGATAACTGGAATGACTTTGGGCATCAAACAGGCATAGATTACGAATTCCGCGTTCTTGGCACCGATCATCCCGTAAAGTCCTCAGGGTCTATTGGGTTTATTTCGTCCGAAACGGGGCGCACGGATCGTAGCTTACTGTCGGAATTGGTTTCGCTCGAACGCGAACCTCAAACGCCTGAAAGGCCCCGACCAATCTTCTTTACTATGTTGCGAGACATGGAGGCCTATCGCCTATTGGTCCAGGCTCTCGGTGCCGAAAATGCGAGGGGTGCCCTAATTGCCGCAAACGATCTGGTCTCTCTTCAAGAATTCTCCCCAACGTCGGATATCTTGGAGAGGGCCGTCAGAACAGAAGTTTTCTCACTCTCTTTTATGCGAAGTTCGGATGCATTTTTCGCGTTCAAAAATGCTGGTTCAGTTCTACGCGGATTGTCGAACGAAGAACTCGGCAGATTGTCCTCAACGTTTGCTATTCGGTTCCAACTGCCGGGACGAGAGAGCGAGCACGATCTCAAATTTTCCTTTGATCACGATGCCGATCTCCCTAAGCGTATCGCTATTGTAATTGGCAAAAATGGAGTGGGAAAAAGTCAGGCGCTAGGTCGCATCGCGCGAGCGGCAATCGATGGATCATCATTACTTAGCGATGGAACGCGGGGTGGTCGTCCGCTTATCAACCGCCTTTTGGCCTTCGCGCCTACGAACGAGGCGGAGTCCGTTTTTCCTTCGGACAAGAGAAAGAGGGCGCGGATATGGTATCGTCGCCACTCAATGAATCGTTCGCGTCGATCAAGGCGCGGTGACTACGTATCTGATCTCGTGGTTCAAGTCGCGCGGTCGACGCAGCAGATCGCCTCAAATTCGCGTTGGGACATTTTTGTAGAAGCGCTTGGAGCTCTCGCAAGTCCACGCCAAATTCATCTGGTAAGCACTTTGTCGGCAGATTCTTATGTATCGCTAGCTGATCTGACCAGAGGGTCGGAAAAGCAGTCTTTAGAAAAATTTGCTGCTATCAACGTCAGGCAGGAACCTGTTCGTGTGATTGACGGTCAAGGGTATCCACTAAGTAGTGGCGAGATTTCGTTTCTGAAATTCGCTGCGCAGGCTAGTTTGCAAATTGAGAATGGCTCGCTTCTGCTTCTTGACGAGCCGGAAACTCATTTGCACCCGAACTTCATTAGCCGCTTTGTTGCTTTGCTGAATACGCTCTTAGAATCGACCGGGTCAGCAGCGATTATCGCTACCCATTCAGCATACTTTGTCCGCGAAGTTTTCCGGGAACAAGTGACAATCTTAAGCATCGATGCTGAAGGTGCGGTGCGCTCGCAGCGGCCGAACCTTCGGACCTTTGGCGCGGATGTGGGTGCTATCTCGTACTTTGTGTTCGGAGAAGATGAGCCTTCTAAGCTTGCTCTAGAGGTGGAGAGTAGGCTGCTCGCACGAGGGCTGTCTTGGCCGGAAGTGTATGATCGCTACAAGGAGGAATTGTCGCTTGAGTTGCTAAATGCCTTACGTGCAGCAATCGAGGGCAAGAGTTCAAAGTGAATAGAGTTTCCCTGCCAACCTTCGATGACGCTGCAGCGTTTTTGGCGTTATCAAGCAACTCGCGTTTAAAGAGCTATCCAGAGCTTCAGGCGATCGTTCCGGACGTGCTCGATTGTTATGACACGTATATGGCTGCTGGTGGAGATCCTGCGTTAGTTAACAATGTAATTCTGTCTGATCCAATTGCTGGGTATCTTCGTGATCACTACGCTTCTCCGCCGAGAAATGTTGCCTACATCCGCCAAATGCGAGATTCTACGGAGCATCTTGTGTGCCCAATGTGCGGGTCAATGCACAGTGGCACCCTGGATCACTTTTTGCCCAAAAGTGTCTTTCCAATTTTTGCGCTGTTCTCAAAGAACCTCGTTCCGGCTTGCAAATGTAACAGCAAGCGGAATGACGTATATGTAGGCGCCACACAAGCGGAACGTGTGTTGCACCCATATTTCGATAATTGCCTCGAAGAACGTCTAGTAAGAGCCCAGTTCGATGATGTTTGCGACATCCCGAGAGTATCCGTTGCCTTGGCAATTCCAAACACCCATCCGTATTATCCAGCAGTAAACTTTCACGTGAGATCGATTGTAGAGAGGTCGGCGATTGTGAGGTATCTAGCGGATCGCTGGAGTGCTCTTTATCGTAAGCCGAGTCTTGTGATTCGAGCGTTGGGAGAAAACCCTCCGACCCAAGCTGATTTGGCGGAGATCCTTGAGGAGGAGCGGGTGGCATTGGATGATCTCCATACAAGTAGGAATAACTGGAATTCCGTTTTTGTGTCCGGTTTGCTTCAACCGCATGTTTTGAGTTGGCTGATGGGGCGGTTCTCTGATCCCGAACGGGCGCCGGATGGGCCGTTGGGGTAAATGCAGTCCGTAATATGGGTTGAGCCCAGCGAAACCCATCGCGCTAGAACGAGAGTTGATAGTTCGCGTTCGCTCACCCCTCCGGCGAAACTCTAGCATTGCGCGAAGTTCGGGTTATGCAAAGACCCATCTCTGTGTAGCCTCCACCGGCGGCATCGTTGCCGATCACGACCGCTTCGACATGTGACCGCCACGCGCATCATCTACGAGGTGAGGGGCGTGAACCGAACCAAGTGGTGCATGCAAGGATGACGATTGATCCAGATCGGACCGCGATCTAGCATTGGGTCATGGATACCGAACGACGAATTGAACACCTGGAAGGGGCGCTCGGGGCCAGCTTGCCTGCGGCCTATCGTGCTTTCCTGGAGTCGCACAGGGAAGACCCATCTCGTCCGGTTCAGGTCGTTTCGACCAATCCCGACTATTGGGATGTCGAGCATTTCCTCGAAATCGGCGATGGGAAGAGCTACCTCCAGATCGATCATTGTTATGAACTGGTCGGGGACGTGCTTCCCGAAGGGATGTTGCCGTTTGCCGAGGACGGGGGTGGCAACCTGTATCTTCTCGATTGCCGTAAGGGGCTGGGTACCGGTGCCGTCTATTGGTGGGATCACGAACAGGAGCTCGGTGAGGATCGCGTGGAGTTGGTGGCGGCGAGCTTCCCGGAGTTTCTCGCGGTTCTGATCCCCGATCCCGACGAGCTTCCGGGTGACGATGCAAGCAATAGGAGGGGGGTGGGGCGCTGAGATAGGGTGAGCGGCAAACGAGGCCGTTGCTCTAACTTGCGGTGACTTACATATGGATGTAAGTAACCTGCATGGCCTACATCAGCATCCGCGATCTCCAGAAAATCTCCGGCGAAGCCATCGGAGCCCTGCCGGGCCCGACGCCGGTGAAGTCGGGCGAGCGGACGGTGGGGCTGCTCATTCCGCTCAAGTCGACCGATCCGGATCGTCTTGCGGCGGTCCTGCGGCGCGCTGAGGCGTTGGGCAGGGGGCGTGATGCGAAGGCGGACGATGCGGCGCTGGCTGGATTTGGCGAAGTCGATCCGGTCGATTGGTCGCCCGCAGCGGTGAAAGCCCTGACCGGCAAGCCTGGCAAGCGGCGCAAGCCGAAGCCGTGAGAGCGCCGTCGCCAACCCTTGTCGTTGACGCGGCCATCCTGATCGCCGCGGTGCGGGGGCGAAGCTCCGGCGCCATGCTTGGAGCGGCTGAAGGAGCCATCCTGGTCACGACGGACCGTGTGGTTGAGGAAGCACGCCGGCGGATCGCGCTGGGTTTGAAGCGGCCCGAGCTGATCGCTGTGCTCGACGATCTCGCGGAATTGCTGACGGTTGTCCCCCTCGTTGCGCTGGAGCCCGTTCTCGCCCGTTGCGAAGAGGCTTTGCGCGATGCGGTGCCGAGCCGCAATGGGTCGGTGCGCGATGCTCACGTGCTGGCTTTGGCCCGGAGCGTAGATGCCGACGTCTGGACAACCGACCGCGATTTTGCGGGAACGGGAGTCGCGACGTGGTCGACGCCCAACCTCATGCGGGCACTTGCGGAAGCTGATCCGCAATAGAAGCCTCCAGTTCATCGCGCAGCCCACCGCCGGAAACGCGGGATCTCCGCCGCGGCGCCCCGTGGTACGAGGCTGAGAGTATTTGTCCCGGAGCTACCCTTGATGTCCGTCCCCTCGGTTGGATGCGCGGCTTCCCGCGGCGCCCGACCGGCTCATCACTTTCCAGGACAGCTCGTTCCGCAATTTCCCCGAACTGCGCTAGGCGTGGTCGAACATCCGCCAGCTCGTCCCCACCGTGAATCTCTGGCGTGGAGCAGGGCCGGCCTCGGCGCTGCCGCGCGCGTCGCAGGACATCGGCGCGATCGCTTCAACCACGATGGACGGTCGGCCCATGACCTTCGCGCAGATGCTGGAGGAGACCTACGCCGACGGCATCGCGGTGCTGCATCGGGGCAGGCTGATCTATGAGCGCTATTTCGGCGCGTTGCAGCCGCACAAGCCGCATCGTTCACCGGCGTGCTGGCCGGCATGCTGGTTGCGTCATGCGGATCGACATGGATCTGCGACCCTGAAGCATGATCCGGCGAAAGGACACCCGGCCGCGACAGAGCGCAGGAACAGCGGCAGCAGGCGGATGCCGGGAGCCTCAGCCGGCTTTGCAGGATGTGATGCCTGCGCCATCCTATGCTGGATCCCGCAGCGGCCCGGTGCGCACGACGCGGAAGCCGATATTGCTGGACGAGGAGTCGGGCGTATTGGAGCTTCGCGCCGCGACGCGGTAGCGATTGCAGTAGGATTCGTGGCAGAGGAAAGATCCGCCGCGCATCGATCGGTTGGGCGCCGGCTCGCGGTTCAGGGGGTCTTGCGATGGCGTGTGGCGGTGATAGCTCGGCGAAAAATAGTCCTCGCACCATTCCCAGACGTTGCCGGCGGCATTGTGCAGGCCATATCCGTTGGGCGCGAAACTGTGAACCGGCGCCGTACCGAAATAGCCATCATCCATGGTGTTGCGGTCGGGAAAGTTGCCCTGCCAGATATTGCAGCGATGCACGCCGCCGGGCTGCAGTTCGTTGCCCCAGGGATAGGTGGCCTGGTCCAACCCGCCGCGCGCGGCCATCTCCCATTCCGCTTCAGTCGGAAGGCGCGCACCGGACCATTGGCAGTAAGCTTGTGCATCGTTCCAGGAGACGTGGACGACGGGATGATCGAGCCTGTCGAGCACGCTGCTCGACGGTCCCTCCGGCTGCGCCCAATATGCGCGCGTCACCGGGACCCACCATGGCGTTTCCTGAACGCGCGTCGTGCGTGCGGTGCGCGTGTCTTCCGGCAGCAGCCCGTCGAAGACAAAACTCCAACCGTAGCGTTCGGCGTCCGTCGTGTAACCCGTGGCGCGGACGAAGTCGCCGAATTGCAGATTGCTCACGGTGTGGCAGGCAATTGCAAACGGCGACAGCGTAACCCGCCGCAATGGGCCTTCGCCATCTTCGACGAAGCCGATGCCGGCCGATCCCATGTGGAAGGTTCCGCCGATCAGCGAACTCCAGCGGCGCGGGATCGGGGTCGGACTGGGAAGGATCGCCGCTTGCGCATCGTCGCCCGTCGCCGGCCCGCTGCCGGCGGCGCGCTGGGTGCAACAGTGTGAGCGATCCCCAGCCATGTCCTATTTCTGCTTCTCTTCCTCCCAGAAGGCCGTGCCGCCTTCCGCCTTCATCAGCTCGAGGATCTTCTCGCGCGGGATTACGCCGCAGCGATTGGCCCATTGCTGATACTGCGCCGTCATCTCGCGGACGCGATCCGGATGCTGCGCGGCCAGGTCATTCAACTCGGTGCGGTCCGTCTCCATGTCGTAGAGCTCCCAGGGGCCGGGATACTTCCGCACCAGCTTCCACTTGCCGATGCGCACGGCCGCATTGCCCTCATGCTCCCAGAACAGCGGGCCACGGTTGCCGTAGGCCGAGGCGAACGACGGCACGAGACTCTCGCCTTCGCAAGGCAGGATGGCGTTGCCGTTATACTCCTTGGGATAGGTCGCGCCGGTGACGTCGAGGATGGTCGCCATCACATCGGTGAGCTGGCTCGGGTTGTGCCGCAGGCCACCTCTCTCGGAGATGCCACGCGGCCAGTGCACGATGAACGGGGTCGCGATGCCGCCTTCGTGGATCCAGTGCTTGTAGAGACGGAACGGTGCGTTGGACAGGTTGGCCCAGGCCGTGCCGTAGCTTTGATAGGTATCTTCGGCTCCGGGCATCAGCGTCGGGTCATTGCCGAAGCGCACGGGCTTGCCGTCGCGTGTCGTCGCCTTGGCGATCATGAGCTGGTCGACCAGCTCCTTTGCAGTGACGCCTTCCGGAATATCCTCGGCGCAGGCACCGTTATCGGAGAGGAAGATGATCAGCGTGTTGTCCATCTGGCCGGTCTCTTCCAGCGCCTTCAGGATCCGGCCGATGCCCTGGTCCATGCGGTCGATCTGGGCTGCGTACACCTCCATGCAGCGCAGCGTCCATTCGCGCTGCTCTGCATCGGTCCACGGCGGCTGAGTCGGATCGCGATCGGTCAGGCGCCAGTTCGGATGAATGATGCCGTTGTCGACGAGGCGCTTCAGGCGCTCCTCGCGCAGCCTGTCCCAGCCCGCATCGAAACGGCCCTTGTACTTGGCGATATCCTCGTCATGGGCATGGAGCGGCCAGTGCGGCGCCGTATAGGCGACGTACTGGAAAAACGGCGCGTCGGGCTTCTGCGCCTTGTGCTGGTGGATGAAGGCGGCGGCCTGATCGCTGATCGCGTCGGTGTAAAAGAACGACGGATCCTTCTCCGCCTCGTGCTCGATATTGTCGTTGCCACGGGTGAGGGTGTTGGGATGGTAAAAGCTGCCGGCTCCGATGATGGTGCCGTAGAAATGGTCGAAGCCGCGCTGTATCGGCCACGCGTCGGTCGGCTCCGTCAGGCTGCTTGCAATGTGCCATTTGCCGCTGAGGTAAGACGTGTAGTTCCTGCTCTTCAGGGCCTCGGCGATCGTCACGCAGCTCTTGTTCAGGTTGCCGGCATAACCCTCGGGGCCGTTGCTGTATGTGAGGATGCCGATGCCGGTCTGGTGCGGATGCAGTCCGGTGAGCAGCGAGGCGCGCGAGGGGCTGCAGCGGGCGGTGTTGTAGAACTGCGAGTAACGCAAGCCATTGGCCGCGAGGCGATCGAGGTTCGGCGTCTGGATCTCGCCGCCGTAACAGCCAATGTCCGAAAAGCCCATGTCGTCGTTGAGGATGAGCAGGATGTTGGGGCTATCGGGGGTCTTTGCGCCATTCGGCATATTTATGTCCTCGTTATTGACGTGTGGCGTTGCTAGTGGCGGCGCATCAGGCTGATGCTGAGGCGGAAATATTTCGGCAGATAAACGGCGCGCAGCAGCTCAAGCGCCCGTCCGTCCTTGCCGAACGTGACGCGCTCGATGGAGAGCAGGGGCGAGCCGAGCTTCACCCCCAGCAGCTTGGCGCTGCCTGCGTCGGCGAGCTCGGCGCTGATGGTTTGCTGGGCGTCCTTGATAGCGAGGCCAAGCTCGTCCTCGAAGACGCGGTACATGATGATTGAGACCAGGTCGCGCTTCTCGAGTTCGAGACCGATATCCGGGGGATAGAAGGCGTGCTCGATGGCGATCGGCGTATCGTCCGCGAAGCGCAGTCGGCGGAGCTGCCAGACGGCCCGCTCGCGCAGTTGCTCCCGAACGGCTGGGTCATGCCGGTTGGTCATGCCCTGCTGCAGGATCTTTGCGCCGGGCTGGTAGCCCGCATCGCGGATCGTTTCCGAGAAGCCCATGAGGTGGCCGACCCAGTTTTCAGGCTGGTTCGAGCGCAGGAAGGTCCCCCGGCCGCGCGAGCGGTCGAACATGCCTTCGTTCACCAGGGGCGAGATCGCGTTGCGGATGGTGATGCGGCTGACGCCGAAATGACGGCCAAGTTCGGCCTCCGTCATCAGGCGGCCGGTCTCGTCGATCAGCTTGCCGTCGCGTACCTGGCTGCGAATGGATTCCCGGATCTGGATATGCAGGGGCGTCGAGCCCTCCGCGGCCACATCGCTGCCGAGCGGTGCGGGTTTCTTCTTGCGCGTTTGAACAGCCATGGTGTCAGAGCCGCATGCGTGACGTTGGATCGAACAGGTGAATGTCTTGCGGTCGGGCCGTGATCGAGATCGTGTCGCCCTCGCCGGGAATGTTGCCGTCGGCGACGCGCATGCGGATCATGGTGCCGGCGCAGTCGAGGTCGAGCACGGCGGTATCGCCGAGATCCTCAATCAGGTCGACGCGTGCACTGAGCCCACCTTCCGCCATGCGCAGGGCTCCGGGCCGAAGTCCCACCACCACATCGCGCTCACCCGTGGTCGTGGTCGTCGTCTTGAGGCGATGACCTGCGATGATGACGTCGCCGTCCACGTAGCGGGCGGGGACGAGGTTCATCGGGGGATTGCCTATGAAGCCGGCAATGTCGATCGAGTTCGGGCGGGCGAACACCTCCGCGGGCGTGCCGACCTGCTGGATCTCGCCTGACATGAACACCGCCATGCGGTCCGCAAGCGTCATGGCCTCTTCCTGGTCGTGGGTGACGTACACGGCGGTGACGCCGAGCGAGCGCTGCAGCTTCTTCAGTTCGGCGCGCGTTTCCAGCCGCAGCTTTGCGTCGAGGTTGGACAGCGGTTCGTCGAGCAGGAACAAGCGCGCCTTGCGCACGATGGCGCGGGCGAGCGCGCAGCGCTGCTGCTGGCCGCCCGAGAGCTGGCCCGGCTTGCGATCGAGCAGGTGGTCGATTTTCACCTTGCGCGCCGCTTCCTTCACGGCGGGCGCGATCTCGGACTTCGGCAGCTTGGCCATTTCCAGCGGGAAGGCGATGTTCTCGGCCACCGTCATGTGCGGATACAGCGCGTAGCTCTGGAACACCATGGCAATGTCGCGGTCCCGCGCATCGGTCGAGGTGACGTCCTTGTCGTCGATCAGCACGCGGCCGGCGGTCGGAGCATCCAGGCCGGCGAGGATGCGTAGCGTCGTGCTCTTGCCGGATCCCGAGGGACCGAGCAGAGCGAAGAACTCGCCCGGCTTGATGTCGAAATTGACATTCTTCAGCGCGGCGAATTGACCATGCATCTTGACGATGTTGCGAAAACTGACCTGACCCTGACCGCTCATCGGCGCCCTCCGCCCTTGACTGCACCGACCGTCAGGCCCTTCACAATATGCTTTTGCGCGACAACGCCGAGGACGACGACAGGCAGCATGGCGAGGACCGAGACTGCGGCGAGCTTGGCCCACAGCGTCTGCTCGACGGAGACGAAATTGAACATGGCGACCGTCACGGGTCGCACCGTGTTGCCGCTCAGCACGACGGCGAACAGGAATTCGTTCCACGCATTGAGGAACACGAACACGATCGTTACGGCGATGCCGCCACGCACCTGCGGAATGATGATCCGCCACAGCGTCTTCAATCGGCTGGCGCCGTCGAGATAGGCGGCCTCTTCCATCTCGAACGGAATGTCCTCGAAATAAGACACCAATAGCCAGATCGCGAAGGGCAGGGAGAACGACAAATAGATCAGGATGATGCCCTGATAAGTGTCGATCCAGCCAATGTTCCGAAGCACCAGGAAGTAGGGGATGATGATGCCGACCGGCGGCAGCATCTGCGTTGCCAGCACGTAGAAGCCCGCGAACCTCTTGCCGCGAAAGCGCAGGCGCGCCAACGCATAGGCCGCAGGCACCGCCATCAGCATGGTGACGATGGTGGTGCCGACCGAGATGATGACGCTGGAAAGAAGGTTCGGCAGGATCGATCCCGAGCCGAACAACACGTCGCGATAGGCTTCCAGCGTCGGTGTGAACACCAGCTTGGGCGGATAGGCCAATACATCGGAATCGGTCTTGAGCGAATTCAGCACGCTCCAGATGATCGGGAACGCCCAGGCCAGCAGGAAGATCGTGGAGATTGCGAGCAGGGCGAAGACGCGCAGGCGCTTTGCGGTCATTTCGCCCTCCGCATTGCAAACAGGATGCCGGAGATGATGATGGTGACGATCAGCAGCGCAACCGCGAGCGCCGAGCCGTAGCCGATCGACAGCTCGGTGAAGGATTTCCGATAGGCATAGAGATTGAGGATCTCGGTCGCAGTGCCCGGGCCGCCGGCGGTGACGGTGAAGATCGCCGCGAACGCGGTCAGCGCCACCATGGTCCGCATGATGATGACCATGACGATCGCCGGGCGCAGCAGGGGCAGGGTGATGCGGCGGAAGCGCTGCCAGGCGGAGGCGCGGTCGAGCCGCGCCGCCTCGTATATGTCCTCGGGCAGCGAGGCCAGCGAGGCCAGCAGCACCATGAACGCAAACGGTGTCCACTGCCAGGTGTGGATCGCGATGACCGAGACCATCGCGAGCGTGGGGTCGCCGAGCCAATTCTTGCTGCCGAGGCCGGCGTTGATGGCGAGGTAGTCCACGATGCCGAATTCCGGTGCCAGCATGAAGGTGCGCCAGATCATGCCGACCACGGCCGGCGACAGCACCACGGGCAGGATGGCGATGACCCTGAACCAGCCCTGACCTCGCTTCATGTCCATGACCAGCAAGGCAAGCGCCAAACCGACGATGACTTGAAGTGCGACGGTCGAGCCGGTGTAGACGAGGCTGACCAGCAGCGAGGTCCAAAAGCGCTCGTCCGCGAGCAGAGTTCGATAGTTTTCAAACCCGACGAAGCCGTTGGTGAACGGCATCGCCAGATCCATCCGGAACGCGCTGGTATAGATCAGGAAGAGCAGCGGGAACGTCGTGGTAGCGAGCAGGGCGAGGAACGCCGGGGCAAGCAGGGCTGCTGCAAACCGGCGCTCGCGCTGCGCCAATACGCGGCCGAAATCGCTGCGAGGCGCCTCGCTCGCGATCTCGGCCGATGTCACCGCTGTCGTGGCCATGGCTCAGCCGCGCATCATCGGTTCGATGCGGCGCTGGGCATCGTCCAGTGCCGCCTTGATGGTGGCCTGGCCGGAGAGGGCCGACTGGATCGCGGTCGCCATGGTGTCGCCGATCGCCGGCCATTGCGGCACGCGCGGACGCCAGTCGACGTCGGTGTCCTCCTGCAGGGCGCCCATCGTGGCCGCGACGAAGTTCTCGCCAAAGCCATTCATCAGCTTGATGTAGTCAGGATCCTTCCACACCGAGGTGCGGTTGACGCCCGAACGTTTGGTGGGACCGGCGAATTTGTGCGCGGTGCGCGCCTGGGTCTCGGCGCTCGCGGCCCATTGGATGAACAGCCAGGTCGCCTTGCGCTTCTTTTCCGGCAGCGCGGAATTGATCGGGAAGCCCCAGTTCCAGATGGATGTGGTGCGCTTGCCGGACGGCCCCTTGGGCCAGCGTGCATAGGCGACCTTACCGATGATCTTGGACTTCTCGGGATTGTTGATCACCGAGGCCGACGAATGCGCGTCGATGTAGCTGGCGACGGTGCCTTGCGAGAAGGCGTCGGCGATGTCGGGCCAGTTCCAGTTGGCGGCTGCCGTCGGTGCGTACTTCTTCATGATGTCGACATACCAGGCGAGCGCCGCCTCGGCCTCGGGGCCGTTGACGGTGAGCTTGCCGCCCTTCATCCAGTCGCCGCCGAACTCGCGGAAGATCGACGGATAGATGTACATGTTCTGGCCGGCCCCGGCGACGCCGCGCAGCGCAGCGCCCCAGACGCGATCGTTCGGGGTGTTCAACGCCGCGGCATTGGACATGTAGGCCTCTAACGTGTCGGCCGGCTTCAGGCCCTTCGCATCATAGAGGTCCTTGCGATAGACCTGAATGGTGACCTCGCCGTCATAAGGCATGCCATAGAGCTTGCCGTCGATACCGTTGGCGCTGCGCCAGGCCGGAATGATGTCGTCGAGCTTGAACCAGGCCGGATCGGTCAGCGACTTGTCGGCGAGGTAAGTGTCGAGCGGCTCGACCCATTTGTTCGCGGCATAGAGCGCGTAATACATGGGGTCGGCGGCATGGGTCGCGTAGGTGCCCGTCTTCGAGGTCAAGTCGATGACGCTCTTCTGCCGGATCTGCGCCGGCGGAATTTTTTCGAAACGGACGTCGATGCCGGTCAGCGCCTTGAACTGCGGCGCCAGCGTGATGAGGTTTTCGAAATAGCTCGCCGGGATCACGGCGACAGTGATGGTCTCGCCGGATACCTGCTGCCAATCGATTTGCGCGGATTTGTAGGGCGCGAGGTCGACGTCCTGCGCGGCAGCTTGCCGGAGAAAGGCCGGACCAACCGTCGCGAAAGCGGCGGCTGCGGTTCCAGTCTTGAGTAGCGTTCGTCGCGTCGGTGTGAATGACGGCATGCGGTCCTCCCGAAAATCCGGATTTATATTTCCGGTTAGTTAGGACATTTGCTCAAATGTTATAACAAGTCAACCGCGCCAAAGTCGATCTTCGTGCTGCCTTTTGGCGCGGCAGCGTGGATCGATCGGGGATGTCGCCTCCGAGGGAGCGCGATCGTGCCGAGCAGGCGTGATGTGCAGGTATCGACTGGCTATCGCCGAGACGCGCGAAATCTGCGCGAGCGAAATAGATCTCGCCGGTGAATCGTTGCGCATCGCAGTATGGAGAAAGACCGGAGCTTTGTGGGCCCAAGCCTCGGGTCAAGGGGAGGCCGCTCTTGGTGCAGGCCGGACGTTCGGCCGGCCCCGCATGTCAATGCGGGCATTCAACTGCGATAGCGGCACACTCCGGCTCAACGCGGAAGCATCGAGCGCCGCCTGTTCGTCCGTCGGCCATTAGAGCTTGCAGCACTTCGCTTCAGCGCGGCGCCAGAGCGTCTCGAGAACCTATCCTGGTGTCGCGATCGGGAATGATCCGACATCGCTTCGTTCGGCCTTGCCAGCGGTGGCCTCCCGACAATCCACAGGGCGTGGGGACTATCTCGGATTCAGGCCTCCAGCAGTCTGCGGGCTGGACGATTGTTCGACCGATCAATAACCTAGCACGCATGTATTGATTTGGATTGAAAGTCTTCTCCCCAAGAATAAGGCCTTGATTGTGACTGCGATTGCTGTCGTCGGCATTGGCTGCAGACTCCCGGGATACATCGACTCTCCCGACGCCTTGTGGGGTGCGCTCCTGGCAGGCACCGACCTCGTCAGCGAAATTCCGCAGCAGCGCTGGAATGCCGACGATTACTACGAGCCCGTAGCAGGCGTTGCGGGGCGCTCGGTTTCGCGTTGGGGCGCGTTCCTGGACGATCCGTCGGGCTTTGATCATCGTTTTTTCGGCATTGGCGAGCCGGAGGCCCTCGCCATGGACCCACAACACCGGCTTTTGCTCGAGGTCACTTGGGAGGCCGCCGAACATTCCGGCCGCGATCCGCGCTGCCTGTTTGGGACCGACGCCGGCGTATTCTTCGGCCTTTCGCACCAGGACTACATGCAGGTCACGCGTGACGCGGGTGCGATGGGTCAGGCCTACGCTTTCACGGGAACGCCCTTCAGCATGGCGTCAGGGCGGGTCGCCCATGCGATGGGGCTTACGGGGCCTGCTATCACGATGGACACGGCCTGCTCGTCCAGTCTCGTCGCCGTGCATGCGGCTCGGCGAAGTCTCCTCGCCAACGAGTGCCGCGTCGCGTTTGCCGGCGGGGTCATGTTGATGTTCTCGCCCACAACGTTCGCTTCGGCGTCCGGCCTCGGCATGCTGTCGCCGACAGGGCGGTGTCATGCGTTTGACGAGCGCGCCGATGGCTTCGTGCGTGCCGAAGGCTGCGGTGTGGTGATGCTCAAACTGCTGAGTGACGCCCTGTGTGACGGCGACCGGGTGCTCGCCGTCATTCGCGGTAGCGCCGTCAACCAGGACGGACACACGCACAACATTCTAGCACCTTCCCGCGCGGCCCAGATCGCGGTAATCGATCGTGCGCTTGCCGAGGCGCAAGTTGATCCCTCATCCATCGGCATGATCGAGGCGCACGGCACCGGTACGCCGGTAGGCGACACGGAAGAGTTTCACAGCCTCTCAACACAGTACGGACGGCGGTCACGCTGCGCCGTTGGCTCGCTCAAGAGCAACCTGGGTCACGCGGAATCGGCGGCGGGAGTCCTTGGTCTGATCAAGGCGACGCTCGCACTGGCGCACGGCGTCGTGCCGCGATCACTTCACTTCCATCGGCTGCCTGCGCATCTCCAGCCAATTGCGACCCGGCTTTTCGTCCCGACTGACACCGTGCCATGGCCTTCGACTGGCGCCGACGGACTCCGCCGGGCAGCCGTATCGTCTTACGGCATGTCCGGCACGAACGCTCACGTCGTGCTCGAACAGGCTCCTCAAGCACCTGCATCATCCTGTCGACCAGAGGTCGTCAGAACGCAGGAGCAGCCCTGGTTGTTTCCAATTTCTTCCACATCGCCAGAGGCGCTTCGCGCAACGGCCGCGCGCCTCGCGGCTTGGTTGGACGCGAGCGCCGCCGGTCATCGCCCCGGCGATGTCGCGCGGACCCTTGCTCGCAGGCGTGGACACCGGCCGGTCCGGCACGCGCTCATTGCGAGAACGCTCGGCGACCTGACAGCGCAATTGCGCGGCGTTGTAGCCGACCAGTCTATCGATGCGGATTGGGCCAGCCATGATAGCTGCGGTCCCGTCTTCGTATTCTCCGGACAGGGCTCGCAGTGGGAGTCGATGGGCGCGGAGCTGCTCGATATCGATCCGGTCTTCGCCGGGATGGTCGCCGCCATCGAGCCTCTGATTCAGGCGATCGGCGACTTTTCGGTAACCGATACCCTGCGTCGTCCCGCGCAACTCGAAGACATCGAACGTGTCCAGCCCGCCATTTTCACATTTCAGGTCGCGCTGGCGGCGTCCTTGAAAGCCCAGGGTGTGGTGCCGTCGGCAGTGATCGGCCATTCGATGGGTGAGGTATCCGCGGCAGTCGCGGCCGGCGCACTCTCGCTCGAAGATGGCGTGCGGGTGATCTGCCATCGCGCCATGCTGTGCCAAACGCTTGCTGGATCCGGCGCGATGGCAGCCGTCGGGATGGCACCGGCGGCAGTTCGCGAAGATTTGGCCCGCCGACGGATTGACGATGTCGAGATTGCCGTGCTGGCTGCGCCGGCCTCGACGGTCGTCGGGGGCACCGTCAAGGCCGTAAAAGGCCTCGTGGCTGCGTGGCAGGCCGAAGGCCTTTTCGCCCGCGAGGTCGCGGTCGATGTGGCCTCACACACGTCGCAGGTCGAACCGATTCTCGCGCAGTTGTCGGAGCGCCTCGCGGAGGTGACTGCGCACAAACCGCGCATACCGATGTACTCCACCGTGCTGCTAGATCCGCGCGAATCCCCCGTTTGCGATGGCGCCTACTGGATCGACAACCTTCGGCAGTCGGTTCGCTTCCGTCCCGCCGTGCAGGCGGCGCTCGAAGACGGACACCGCGTGTTTGTCGAGCTTTCGCCGCACCCGATCGTGACTCGCGCGGTCTTGGAGAATGCTGCCGCAACGGACTTCGCCGTCCGCGCGCTTCCGTCGGTGACGCGGGGCGAGCCCATGTCCAACGGGCTTCTGGACCTGGTTGGTGCCATCCATGTCGCAGGCGCCTCGATCGATTTCGATGTCCTGTATCCGGACGGCCAGCTGCTTGATCTACCGTTGCCGGCCTGGACGCACTATCCGCTGTTCCTTGAGTCGGCGACGGCGGCCGCAAATCTACATCACGTGCCGTCAACACATCCGTTGTTGAACGTCCACCGCGTTCTGCACGAAGAGCCGGAACGCCACATCTGGGGGTGCGAGGTTGGCCTCGGTGCCCACCCCTGGCTTGCGGACCATCGGGTGAACGGAACGCCGCTTTTCCCGGGCGCTGGCTTCTGCGAAATGGCGCTCGCCGCGGCGCGCACCGCACTTGGTACATCGTTCGTCGAAGTACAGACGATCACGTTCGACCATGCCTTGCGGTTAGAGCCATCGACGTCCATCGTCTGCACGGCAGTGCTCGACCGACCGGGCGAGTTGAATTTCAGGGTCGCGAACCAGGCGAAGAGCGAAGCGCGGGTCCTTGCAACAGCCCGCCTTTCCGAGGCGACCTCCGCCAAGTCGCCTGTCGCCTACGACGTAGCCGCGCTGCGCGCCGCTCACGCGACGCCTGTTGCCGTGGACGAGGTGTGGCGGTGGTTCGACGCGCTGGGCATCCAGTACGGACCGTCATTTCGGGCACTGTCTACCGGCTTGAGCTTGTCCGCGGACGGTGCCTCGCTCCTTGCGGATCTTCGGCTCCCGAGCTCGCGCCGAACGGGCGACCGGGATTACACGGTGCATCCCGTGTTGCTTGACGCGTGCTTCCAGTCGGTCGGGGCGTTCGCCCGGGTCGTTTCGGAGACCAACGGGCGCCTGCTGCTGCCGTTGTCGGTACGAAGCCTCCGGCTCCACCGCACAGATGCCAACGCCGCCCACTGCCTCACCCGCTTGGTCGCGGTCGACGCCCTGCACGTCGAGGTGGACATCGATCTGCTCGACGCCTCAGGTCGCGTGCTGCTCAGTGTCGATGGATTGGCAATGGGAAGCGGTGCGGCCGAACAGCATACCGACGCCGTCGCCTGCAACTCGCGCCTGCTCGATATAGCCTGGCAGTTGTGGGACATCCCTCGTGCCACGGTCAGGCCGGAGGATGGCGCCTGGTTGCTGCTCGATGCCGATGATGCGGGACACCGCTTGACGCTGGATTTGGAAGGAAACCTGCGCGTGCAGGGGTTCAAGTCTCGCATTCTCAGCAGCGCCGGAGCGGGGAAGGGGGGCGCATGGCGCGGGCAGATTGAAGACGCCCTGGACCAGAATCGTCCTTGCGCCGTGGTGGTGGTCTTGCCACGCGGCAATGAGCCGGCGAGTCCCGAGGTATCTCGGGCGAACATAAGCAGCCTGATCCACGTGACCAACGCACTGAGGCAATGCGAGCGCCTGCCCCGCCTCTTCGTTGTCACGTGTATGGCCCAACGCGTACTGCCGGACGACACCGTTCAACTTGCGCACGCTGGTGTGCGTGGCTGGCTGCGAGCGGTCGGTGCCGAGCTTCCCGCACTCCATCCCACCCAGATCGACGTGAACCCGCAGCCCGAGGTCTCGCTGCTTCTGTCTCAGTTGCTGAGCGGCTCGGACGAGGACGAAACGGCGGTGCGCGGAGCGAGCGCGTATGTCGCGCGGCTGCAGCGAAGCTCCCTTAGTCACACGGACCGCCGCATGGTGGATCGCGACGCGACCCGCGATGGTATTGGTCTGGAAATCCGCGTGCCCGGTGACCTACAGAGCCTGGAGTTGGCGGCCGTCGAGAGGCGTGCGCCGGCCCAGGGCCAGGTGGAGGTGGCCGTCCATGCCGCAAGTGTCAATTTCGCCGACGTGCTCGTTGCCCTTGGCCGCTATCCTTCATTCGATGGCCGTGCGCAGGGGCTTGGCCTGGACTTCGCCGGCATTGTCACCGCTATCGGGGCAGGCGTTGCGGGCTTTCGCGTTGGCGACCGCGTGGCGGGGCTCTGCTGTGGGGGCGCCTGGGGGACGTATCTGACTTGCGATGCTCGTCTGCTTGTCGCGATACCCCGCCCGCTCGCGGATGCCGAAGCGGCCGCCATTCTCGCGACAACTGCCACGGCCATGTATGGCCTCGAGGATCTTGCCCGGATCGGGCCTGGCGACAAGGTGCTCATTCACTCGGCGACCGGCGGCGTCGGGCAGGCGGCTGTGGCCATCGCCCGCGCGGCTGGTGCGGAGATATTTGCAACAGCGGGCTCCGAGGCGCGGCGAGAGCTGCTGCGAGCCGACGGTATCAGCCACGTGTATGATTCTCGGACCGCAGCATTCGCGGAGCAGATCCTGCAGGACACGGCGGGTTACGGCGTGGACGTAGTCCTCAACTCGCTCACAGGCGCGTCCCAGCGCGCCGGCCTGGGGATCCTTGCGGCGGGCGGGCGGTTCATCGAGATCGGCAAGAAGGACATCTATGAGGGCACGTGGCTCGAACTGTCTCCGTTCAGGCGTAACCTCTCGTTCTTTGCCGTCGACCTTGCGCAGATGTGTATGACTGCGCCGGCTCGCGTGCAGGCACTGCTGTCGCGGGTCATGCGTCTTGCACGAGAGGAGAGGTTGCCCCTGCCGGATATCGCGACCTATCCCCTCGCCGGCGCGGCCGACGCGATTCGTATTGTCAGCAGCGCCGGCCACACCGGAAAGCTCGTGCTCACCGTTCCAACGACCGGCCGTTTCCGGGTGCCGGCGGCGCCAGAAGGCTTCACGCCGTTTAGGCGCGATGGCGCGTACGTTGTCACCGGCGGCCTTGGCGGCCTCGGCCTGTTCCTCGCTGATGCGATGTCCGCGGCGGGGGCCGGTCGTCTCATCCTCAACGCGCGCTCCCGGCCCACCGACGCGGCAATCGGCGTTTTGGCCGCGATGAAGGCACGGCGCACCGAAGTTCAGGTGATCAGTGCGGACATCGCGGAGCCCGCGACAGCACGGCGCCTTATCGAAGCTGCCGCCGCGACGGGCCTGCCGTTGCGCGGTGTCCTGCACGGTGCAGCCCTCGTCGAGGATGGAATCCTTTCCTCCGTCACAGAGGAGAGGCTGCATCGAAACTGGGCCGCCAAGGCGGAAGGCGCCTGGCATCTGCATGGGGCAACGCTGAAGCAACAACTCGACTGGTTTTGCTGTTTTTCTTCGGTGTCTGCTCTGTTTGGTTCGCCGGGGCAGTCCGCGTACGCAGCCGCCAACAGCTGGCTCGATACGTTCACACAGTGGCGGCGCGCACAGGGGCTGCCGTCGTCGGCGATCGCCTGGGCGGCGTGGGCGGATATTGGTGCCGGTGCGCATCTCTCGGCCCGCGGCGATACGCGAATGATCGAGCCCCGCGACGGTGCTTACGCGTTCCAGGCGCTGCTTCGGCACGACCGCGGGTATGCCGCATACGTCCATCTCGACGGCGCCCCGTGGCTGACGGCGCTCGCCGCGCGAAGCCCGTTCGGGGCAGGGGTGTCGCAGACCGCAGAGGCCGCGGGTGAACCTGCGCGCCGACCGCGTTTGGAGTTGAGACGCGCGCCGCCAGGCGAGCGGCCGGCCCTGCTGCGGCGTCTGATTATCGAGCGTCTCGGTGTCATCCTGCGCCGCACGGTGAATCCAGATCGCTCGCTCTTCGATTACGGCCTCGACTCACTCGGGACGCTCCAGCTGCTGATTGCGCTCGAGGCCGACACCGGCATCCGGCTTCGTTCCGTGAACGTGACGACCGTGCGCGCGCTCGCCGACACGCTGAGTGGGGCCATGGAGGAATTGCAGCCCGCTGGAGCAGATGCCCGTGACTGATCTGCGTCCGCTGCATGATTGGTCAGGGCCCCCGGGGGTGCTGACGCTCTGGTGTCCGTCTGCTGCGTCGATGGAGAGTGCAAAACGCGCGCCGGTGTCTCCCGTATTGCCGAGCTACGAGCAGGAACAGCACCTGCACGCTTTTCGTGCATGTGAGCAGCGGCACGAGGCGATGGCACGGCTGCTCGTCGTCGTGTGGGAAGAAGGAGGACGGTGTGACCTCAGAGCCTTGACCCATGTGGTGACGGCGCATGTGCGCAGGCACGACACCTATCACAGCTGGTTTGAAGAGCGCGCCGGAGCAATCGTAAGGCATGTGCTCGAGGACCCCGCGGGCATACAGATGGAGCCTTTGATGCTCGGCGACGTGAACGCCGCGGACTGGCAGAAACATGTCATGGCAACTCCGGCACCGTTTGCGTGGGATTGCTTTCGATTTGGCATTCTCCAGCGCGTGAGCGGGTTCACATGCTTTGCAAGCATTGACCATCTGCACGGCGATGCGACGTTGATAGCGTTTCTGATGACAGAGATCCGCTCGGCGTATCGCGCTGTGATCGACGGCGAGAAGCCGCATCACCTCGGACCGCCAGGAAGCTATCTGTATTACTGCACAAATCAGCGCCGGCGGGCAGCCGCGACAACGCTGGCGGATCATGAGGTGAAGCGATGGATCGCATTCCTGCAGCGAAACAACGGGCGGATGCCCGCTTTCGCGCTGCCGCTCGGTCTACTGGAGGATCGCTATCACGCGGAGTACGTGCATGTGGACATCCTCGATGATGCCGTCATGGACGCGTTCGAGTCGGCGTGCCATGCCTCCGGCGCCCGGGTGATCGGCGGTCTGCTGGCCTGCGCGGCCCTGACCGAACGGGAATTGGCGGGACGCTCGCGCTACACTGTCGTCACGCCCACGACGACGCGAAGATCGCCAAAGGCTTTTCGGACGACGGGCTGGTGCGTGGGAGTGGTGCCAATCGACTTCGACGTGCAACAACGAACGTTTCCTGAACTTGCCTTGACGGCGCAAAGCAACTTTGACGAACGGCTAAGTCTCGCCGATGTGCCGATCGAGCTCGTGCTCGAACTGGCAGCCGAACTGCCGACGGTCGGGTCCGTTGCCACGGGTGGCGTCATGCTATCCTATATGGATGTGAACGTTCCTCCGCTCAGCGCCCGGATTGCCCGCGAATGGCATGAGGCGAATGGGCGGGTCTATATCAACCAGGGCATCGCCGCACAGGTTGCGATCTGGCTGTTCCGTACGCAACGCGGGCTCTCGCTTACGGCGGCTTATCCGGCAAATGAGACAGCCCGCGCATCGATGCACCGCTATGTCGCAGCGTTTGCGGGCGCGTGCCGACGGGCCGCCGACGCATTGATGCCGACGTACTCTGATGTCGGTCGTGAACGATGATGCAGGCGGTTGCGCACCCAGCGAACGTATCGGATATGCCGCCGGCATTCTTGTCCTTCGCGGATCAGGCCATGTACCTCGCGCATGTCTCGCTCGGGCAGCACGCGGTCATTCAGGTGCTGTGGCGCTATCTGCGGCCTCTGGATATCGACGCGCTCACACGGTTTCGTGACAATCTCGCGCACGGTCATCTGGCACGGCTGATCCGGCCGGCGCGGCTTCCGTTCGGACGACACCAGTGGGCCAGCGCGCCACCGCCGTCGGCTGCTCTGGTTGCCGCCGAGACGGCGCTTGCCTCCGAGGCGATCCAAACGTGGGCCGACGCGCAGGTGGCGCTTCCATTGGATCCCGTGCGCGGACCGGCATGGACCTTGACCTTCCAGGGCTTCGCAGATGGCTCCACGGTGGTCTCGCTTGTGGTGTCGCACTGCGTTGCAGACGGACTGACGATCGCAATGGCCGTGAGCGATGCAGTGCGCGGGGAGCGGCGGCCCTCGATCTATCCTGCGCTCTGCTCCGTGCACAGCGCCGCGACGGTGCTGGCTGCCGAACTCCAGCGCATTGTGCGTGACGTGCCGGCGACATTTCGGGCGCTAGGCCAACTGGCCCGTACCTCATACACCTCCCTCGACACGTCGCATACACCGGCTGCATCGCCCGTGGGGCCAGCCGCGGATGACCAGACGGTTGTGTTTCCGTCGGCCTTCATACGCGTGCCCATGTCGGTCTGGGACGCCGGAGCGCGGAGCCGCGGAGCGAACCGCCTCACGCTCCTGACCGCAATGACCGCGGCGTTCGCCAAGGCGCTCGGTCGAATCCGTGACGAGGAAGTGACCCTGCTGATTCCCGTGAACCAGCGCGAAGGTCTGTCCCACGCCGGCGGGAACAGCGTCGCACTTGCCACATTGAAGGTGCGTGTCGACGAGCCGCGCGGGGGCCTGCATGCGTTGCAGCGGCGTCTGCGGGCTACGCTGCTGCGAACGAGACAGGAGCCCAATCGACTTGCCGCGCTGCTGCCCTTGGTGCCCTTTGTGCCCAGACGCGCATTTTCGGCCGCCAGCCATCTGGCGCTTGGCGCGCTCGCCGACCTGCCGGTCACGTGTTCGAACTTGGGCAGCTTGCCCAAGGACGTACTCCAGATCGATGGCAACGCGGCTGATCGGATCTGCTTTCGTGGCATCGACCGCCCGGTCGCGCGTCGCGCAATCGAAGCGCGTCAAGGCGTGGCCACGCTCTTCGCCGGCGTCATCCCCGGATTTGTCGCCCTGAGCTTCGTTGCCTACCAGCCCGGCGTGGTAACGGAGCCTCGGCATCTCCGTGCGCTCGTCGAACATCTCTTGGCTGATTACGAACTGGCTGCCGAGTTTTTCGATGCTTGAGACGAACACGACCGGCGCCCTCAAAGCCGCTCGGCACCGCCTCGCCTGGCTCGACCAGCTGGCCTACGAATTGTTCAGGGTCACCGGCCGGAGCCAGCTGATGCAATGCCTTTGGCTCTATGATCGTGACGTGAACCGCGCCGCGCTGGTGCAAACATATGAACGGCTCATCGCCCTGTCCTTCAATCGGCTCATTGAGCCGTCATCCTTTCCGTGGGGTAGGCCTCGCTGGGTGGCCGGGACGTCCGTTCCGTTCGAGCAGAATTCGGACCCGCTGCCACGATCTCAGCTGCTGCAGTGGGCAAACCAGCACGCGCGCGCGCCGATAGACCCTGTCAGCGGTCCCGCCGGGCGAATGGCGATCCAGGCCTTCGACGATGGCAGCACAGCCGTGAGCATCGTCGGATCCCATTTGGTGCTCGATGGCATGGGAGCATTACGCGTCATCGCATCTGCCGTGAACGGCACCGGCGTCCCGAATCCGTACTTGCCCAAAGGCGGTCGCGGGCGGCTGTCAGGATGCTTGTCTGACGCCCGGCAGATCCTCGCGGACGCGCCGCAGACCGTTGCCGCACTGGTTCGGATTGCGCAGGCGCATTGGTACAGGCCCGCCGCCCCTGTAAAAGGCTCGGCCGTTGCGCCAGCAGCAGAAGCAGTTCACGACCCGTCAACGATTGTGGAGCTTCCCGCTATTGCACTGACTGTTGACTCGCATGCCTGGTTAGCGTGCGAGCAGCGGCTTGGTGGTGACATGAGTACGTTGCTGCCGGGCTTCGTGGCGTCCTTGGCGTCGAGTCTGGGCCGCCGCCGTTTCTCGGATGGCGCTATCAGCCTGCTGGTCCCGAGAAGCCGAAGGCGTGGGCTGGCCGACGAACGAGCGCTGGCAATCGAATTTCATATGATGAACGTCGCGCCTGAAGGGCTGACGAGGAGTCTGGAACCCGTGAATGCAGCGAGGGCTCTGCTTCGTGGCGCGAGAAAAAGTCAGACCGATGTACTGACTTCGTTGCTCCCTGCCATCGCCTGGATGCCCCGCACTTCGGCGAAGACGCTTGTGAACGGGTTGTTTGATTATTCTGATGAGCTGCCGGTAAGCTGTTCCGACCTTGGAATGCTGCCGGAGGGGCTCGCACGCATCGACGGCGCGCCGTGCCGGCACTTGCTGACACGCGCCGTCGATGTCAACGTCACACGCCGGGATCTGGAGCGTTCCCATGGTCATCTCGTCGTCGTGGCCTCCCGCTACGACAAGAAGGTGTCTCTGTGCATCGAGGCCTGCCAGTTGCGCCCCACGCCAACCACGGCCGACGAACTTCGCCTGCTGGTTTCTCGAACGCTCGCCGATTTTGGACTTGAGGCGGCCATTGAGGCCTGATCTCGGCGCGTGTCGTTATCGCATGCGGATTGCCAATCGATGGGAGATGAGCCGTTGATGGGTAGCGGTCGCTTCGTGCAGCAAGCAGACAGGGGGGCGGATTGAGCTCTTCGACTGCCAACAAACGGCTCGGACAGCATGGCGGGACCGGCGCCCCAGCTGCCGGGGCGGACGACGTTCTATGCTATATGGACCAGGGTTCGTTCGTCGCATTGCGTGCGCTCGGGCGGGGGCCTCTGGTTCAAGTCACCTGGTTTTACCCCGGCGCTATCGATGAAGCCGCTGTGAGAGAGTTCAGCGAGCGCCTCTCGGCGGGGTTGCTGGGACGCCTCCTGCAACGTTCACCGTTGCCATGGGGGCGGCACCGTTGGGTGGCCAACCCTGTGCCGGGCCCGGTGACGTGGTTCCGCGAGCCGCTTCCCCGCGAACGTCTGCCCGAGCTGCGACGTCTGCTTCTCGATCTGCGTGTGGACCCCGAGCGCGGACCTGGCTGGCGTCTGGCAGTCCAGGCGCTGGAGGGCGGTGGCTGCGTGCTGACGATGCTGGTGTCGCACACGATCGCCGACATGCGTGCCGTCAGTCTGGCCGTCACCGACGCGGTGGCTGGTCGACCTTTCGATCACGGGTTTCCGGCCCCATCGTGGCGATGGTCTCCGGCGATGCTTGCGCGCGACAGTGTCGAGAGCCTGCGCGCCCTGCCTGACGTTTGGTGCGCTCTGGCGGCTCTCGCGCGGCGGTCGCGCAAGGGGAGGGCGGGCTTGCTCCCGTCGAGCTCGCGCGTGCGAAGTGGCCGGGACCGCTTCGAGCCGGCCGTGGACGCGCCGCTCGTGCCGGTGGTCATGGACGCGGGGGCGTGCCAGCAGCGTGCGTCCGATCTCGGGGTTGCAAGCAGCACGCTGATCATGGCCTTCGCGGCACGGCTCGCGTTCCGGATCGGGCGTGTGGATGCCTCGGGGCGGGTGAAGCTGGTGATGCCGGTCAGCGACCGCCGTTCCGGCGACCGGCGCGGCAACGCACTGCGGTCGATCACCGTGATGGCGGACCCCGATGTCTGCCGCAACGATCCGCGCGCCTTGCAGCGGGATTTCAAGGCCGCGCTGGCCTCGCTGAACCAGCACGGCGATGATCTGTCGCCGTTGCTTCCATTGATCCCGTATGTGCCGCTGTGGCTGGTGCGGCACCTGGAGCAGGAGGCGCTCGGGGCGGGCCTGCCGGTTGGATGCAGCCTGATCGGGGAATTGCCGTCAGACGTGAACCGTCCTTGTGGCGAGGCCTCGCTGCTGCAGGCCTCGCCTCTGGAGCGCTATACGGCTTCGGAGCTCGCGCGGATCGGTGGTGTCCTCTTCATCGCGTCCTGTCGTGTCAACGAACAACTGTCCTGCACCGTGTCCGGCTACGTACCGGACCAGATCACGTCCCGAGCCGAACTGATGCCATTCGTGCGCGAGGCGCTCGCGGACATGGGCCTGTGCGGGACGATCGGCTGACGATTGCGGATCGACAAAGCGGATTGGCGCGACGCCTGCCGAACACTCAAGCGACCCGTAGCGCGTCGACGATCTTCATGCGGGCGGCCCGCACGGCCGGCAGGAACCCGCCGAGAAAGCCCATCACGAGGGCGAAGACGAGCGACCGCAGGACGATCCCGGGCGTCAGCACGAACCGAAATGCGAGCTCGGAGAGAGACGTCCAGTTGAGTGTCGTGATCTTCACCTGCGTCATGAGTGACGCGAACAAGATTCCTACGGCCCAGCCGATCAGCGCGAGCAGCAGCGCCTCGACGAGGAATGCAATCAGGATTCGCGAGCGCCGAAATCCGAGGGCGCGCAGCACCCCTACCTCCATCATGCGGCTGGCCACCGCCGCGTACATCGTAATCGTCGCGCCGATGACTGCGCCGAGAGAGAACATCACCGAGAGTGTGAGCCCGAGAATCTGAATGAACCCGGAGAGCAGGCGCGATTGCTCCTCATAGAAGATGCGCTCGCGCTTGGCCTCGATGGTGAGGCGGGGATCTGCTTCGAGGCGCGCCTTGAGGGCGTCGAAGCCGGAGCGATCGGCCAGCCGTACCGTGATCGAAGAGAAAAAGTCGCGCCGGAACGATTGCACGAGCTGCTCGCTATCGCCCCAGATCTCGGAATCGAACCCGCTTCCGCCCGCGTCGAACCGGCCTACGATCCTCCACTCCCGCTGGGCAAACCGGAGACTGGATCCGATCTCGACGTCTTCGAAACGTCCCGCGAGGGCTCGGCCAATGACGATCTCGTTCGATCCGGGACGAAACATGCGCCCTTCGGCGATCCGGATTTGCGGACGCACGGCCAGAGCGGCCGGACCGACCCCGCGGATCAGGAGGTTGCTCGCTTGCTTGGTCTTGCGCCTGGGCTGCGCGATCAGAACCGCCACTTCCTTCGATACGAGCGGCGCTCCTTCGTCCCCGATGAGGATTTCGGGCTGGCTTTCGATGATCCTGGCCTGTCGGCGGTCGATCAGGCTCTGGATCTCGACTTCCGCGGAGCGGCGCACGAAGATGACGTTGGTGTCTTCGCCGGTGGCGACGAGCGTCTGCTTCAGTCCGGAATCGAGCATGAGCACGGCAGCGTAGACGAACACCACCAGGGCCATGCCCGTGGCAGTCAGCAAATTGGTGAGCTTGCGCTCCTGCAGGTTTCGCCAGCTGTAGGAAAGCAGCAACGGCATGGTCAGCCTAACGCCCGAAGCCCGTCGACGATGCTGACGCGGGCTGCCCTGCGCATCGGCAGGACGGCGGCGAGAACTCCGACCACCACCGCCGCAAGTGCCTGCAACATGACCGTGTTGATGCTCACGAACAGTGTCGGGAACAGCGTGGCGGAGAGTTCGGCGAGTCGCGCGGCGACCGGCGGCGTGAGCGCGATGCCGATCGCGCCGCCGATCGAGGCTATCAGGACGGATTCTGCGAGGATCAATCGCGCCACGTAGCCGGGGCTAAAGCCGATGGCCTTCAGCGTGGCATATTCGCGGAGCCGCTCGCGGGCCGTCATCGCCATGGTGTTCGCCATGACCGCCAGGATGATGAAGATCACCACGAAGGAGACGACACGAATGGAAATGAGGATCGCCTCCGTCTGCTTGACGAAGCCGATCTGGAACGCGCGCTCGGTCTCGGTGAGCGTCTCGGCAAGCGAGTTTCGAAACACTTCGTCGATGGCCTGACTGACGTCTGCGACGCTATCCAGGCTGACGACGTCCACGGCGAAGACGCCGACCTGGTCGGCTTGTGCCTTGGAGCGCACACGCAATGTTTCGTTCAGATAGTCCCAGCGGAAGAAGAGTTGCGACGTATCGGTTTTCGGATCCCGGCCGTCGAAGACGCCGCAGATCAAGAACTCCCAATTGCCGGGGAAAATGGTCCCGCGCAGCTGGATCACGTCGCCCGGCTTGAAGCCGTAGCGTTTGGCGAGCTTGCGCCCGACAATCGCGCCGCGGCGCTCGCGCAGGAAGGCGCGCCGCACCTCGTCCGGAACCAGGAGCTCGGGAAACATGTCGAGATAGCTCGCGGCATCGATCGCAAACTGGGGAAAGAAGTTCTTCGAATCCTTGTAGATGCCGCCGAACCAGCTCAGGTGGGTGACGCGCCGCACGCCTTCGACGGCGCTGATGCGCTTCTGATAGGATTTCGGCAGCGGCAGCGCAAAGGAGATGGCGTTGCGGGTCAGCAGCCGCGAAGGAACGGCGCCGTCCACCCCCGCGTACCACGTCTTGACGACGGTCTGGAGCACACCGAAGGCGAGGATCGCGACGACGAGCCCGACGAGCGTCAGGGACGTGCGGAGCCGATGGCGCAAGACGTTGCGTGCCACGAGCGTGAGCCACTGGCTCATGATCGGCACTCACTCAAGGCGCTGCTCCACGAGATAGGAGAGATCGCCCTTCTCCAGGCTCATGATGCGTTTCGCATGCGCGGCAGCGCGGTGATCATGCGTCACCATCACGATCGTCCTGCCCATGTCGCGGTTCAGCCGCTGCATGATCTCGAGCACCTCCTTCGCCGACTGCCGGTCGAGATCGCCCGTCGGCTCGTCGGCCACCAGCACCGTCGGGTCGGTGACGATCGCCCGAGCGATGGCCACGCGCTGCTGCTGTCCGCCCGAGAGCTCCGAGGGCAGATGCTTGACGCGATCGCTGAGGCCGACCAGGCTGAGCGCGAGTTGCGCACGGTCTCGGCGTTCGCGCCGTCCCAGGCTCGTGAGCGTGAGAGGCAACTCGACGTTCTCGAGCGCCGTGAGCACGGGCATCAAATTGTAGAACTGGAAGATGAAGCCCACGTTCGCCGCCCGCCAGTCGGCGAGTTCGGCTTCCGGAAGGAGCGTGATGTCCTCGCCCCCCACCTTGATCGAGCCCTGGTCCGGACTGTCGATGCCGGCGATCAGGTTTAGCATCGTCGATTTGCCGGATCCCGACGGCCCCATCAGGGCGAGAAACTCCTTGCGGCGGATGTCGAACGTGAGTCCGGCAAGGACCGGGACGATCTGTGCGCCGCGCCTGTAGCTCTTGCTTACGTCGCTCAGCGCGATCAGCACGTCTTCTCCGGTCCGCGCTTCGGAGATGTGAAGCAAGGTCACTTCGTGGCCTGCTTCACTGCGCGCCCGTCGACGAGATCGTCCAACGGCCGGACCACCACACGCGTGCCGGCCTTGACGTCGCGGACCTCGATCTGATCGCCAACCTTCGATCCGAGATCCACGCTCCGCAGACGGGCCTTGCCATCCTCGACGACGTAGAGATGCTGTCGCCCGTCGAGCTCGAAGACGGCGGCCATCGGCACTGCAAGGACGGGCTTGCGTTCTAATTCGGAGACTTCACGCTCGAGGAACGCCACCTTGGCGCTCATGTCCGGGAGCATTCTCGGGTCGCGCTGCAAGAACCGGACTTTCACGAGGGTCGACGCCTTGGCGCGATCCACGGTCGGCACCATCCGGCTGACCACGCCTTCGAAACGCTCGCCGGGGATCGCATCCAGCTGGATCTCGACCGGTTGCCCCACGTGGATGCTCAGGTACGACGACTCCGCCACGTCGGCTTCCACTTCGAGCGAGTCCATATCGGCAATGGTGACCACCGCGCCCTTGGTGTCGATCGCCTGCGAGAACGGCGTGATCGTGTCGCCTACGTTGGCGTGCCGCGTCAGGACGACGCCGTCGAAGGGCGCCCGGATTTGCGTCTGCCCCACGGCGACTTCGGAGGCGCGGAGATTGGCCTGCGCCGCGGCGATGGCGGCCCCGTACCCGGCAAACGCGGCGCGCGCCTTGGCGAGACGTGCCTCGGCGCTTTCGCGCGTCGAGTCGCTGATGATGTTCTTTTCGCCGAGAGCCTCGGAGCGCCTGAACGCGATTTCCGCCTGCGTGAGTTCCGCGCGCCCCTGTGCGAGGTTGGCTTCGGCAACCTGCACGTTGGCGGCTGCCTGGTCGCGCACCGCCGCTGTGTCGCTACTCTCGATCCGGGCGATGATCTCTCCCTCGTGCACCTTGCTGCCTTCGAGCACACCGAGCCATTCGAGGCGGCCTGTCGCCTTCGAGGCGACCGACGCCTTGCGTTGAGCCACGACGTATCCGGTCGCATTCAACAGAGTCAGTGCCTGTGACGGATAGATGGAGTAGACCACAGCGGTCTCGACAACGATCTGCGCATGCCGGCGCCACAGCCACGTCGCGCCGCCGATGCCGACGAGCAGGACGACGAGAATGACGCGCCCAAGGATGCGGCGGAATTGTCTGCGGCGCCGTGAGCCGGCGCTACGGTCGATGGCAAGCGCGGACAGATCGGGGGCGTCGGGTGCGCCGTCGCTCAGGGCCTGGGGCAAAGTCATGGTTTGATCATGGACTTCCGGGCAAAACAGCGCAGAGTTGAAAAAATATCTTATCAAGAAAGCCGTAAGCCATGCCCTTGACCACTGTCAATTAGCATTAAATGGACGCGCTTGAAATCCGCGAGGTCGTAATCTCCAATCTTCTCATGGCGTTAAACATGGCCGATGGCTACCGCACCGACGGACCGCCAAGTTGCGCTGCCGCATGAAGTCACGGTTTCCACACAGGAGGTTATGATCGTGTCTTCAATCACGCCGCGGTTCTGCCGCGCGATCGTTCACCATGGCGGCGCCGGCACCACGGCCGCCAGCGTGCGCTCCGGCGTCGCCCTTGAGGGCAAGTGATCTTCCGTCTCGCGATCGAGCAGGGTCGCGCGAGATTAGCTTATGATCCCCACCCGATGGTGCACCTGCCCAGCGCTTGCGTTGGATGTGCGCCGCCGGACCCTTTGCTAAGACATCACCATCGCCTCCCTGGAGCCCATGCTGATGTCCGTCCCGCCGACCAATCCCAGCGCCACCGAATCGGACCCCGAAACCCTCGGCTGGATGCGCGGCTTCCCGCCGTCCGCCGATCGCCTCATCACCTTCCAGGACGGCTCCTTCCGCAATTTCCCAGAACTGCGCTGGGCGTGGAGCAACATCCGTCAGCTCGTGCCCACCGTGAACGTCTGGCGTGGGCAGGGGCCTGCGTCGCCGCTGCCGCGGGCGGAGCAGGACATCGGCGCGGTCGCCTCGACCACCATGGACGGCCGTCCCATGACGTTCGCCAAGATGCTGGAGGAGACCTACACCGACGGCATTGCGGTGCTGCATCGGGGCAGGCTGATCTATGAGCGCTATTTCGGCGCGCTGAAGTCACACAAGCCGCATATCGGCATGTCCGTGACGAAGTCGTTCACCGGCGTGCTCGCAGGGCTTCTGGTCAGCGAGGGCAAGATCGATCCGCAGGCGCCGGTCACCGATTATGTGCCGGAGCTGAAGGCCAGCGCATTCGGCGATGCGCGCGTACACGAGGTCATGGATATGACCACGGGGCTCGCCTACACTGAGGTCTATACCGACAAGAATTCGGATGTGTGGGGCCTGCGGCGCGCCAACGGCATGGCGCCGATCCCGCCGGATTATGACGGGCCCACCAACATCTTCGATTTCCTGATCGCGCAACAGAAGCAGGGCGAGCACGGCCAAGTGTTCGCCTACAAGACCGTCAACACCGACGTGCTGGCGTGGATCTGCCGGCGCGTCAGCGGCCTGACCTTGGCGGAGCTCTTGTCCGAGCGGATCTGGCAGCCGATGGGCGCGGAGGAGGACGCGCATTATCACGTCGATCGGATCGGCACCGAGAGCGGCGGCGGTGGTCTCTCGACGACGCTGCGCGATCTCGCCCGCTTCGGCGAGACCATGCGCAATCATGGCCGTTTCAACGGTCGCCAGATCGTGCCGTCACAGGTGGTCGAGGACATCGCGCGCGGTGGTGATCCCGAGAAGTTCAAGCCGGCTGGTTACCCGACGCTGCCGGGAGCGTCCTATCGCAATCAATGGTGGGTCACGCACAATGCGCACGGCACCTACATGGCGCGCGGTGTCTACGGCCAGGGCATTTATGTCGATCCCAAGGCCGAGATGGTGATCGCCCGCTACGCCTCGCACCCCGTCGCCGGCAACGCCGCCAACGATCCAGTGACGCTGCCGGCCTACATGGCGCTGGCGAAGACACTGATGGCAGGCGGGTAGGGGGCGGGCCTCTTCGTAGCCCGGATGAAGCGAAGGCGGAATCCGGGACGGACCAACCGTATCGCGCGACTGCCCGTGCAGAACGAACCCCGGATTGCACTGCGCTCCATCCGGGATACGAGGTCTGCCGGAGCTAGCAAGCCTGGTCGAACACGTCACCGGCTAAGCGGCGTCGTGTGCCTCCTGCCAATGCGGGTAGGTGACGTAGGCGGTCACGGCGCCTTGATCGTGCGAGCGGATGGTGACCGTCTCGCCCTTCGGCATGTAGACGATCTCGCCGGGACCTGCGGTGACGGTGCTGCCGCTACTTGTCACCGAGAGCTTGCCTTCCAGGACGAGCATGACGTCGTCGACGGTGAGCTTTTCGTCCAGGCTCTGGTTCGGCGCATAGCGGCCGAAGCCGATGGTGATAGGCCCGCCGTGACGCTGGTCGATCACATTGGCGGCGAAGATGTCGCCGTCCTGTCCCGGAGAACGTTCGAACGAGGCGTCGGCAAGGGCGAATTTGCGAACTTTCATGAAAACCTTCCGTCTGGATCGATTGGCGGCAGGTCGGGTAGACGTTTGAGTGGGGGTTTTGTTCAACCGCGGGACGGTTTGACGCGGCGATCGGCCATAATATAAGAATTGACTTATATTAGTAGAGGACGATATTCATCGTCGAACATGACGATCGGAGGACCGCCAATGCAGATCGACGTCGCAAGAGTGTTGGGACTTGTCACGCGTTCGGTGACGAATTTCGAGAAAGACGGGAAAGCTGCGAGCGCAGTGACATTGACGCGGCTCTACGACACCAGCGTCGACGATCTCTGGGACGCCGTGACCAGCAGGGAACGGATTCCGCGCTGGTTTGCGGCGGTCGAGGGCGACCTCCGGCTCGGCGGACGCTACCAGGTCAAGGGCAATGCCGGCGGCACCATCACGGCGTGCACGCCGCCGACCCATTTCGCCGCGACGTGGGAATTCGGCGGCGCGATCAGCTGGATCGACGTCAAGCTGGCGGCCGAACGACAGCAGGCGCGTTTGACGCTTGAGCACACCGCGATCATCGAGGATCATTGGAATCAGTTCGGCCCGGGCGCGGTGGGCGTCGGTTGGGACCTCGCGCTCGCGGGACTCGACCGCTATGTTGCCTCCGGGGCATCGGTCGACCATGAGACGGCAGAGGCGTGGATGGGCTCACCGGAGGGCAAGGACTTCATGACGACCAGCGGCGAGTCCTGGCGCGCGGCGCATGTGGCAAGCGGGGTCGATCCCGGCGAGGCGAAGCAACGCTCCGACCGGACCATCGCGTTCTATCGCGGCGAGATGCCGCCCGACATCGCTCATCCCGGTACAGGAAGCTGATGCAGGTCTTCGAGGTCCTCGCCGATCCCGTCCGCCGCCGCATCCTCGAGCTGCTGGGCCAAAGCGAAATGGCATCCGGTGAGGTCGTCGACGTCATTGGGGCGGAGTTCGGCATCACCCAGGCGGCGGTCTCGCAGCACCTCAAGGTGCTGCGCGAGAGCGGCTTTGCCAACGTGCGGGCCGAGGCGCAGAGGCGGCTCTATTCGGTCGATGCCGCAGGCCTCCGCGCGGTCGATTCGTGGATCGATCAGTTCCGGAATTTTTGGGAGCCGAAGCTCGACGCGCTGGCGACGGAAATCGCGCGCGGCAAGCGCGAGCGCCGCAATGCGCCGATCACCAAGCGAGGCGGGAAGAGGGCGTGAGGATAGAGAATTCGTCGGGTGGATTAATCCGCGGCTGCGCTGAGCGCAGGTTGCTGGCGTAGTCCACCATTCTCGTGTCCGTCCGTGCGGGTAGATGGCGGATGACCCTTTGCTAATCCTCCCTCCGAGCGGCGTTTCCAGGCATCAAGCCTGGAGCCAGCGCTGAAGGTCATCCGTCTTGGGCAGGCCACCGGCATGGACGACGTTGCCGTCGATGACGATGCCCGGGGTCGAGATGACGCCGAATTTGGCGATCGCCTCGTAGTCGGTGATCTTCTCGACGGTCACGTCAATGCCGAGCCTCGCCGCCTCGGCCTTGACCATCTCTTCGGTCGTCTTGCAGCGGGCGCAGCCCGGGCCCAGCACCTTGATGTCTCTCATGATGTGTCCTTTCACGAAAACAGGGCGTTGAAGAGAAATCCGACCGCAAGGATTCCGCAGGCAACGACGGCGGCGAACACCGCGATCAGCTTCAGGCTCAGCACCTTGCGCAGGATGATCATTTCGGGAAGCGACAGCGCGATCACCGACATCATGAAGGCAAGGACGGTACCGAGCGCCATGCCTTTGCCCAGCAAGGCCTCGACCACCGGGATGATGCCTGCTGCATTGGAATACATGGGGATGCCGAGGGCGACCGCGGCCGGCACGGACCACCACGCGTCGGCACCCATGATCCGCGACAGCAATTCGGCGGGCACGTAGCCATGGATGAAGGCGCCGGCTGCGATCCCGGCGATGATCCAGTACCAGACTTTGCCGACGATCTCCTTGACCGCGTTCCAGCCGGCCTCGAACCGATCAACCCAGCTCATCTGGCCGGGCTGGAGATCGATATCTCCCGCGCGCACGTTGCGGACCCATTCCTCCAGCCAGCCTTCGAGATGCAGGCGGCCTATGACCCAGCCTGAGACGATGGCAACGGCAAGTCCGAAGGCCAGATAGGTGAGGGCAACGCGCCACCCGACGAGTGCGAACAGCAGTCCGAGTGCGACCTCGTTGATCATGGGAGCGGCAATGAGGAAGGAGAAGGTCACGCCCAGCGGAATTCCTGCCGAGACGAAACCGACGAACAGCGGTACCGCCGAGCAGGAACAGAACGGCGTGAAGACGCCGAGGCCGGCCGCGGCGATGTTACCCAGCCCTTCGCGCTTGCCCGCCAACATCGCGCGCGTGTGCTCCGGTGAAAAGAAGGTTCGCACCACCCCCATGGCAAAGACCACGAGGACCAGCAGCATCAGCACCTTGGGCGTGTCGTAGAGGAAGAACTCGATCGAGGAGGCAAGCGCGCTGCCCTGGGGGATCGGCATTCGCGCAACCGCCGCCCGCGAAAAATCCTCGAGTTGTCGGTAAATCGCGAACCATGCGACGATCGCGACTGCGATGCCGCCGATCCATGCAACCGGAGAACGCCTGAACCCGAGTGCCTGGGTGGTCATGTCATGAGACTTCGCGACTGATCGAACATGGCAGTCCGGATGAAACCAAGCGCGTCGCGCCGCGCCTTGTAGCTCTGGCGACGCGTCTCGCTTTTTGCTTGCGCGGGCAAACCATGGAAAGTGCTTAGGCGCCGACCGGCACGCGTGCATTGACCTTTGTCAATTCAGCAAGCCCCCGATCCGGCCGCGGCGCTCGCGGCCAGCGGCGCTGCTTCGACCGGGGGCAGTAGGCCGGCGCCCTGGCGATCGCAACGCCCGGTCCCTGTCGCAAGCAAAGCTTACGGGTTCCGCGCCATCTTCTCAAACTTCTTCACCAGCCGCTCGCGCTTGAGCCGCGACAGCCGCTGGATCCAGAACATGCCGTCGAGCTGGTCGATCTCATGCTGGTGGCATACGGCGCGCAGGCCGTCCGATTCCTCGCTTCGCATGTTGGCGTCGAGATCCTGATAGCTGATCCGCACGCGCGCATGGCGCTGGACCTCGTCATTGACGCCGGGCATCGAGACGCTGCCTTCGCGGTGCAGGATCATCTCGGGTGAGGTCCATTCAATGACCGGATTGACGTAGGTGAGGGGGCCTTCCCTGGCGTCGAGCTCGAGCACGACAAGCCGCAAGGGCACACCGATATGCGGCGCGGTGATGCCGATGCCGGGCGCGGCGCGCATGGTGTCGAGCAGGTCCGCCGCGAGCTCGCGCAGGCCGTCGTCGAATGCGGTGACTGGGCGCGCCGGCATCGCGAGCCGGCGGTCGGGGTAACGGACGATGGGGCGGATGGTCATGATCGGAGCGACCAATGCGGGCGAGAAGCAGTATCGAGGATCGGGAAGGCGACCAAGCACGGTTTATCGTTGCGCATGTGATTGGTCTCTTGTAACCTTCGGTTGTAAATTTTTGACATTTCAGAGATGCGCTCAAGCTACCCGTATCTTCATTTTTGTATCTACGTTTTTCTTTGGGGGAAGACATGACCGCTGCCGATATGACCGGCCAGGAGAAAGATCTGGTGCCGGAGCCGCATCTCCTGACCGGGTACTTTTTGGCGATTTGCTGTGTGATCGGACCACTATTTTTGGGTTATTTGGCGCCGAATCGCGTTGCTGACGTGCTCATGCCATTGGACGACAAATCAGTCGTCGGTTTCGTCCTTCCGAACCCTGTGGGCGATTCCAATGTCAAAATCCAGAAGCTGAAGAATGCTCTTGTCGACAAGCAAAAGGCTCTGGCCGGCAAGCAAGCAGGGCTCGAAAAATCGGAGGCGTCTGGCACTGCGTCGGACAAGCAAAAGGATGATGCGAGAGCGGCAGTTGAGGCCGCGCAAACCGCAGAAGCCGCTGCCAAGGCGGAGGTCGAGAAGGCAGAAGAAAGCCGGAACGCCGACCTGACCATTGCCCAATCCAAGCAAATTAGCGACACGTTGACGGCTCGATACAATTATGCTGCGACCAGCGGCGTACTGTATCTCGTGAGCGCGGCGACCTTGCTGTTCGGTGGATGGATCGTTTTTCGCCGCAACAGGATCTTGTTCTTTGTGGGTCTCACGCTCTGCCTCGTTCTGGCGGGCTGGGTTACGAAGGCTCCGACGGCTTATGCCAATGCGGGGCAAACATTCCTGAAGGCTTTGCTCGATAAGGCCGATCAGAATGTTGGCCTTTTTGGGCCGCTGTTCGAAACGTACAGAAACGGAGCCTCTTTCAAGGTCAGCGACGCCATCAAGCTGATCATCGACATCAATACGTTCGTCGGACTGGTCGCGGTTGGTGTCGCCCTCCTGGCGTTCGCCGTGCTTTGCAGCCCCGCAGAAAAGCTTTCTCTCTCAAGTCTGGAGGATCGGAAGTCAAATCTCCAGCGGATGGTTGCGCTCAGCTCGGCCATCCTTGTGGTTGCGACCTTCGCGAGCAAGGTCGTGATGGATTGGCCGCTCAGCCTCGTCGTCGCGCCGCAGGCCGAAGCTCTAAAGCCGCTGGCAAATGCTCTCACCAGCCATCTGGGCATGACGGGAACCATAGCCCTGTTCGCGGCAACAGCCCCTGCGTTGGCGGGCTGGTACTTGGACGTGAGGCGCTATCGACTAACTCCTGCATTCCAAAAACAGGACGCGGACAAGCTCGAGTTCGGAATTCCCGCTGCGGTGACGAGCATCCTCGCCATTCTGGGACCGGCCCTGACTTCTCCCGTCTTTGCCACTTTCAAGACGATCGCAGAGATGCTGGCTGGAGGCAAAGGCGGCGCGTGACGCGCGGTCCGATGCATCGATGCACGGCAAGCCGTAGTAAGTGAGGCCTGTCGGTCTGGCAGACGACGGCCGGGTCGTCGACAATCCTACGGGCCTCCCGGCTTCACGGATCATTGAAGCGCCTGTACTTGACTGCCTACCAACTGGAAGGTAGTCAAGCCACATGAGCAACACCTCGACCGCCGACGACATCCTGGCCTGTGCACGCACGTTGATCATCGCGGGCGGCTATAACGGCTTCAGTTACGCCGACATCGCGGACGTCGTCGGCATCCGCAAACCGAGCATTCATCACCACTTTGCCAGCAAGGTCGATCTGGTCCGCACGCTCGTGGCGCGATATCGCGAGGAAGCCCAGGCGGGACTGGCGGCCATGGAGCGCAACGTTTCGGACCCCGGCGAACAACTCAAGACTTATGTCGCGTATTGGGAAGCCTGCATCAAGGATGCGACGGCTCCGTTTTGTGTTTGCGCGCTGCTGGCCAGCGAGCTCCCGATCCTGCCCGAGGAGGTCGCGCTCGAGGTCCGGGCGCACTTCCGCGCGCTGGCGTCGTGGCTGACATCCGTGATGGAGCGCGGCAAGCGGCAGGGGCGGTTCCAGCTCTCGAGCACGGCTCGGATCGAAGCCGAAGGATTCATGGCGACCGTTCACGGCGCGATGCTGTCGGCACGGGCCTATGGCGATCCGAAGATGTTCGGGATCATCGCCCGGCCGCTACTGGATCGGCTTTCCCCCAGGCACTGACGCCACCAGCACGACTGCAATCGACCTGGACGGCGAGGGTCGATTTCGATCAACATCTACCAACTAGTAGGTAAGGAAGAGAAAAATGAGAGATATCGAGATGGCTTCGGATATGTCCGACCGTGCGCAATGGCTGAAGCAATACTATTTCCTTCGCGCTGCGTTTTCCGTTGCCTGGGTCGCTGCCGCCTTTGCCGTCGCGCCATCGTCCGCGGCGATCGCGGCAACGTTGCTCGTCGCTTATCCGGCATGGGACGCCGCGGCCAATTATCTCGATGCGTTCTGCAGCGGCGGCTTGAACCAGAACCGTACCCAGGCCCTGAACGTGCTGGTCAGCCTAGCGACGACCATCGCGGTCATCCTGGCCTTGCAGGTGAGCATGAACTGGGTACTCGGGATCTTCGGAGCATGGGCGATCCTTGCCGGATTGCTTCAACTCGGCACGGCCGTGCGGCGCTGGAAGCTGTTCGGCGCGCAATGGGCCATGGTGCTCAGCGGCGGCCAGTCGGCTTTGGCAGGCGGCTTCTTCATCTTTCAGGCCACGATGCCTGCGATCCCGTCGATCGCGAACGTCGCGGGCTATGCTGCGGTCGGCGCAGTCTACTTCCTGGTGTCTGCAGTCTGGCTCACCGTCAGTACGTGGCGCCGTGGCGCGGCGATGTGAGATTTGATTGCGGACGTCACGCAAGCGAAGGCGAACTGGATTGGCGAGATGATACCCTGATGTTTTGCCCGACGCGTCAAACCACGGCGGGCCATCGCGAGCCGCTGGCGGCTCATTTCGCCCGCCCGCTAAGTCATTGATCCCGCAGAGGCGGGCTACTGTGCATGGGGTTGTTTTCGCGATTCGTGGTGGCAGTATCCGCAAAAAAACTTGCATGATCCTGTCGGCGGTCGCGGCTCCCGTTCGTCTTCCCATCAGACAAGATCATCACGGGAGACAAAGATGACTCAATCCCCCTATCGCTGGGTGATCGTCGCGGCCGGTGGCCTGCTCGGCTGCGTCGCGATCGGCGGCATGTTTTCGCTGCCGGTGTTCCTGCAGCCGATCGCCAAGGACACCGGCTGGTCGGTGACCGGCATCTCCAGCGCAATGACGATCGGCTTTCTGGCAATGGCCTGCTCCAGCATGATCTGGGGGACGCTGTCCGACAGGTTCGGTCCGCTGCCGGTGGTGCTGACGGGATCGACAGTGTTGACGCTCAGCCTGTTCGCGGCGAGCCATGCGACCTCCCTGATCGTGTTCCAGTTCGTGTTCGGCCTTCTGACCGGCGCTTCATGCGCGGCGATCTTCGCGCCGATGATGGCGACCGTGACCGGCTGGTTCGAGACCCATCGCAGCCTCGCCGTGTCGCTGGTGTCGGCCGGCATGGGCGTGGCGCCGATGACGATGGCGCCGCTCGCGGCCTGGCTCGTCTCGAACCACGACTGGCGCACCTCGATGCAGATCGTGGCGCTGGTGGTCGGCGCCATCATGATCCCGGTCTCGTTGCTGGTGCGCCGTCCACCGGCACTCGCGCAGGCCGTGGCCGCACCGATGGGCGAGCGGGCCGGGCAGAATGAGATGTCGAGAAGCGAGGCGCTGCGCTCGCCGCAATTCCTCATTCTGCTCGCGACCAACTTCTTCTGCTGCGCCACCCATTCCGGTCCGATCATCCACACCGTCAGCTATGCCGTGAGCTGCGGCATTCCGCTGGTCGCGGCGGTGACGATCTACAGCATCGAGGGGTTTGCCGGTCTCGGCGGCCGCATCGCGTTCGGCCTGATGGGCGACCGGTTCGGCGCCAAGCGTGTGCTGGTCTCGGGGCTGCTGCTGCAGGCGTTCGGCGCACTCGCCTACGTCTTCGCCCATCAGCTCGCGACCTTCTACGCCGTCGGCGCCGTGTTCGGCTTCATCTATGCCGGCACCATGCCGCTCTACGCCGTGCTGATCCGGGAAAACTTTCCGCTGCGGATGATGGGCACGGTGATCGGCGGCACGGCGATGGCCGGCAGCCTCGGCATGGCGACGGGCCCGCTCGCCGGCGGCCTGATCTACGACGCCTTCTCGAGCTACGCCTGGCTCTACATCCTCTCCTGGGCCATGGGGCTCGGCGCCTTTCTGATGGCGATGACGTTCAAGCCGTTCGCGAAGCCGCAAGGGCAGGTGGCAGCGGCGGCTGCGTGATCGTGAAACGGTAGCCCGGGTGAGCGCAGCGATACCCGGGACGGTACTCAGTCGGGACCCGGATGTCGCTTTCACTCATCCTGGCTACGATACTTCCAGCTGCAGCTCGATCGCTGTCTTGTCGAGGATCGACCACACCTGCCGAATCTTATCGTCGGCGAATTCGTAGAACACGTTTTCGTAGAACAACACGCGCTTGCCGTTGACCGCCAGCCCAAGGAAGGTCCCGACCGGCGCGCAATCGAATTTCAGTCGTGCCGCGATCCTGGGCGGATCCGACAGCAGCATTGCGACGTCGAAACGCAGGTCCGGAATGTCGCGAAAATCCTGCTCCAGCATCGTGCGATAGCCTGAGAGCCCGAGCGGCCGCGAATTGTGGGCGACCTCCTCATGCACGAACCGGCCCAGCGACGGCCAGTCCTGCCGGTTCAGGCAGGCGATGTAGGCATGGTAGATGGCAGCAAGGTCGTCTCGTCTCATATCGAAACCCACTTGGACTTCGACCCTAACGCGCAAAGACCCCGAACCGGTCCAGCCTAGACGCGCTTCTCGAAGAACAAATCCGGATAAGGGTCGTCGTTGAAGCGCGGGATCTCGCGCCAGCCCGTGCCGCGGTAGAGTTGGGCCGCCTCCGGCAGCGCGCTGTTGGTGTCGAGCCGCAGCAGCGTGATGCCGAGCTCGCGCGCGGCGCTTTCGGCTGTGTCCATCAGCCGCCGGCCGAGCCGCAATCCGCGCGCGGCGGGGGCCACCCACAACCGCTTGATCTCGGCATAGCCCTGATCGGTTCCCTTCAGGCCGACGCAGCCGATCGGCAGCGTGTCCGACATCGCGACGATGAAGCTGCCGCGCGGGCGGCGCATGTCCTTGGCGTCGGGGTCGCGCGACAGCGAGACGTCGAAACCTTGGCTGAAGCGGCGGCCGAGCTCGGCGTAATACTCGCCGAGGCAGTAGCGCGCTTGCTCGCTCTGCGGATCCATCTCCTCCAGCGCAACACGCTCGCGCGTCAATGCAGACGCGATCAGGTCCATCGCCGCCAGCAGCGCCTCGCGTTGCGAATGCTGCGCGAGCAAGCCCTCGGCCTGCGTGTTCGACAGCGCCTCATAGGCGGCGAACTCGCGCTTGCCGGTCCGCGTCAGCTTCGCGACGCGCCGCCTTGCATCGCCATCGTGCGCGATGGTCTCGATCATCCCTTCGTCCTCGAGGCCGCGTAACAGCCGGCTCATCAACCCAGAATCGAGGCCGAGATACTCGCGGATCTCGGCCACATCCGAGCGCCCATGGCCGATCGCGTTGAGCACGCGTGCGGCACCCAGCGGCCGGCCGCGCCCGAGGAATGAGGTATCGAGCGCGCCAACAGCGGAGGTCACGGCACGGTTGAAGCGACGGACGCGTGAAACGGGATCGAGCATGATTTCTGACTTTAGTCAGAGATGATGTCCCGGTCAACGGCGGCGGGATTCGTGTCGCTCTAGGTGCAGATCGCGCGTGGTATCATCCAGGTCGCAAAGGTCTGCCAGAGTCCGTCCTCGCGGCGGCGCTGGTAGGCGACGAAGTCGGCGCCGTCGCTGTGGACGAGTTCATAGCGATAAGCTTTGGAGGATGCGGTGGTGGGATTGCTCATGGAACACTCCATCTCAAATGGGCTTTGCAACCGAGCTAGGTGCAGTGCAGCAAAAATCCAATGGAGGACGGTAATCATCCCATCACGTTCTGGAGAGTGGTCGGTCCAGCCCCAGGGACTTGCGCGATTTGCGGGTGAGCTTTGCGACGATCAGGGCATGAGCCTGCGCCAAATAAGCCGTGAGCGCGGCATCCGGCAGAGCGTTATTGCCGGCGAGTTGCACCCATTTGGCGCGCGCGAGATACGGCGCTGGCCGTGCCACGCCATGTTCGATCAGGATCGCGTAGGCCACGTCCGAGACCTTGAGCATGTAGCCGCCGGAACCCGAGGCAAAGCCACCGCTGAGCGCGAACATCTTGCCGCCGACCTTGAACACGGAGGTGCCTTCCCACTGCACCACCTTGGTGACGGCAGGCAGGCGCAGACAGCGTCTTTCAAATGTCTTGGGTGTCATGCGGTCGCAATCGAGGCGGATGGGCTGCCGCTATGGCAACATGCATTCTCCAACCAGGGATGAATGGCCATGTCGCGAGTTTCGATCAAGACCAGGGACGATTTGCCGGAGGCGCTGAGGCCGCTGTGGGACAAGATGGCGACCTACGGCGCGTTCGAGAACCAAGCCGGTGTCATGGCGCATCGGCTGCCGATCTTCAAGCATATGTGGTCGCTGCTGGTCGATCTCGCCAGCGAAGGCCAGGTGTCGAAGCGGCATCTCGAGCTTGCGCTGGTCACAGTCTCGCTGCTCAACAAGTGCGACTATTGCGTCTCCCATCACGCGCCAAAATTGGCGGTGCAGGGCGTTTCGGAGCAGGGCGCCGCGCGCCTTGCCGACTACAAGGACCATCCCGAGCTCGATCAGCTCGACAAGCTCGTCGTCGAATATTCCATCGCCGTCACCAACAACTGGAACAAGACCCGCGACGACATCTTTGCTCGCCTTCGCGTGCATTTCTCGGAAGCCCAGATCGTCGAGCTGACCTGGCGCATCGCGCTGTGCGGCGCCTTCAACCGCTTCAACGACATCCTTCAGCTCGAAGTCGAGCAAGGCGTCCCTCACAGCGAAGCCGCGGAGTAGGCTCGCGAGCTCAGCCTGGGGCTGCCTTCACGGACTCGCCGGCGCGATAAGCATCGGGGACGACGAATACCTCGTCGGCGCGGCCATAGCCACCGTCGGGGACTTCCTCGATCAGGACCATCGTGTGCGGCCGCGCCGCTTCACCGAAATAGTCGACGAACAGCGCGGTGAGGCGATGCACGATCTCCGCCTTCTGGGCGCGCGACAGCGCGGCCTGCGGGATCTTGATGTTGGCGAAAGGCATGATTGTCGTCTCCGTGTCCGTTGTCGCGCTGCGTGTCAGATCACGCCGCCGTTGGCGCGGATGATCTGGCCGTTGATCCAGCCGCTGTCGCGGCCGGCGAGAAAGGCAACGACACCGGCGATGTCGTCGGGCTGGCCGAGGCGGCCGAACGGGTTCATGGCGACAATGGCCCGCACCTGCTGCTCGCTCTTGCCGTCCATGAACAGCCGGGTCTCGACCGGACCGGGCGCCACCGCGTTGACCGTGATGCGCCGGCCGCCGAGCTCCTTGGCGAGGATATGGGTCATGGCTTCGACCGCGGCCTTGGTCGCGGCTTAGACGCCGTAGCCGGGCTGATAGAGGCCGACGACGCTGGACGAGAAGTTGACGATGCGGCCGCCGTCGCGGAGCCGCCGCGCCGCTTCGCGCAAGGACCGGAACACGCTTTCGAGGTTGATCGACATCTGCCGCGCGAACGCGGCGTCCGTCATCTCGGCGAGTGGCCCGAGTTCCATGACTCCGGCATTGTTGACGAGGATGTCGACGCCGCCGAAGGCACGCTCTGCCGCATCGAACAGCAGCGATGGGGTTGCCGGATCGGCAAGATCGGCCTGCACGGCGATGGCCTGTCCGCCGGCGACCTCGATCTCGGCAACGAGTGCGTCGGCGGCGTCGCGGCCACTGGCATGGTTGATGGCAACCGCGATTCCGTCCCGCGCCAGCCGGCGGGCGGTCGCCGCGCCGATGCCGCGGGAGCCGCCGGTGACGATGGCGGCGCGCTGGGATGGGGTGGTCATGGTGGGTCTCCTCGATCGGTCTGACCGGGAGATACGCGATCGCCATGGCCGGATAATCGTCCAAGACTTGCCATCACTTGTCGGCTGTGGTGAACAATCACCCCATGGACCGTTTCGACGCCATGCGCCTGTTTGTCCGCCTGGTCGAGCGGCAGAGCTTTACGGCCGCAGCCGCCGACCTCGGTATTCCCCGCTCGACGGCGAGCGAGGTGCTGCGGGGCCTCGAAGCGCGGCTGGGGGCGCGGCTGCTCGAACGGACGACGCGGCATGTCACGCCGACGCTCGACGGCGAGGACTACTACCGCCGCTGCGTCGCCATCCTGGCGGAGGTGGAGGAAGCGGAAGCCGCAATGCGCGATGCGCAACCGCGCGGCCTGTTGCGTATCGACGCGCATCCTTTGCTGACGCGCACCTTCATACTGCCGCACCTGCCTGCGTTCCTGGCGCGCTATCCGCAGCTCGACTTGCAGATCGGGCAGGGCGACCGCCTCGTCGATCTCGTGCGCGAGGGCATCGATTGCGTGATCCGCTCCGGCGAGCCGGAGGACAGCGGCATGATCCTGCGCCGCCTCGGCACCATCGCGGAGGTTACGGTGGCGAGCCCGGCCTATCTGGCGAGCCACGGCACGCCGGCGACGCCGGACGCACTCGACGGCCATCAGATGGTGGCCTTCCTCTCCTCGCGCACCGGCGACGTGCTGCCGCTGGAATTTTCCATCGCCGGCACGCTTCGCCATGTCGTGCTGCCGAGCCGGGTTCGCGTCAACAATTCCGACACCATGGCCGACCTCGCGCGGCTCGGCTTTGGACTTGCGCAGGCGCCTCGCTATCGCTTTGCGGACGATCTCGCCAGCGGGGCGCTGGTCGAGGTGCTGGCGGATCATCCGCCGTCGCCGACGCCGCTCTGCGCGCTCTATCCGCAGAACCGCCAGCTCGCGCTGCGTCTGCGCGTGTTCCTGGATTGGATCGCCGGGATTTTCGCGGAGGCGAAGCCGTGAATGCCAGCGCAATCCAGACATGCGTCCGCTGAAAGACTCTGGATCGCTTCGCTGCGCTCGCGATGACGTTGGTTGAGCCGTTGCGCGCCGCATTGTGAGTTGTGCTGTCGCTGCGAGTGGCTACCATGTGATTGCTCCTGGTTCATGGGAGCAGCACAACGCGCGGAGGCGGCATGAGCGGGCAGGACCACAAAGTCAAGGGATCGGACCTGTTTGTCGCGGCGCTGGAGAACGAGGGTGTCGATCGCATCTTCGGTGTTCCCGGCGAGGAGAATCTCGATCTCGTGGAATCGTTGCGCACCTCCAAGATCGAGCTGGTCCTGACCCGTCACGAGCAGGCCGCCGCCTTCATGGCGGCCACGCATGGTCGGCTGACCGGCAAGCCCGGCGTTTGCCTGTCCACGCTCGGCCCCGGCGCGCTCAATTTGTCCACCGGCGCGGCCTATGCGCATCTCGGCGCGATGCCGATGATCCTGATCACCGGGCAGAAGCCGATCATGAGCAGCCGGCAGGCGCGCTTCCAGATCGTGGACGTGGTCGCGACCATGAAGCCGCTGACGAAGCTGTCGCGGCAGATCATCAGCGCCTCCAGCATTCCGACCGTGGTGCGCGACGCCTTTCGCGTCGCGATGGAGGAGCGGCCCGGGCCGGTGCATCTCGAATTGCCCGAGGACATCGCGGGTGACGAGGTGCCTGATGTCCCCGTGATCCCGGTCCATCCGATCGAGATCCCGGTCGCCCATCGCGCTGCGCTCGACCGCGCCGCGGAGATGATCCTGGCTGCGAAACACCCGCTGGTGATGATGGGGGCCGCGACCAGCCGGCCACGTTCGACCCACGGCATCGCGAGCTTCGTGCGGCGGACCGGCATTCCGTTCTTCACCACGCAGATGGGTAAGGGCACCGTGCCTGGCGGCACCAATCTCTACATGGGCACCGCCGCACTGTCCGAGCGCGACTATGTCCACGACGCCATCGATGCCGCCGACCTGATCGTCGCGATCGGTCACGACCCGATCGAGAAGCCGCCCTTCATCATGGGGCCGTCGGGGCCGAAGGTCATTCACGTCAGCTACACCTCGGCCAGCGTCGAGCAGGTTTATTTTCCGGACGCCGAGGTTGTCGGCGATGTCGGCCCGAGCCTCGAACTGCTCGCCGACCGGCTCGAAGGCAAGCTGCCGCAGGCTGCGGCGCTGCTGCCGCTGCGCGAGGAAATCCTGGGGCACATCGCCGACCGCGCCACCGAGGCGCGCTGGCCGCCGACGCCGCAGCGCATCGTGCACGACATCCGCCAGGTGATCCCCGAGAACGGCATCGTCGCGCTCGACAACGGCATGTACAAGATCTGGTTCGCGCGCAACTACCGCACCCGCGTTGCCAACACGCTGCTGCTCGACAATGCGCTGGCGACCATGGGCGCCGGCCTGCCGTCGGCGATGATGGCCGCGATGCTCTATCCCGACCGCCGCGTGCTCGCGGTCGCCGGCGACGGCGGCTTCATGATGAACAGCCAGGAGATGGAAACCGCCATCCGTCTCAAGCTCAACCTCGTCGTGCTGGTGCTGGAGGACAACGCCTACGGCATGATCCGCTGGAAGCAGGCCGTCGATCATTTCGCCGATTACGGCATGACCTTCGGCAATCCCGACTTTGTTCTGTACGCGAAGGCCTACGGTGCGAAGGGGCATCGGATCGAGAGCGTCGACAGTTTTGGTCCGACGCTGGACGCGGCCTTCAAAGAAGGCGGCGTGCATCTGGTCGTGATCCCGATCGACTATTCGGAGAACGTGCGGGTGCTGGTCGACGAACTGCGGGCGCGGTAGAAATAGGAGAGGTGAGGGCAATTGGATTGGTGATCGGATGAATCAACGCCTTACAGCCATCCTGCCCTGTAACGATCTGGATGCTGCCCAACGGTTCTTTGAGCGACTCGGCTTTAAGGTCGAGGGTGGCCCGGATGACTACCGCATGATGAGCGACGGTCGCGGTGGCGACATTCATCTCCAAGCGGCAGTGGATGGCTGGTTGGTGCCGGGCCGAAACCCGTTCGGGCTATACCTCTACCGCGAAGATGTCGATCAGCTTGCGAAGGCCTTTGCGGGGGAGATCATCGAACCCGAAGGGCCGACAGATAAACCTTGGGGCATGTACGAGTTCGCGCTCAACGGGCCGGACGAGACACTTGTCAGGATCGGTTGGCCGACGCGGCTCAGACCCGCGTTGGGGTGATCTTCATGTGGGTCATGGGTAGCCCGTGCTCCGTCCTCGTCACATCACGACAACAACTTGTGCCGCGCTCTCCGATCGCCGACACTCTCTCACCTAACCAACCACAGGAATGAAAATATGACCCGGGTTCGTTGTGTCACCGAGATGGGCATGGGCGTCGACGTCCACGGCAGGGACGCCACCAAGGCGGCGAAGCGCGCGGTGTCAGATGCCATCCGGCATTCGAGCCTCGGATTCTTCCGGATGATCGGCAAGACGGCGAACGACATGTTCGTCGATGTCACGATCGGCGTGCCCAATCCGGAAGCCGTCGACAAGGAGGCGGTCGCCAAGGAGCTGCCTTACGGCACGGTGACCGTCACCGCGGTCAAGGGCGGCCTGGAGATTCCCTCGGCCACGGAGGTGGCCAACGACCCCATCCTCATCGCCAACGCCGCCGTCATCGTCAGCTTCGACAAGGACTAGGCCGGTGTCCGACAGCGATGAGACGCTGCTGGATCGTCCGATCTGGAGCGCGCTGACGACCAGCCACAGGCATCTGGCCGAAGGTGGTCCGCTCGCCCGGCGCTATCCCGTCGACATGACGCCGTTCGCCGACATGGTCGACATGTCCGTGGCAAGTTTTGCAGCGCTCGGCGATCTCATGTCGGGCTCGCAGGTCGCTGCTCTGTTCACGCCGGAGCCGGTCGAAATTCCCCCCGGCTTCAAGGTCGTGCTGGCCGAGACCGGCGAGCAGATGATCGGCTCGCCCGCCGACAGTCCGTTGCGCGATGCCGAGATCGTCACGCTGGGAGCGGCCGACGTGCCTGCGATGACGGCACTGGTGGAGCTGACCAAGCCCGGGCCGTTCGCGCCGCGCACCCACGAACTCGGCACGTTCCTGGGCATCCGCGTCGGAGGCGAATTGGTCGCGATGACGGGCGAGCGCATGAAGCCGGGAAAGTTCGTCGAGATGACGGCGGTTTGCGTGCATCCCGACTATCGCGGGCGCGGCTATGCGCAGGCGCTGCTCGCGGCTGTGGCGCGACGGATCGAGGCGCGCGGCGAAATTCCGTTCCTGCACGTGTTTTCGAACAACAATTCGGCGATTGCGCTCTACCAGCGGCAGGGCATGCGGATCCGGCGTCGGCTGTACGTGACGGCGTTCATGAGGGCAGGATAGGCGGCCTTCATTTCCCGCGAAAATTCGCTATATCCGTCCCAACCAGAATTTGGGGGAAACACATGGACGCCAGAACGACCGATTTTTCCGCCGTGCGGACAGCAATGCAGCGCTACGTCGATCAGGAGATCATTCCGGGCGTATCCTGGGCGGTGCTGCGCGGGCGCGAATTGGTCGATCAGCAATGCGTCGGCTTTGCCGATCGCGAGGCGAACACTGCTCTGCGGCCCGACCATATCTTCCGCGCCTTCTCCAACACCAAGATCTTCGTCACCTGCGCCATCATGCTGCTGGTCGAGGAAGGCCGCATCGGGCTCGACGACCGGATCGAGACATTTCTGCCGCAACTCGGCAATCGCACAGTGCTTAAGCAGGGTGCGACTAGCCTCGCAGATGTCGAGCCGGCGAAGAGCCCGATCACGATCCGGCAGCTCCTGACCCACACCTCCGGCCTCAGCTACGGCATCTTCGATCCCGGCACGGTGCTGTTCAAAGGCTACAATGAAGCGCGCGTGCTCAATCCGCTGACGCCGCTCGCCGACATGATCGACAAGCTGGCCGATCTGCCGCTGTCCTATCATCCCGGCACGGCCTGGGAATATTCGGTTGCCACCGACATGCTTGGCCGTATTGTGGAGGTCGTCTCGGGTCAGTCGCTCGATGCCTTCCTCAAGGCGCGCATCTTCGATGTCCTGGGCATGACCGACACCGGCTTCTACGTTCCCGAGGCGCAGCAGGGCAGGCTGGTCGCGCTCTACACCGGGGCCGACGTGCTCGATCCCATGAAGCCGGGCCTCACGCGGGCCGACGATCTGCCGTTTCCGCAAGCCTACCGGCGGCCGTTCCCGCGGCTCTCGGGCGGCGGCGGTCTGGTCTCGACCTTGCCCGACATGCTCGCGCTCGCCCGCGCGCTGCAACCCGGTTCGGATGCGCTGCTGAAGCCGGAGACGCTGCGGCAGATGATGACAAACCAGCTCCCGGCAGGGCAGACCATCCGCTTTGCCAATCTCGGCCCGATCCCCGGCAAGGGTTTTGGGCTCGGCGGCGCGGTCACCTTCGCGCCGACGCCGTTTGATCCGCCGAACTCCACCGGTGAATTCCAGTGGGGCGGCCTGGCCGGCACCCATTGGTGGATCTGCCCGCAGGCCAATACCGCGGGCGTCCTGATGACCCAGCGTTACATGGGCTTCTGGAATCCGTTCTTCTTCGAATTCAAGCGCCTGGCCTATCAGGCCGTCGGAGGCTGATCCGAAAAAATTGCACGCGCCCGCGAATCCTTTTCGGCCGGCGTGCCCTCTTGATGGTCGAGGCATTGGGCCTCGGCTCATCTCGGAGGATACAATGGCGTTTTACAGGAAGAACATCGGCGGCCTGCACCAGGCGGTGCGGATCGCCTTGGGCGCAGCGGTGGTGGCAGCGGCGTTCATTTATCTGGCCGGGGCGACCGCGTGGCTGGTCGCGCTCGGCGGCGCCGGCTTCGCGCTGACCGGCCTCGTCGGTTATTGCCCGATGTGCGCGATGTCAGGAATCGGGCGAGGGGGCGTGTCGTGAGTGCGGCTGCGATCTCACCAAAGCTGTTCGAGTCCGCACGGCTCGGCGATCCCGATGCGATCGTGGCGCTGCTCGAAACCGCGCAGCCCGACATCCGCCGCTATGCGCGCGCGACCTGCCGCAGCTCGGCGGATGCCGAGGATGCGGCGCAGGAAGCGTTGTGGATCCTGTTCCGTCACGTCGGCACCATCCGCTCGTGGCTGGCGTTTTCGGCGTGGCTGTTCAGCGTCGTTCGCCGCGAATGCCTGCGGCTGGCGCGCAGGGCAGGCCTCGCGCCTGATATTGATAACGATGCGGCCGAAGCGCTGCTGTTGACGCGTCCTGAAAACGATCTGCGGCTCGATCTGGCCGCGGCTTTCGAGGCGCTGCCGCCGCACTATCGCGATGTCGCGCTGATGCGCGACGTCAAGGAGATGACCATCGATGAAATAGCCGACGCAATCGGTGCGACCCGGCAAACCGTAAAAGCGCGCCTGCATCGCGCCCGCACCCTGATGCGCGAATATCTGACGAGGTGAGCCATGACCGATTATCAAAGCCCTGACGATCTCAAATCGATCCCGGCGTTCGTAGCCCTTGCGCCGGTCGAGGCCAAGGCGTTCCTGGCCTTCAACCATGCGGTCGAGCGCAAGGACGGATTGATTCCGCCGAAATACCGCGAGTTGATCTCGCTCGCGGTCGCCCTCACCACGCAGTGCGCCTATTGCCTGGACGTGCATATGGCGGCGGCCGCCAACGTCGGCGTGTCGCAGGAAGAAGTTGCAGAAGCTGCAATGATCGCGGCGGCCGTCCGGGCTGGCGGCACGCTCGGCCATGCGTTGCTGGCGCAGCGCCTGTTTGAACGCCATCGCGACAAGACGTCATAGGTATCGGGCGCGAGGACATCGACCATGGCGGACGCCTAACTTGCCAAACTATCTCGGCCTCGACGGATTTCGCCTTGGCTGGGTTGCGGCCTGGATCGACGAGCGCGGCGATCATGGCTTCGACTATTCGCCGGGCCTGACGCGCCTGCTCGCAATGCCGCATGCGCGCGCGATGATCGACATGCCGATCGGATTGAATCCGGCCGGCTATCGCCTGTGCGATCTGCGTGCGCGCGAGCTGATTGGTCCCGCCGTGTTTCTCGGTGCGCGCCGCGATCTCTGGACGTTCCCCGACATGGCCGAGGCCAATTGTTACTACTGGACGCATGAAGGCAAGGGCAGGGGTGTGTCGGCGCAGCTGTGGAATATCAGGGACAAGATCAGGGAAGTCGACGATGTCATGACACCGGCGCGGCAGGCGACGATCGGAGAAGCGCATCCGGAGTTGATTTTCTGGAATCTCGCAGGACGAATACGGCTCGCGAAAAAGACATCGATGCAAGGCCGCGAGCAGCGCGTCGCGCTGCTGAGGGCTCGGGGTTTCACTGAGGTCGAGAGATGGCTGACGCTTCGCCACGGCACCGGTATCGGTCGCGACGATCTCATCGACGCCTGTGCCTGCGCGGTGGCGGCGCGCGACAGCATACAGCGTGTCGGCGGCGAGGAGCTCGATCCGCGCGGGTTGCGGATGGAGATTAATTATTGAGAGCGGCTGGCCGGTTTCGTTCGGGAAAAAGCGGCAATTTATTTGAAGCATGCAGGAACTGGCGCCAGTCGATCCGCGTTCCCGTCCGAACAGATGCCGGAGAAGCTCTTGCGATGAATGATGCCAGTCAGTTCGCGACCGCGATGCTCGCCCTCGTTTTCACCGGAGCCCTGCTCGTCACCGGCCAGCTCTTCATCGAGCAGCGCGCAAAGCGCGACGTCGCCTACGTCAGCGGGCACGTGTTGCGGCCGTTGTGACCGGCTGGCGACGTCGGCGTTGAGCTGACGACCCCGGCCTTGCGCCTCCGGCCGGCTGGCCTAGATTAGGCGGCGTCTCACAACGCAGCCGGAGTGCCGATGTCTGATCTGTCCGCCTTTCCCGTCACCAAGCGCTGGCCGGCCAAACATCCCGAGTTGCTCCAGCTCTATTCGCTGCCGACGCCGAACGGCGTCAAGGTCTCGATCATGCTGGAGGAGATCGGGCTGCCCTACGAAGTCCATCTCGTCGATTTCGGCAAGGACGACCAGAAGACGGCGGAATTCCTCTCGCTCAATCCGAACGGCAAGATCCCGGCGATCCTCGACCCCAACGGTCCCGGCGGCAGGCCGCTGCCGCTGTTCGAGTCCGGGGCGATCCTGCAATACCTCGCGGAAAAGACCGGCAAGCTTCTGCCCGAGGACGCTGCGCGCCGCTACCAGACCATCCAGTGGGTGCACTTTCAGATGGGCGGCATCGGGCCGATGTTCGGCCAGGTCGGCTTCTTCCACAAGTTCGCCGGCAAGGATTTCGAGGACAAACGTCCGCGCGACCGCTACGTCGCCGAAGCCAGGCGCCTGCTCGGTGTAATGGAAGCGCATCTTTCGGGACGGCAATGGTTCATGGATGACGACTACACCATCGCCGACGTCTCGATGCTTGGCTGGGTGCGCAATTTGATCGGCTTCTATGGCGCCGGCGATCTGGTCGAGTTCAACCAGTTCAAATCGGTCGGGGCCTGGCTCGAGCGGGGGCTGGCGCGTCCGGCGGTGCAGCGGGGGCTGAACATTCCGCAGCGGCCGTAGGATCAGGTCAGCGCCTTGTAGGTCATGTAGACCGCCATCAGCGAGACGAGGGTGATCATCGCCCGGCGGAGCACCGATCTGCTCACGCCGTTGGCCATGCGTGCGCCGAGGTCGGTGCCAATCCAGAGGCCGGCGAGAATGCCGATGATGGCCGGCCAGCCGACCACGAGCCCCTTGCTCCAGTAGATCCAGGCCGGCGGAAGATTGGTTGGGATCACCGAGAAGACGAGGCTGACGAGCTGCGCCTGATGTTGCGGCACGCGCAGCGCGGCGGCGAGGCCGACGGTGATCGCAAGGCCGCCGCCGATCCCCATGAAGCCGGAGGAAAATCCGGCAATTGTGCCGATCAGGAGCAGGGGCAGCCGGTGAAGATCTTCACCGGCGCCGGCTTCGTGGCTGCCGTCCTTGCGGTCGCGGCGCAGGATCAACAGCGCGATCAGCGCGACCAGATAGGCGACATAGGTCCATTGCAGAACGGAGTCCGACACCGCTGTTGCGGCATAACCGCCGCCGGCGCCGCCGATCAGGAATCCGAGGCCGATCCAGATGATCCACGGCAGCGGGCTGCGGTTGCCGCTTTGCCAATAGCGGCGGATGCCGGCGAGACCCGTCGGCGGAATTTGAGCGATCAGCGAAGTGCCTTGAGCAACGTGTTGCCCGGCCCCGAGCATCAGCACCGAGAAGATGACGAGGCCACCGCCCGGGCTCGTGCCCGTGAAGCCCGATGCCAGTCCTGCGACCAGGCCGACGCCGCCACCGGCGAGGAGATCGTGAATCCCGGACATCGCCTACGTCCTGGCTCGGCGCCTGACGTCGGACTTCGGCGTGCGAAAGCCCTCGATCACGACGGATACGGTCGCCATGCAAGCCCCGACGTCGATGTCCTCGCCCCAGCATTTTTGCAGCACGAAGCCCTGGAAAATCGCGATCAGCACCCGCGCGACGGCGTCCGCGCCGAGGTCGCGCTTGATGAGGCCGTCATGCTGGCCGCGCTCGACCAGCGCCACGATCAAGGCGCGCGGCATGTCGATGCCCTCGAGCACGCTGTTGCGGATGCGGCGGTTGCGCAAGGCCTCGGCCCAGCCGTGGATGCCGACACGGCGCCGCGCTTCGCCGGCGGGGTCGGTGAGCCATTGGGCGTAGACGCGCACCAGCGCGTGAAGTCCTTCGATCGGGTCGCCCGACCCTTGCGCGACCGAGTTGAGCACGGATTCGCGCCGATGCCGGTCGTCGGCGAGCGCCGCGATCAGATCGTCCTTGCTCTGGAAGTAGAGATAGACCGCGCCGTGGCTGAGGCCGGATCGCTTGACGATGTCGGCCATGCCGGTCTGGTGAAAACCGTCCGCGGCGAAACAGGCGAGGGCGGCCTCGAGGATCTGCTGGCGCCGGCTTTCGCGCTGCTTGTCGCTGATCTTGGGCATCCGTGGCCATCCCAAATAACTGACTGGTCTGTCGTTTTAGAGTTGGAGCATCCAAACGGTATTGTTAGTCAAGACACATAAAAAACGATCAGTCAGTCTTTTTATTCCGGGGCACGACTTTGGTCAAGCCGGCGAGTTCGCCCGCGCCGACGATCGAATGGACCCAAGACCAGGGTGTTTTAGAACAGCCGCCCGCCGTTCGGCACCGGCCTGCTCGGCTGCACCAGCACGACCTTGCCGTCGGCATCAGGGAAGCCGAGCGTCAGCACCTCCGAGATGACGGGTCCGATCTGGCGCGGCGGGAAGTTGACCACGGCGGCGACCTGTTGTCCCACCAGCGTATCGAGCGGATGGTTCTCGGTGATCTGGGCCGAACTCTTGCGCACGCCGATCACCGGACCGAAGTCGATCCACAGCCGAAAGGCCGGCTTGCGCGCCTCCGGGAACGGCTTTGCATCGACGATGGTGCCGACGCGGATATCGACCGCGAGGAAGCTGTTGAAGTCGATGGTCGGCGTGGCGGCGGCTGCGGGATCGTGCTTGACGTGCATGGAATGTCCGTTCGGCGAGCTGGTGTCGTTCGTAATATTGTCGCGCGAGGCGGAGTTTCGTACAACGCTTGCGAACATCACGTACGCCATGCGCGAGGAACATCTTGTCCACCACCATCTACGGCATCAAGAACTGCGACACCATGAAGAAGGCGCGCGCCTGGCTCGACAGCCATGGCGTCGCGTATGAATTCCACGACTACAAGACGGCAGGCGTGGACAAGGACAAGCTCAAGCGGTGGAGCGACAAGGTCGGCTGGGAGACGCTGCTCAACCGCGCCGGCACGACCTTCAAGAAGCTGCCCGATTCCGACAAGGAAGGCGTCACTGAAAAAAAGGCGCTGGCGCTGATGCTAGCGCAACCATCGATGATCAAGCGGCCGGTGCTGGAGATCGGCGGCAAGCTGCTGGTCGGCTTCAAGCCGGACATCTATGTCAGGGAAGTCTGCGCCAAGACACGTCAAGACTAGTTCAGCTCGACGATCTCGGTGGTGATTCCTGGATCCGGCTGGTCCGCGAACTCGACGATTTCGGCCGTCGCGATGCGGCCAGGTGTGCGATGGAAGAGATCGCGATCGATCACGGCACGCAGTTTCGGGCGCGGCAGCGCGTCATTTCCGCGCATCAGATTCTTGATCTCGAAGCCGCCGTCCTCGCAGAAGGTCTTGACCGATGCGATGACGTGGCAGACATGGCCGCCGGTCTGGAAAGGCAGCAGCAGGCGTTCATATGCGACGATGCGCCCGTAGATGTCGTCGACGTCGGCAACGCTGTAGACGGGCAGTCCGCGGGCCACGCATTCCTGATAAACCGGCATCACGAAGGGAGCGAGTCGCGGCCCGAGATAATCGTCGAGCAGAACGCCCTTGCCGGTATGTCCATAGGCGCTGGAGATGCGCGTGCCTTCGCTCTGGATAGTCAGGCGCGGCACCGGCGTCGAAGCGTCAACCGTGTAATAGATGAGATCGGACAGCTCTTCCTCGAGCCGCGCGGGCTGATATTCCCAGACGGCCGGCGCGATCTGCTGGCGCGCATAAAGTCGCAGCCACGTGTTGAGGAGATCACGCTGCCTGATCGACTTGACGACGGAGGGAGCGGCGCTTGCGAAATTCAAAACAATATTCCCGGCAATTCGAAACCCGCGCATGATCCTCCCCGCGGGAAAATTTTCTATGAAGGCTGGCGCGCGGGCCGAAAGACCGTTAACGACGACTTGATGACCGGTGCCTTGCGAACCGGGAGGCCGGGCAGGCGACATCAAAACGGGTCCGACTAAGGGAGCATAAGTCTTCCGGCCGGAGACCTGATCTGCTCAGCTTTCCGCCTTGCCTAACCCCCGTCACCTCCGGCATATTCCGCGCCCGGAGGCGACGTTTCGGGACAGGCTCCAAGGAAAAGCTCCAAGGCCCCCGGAAAGCCGAAGCAACCAAGGGAAGCCACGCGGCTTGCGCGGGCAGGGGGAAATCTGTTTGGCCGATGAGTTTATTCTCGAAACGGAAGGCTTGTCCAAGGAGTTCGCGGGCTTCTTCGCCGTCCGCGACGTTGCGCTCAAGGTTCGCCGTGGCAGCATTCATGCGTTGATCGGTCCGAACGGGGCCGGCAAGACGACCTGTTTCAATCTTCTAACCAAGTTCCTGAAACCGTCTGCCGGAAAAATCCTCTACAAGGGGCAGGACATTACCGCCATGGCGCCCGCCGACGTGGCGCGGCTGGGGCTTGTTCGCTCCTTCCAGATCTCGGCGGTGTTCCCGCATCTGACCGCGCTGGAAAACGTCCGTGTCGCGCTTCAGCGCCAGCACGGCTCTTCGTTCGATTTCTGGCGCTCCAAGTCGGTGCTCAACCGCTTCAACGATCGCGCACGCGATTTGTTGAACGATGTCGGCCTCAGCGAATTCGCCAACACGCCCGCGGTCGAGATGCCCTATGGCCGCAAGCGTGCACTGGAGATCGCAACCACGCTGGCGCTCGACCCGGAGATGATGCTGCTGGACGAGCCGATGGCCGGCATGGGCCACGAGGACATCGACAAGATCGCGGCGCTGATCAAGCGGATCTCGGCGAAATACACCATCCTGATGGTCGAGCATAATCTCAGCGTCGTGGCCAACCTCTCCGACATCATCACCGTGCTGACGCGCGGGCAGGTGCTGGCGCAAGGCCATTACTCGGAGCTCACCAAGGACGAGCGCGTCAAGGAAGCTTATCTGGGAGCCGGTCATGCCTGACACTGCAATCGCCGAGGCCCCAGCCAATTCTCCGGCCAAGGCTGCGACCGGCGGAAATCTCCTCCAAATCCGCAACCTGGAAGCCTGGTACGGCGAATCCCACATCCTGCACGGGATCAATTTCGACGTGAACGCGGGCGAGGTCGTCACCCTGCTCGGGCGCAACGGCGCCGGCAAGACGACCACGCTGAAGTCGATCATGGGCATCATCGGCAAGCGCACCGGCTCGGTGAAGTTCAACAACCAGGAAATCATCCGCGCGACCTCCGACAAGATCGCGCGCATGGGCATCGCATTCTGCCCGGAAGAGCGGGGCATATTCTCCAGTCTCGACGTGCGGGAGAATTTGACGCTGCCGCCGGTGATCCGTGCAGGCGGATTGTCCTTGGAGCAGATCTTCGAGTTGTTCCCGAACCTGAAGGAGCGGCTCAACAGCCAGGGCACCAAGCTGTCCGGCGGCGAGCAGCAGATGTTGGCGATCGCGCGCATCCTGCGTACCGGCGCGAGCTTCCTGATGCTGGACGAGCCGACCGAGGGCCTGGCGCCCGTCATCATCCAGCAGATCGGCCACACCATCGCGCGGCTCAAGAAGGAGGGTTTCACGATCCTCCTGGTCGAGCAGAATTTCCGCTTCGCATCCACCGTCGCCGACCGCTATTACGTCGTCGAGCACGGCAAGATCATTGACGGATTTTCCAATGCGGAGCTTGCCGCCAACATGGACAAGCTCCACACCTATCTTGGTGTCTGATACCGCCAACTAGAAAAATTCAAAAAGGAAAGTTGCATGAAGACGACGTCGATTGCATCGTTGCTGCTGACCACCGCGCTCACCTTCGCTGCGACAGCCGTCGCATCCGCGCAGGACAAGACCGTCAAGATCGGCGCGCTGTCCGATCAGTCCGGCCTCTACGCCGACCTCGGCGGCCCCGGCTCGACGCTGGCCGCACAGATGGCGGTTGAGGATTCCGGCCTGGCGGCGAAGGGCTGGAAGATCGACATCATCTCAGGCGATCACCAGAACAAGCCCGACATCGGCACCGCGATCGCGCGGCAGTGGTTCGACGTCGACAAGGTCGACATCATCGTCGACGTGCCGAATTCCGGCGTGGCACTTGCCGTCAACAACGTCGTCAAGGAAAAGAACGGCGTCTACATCAATTCGGGCGCGGCGACCTCCGACCTCACCAATGCGCAGTGCTCGCCCAACACCGTGCACTGGACCTACGACACCTACATGCTGGCCCACACCACCGGCCAGGCACTGGTGAAGGCCGGCGGCGACAGCTGGTTCTTCCTGACCGCGGACTACGCCTTCGGTGCTGCGCTGGAGCGCGATACCAGTGCGGTCGTGACCGCCAATGGCGGCAAGGTGATCGGCGGCGTCAAGCATCCGCTGAACACGCCGGACTTCTCGTCCTTCCTGCTCCAGGCGCAGTCATCCAAGGCAAAGATCATCGGTCTTGCCAATGCCGGCGGCGACACCACCAACACGATCAAGCAGGCAGCCGAATTCGGCATCGGCAAGGGCGGCCAGAAGCTGGCGGCGCTCTTGCTCTTCCTCACCGACGTCAAGGCGATCGGCCTCGAGACGGCGCAGGGCCTCAACTTCACCGAGACGTTCTACTGGGACATGAACGACCAAACCCGGGCGTTCTCGAAGCGCTTCGGCGAAAAGATGAAGAACGGTGCGATGCCGACCATGGTGCAGGCCGGCGTCTATGCAGGCGTGCGTCACTATCTCAAGGCGCTCGAAGCGCTCGGCGGCAATCCCCATGACGGCGTCAAGATCGTCGAGAAGATGAAGTCGATGCCGACGGAGGACGAGCTGTTCGGCAAGGGCGAGATCCAGCCCAACGGCCGCACCATCCACAACGCCTACCTGTTCGAGGTGAAGAAGCCCTCCGAATCCAAGGGGCCGTGGGACTTCTATAAGCTGGTCGGCACGGTGCCGGGCGACCAGGCTTTCACGCCGCTGTCCGAGAGCAAGTGCGCGCTCTTGAAGAAGTAAGGTAACAGCCCGCGGCGCCGTCGGGCCCGCGGGCGACTTTCAGGGAACGCCGAAGGACCGGGTGCGGGATCGATGCAGGCTCTATACGCTCAGCTACTGGTGGGACTGATCAACGGCTCGTTCTACGCGCTGCTCAGTCTCGGGCTCGCCGTGATCTTCGGCATGCTCAACATCATCAATTTCGCCCATGGCGCGCTCTACATGATGGGCGCCTTCGTTGCCTATTTCCTGTTGAGCCTCGGCGGCATCAACTACTGGTGGGCGCTGCTGATCGCCCCCGTGATCGTCGGCATCTTCGGCATGATCCTGGAGCGGACCATGCTGCAATGGCTGACCGGGCTCGACCATCTCTACGGCCTGCTCCTGACCTTCGGCATCGCACTGATCGTGCAGGGCGTGTTCCAGAACTATTTCGGCTCCTCCGGCCTGCCTTACGCCATTCCGGACCAGCTCAAGGGCGGCATGAATCTCGGCTTCATGTTCCTGCCCGTCTACCGCGGCTGGGTCGTCATCTTCTCGCTGGTGGTGTGCATCGCGACCTGGTTCCTGATCGAGAAGACGCGGCTCGGTGCTTACCTGCGCGCCGCCACTGAAAATCCGACGCTGGTCCGCGCTTTCGGCGTCAACGTGCCGCGCATGATCACGCTCACTTACGGCCTTGGCGTCGGCCTTGCCGCGCTCGCGGGCGTGCTCTCGGCGCCGATCAACCAGGTGCGGCCGCTGATGGGCGCCGACCTCATCATCGTGGTGTTCGCGGTGGTCGTGATCGGCGGCATGGGATCGATCATGGGCTCCATCATCACCGGCTTCGCGCTGGGGGTGATCGAGGGACTGACCAAGTACTTCTACCCCGAGGCCTCCAACACCGTCGTGTTCGTGCTGATGGTGCTGGTGCTCTTGGTGAAGCCAACGGGATTGACGGGAAGGGCAGCCTGATATGACAACCCTGACGGACGACACGCTGCCGGTGACCCCTCGCGCGATGCGCGACGAGATGATCGCTTTCGTACTGATGGCGCTGCTGCTGGCGTCGGTGCCATTCACGGGCGTCTACCCGTTCTTCGTGATGCAGGCGCTGTGCTTTGCGCTGCTCGCCTGCGCCTTCAATCTGCTGATCGGCTATGGCGGCCTGTTGTCGTTCGGGCACGCGATGTTCCTGGGAACCGCGGGCTATTGCTGCGCGCATGCGCTGAAAGTGTGGGCGTTGCCGCCCGAGCTCGGCATCCTCGTCGGCATCGCCGCGGCTTTCGTGCTCTCGCTGATCACCGGCTACATCTCGATCCGCCGTCAGGGCATCTATTTCTCGATGATCACGCTGGCGCTGTCGCAGCTGCTGTACTTCATCTACCTCCAGGCTCCATTCACTCACGGTGAGGACGGCATCCAGGGCATCCCGCAGGGACACATGTTCGGCGTCTTCGATCTGTCCAAGCCCACGGTGCTCTATTACGTCGTGCTGGTCGGGTTCCTCGCCGGCTTCCTGCTGATCTTCCGCATCATCAATTCGCCGTTCGGCGAGGTGCTGAAGGCGATCCGCGAGAACGAGCCGCGCGCGATTTCGCTCGGCTACCGGACCGACCAGTACAAGTTCCTGGCCTTCGTGCTGTCAGGGACGCTGGCCGGTTTTGCCGGTGCGCTGAAGGTGTTCGTGGCGCAGAACGCCTCGCTCACCGACGTGCATTGGTCGATGTCGGGCGAGGTCGTGCTGATGACGCTGGTCGGCGGCCTCGGAACCATCTTCGGCCCCGTGGTCGGTGCCTTCGCGATCATCGCCATGCAGCAATATCTCGCGGGCTTCGGCCAGTGGGTGACGGTGATCCAGGGCTCGATCTTCGTGATCTGCGTGCTCACGTTCCGCCGCGGCGTCATCGGCGAAATCGCGCATTACTTCCGGCGATCGCTCTAACTGGTTGATTCAAGAACGGTTTCCCGGCCATCTGAAAGCGGTGGATGATCCGGCTCCGCGGGCGTGAGATGACACGCGCGCGGATCGAAAATGGTCTATGACAGTTTCATGACGGTCCCACAGGGCCGGGCCATTTCCAACCGGTAGCCTACCCCCATGATGCGATGGTTTCGTGCTTTCCTGCCCAAGGAAGAGCGGTTCTTCGACCTGTTCGACCGGCATGCCCAGACGGTGATCCAGGGCTCCATCGCGCTCCAGGGCATGCTGAACGGAGGCGAGGAGACGCCGGTCTATTGCCAGCGCGTCAACCAGTTCGAGAATGATGCCGACAACATCACCCGAGAGGTGCTGACGGCGGTGCGCCGCACCTTCATCACCCCGTTCGACCGTGGCGACATCAAGAACCTGATCACGTCGATGGACGACGCCATCGACCAGATGCAGCAGACGGCCAAGGCGGTGATGCTGTTCGAGGTTCGCACCTTCGAGCCGCCGATGCGCGAGATCGGCGGGCTTCTGATCGAATGCGCCAATCTGGTCGGCCGCGCGCTGCCGCTGATGCAGTCGATCGGCCCGAACGTCGCCATGCTGACCGCGATCACGGAGGAACTGGGCAAGCTCGAGGGCCGCGTCGACGATCTCCACGACATCGGCCTGAAGGAGCTGTTTCTCAAGCACCGCGACGGCAATGCGATGGACTTCATCGTCGGCGTCGAGATTTACGACCACCTCGAAAAGGTGGCGGATCGCTTCGACGACGTCGCGAACGAGATCAACAGCATCGTCATCGAGCAAGTTTAGGACAGGCCGCTGTGGATGCCGCGTTGGGTCTTCCCGTCCTGGTCGGCTTGATCGCCGTCGCGCTGTTGTTCGACTTCCTGAACGGCCTGCACGACGCCGCCAATTCGATCGCGACCATCGTCTCGACCCGCGTGCTGCGGCCGCAATACGCCGTGTTCTGGGCCGCGTTCTTCAATTTCGTCGCCTTCATGGTGTTCGGCCTCCACGTCGCCCAGACCATTGGCACCGGCATCATCGATCCCGCGATCGTCGATGCCCAGGTGATCTTCGCCGCCCTGGTTGGTGCCATCGTCTGGAACCTCGTCACCTGGGCGCTTGGCATCCCGTCTTCCTCGTCCCACGCGTTGATCGGCGGGCTGTTCGGTGCGGGTGTGGCGAAAGCCGGGCTCTCCGCGGCGGTCTGGAGCGGATTGTCCAAGACCGTGATCGCAATCGTGCTGTCGCCGCTCGTCGGCTTCCTGCTCGCGATGGTGTTGGTTGCGATCGTGTCCTGGGCCTCGGTGCGCTCCACACCCTTTGCGGTCGATCGCGCCTTCCGCATCCTGCAATTCGCCTCCGCCTCGCTCTATTCGCTCGGTCATGGCGGCAATGATGCGCAGAAGACCATGGGCATCATCGCGGTGCTGCTCTATTCGCAGGGCCATCTCGGCGGCGAATTCTTCGTACCATTCTGGGTGGTGCTGTCCTGCCAGGCGGCGATGGCGATGGGCACGCTGATGGGGGGCTGGCGCATCGTCCGCACCATGGGCCTGCGCATCACCAAACTGACCCCGATGCAGGGCTTTTGCGCCGAGACCGGCGGGGCCGCGACCTTGTTCATGGCGACCTATCTCGGGGTTCCCGTCTCCACCACGCACACCATCACCGGCGCCATCGTCGGCGTCGGCGCCGCTCGTCGTCTCTCGGCGGTCCGTTGGAACGTCGCCAGCTCGATCGTCTACGCCTGGGTGATCACGATGCCGGCCTCGGCCATCGTGGCGGCGCTGACCTGGTGGGCGGTCAAGCTCTTCGTCAAGTAACCAGCTTCAGCCCGACAATCCCGGCGACGATCAGCCCGATGCTGGCGAGACGGAGGGCGGTGGCCGGCTCGCCGAACAGGATGATGCCCAGCGTTGCGGTGCCGACCGCGCCGATGCCGGTCCACGCCGCATAGGCGGTTCCAACGGGCAGCGATTTGAGGGCGAAGCCGAGCAGAATGACGCTGCCGGCCATGGCCGCGAGCGTGACGACGGACGGAACGAGCCTGGTAAAGCCCTCGGTGTATTTCAGGCCGATCGCCCAGGTGATCTCGAGAAGGCCCGCGACGAACAGGATGCTCCAGGCCATGGGTGACCCTCCATTCAAGGCAGGGTCGTCCCCGCGGCTGACATGCTGATGGGCGGGGAGGTCGTCCTCCCCCAAGGCCAGTATGGCCAAGGCCGATATGGGGCTGGCCGGAAGGCTCCGCAATCACCAAATGAGGCTTGATCAGGCCCGTTTTCCCTGCCACACGCTGCCGCCATGTCCGACATCGCCACCACCACAGCCGAATCGCCGGCCCGTTCGCCGCTTGCCGCCGAAGTGGCGCGGCGGCGCACCTTTGCGATCATCTCCCATCCCGACGCCGGCAAGACCACGCTGACCGAAAAGCTGCTGCTGTTCGGCGGCGCCATCAATCTGGCCGGCCAGGTCAAGGCCAAGGGTGAGCGGCGCAACACGCGGTCGGACTGGATGAAGATCGAGCGCGAGCGCGGCATCTCGGTCGTGACCTCGGTGATGACCTTCGAGTTCGAGGGCCTCGTCTTCAACCTGCTGGACACGCCGGGCCACGAGGACTTTTCGGAAGATACTTATCGCACGCTCACGGCAGTCGATTCCGCCGTGATGGTCATCGACGCCGCCAAGGGCATCGAGGCGCGCACACGCAAGCTGTTCGAGGTGTGCCGCCTGCGCGACATCCCGATCATCACCTTCATCAACAAGATGGACCGCGAGAGCCGCGACGTGTTCGAGCTGCTCGACGAGATCGAGAAGACGCTGGCGCTCGATACCACGCCGATGACATGGCCGGTCGGCCGTGGCCGCGACTTCCTCGGCACCTATGACGTCGTCAATGGCGGCGTGCGCCTGCTCGAAGGCGGCGGCGCCAAGACCGGCGCGGCCCAGCAGATCAAGATTGAGGAGCTGGCCAAGCTCAACGCCAATCTCGACGTCTCCGCCGTGAAGGAAGAGCTCGAACTCGTCACGGAAGCCTCCAAGCCGTTCGAGCTCGATGCGTTCCGCGAGGGCCATCTGACGCCGGTCTATTTCGGCAGCGCGCTGCGCAATTTCGGCGTCGGCGACCTGCTGGAAGGCCTCGGCAAGTTCGCGCCGGAGCCGCGCGCGCAGGACAGCGACCAGCGCAGGGTCGAGGCCACCGATCCGCGCATGAGCGCCTTCGTTTTCAAGATCCAGGCCAACATGGATCCGAACCACCGCGACCGCATCGCGTTCGCGCGCCTGTGCTCCGGCAAGCTCAGCCGCGGCATGAAGGCCAAGCTGGTGCGCACCGGCAAGAGCATGCCGCTGTCGAGCCCGCAATTCTTCTTCGCGCAGGACCGTTCGGTCGCCGACGAAGCCTTCGCCGGCGACGTCGTCGGCATCCCCAATCACGGCACGTTGCGGATCGGGGATACGCTGACCGAGGGCGAGGATTTCAACTTCGTCGGCGTGCCGAGCTTTGCGCCGGAAATCGTCCGCCGCGTTCGCCTCACCGACGCGATGAAGGCCAAGAAGCTGAAGGAAGCGCTGCAGCAGATGTCGGAAGAGGGCGTGGTGCAGGTGTTTCGCCCGCGCGACGGTGCGCCTGCGCTGGTCGGCGTGGTCGGTGCGCTGCAGCTCGACGTGCTGAAGGCGCGGCTGGAGGCGGAGTATTCTCTGCCGGTCGAGTTCGAGGTCAGCGAATTCCAGCTCGCGCGCTGGGTCTCCTCGGAGGACCGCAAGAAGCTCGACACCTTCATCGCCGCCAACACCTCCAGCATCGCCGACGACGTCGACGGCGATCCCGTCTATCTGGCGCGGAACGAATTCTATCTCGGCTACACCAAGGAGCGCGCCGAGGGCATCGAGTTCACCAACGTCAAGGACGTCAAGAAGAAGGGGTAGGGCGCGCTGTATCCTCCGCTGTCATTCCCCGCGAAGGCGGGGAATCCAGTATTCCAGAGATGCCGAGACTCATCTCAACGGCCGCGGCGTACTGGATCGCCCGGTCGAGCCGGGCGATGACACCGTGCTTGAACGCAAGCAGTGAACGGCCGCTGGCTTGACGCGTTCATGGACGATGCCACGTTTCACCCACGTTATTTGGTGAGCGCAAAACATGTGGCGCGGCATTCTTGTATTTCTTCTGCTGGCAGTCCCGGCGACCGCCCACGCGCGCCCGCGCCAGATCAATCCGATCCCGTTCGCGCACGAGCCCTGCAGCGTGCTCGACGGCCGTCCCTGCACGCCCTCCTATTGCAGCCCGCTCGAACCCGGTCCCTGCATTCCCGAGATCGACTATCCCACCGGCCAGAACCTCCAGCTCACCATCGAGAGCGTGCCGGCGGAAGCCGACCGCGCCAGATATCAAAAGCCTGATCACGATCTCGACACGATCGGCGACCTTTTCGCCGAGCTGCGCAGCTGCTGGTCGCCGCCATCGGACAATGCGCGCGCGGGCATGCAGATGTCGGTGCGTTTCAGCTTCAACAGGGCCGGTGGCCTGATCGGCCCGCCGCGCTTCACCTTCGCGACCCCAGGCGTTCCGGCCGACACCCGCACGACCTATCTGAAGGCGATCAATTCATCGCTGAACGCCTGCCTGCCGCTGAAATTCACCGGCGGACTCGCCGGCGCCCTGGCCGGGCGGCCGATCGCGATCCGCTATGTCGATAATCGCGAGTTGGGCCGGTAGCGCATCAGTTGCGACCTGCGCCCAATCGATGATACGCCATTGGCGGGGGCTGCTTGAGGGGAGGATGTCGTGGGTCTGCTGGTCATGATCCTGGGGCTGGTGCTGTTCTTCGCCGCCCATGTGTTCACCACGAAACGAGAGGCGCGCGCGCAGGCGATCGCAAGGCTGGGTGAGGGGACCTACAAGATCCTCTATGCATTGGTCTCGCTCGCGGGTCTCGCGCTGATCATCTGGGGCTTCGCGCATTATCGTGCGACGGGATGGATCGACGTCTGGTATCCGCCGAAGGCGATGAAGCACATCACGGTCGCGCTGATGCTGCCTGCGGTCATTTTGGTGGTCGCCTCTTATCTGCGCGGCCGGATCTACGCGACGCTGAAGCATCCGATGCTGGCCGGTATCAAGCTGTGGGCTGCGGCGCATCTTCTGGCCAACGGCGATCTCGGCTCCATCATCCTGTTCGGCTCGTTCCTGGGCTGGGCGGTGTTCGACCGCATCTCGCTGAAGCATCGCACCGACGCCGGAGGTCCGCCGATCCCGGTCGGCGGCGTCAGCAACGATCTGATCGCAGTGGCGGTCGGTGTCGTCGCCTATCTCGCGCTGGCCTTCGCGTTTCATCCGGTCGTCATCGGCGTTCCCGTGATTGGGGCTTAACCGGTCGGCATAAGACGTGATCCGGCTATCCATGGGCGGAAGGTGACAAAACAACAAGCCGAGGGCATTCCGATGGACTGGTCGCAATCTCAGATCCCGCCGATGCGGTTCGTGGCGCGTTTTGGCGATCGGGTGGTGCCGGCGTTCGCGGAGCGCCCTAAAAACATATGGGAGATGGTCACGAGCGCTGCGGCGCGAAATCCTGACGGTGATGCACTCATCTGCGGTGAGCGGCGTCTTCGCTGGCGTGATGTTGTGCCCCAGGCGGCGCAAATGTCTGCGGGTTTCCGCGAGAAGGGCCTGCGGCGTGGCGACCGTATCGCGCTCTTGCTCGGCAATCGCATTGAGTTCGTGTTGTCAATGCTCGCTGCGGCTCAGCTTGGGCTCGTGACTGTGCTGCTATCGACGAGACAACAGAAGCCGGAAATCGCCTATGTACTGGCCGATTGTGGCGCGAAGCTCTTGCTTTTCGAAGCGGCACTTGCCGATCGGCTGCCCGATGCCGGCGAGGTGCCAGATCTGAAACATCGGATCGCCGTGGACGACGATATTGCGCTTTCGGACCTTGCCATTCTTGCGGATTTGCCGCCGCTGGAAGAGGCATGCGACGTGGATGAAGAGGACATCGCGATGATCCTCTATACTTCGGGCACCACTGGCAAGCCGAAGGGCGCGATGCTCGCCCATTGCAACATCGTCCATTCATCGATGGTGTTCGTGTCCTGCCTGCAATTGACGGAGGCGGATCGATCGATCGCGGCGGTGCCGCTTGGCCATGTCACCGGTGTGGTCGCCAACATCACGACGATGATCCGCTGCGCCGGCGCGCTGATCATCATGCCCGAGTTCAAGGCGGCCGAGTACCTCAAGCTCGCCGCGCGCGAGCGCGTCACCTACACGGTGATGGTGCCGGCGATGTACAATCTCTGCCTGCTGCAGCCCGATTTCGACAGCTACGACCTGTCGAGCTGGCGCATCGGCGGCTTCGGCGGCGCGCCGATGCCGGTCGCGACCATCGAGAAGCTCAAGGCGACCATTCCCGGCCTGAAGCTGATGAACTGCTACGGCGCGACCGAGACGACGTCGCCCTCGACGATCATGCCGGGCGAGCTGACCGAGAGCCATATCGACAGCGTCGGCCTCCCGTGCCCAGGCGCGCGCATCGTGGCGATGGACCCTGATGGCCGCGAGCTGCCTCCTGGCGGGATCGGCGAGCTCTGGATCCAGAGCGCTTCCGTCATCAAGGGCTATTGGAATAATCCGAAGGCCACCGCCGAGAGCTTCACCAGCGGTTTCTGGCACTCGGGCGATCTCGGCTCGGTCGATGCGGACGGCTTCGTGCGCGTGTTCGACCGGCAGAAGGACATGATCAATCGCGGCGGTCTGAAGATCTATTCGGCCGAGGTGGAATCCGTGCTGGCCGGGCATCCCGCCGCGATCATCGCCAAGGCCTGCCCAGTCCTCGGCGAGCGCGTCCACGCCGTGGTGGTGACGCGTGCGCCGGTCGCCGGCGAGATCTTGCGCGCCTGGTGCGCCGAGCGCCTGTCCGACTACAAGGTTCCCGAGACCATGGCGATCACACCCGAGCCGCTGCCGCGCAACGCCAACGGCAAGGTGCTGAAGCGGCAGCTCCGGGAGCTCTTGGGCGCTTGAGCCCGGCAGGCGCCTGCGGGCTGTCCCGGGTGGTTAACGCCTTGATCGGGCTCGCTTTGCCTTGCCAGCGCCATATCGTTAGGGTACCTCGCCGCCACGTGGGGGACGGGATTCCTGACGCGAACGCTTCGGCGCGCGCACCCGGACGGGCATGGGATTAGCATAAGTGTCTGAATTATTTGACGAAGTCGACGAGGAAGTCCGTCGCGAACAGCTCAAGAAGCTGTGGGATAGATACTCGGTCCACTTCATCGCCCTGATGGTGCTGGTCGTGGCGGCCGTGGGCGGCTGGCGCGGCTATCAGTATCTGGAGGCCAAGAAGGCCGCCGAGGCTGGCGCCGCCTTCGAGAAGGCGGCCGAACTGTCCGACCAGGACAAGCATGCCGAGGCGGAGGCCGCCTTCACCGAGCTCGCCGCCAAGGCGCCGTCGGGCTATCGCACCCTGGCGCGGCTGCGCGCCGCGGCCGAGGCGGCGCCCCGCGACGCCAAGGCTGCCGCCAAGATGTATGACGACATCGCTGCCGACCGCAGCGTCGGTGGTGAGTGGCAGGATCTGGCCAGGATCCGCGCCGCCGGTCTGCTGCTGGACAGCGCGCCCTATGCCGAGATGCAGCAGCGGCTGGAGCCTTCCGCGGCACCCAAATCGACCTTCCGCCACAGCGCCCGCGAGATGCTGGCGCTGTCGGCGTGGCGCAACAACGACATGACCGCGGCCCGCAAATGGCTCGACGCGATCGGTGAAGACGGCGAAACGCCGCCCGGCCTGCGCTCGCGGGCCGAGGCGCTCCAGGCCCTGCTTCCGCCCGTCGCCAAGAGCTGAGCAAGAAGAGCTGAGTACAGAGAGCTGAGCAAGAAGAGCTGAATACGGCTCTCTGACCTAGACGAGATACGATATGCGCCGCACGCCACGCTTGATCGCAGCCGCCGTCCTGATCGCCTTCACGGGCGTCCTGGGCGGCTGCTCCAGCTTCGATCCAAGCGACATGCTCGACTTCCTCGACACCAAGAAGAAGCTGCCGGGCGACCGCAAGCCGGTCTTCCCGGAGGGCGTGCCGGGCCTCGAGCAGGGCGTCCCGAAGGAAATGTACAAGGGCGCGCAGCAGCAACAGCCGGATCCGAACGCGCCTGCCGTCGCGGCTTTGCCTGCGGAGCCGCAGCCCGAGCCCGCCAAGCCGGCGAAGGGAGCCAAGGCGAAGCACACGAGGCAGCCCGCCGCCGCAGCCGTCGCGCCCGCGGAGCCGCCCGCCGGCGAAGTCGACGGCGAGGCCCAGCCGGAGGCGGCGCCGGCCACGGCCGCTCCGCCGCCCAAGCACAAGATCGTCCGCAAGCGCACCACTGCGCCGCCGCCGGACCAGCCGGTCCAGCAGGCGCAGCCGACCCAGACCACGCAGCAGCAATCGCAGGGAGCCTTCCCGGCGCCGCTGCCGAGCGGCAGCTTCTCGCGCTAATTTTTTCCTTTCATTGACAGGCGCGGCTCCGGCAGCGCACGAATGACCGATGTCCTTCACGATCGCCATCATCGGCCGACCCAATGTCGGCAAATCGACGCTGTTCAACCGCCTGGTTGGGCAGAAGCTCGCGCTCGTCGATGACCTGCCCGGGGTCACCCGCGACCGCCGCGAGGGTGAGGCCAGGCTCGGCGATCTCGAATTCACCATCATTGATACCGCCGGCCTCGACGAGGGCGCCAAGGGCTCGCTGACCGCGCGCATGCAGGAGCAGACCGAGACCGCGATCGCGCAGGCCGACGCACTGTTCTTCGTCATCGATGCCCGCGTCGGCCTCACGCCCACCGACCGCGCCTTCGCCGATTTCGCCCGCAAGGCCAACAAGCCGGTGCTGCTGGTCGCCAACAAGAGCGAGGGCAAGCACGGCGATGCCGGCGCGATGGAGTCCTTCGCGCTCGGCCTGGGCGATCCCATCCAGATCTCGGCCGAGCATGGCGAGGGCATGGGCGAGCTCTACGATGCGCTCGCCAAGCTGATGCCGGAGCCTGTCGAAGACGATGAGGCCGAGGACGACGACGCGCCGCTCACCGAGGAAGAGGCCGCGACCCGCCCGATCCGGGTCGCCATCGTCGGCCGGCCCAATGCCGGCAAATCGACGCTGATCAACCATCTGCTCGGCGAGGAACGTCTGCTGACGAGCCCCGAGGCCGGCACCACGCGCGACTCCATCGCGGTCGAGATCAACTGGAAGGGCCGCGAGTTTCGCGTGTTCGATACCGCTGGTCTCCGCCGGCGCTCCCGCATCGAGGAGAAGCTGGAAAAGCTCTCGGTCGCCGACGCCCTGCGCGCGGTCCGTTTTGCCGAAGTCGTCGTGATGATGATGGATTCGCAGAACCGGTTCGAGGAGCAGGATTTGCGCATCGCCGACCTGATCGAGCGCGAGGGCCGCGCGGTCGTGCTCGCCGTCAACAAATGGGATCTGATGGAGAGCAAGGGGGGCGGCGCGATCTCGAACCTGCGCCGCGATGCCGATCATCTGCTGCCGCAGATCAAGGGCGTGCCGATCGTCGCCGTCTCGGGCCTGATGGGCGAGGGCATCGATCGGCTGATGCAGGCGATCCAGGACGCCTATGCGCTCTGGAACAAGCGCGTGTCGACGTCGGCATTGAACCGCTGGTTCGAGCAGGCAGTCCAGGCCAATCCGCCGCCGGCCGTGTCCGGCCGCAGGCTCAAGCTGAATTACATCACCCAGACCAAGGCGCGCCCGCCGAGCTTCGTGTTGTTCTGCTCGCGCGCCGACGCAGTGCCGCAGTCCTATCTGCGCTATCTCATCAATTCCATGCGCGAGACTTTCGAGCTGCCGGGTACGCCGGTGCGTATCACCTTGCGCGAGAAGGCCAATCCCTTCGCCCACAAGCGAAAGCGGCCGTCGTGAGTGACGGCGCCGGCGAGGCGACGGCGCAGGGCGCTGCGCCGGTCCGGCGCGGTGCCGTCGCCTTCATCTTCGTCACCATCCTCCTGGACATGCTCGCGCTCGGCGTGATCATGCCGATCCTGCCGAAGCTGATCGAGAGCTTCGTCGACAACGACACCGCGCACGCAGCCCGCATCTTTGGCCTGTTCGGCACCGCCTGGGCGCTGATGCAGTTCGTGTTCTCGCCGCTGTTAGGGGCGCTGTCGGATCGTTTCGGGCGGCGGCCGGTGGTGCTGCTGTCGAATTTCGGCCTCGCCGCCGATTACGTGCTGATGGCGTTGGCGCCGTCCCTGCTGTGGTTGTTCGTCGGCCGCGTGATCTCCGGCATCACCTCGGCCAGCATCTCGACGGCGTTTGCCTATATCGCCGACATCACGCCGCCGGAGCGGCGCGCGGCGGTGTTCGGCAGGATTGGCGCGGCCTTCGGCGCCGGCTTCATCCTGGGGCCGGCGCTGGGCGGCCTGCTCGGCGATATCGATCCGCGCCTGCCGTTCTGGGCGTCGGCCGCCCTCAGCTTCGCCAATGCGCTCTACGGGCTGTTCGTGCTGCCGGAATCGCTCGCGCCGGACAAGCGCGCGCCGTTCCGCTGGAGGAGCGCCAGTCCGGTCGGTGCGCTCCGCCTGCTGCGCTCCAATGCGATGCTTGCCGCGTTGTCCGTCGTCAATTTCATCGCGCAGGTCGCGCATGTCGTGCTGCCCTCGACCTTCGTGCTCTATGCGACCTATCGCTACGGCTGGGATTCCAAGACCGTGGGATTGACGCTGGCGATGGTCGGCATCTGCGCCATGGTGGTGCAGGGGCTCGCAATCGGCGCCATCGTGCGGGTGCTCGGCGAGCGGAATGCGCTCCTGTTCGGCCTGTGTTGTGGCGCACTCGGCTTTTTGGTGCTCGGCAGTGCACCGACCGGGCCGCTGTCCTGGATCGGGATTCCCATTCTGGCGCTGTGGGGCATCTCGGGTGCAGCCTCGCAAGCGCTGATGACGCGGCTGGTCGCGCCCGATCAGCAGGGCCAGCTCCAGGGCGCGACCGCGAGCGTGCAGAGCGTATCGCAGCTCGTCGGCCCGTTCCTGTTCACGCTCACATTTTCTTATTTCATCGGCGCCAGCGCGCCGCTGCATCTGCCCGGCGCGCCGTTCCTGCTCGCGGCGATGCTGATGGTGGTCTGCGTGGCGATCGCGGTGCGGACGCTGGTTACGAGGACGGTCTCGTAGGATGGGCAAAGGGCCCCAGGCCAGTAGGGCGGATCAGCGAAGCGTAATCCGCCACCGCCCCCTGCGTAAGAAAAGAGGCGGGTTACGCCTTGCGGCTAACCCGCCCTACGATGTGTGCTACGCGTTGCCGCTCACTTCTTCACCAGCGGGCACTCGCTGTCCTTGAGCGGCTTGGCGGCGTCTTCCGCCGAGATCGTGGCGATCTGCTTGTAGTAGTCCCACGGGCCTTTGGACTCCTCGGGCTTCTTCACCTCGAACAGATACGCCGGGATGATGCGACGGCCATCCTCGCGCAGCGGGCCCTTGCCGAACAGCGGATCGTCGGTCGGGATTTCCTTCATCTTGGCGACGACCTTGGCGCCGTCATGCGGGTTGCCGCCGAGGGCTTCGAGAGCCTTCAGGTAGTGCAACACGCCGGCATAGTTGCCGGCCTGTGTCATCGAAGGCATGGCCTTGTTGGCCGTCTTTTCCTGGAAGCGCTTCGACCAGGCGCGCGTCTTGTCGTTGAGATCCCAGTAGAAGGATTCCGTGAAGGTCAGGCCGTGCGCGGTTTTCAGGCCGAGCGAGTGAACGTCGTTGATGAAAAGGAGAAGCGCGGCGAGCTTCTGGCCGCCCTCGACGATGCCGAATTCGGCCGCCTGCTTGATCGAGTTGGTGGTGTCGCCGCCGGCGTTGGCGAGGCCGATGATCTTGGCCTTGGAGTTCTGCGCCTGCAGCAGGAAGGAGGAGAAATCCGAGGTGTTGAGCGGATGCTTGACGCCACCGATGACCTTGCCGCCGTTGGCGGTGACGACCGCGCTGGTGTCACGCTCGAGCGCCGCGCCGAAGGCGTAGTCCGCGGTCAGGAAGAACCAGCTGTCGCCACCGGCCTTGGTCAGCGCCTTGCCGGTGCCGTTGGCGAGCATATAGGTGTCGTAGGTGTAGGAGATGGTGTTGGCGTTGCAGGCCTTGCCCGTGAGGTCGGCGCTGGCGCCGCCATTGTTGACCAGGACGACGTTCTTTTCCTTGGCGATGTTGCTGACGGCCAGTGCCACGCCGGAATTGGGCGTGTCGGTGATCATGTCGACCTTCTGGGTGTCGACCCATTGCCGCGCGATGTTGACGCCGACGTCAGGCTTGTTCTGGTGGTCGCCGCTGACGACCTCGATGGTCCAGCCCTTCGCAGCCAGACCCGAATCTTCCACGGCCATCTTCACGGCAACCACGGAATTGGGGCCGCCGATGTCGGCATAGAGGCTCGACATGTCGTTGAGCACGCCGATCTTGACGGTCTTGTCCTGCGCGTAGGCGGATGTTGCAAAACCGAAGGCGGCACAGGCCAGAAGGGCCGCGGAGCGGCGCGCGAACGTCGTCGTCGTCATAAAAGGTTTCCTCCATTGTCAAATATGCGGACGGCTCTCTTGCGGAGCCCGGTTCCGGCTGATGGCTCTAGCCTGTCCCAGGGCCGGCGGCAATGCGCCTAAAGCCGGATGACGCTGCTTCGCAGCGTCATCCGTCGGTTAACTTTTGGGCAAAATGCGTTGAGACGCTACTTGAGCGCGTCCGACGTCAGCTTGAATTTCTGGATGCGCTTTCCGGTGTCGACCTCGGCGGTATAGACGTTACCCCCGGCGTCGATCGCCATGGCATGGACCCAGTGGAATTGACCGGCGTTGCGGCCGTTGTGCCCGAAGCTGCCGACGACGCTGCCGTCGTCGCGCTTGATCACCCGGATCTCGTTGTTCTCGCCGTCGGCGCTGAGCAAATAGGTCTGCTTCGGATCGGGCCAGATCGCGATGTCCCACACCGCGCCGTTGCCGAGCGTGTTCTTCTCGAAGAAGAACTCCTTTACGAAGCTGCCGTCCTTCTTGAACACCTGGATGCGGTTGTTGATGCGGTCGCAGACGTAGACGAGACCGTCATTGGCGAGCTTCACGCAGTGCACGGGATTGCCGAATTGTTGCGACACTGGGGCCTTGGGATCGTACGGCCCTTGCTTGGTGTCGTCGGGCTTGTTGCCATAGGCGCCCCAATGCCGCTTGTAGGCGAGCGTCGTCGCATCGAACACGATGACGCGGCGATTGCCGTAGCCGTCGGCGACGTAGATCTCGTTGGCCTCCTTGTCGATCGCGGTCTCGGCGGGCTTGCCGAGCTGGGTCGTGTCGTTGCTGCCGAGGCTCGGCGCGATCTTGCCGATCTGGGCGACGAACTTGCCGTCGAGCGTGAACTTCAAAATAGCGTTGTCGTTGTCGGCATTGCCACCGACCCAGACGAAGCCGCGTTCGTCGACCTCGATGCCGTGCTCGCGGCCGACCCATTCGTAGCCCTGGCCGGGACCACCCCATGAGCGCAGCAGATTGCCCTCGGCATCAAACTCGAGCACGGGCGGCGCCGACACGCAGCATTTCGAGCGCGGCGGGCTGAGGCTCGCTCCCTTCTCGTCATCCGTGAGCGAGCGCGGGCGATGGATCACCCAGATATGCCCCTGCTTATCGACGGTGATGCCGCCGACCTGGCCGAGGATCCAGTTGTTGGGCAGCTGCTTCGGCCAGGAGGCATCGACCGCGAAGGTCGGGACGTCGCCGGCGGTCGCCGCACATGGGAGCGCGAAGACGACGGCTGCGATCAGAATGGAGAGAGCGTGACGTACGGGCGCAGACGCAGAGCCTGCGCGATCATGCCATGGCGCCATGGCAACCTCCCTTTTTGGCGTGCGGCTTGCTGCCGCTTGCGCGCGGGCAGTCAATCGCGGGGAGGCAGTCGAGTCAATCAGGCAAGGGACTACGCGGGCGAGCGGAAGCTCATCAGGCTTCGGGTCTTGTAGTCGTAGAACTTGCCGGTCTCGGTCCAGTCGGGCGCGCACATCGGCACGATGAATTCGGAGACCTGCTCTGCGGTGTCGAGCGTCGCCGGGTCTTCGCCCGGCATCAGCGTGGCGCGCATGCGGGTGCGGACCGGGCCGGGGTTGAACAGGTTGACGCGCAGCTTGGTGTTCGCCGTCTCCTGCGCCCAGGCGCGGGCCAGCGTCTCCAGCGCGGCCTTCGACGCCGCGTAGGGGCTGACATAGGCTGTCGCCTTGTTGGCAGCACCCGACGTGACGAACACGGCGCGGCCGGCGTCGGACTGCTTCAGCAGCGGCTCCATGCAGCGGATCAGCTGGAAGTTGGCGGAGACGTTGACGGCCATCACGTCGGTAAAGGTCTTCAGCTCGATATGGCCGATTGGCGAGGAGGGGCCGAGCACGCCGGCATTGCCGACGAGGATGTCGAGCTTGCCGTAGCGCTCGTGCAGCCCGGCGCCGAGCCGCGCGATGCCGTCGGAATCGGTGAGGTTGAGCGGCACCAGCGTGGCGCTACCGCCCAGTTTCCGGATCTCGTCGTCAAGCTCCTCCAGCCCGCCCTGCGTGCGCGCTGTCGCAACGATATGCGCGCCGGCCTTGGCCAGTGCAATTGCAGTGGCATAGCCGATGCCGCGCGAGGCGCCGGTGACGAGAGCGATGCGGTCGGCGAGGGGTTTGGTCATCGTCGAATACTTCCGTCATGCCCGGGCGTAGCCGTCTGAAGGACGGCGTCGCTTCCGCTCGCCTACGTCCCGGCCATCCACGTTCTTTGCGGCGGGTATTACAGACGTGGATGGCCGGGACAAGCCCGGCCATGACGAAAAAGGGCCTCTGTTGAGCCCCCGGGACGATCCTTCGTCAGCTCGCCTCCGCCAGCAGCGACAGCTGCCGGGGCTGCTGCTCGGTCTGGGTCTGGTCGGTGAGGTGGGTCGGATACGCCCCCGTGAAGCAGTGGTCCGAGAACTTCGGATTGGCGGGGTCGCGGCCGGGCTCGCCCATGGCGCGGTACATGCCGTCGATCGACAGGAAGGCGAGCGAGTCGGCGCCGATGATCTCGCGCATCTCTTCCAGCGAATGCGTCGCCGCCAGAAGACCGCCGCGGTCGGGCAGGTCGATGCCGTAATAATCGGGATAGAGGATCGGGGGCGAAGCGAGCCGGAAGTGCACTTCCTTGGCGCCGGCATCGCGCATCATGCGCACGATCTTCTTCGAGGTGGTGCCGCGCACCAGCGAGTCGTCGATCAGGATGATGCGCTTGCCTTCGATCGCGGCGCGGTTGGCCGAATGCTTCATGCGCACGCCGGATTCGCGGATCGCCTGGGTCGGCTGGATGAAGGTGCGGCCGACATAGTGGTTGCGGATGATGCCGAGCTCGAACGGCACGCCGGAATGCTGGCTGTAGCCGATCGCGGCGGGCACGCCGGAATCCGGCACCGGAACGACGACGTCGATCGGCACATGGCTCTCGCGCGCGAGCTGCGCACCGAAGGCCTTGCGCACCTCGTAGACCGAGCGGCCGTGGACGATGGAATCCGGCCGGGAGAAGTAGATGTATTCGAAGATGCAGGGACGCGGCGCCATCGGCGGGAACGGCTTGTGGATGTCCTGGCCCTTCTCGTCGAACACGATGACTTCGCCGGGGTCGATGTCGCGGACGAAGCGCGCGCCGATGATGTCGAGCGCGCAGGTCTCCGACGTCAGGATCGGGCAGCCGTCGAGCTCGCCGAGCACAAGGGGACGGATGCCGCGCGGATCGCGCGCGCCGACCAGCTTCTTGTTGGTCAGCGAGACCAGCGCATAGGCGCCCTCGATCTCGCGCAGCGCGTCGATATAGCGCTCGATGAAGCGGCTGCGCCTGGAGCGCGCGACCAGATGCAGGATCACCTCGGTGTCGGTGGTCGACTGCATCATCGCGCCGCTCTTCACGAGCTCGCGGCGCAGCGTCAGGCCGTTGGTGAGGTTGCCGTTGTGGGCGACCGCGAGACCGCCGGCATTGAGCTCGGCAAACAGCGGCTGCACGTTGCGCAGGATGGTGGCGCCGGTGGTGGAGTAGCGGACATGGCCCACGGCCATATTGCCGGGGAGGCGGTCGATCACCTCGCGGCGGGAGAAGGTGTCGCCGACGAGGCCGAGCCGGCGTTCACTGTGGAAGCGGCTGCCGTCGTAGGAGACGATGCCGGCGGCCTCCTGGCCGCGGTGCTGAAGGGCGTGCAGGCCGAGCGCGGTGATGGCGGCGGCGTCCGGGTGGCCGTAGATGCCGAAGACGCCGCATTCCTCGCGCAGCGTATCTCCTTCCAGATCGTCCTGAACCTCTAGCGCGGCCGGACCCGGGCCGGCGTTTGGATCGAGATCAGATTGGGCGTCCTGGTCAGGGTGTCGCATCTCGTCCGCGCCTCTCTTTGGGGCTAAATCAACGCGCCGCAGGTTTCTCGATCAGCTTTTTCAGGCCGTCACGAGCAGGTTTACTGTATCCGTCGCCACTGCCCGAAGGCTGCTGCTCGGATTCAGCTTGATCATCATCTGGTTTGTTTTTCTTGAATCTCTTCAAGATGGTGTTCTCGGGGTCGTCAGGCAAGAGCGCCATCAGCCAATCCCCGGTTCCCTGCAGCACCACGCGGGATTTGGCCCCCGTGACCCAGTCCGGGCGCTGCTTGTCCGGAACCAGCCAGGTGAAGAACAGGAAGGCGACCACGACGATCAAAAGCCCGCGAGCCAGCCCAAACAGGAAGCCGAGGGTGCGGTCCAGGGCGCCGATCCTGGAATCCAGGATCATGTCGGAGATCCGGACCGTGATCACGGAGACCACGACCAGGGTGCCCACGAACACACCGGCGACGACGACCACGCTCGCGACGGTGTCGTTGTTGAAATAGCTCTTGGCGGTCGGGAGCAGCTTCGAAAAGGAGTACAGCGTCACGATCGCCGCCGCGCCCCAGGCTGCGATCGACAGGATTTCGCGCATGAAGCCGCGGACCATGGCAAGCAGGCCCGAGATCAGCATCACACCGAGCAGGATCAGGTCGAGGAGTGTTACTGGCATCGGCTGGTCTGGTCCGCTCGTACGTCGAAGGTGCTCTCACGAATCGGTGTTTGGCCGCTGCCTTAAAAGAGGGGCAGACGGCGTTCCCGGCAAGGCCGCAACCACGCAATCCCATGCTGCTTTTGTGACGGCTGTATAGCGGCGGGGGCCTCCGGCGTCACCTCCACCTAACCCTCTCCGCGGCGGAATCTTGCCGGTGTGGCATTTTTCTCCGCCGGCGCGTTCGATTCGCCCCGGCGGGAGCCGCGGGCGGCGATCTCGGCCACCAATGTCGTCAGGCTGTTGACCGCATTCATCGTCAATCCGGCGTCGCCGCTGCTCTCGCCCCGGGCCGATTCGGGCAGCACGGCGCGCTGGAAGCCGAGTTTCGCGGCTTCCTTCAGCCGGGCCGGGGTCTGCGCCACCGGGCGCACCACGCCCGACAGCGAGATCTCGCCGAAATAGACCGCATCCGTCGGCAACTGCGCATTAACCAGGGATGACACCAATGCCGCGGCGGCGGCGAGGTCGGCCGCCGGCTCATGGATGCGCAGGCCGCCGGCGACGTTCAGATAGACGTCATGGCCGGACAGCTTGACCCCGCAATGAGCTTCCAGCACCGCCAGCACCATCGACAGCCGGCTCGGGTCCCAGCCGACCACGGCGCGGCGCGGTGTCCCGAGCGAGGTCGGCGCCACCAGCGCCTGCAATTCGACCAGAACGGGCCTTGTGCCCTCGATGCCCGCGAACACGGCGGTGCCTGGCGTGCCGAGGTCGCGCTCGGACAGGAACAGCTCGGAGGGGTTGGTGACTTCGCGCAAGCCCAGGCCCGTCATCTCGAACACGCCGATCTCGTCGGTCGGGCCGAAACGGTTTTTCACGGCGCGCAGGATGCGGAATTGCTGCGAGCCTTCGCCCTCGAACGACAGCACCGCGTCGACCATATGCTCGACCACGCGGGGGCCTGCGATCTGGCCGTCCTTGGTGACGTGACCGACCAGGATGATGGCAGCGCCCGTCTTCTTGGCGAAACGGATCAGCGCCTGCGCCGAGGCCCGTACCTGGGTCACGGTGCCGGGGGCGGATTCCACCGTGTCGGTCCACATGGTCTGGATCGAATCGATCACGATCAGCCGCGGCACCGCGCCTTCCGACAGCGTCGAGACGATGTCCTCGACGGAAGTTTCGGCGGCGAGCTGCACCGGTGCATCCGAGAGCCCAAGCCGTTCGGCGCGCAGCCGCACCTGCGCGACCGCCTCTTCGCCGGAGATGTAGACGATGCGGTGGCCGGCGCGCGCCATCATGCTGGTGGCCTGCGTCAGCAGCGTCGATTTGCCGATGCCGGGATCGCCGCCGACCAGCAGCACCGAGCCGCGGACGAAGCCGCCGCCGGTGACGCGGTCGAGCTCGGTCATGCCCGAGGACAGGCGAGGCGCATCCTGGGTTTTCCCCGACAGGCTCTCCAGCGCGAACGTCCGTCCCTTGCGCTTGGAGCGGATCGAGACGGGGACGCTGCCGGCGACATCCTCCTCGGCGAGCGTATTCCACTCGCCGCAGGATTCGCACTTGCCCTGCCAGCGGTTATAGGCCGCGCCGCAGTTCTGGCAGACGAAGGAAAGCGTGTTCTTGGCCATGGGGAACGGGTGAGTCGCGGTTTTCAGCTTGCTGATAGCACGGAATGACGGGGCGATATCCCGGTCGGGCGCGCCGGATATACCTTTCGTTAGCCTTATGCTGCCGTTAGGGAACCGATTTTGCGAAGTGTTAGCGGACGCGGGTCCAATCTCGGAACCATCGGGGGCGGCAAAGAAAATGACGGGCTTCTTGCGAATATTGCTGGTTGTGGGCACGGCCTGCGGCCTCGTCGCGTCCGCCGGCCACAGCCTTGCCAAGCCGCTCGACATCGTCTTCGTCAATCCCGGCAAGACCGGCGAGGTCTACTGGGACATGGTCGCGCAGACCATGCAGGCCGCCGGCCGCAAGCTCGACGCGCATGTCGAGGTGCTGACCAGCGAGCGCAATTATCGCACCATGCAGGAGCTCGGCTTCGGCGTGCTGGCGCGCCGCGACAAACCCGATTTCCTCATCCTGTCGAACGAGGAGTCCGCGGCCGTCCCGATCATGGAAGCGGCCGAGGCCGCCGGCGTCAGGACGTTGCTGCTCTCGAACACGCTGATCGGCGAGGATGCGGTGCGTCTTGGACCGCCCAGGCAGAAGCTCAAGACCTGGCTCGGCGACATCACGACCGATCTTCAGACCGCGGGCGCACGGATGGCCGATGCCCTGATCCGGACCGCGCGTGACGAGAAATGGCAGAGCCCGGACGGCAAGATTCATTTGCTCGGCATCGGCGGTGACGAGATCACGCCTGCTTCCATCGCGCGCAACGCCGGTCTCAAGCTCGCGGTGGACGCCGCGCCTGATGTGGTGGTGGACCGGCTGCTGTTCGCCAACTGGACGCAGTCGGAGGCCGAGAACGTCACCGCGAATTATCTCAGCTGGGCCTCGCGCAAGCAGATCCGCCCCGCCGGCATCTGGGCCGGCAACGATCCCATGGCGCTCGGTGCGATGCGCGCGGTGATTGCCGCCGGCCTCGTGCCCGGCCGCGACATCCAGCTCGTTGGCCTCAACTGGTCGGAGGAAGCTCTGCGCGAGATCAGGGCAGGCCGCCTGCTGCTGACCGACGGCGGGCATTTCCTGCTCGGCGGCTGGTCGATCGTCCTGTTGCGCGACTATGCCGACGGCTGCGATTTCGCGGCTGTGTCGCCTCGGGTCGAGGTCAAGACGTCCGCGATCACCCGCCAAAATCTCGGATCGGTCGGCGACCTCATCAAGACGCGAGCGTTCGACCGGATCGATTTTGCCCGCTTCAGGGCGAAGGCTGGTCGCTGCGGCCATTATGACTTTTCCCTCGACGCGCTCATTTCGTCCCTGCCGGTTCCCGAAGGCGTTGCCGACTGATGGGCAAGGATGAGGCGATGACCGACCCTGCAAGCAACGAGCCGGCCGCGCCGCGCTTGCGCCCGGTCGTTCGCGCCATGATCTGGGCGACGGTACCCGTGCTGCTGCTGGTGCAATTGCTCGCCTCAACCGGCATCGAGGCTTCGAGCTTCTGGTCCCAGATCAGTCAGCTCGACGCCCACATGGCCCGCGTCGCCGAGAGCCGGGCCGAGCTGATCGCCGAGCCGCTCTGGAAGATGCGCTACGACCAGGTGACGGGCGTGCTCAACGAGATCATGAACGACGAGACCATCGCGGGAGCGACCGTCTATGACGATACGGGCGCAGCGATCGCCCGCGTGGTGGCGCGCTCCGAAGACCATTCGATCGCAGAAATCTCGCGCCCGGTCCATTACAGCAACGGCAACATAGCGGTTCAGGCCGGCCGTATCGTGATCGCCTATTCCCATGCGGGGCTCTACGCGGACGCGGGCAGCCGGATGGTGCGCCTGCTGGTCGTCGGCCTGCTCGCGACGTTCGCGACCCTGATCGCGATGCGGATCTCTGCCAACGTCTTCATCGGCAGGCCGCTGGCGGCCATGATGTCGGCGATCCAGCGCAGCAAGCAGGACGGCCGGGCCTATCCGGCGGACGTCACATCCTCCAACGAGTTCGGCCAGCTCGCGCGCGCCTTCAACGCCATGCAGCACACGACGTCGGGCGCGCTCGACCGGCTCGGGCACATGGCCGGTCACGATCCGCTCACGGGACTGCCCAACCGGCGCTCCCTGACCGAGCGGCTGGCCGTGGCGAGCCGCGATGGAGGCAGGCCGGACGCGTTGGTCGCGTTCTGCTTCATCGATCTCGACGACTTCAAGGGCATCAACGATACCTTCGGCCACGAGGCCGGCGACCAGTTCCTGGTCCATATCGCCGAGCGCCTTCGCGGCGCGGTCGAAGCGGAGGACTGGGTGGCCCGGCTCGGCGGCGACGAATTCGTCGTCATCCGTCCCGAGGTCGATCACGAAAAGGCGGCGCACGCATTCGCCCAGCAGGTGCTGGACGCCATTTCCGAACCGATCCGGCTCCACGACAAGCAGGTCGTGCCGCGCGCCAGCATCGGCCTTGCCGTTCGCCGCGCCGACGATCCGGAGCTGTCGCATCTGCCGACGCTAGCCGACATCGCGCTCTATCACGCCAAGAGCAAGGCGCCCGGCACGGTCGCCGTGCTCGACGAAGCGCTCCAGCGCGACTACCGCCGCCGCAGGGAGCTCGAGCTCGCCATTCCCACCGGCTTTGCCGAGGGACAGTTCGAGGTCTGGTACCAGAGCCAGGTCGACCTCGAAAGCCACGACGTCGTCGGCCTGGAGGCGCTGATCCGCTGGCGCCATCCCGAACATGGCGTGATCGGTCCCGGCGAATTCCTGCCGCTGATCGAACGCAGCGGCAACAATGCGCGGCTGACCCGCTACGTGCTTACCGATGCCTGCTGGGCCTTGCAACGCCTGGCCGCCGCCGCCAGGCCGCAGATCCGGATCGCGATCAATCTGCCGCCATCCGAGCTTGCCGACCACTCGCTCGCCGCCGAGCTGCGCGCGACCTGCGCGCGCTTCGACGTTGCGGCCAGTTCGCTCGAGCTCGAGATCACCGAGGGATCGCTGATCAACAACATTGCCAGCGCCACCGAGACGCTGCATCGCCTGCGCCGCCTGGGTGCCACCATCGCGCTCGACGATTTCGGCACCGGCTACAGCTCGCTTGCTCATCTCAGGCGCTTCCCGCTCGACAAGGTCAAGATCGACAAGGCCTTCATCAGCGAGATTCCCAATAGCGCCGAAGACAAGGCGATCGTCGGCGTGATCGCATCGCTCGCCGGCACGCTGGGGCTCACTCTGGTCGCCGAAGGCATCGAGCGGCCGGAGCAGGCGGCGGCCATGCGCGAGATGGGCGTGAGGTTCGGGCAGGGCTATCTCTACCAGCGGCCGCAGCCGCTCGACGCCGTGCTGGAATGGCTCGAGAAGCGGCCGATGGCCGAGAGCCGCATCGTCGCCGACAGCCCCTCGATCGCGCCCGAATTCGCCGGCTGAGCGCAGGCGATTACGGCTGCGTCGCGTTCCAGAGCATCGAGAGCCCGGCTGCGATCATGATGGCATCCATCACCAGGCGGAACATGTCCGGCTTCAGGTGCAGCACGAAGCGTTTTGCGATGAAGGCGCCCGACATCAGCGAGGAGCCCGCGATCAGGCCCTTCATGAAGACATCGCCGGTCAGCGCGCCGAAGCGCTCGAAGGTCACCGATTTCGCGAAGTAGAGGCCGAGCGAGCTCGCGGCCTCGGTCGCAAGGAAAGCGCCTCTGGACAGGCCATAGAACAGGAATAGCGGCACGCTGAGCGGGCCGGTCGAGACCACGATGCCGGTGAGATAGCCGATCACGGCGCCGCCGATCGCCAGATGCCAGAGATTGGCCTTGAGGTCGTGCCGCGCCAGCCAATGTCGCACCGGCACCATCGCGATCAGGAAGATGCCGATGGCGAGATCGACGGCATGCGAGGGCAGCGCCAGCAGCGTCCTTGCGCCGAGCACGGCGGCCGGAATGCCCGTGACCGAATAGGCCGCGCAGGCCCGCCAGTCGACCTCGCGCCACCAGGCCAGAATCCGCGAAAAATTCGCCATCACGGACGCGACCGCCATGATCGGCACGGCCTCCTTCGGTCCATAGGCATAGACCAGCACCGGCATCAGCATGATCGACGAGCCGGTGCCGACGATGCCCGAGATGGTGCCGGCGACGAGGCCGACAATGAGGACGAAGAGAAAGGCCAAGGGTAGCGCTCCGGGAATCGGAGCACTGTAGCCGCGGACAGCGCTAAGCGAGAGATGGAATCTGTGCCCGCATCGGCATGCCGGCCTGCGCACCCGGTGTGAGGCACTTCCGGGCCGCAGCTTCGCATCCGACCTTGAGGGCGGTTTGCAGCGGAACCCTCTCGTGGATCATCGCCGCAAACGCGCCGGCGAAGGTGTCGCCGGCCCCGGTCGTGTCCACCGGCGTGACGCGCGGGGCGGGGGCGCGTAGGCGGGTCCCGTCGGACGTCACCGCCAGCGCGCCTTGCGCACCGGCGGTGACGATGCAGGTGAGGTTGCCGGTCTTGGCGAGTTCGGCGGCTGCGGTTTCGTAGTCGGACGCGTTGACGCCGATGGCGGCAGCGCCGTCGAGCGCCTCGTGCTCGTTGACGATGAGATAGTCGGTGGCGGCGAGAAGCTCCGTCACCATCTCCCGCGTCATCTTCTCCGGAACCGGCGCGAGATTCCAGATGACGGTGCCGGAGGCGGAACGGGTCCGGCGTGCGGCTGCCAGCGCCTGCGCAAAGGGCACTTCCATCTGAAGCACCAGCACGGTGTCGGCGCCGAAAAGCACAGCGGGCAGGTCGCCCGCATTCGCCGTCATGTTGGCGCCGCTGGCCACTGTGATCGCGTTCTCCCCGGCTTCATCGACGGTGATGAAGGCGCAGCCGGTCGGTTCGTCCGCGCGGACGACGAGTGCGGTGTCGACGTCGTTCGACCGGAGGTTCGCGATCGCGCCGTCGCCAAATGCGTCGCGGCCGACGCGGCCTGCCATTTGGACTTGTCTCGGTCCTGCGATCCGCGCTGCGGCAACAGCCTGGTTGGCGCCCTTGCCGCCGAAATGCGTCTGGTAGGACGGCGCGAGCACCGTCCGGCCGGAGCCGGGAATGATCGGGACCTTTGCGACGAGATCGATGTTGAGCGATCCGAACACCAGGATCATGGCGGAGAGGCCTCAGCCTTGCTCGTCCATGACGCGCAGTTTCTCGACCCGACGGCGGAAATCCTCGTCGGTCGAGAATTCCGCGGAGAGGTAGGACGAGACGAGATCCACGGCGAGCCAGGCGCCGACGATCTGCGCACCGATGCACATGACGTTGACGTCGTCGTGCTCGACGCTCTGATGTGCGGAATGAATGTCGTGGCAGACCGCGGCGCGGATGCCCTTCATCTTGTTGGCTGCGATCGATGCGCCGACGCCGGTGCCGCAGACCATGATGCCCCGCGTGGCTTCGCCCGACGTCACCTTCTGCGCCACGGCCCGCGCGATGTCGGGGAAATCCACCGGCTTGTCGTCATACGAGCCGACATCGACGACGTCGTGGCCGAGCTTGCGGATGTGATCGATGACGGTCTGCTTGAGCGGCCAGCCGGCGTGGTCGGATCCGATGACGAGACGCATATGATGTCCTTCTTGATTTTACATTGACCGTGACAGCCGGAAAGCGGCTGTCACGGCTTCTCTTCGTTCAGCTGCGCATGTCGGGCGGCAGCTCGACCCCGTGGAATTTCTTGTAGATCGCGTTGAGCTTGCCGTTCTTGACGTTGTCGTTGATCCAGCCGTTGAGCTTGTCCATCAGGCGCGGCTCGCCCTTCTTCAGGCCGATGGCGAGGTCGAAGGTTGCGAGCGGAATTCTGGACTCGAACACGCGCGAGGGGTTCTTCACGCCGATCTGGTTGATGATCGTCGCGGAGGAGGCGACGCAATCCACCTGGCCGGAGACGGCCGCCGTCACCATGGTGGCGTCGTCGTCGTAGCGCGCGATCTTGAGGTCCTTGTCCTTCATGTTGGACAAGGTCGTGTCCTGCGTGGTGCCGCGCGAGACGCCGATCGACTTGTCCTTCAGGTCCGGCCAGTCCTTGACGGTCGACGATTTCAGGCAACCGACGTCCGACTGCAGCGTGGCGTAACGCTTGGTGAAATCGATCACCTTGGCGCGATCGGGCGTCACCGACAGGGTCGAGATGATGATGTCGGCCTTGCCGGTCAGGACGTTCGGGATGCGGGTCGCGCCGGTGGTCTGGATCAATTCGAGCTCGAGCCCCCAATCCTTGGCGAGCAGCTGCGCGACTTCAACGTCGGAGCCGGTCGGCTTCATGCTGGAATCCATCATGCCTGAAGGCGGGATGGCGACGTCGGTCGAAATCCGGATCTTCTTGGCCTGCATGATGTCGTCGAGCAAATCGGCCGATGCCGGCGTCGCGGCCATCATGACGAAGCCGACAAGCGCGGCGGCAGTGCCCAGCAGTGTTCTGTTGATCATCTTTGGTTTTCCTCTCCCGGTTATGATTTTAGGTTTCCCGTGCCCACGAATTGCGTGAGTTCGGGCGTGGTCGGCGACATCAGGATCGAGGCGGGTCCGGTTTCGTGGACCTTGCCGCGATGCATGAAGACGATCCGGTCGGCGATGCCTTTCGCAAAGCCCATCTCGTGTGTGACCATCACCATGGTCATGCCGTCCGCCGCCAGTTGCTCGATCACCTTCAGCACTTCGGCGGTCAGTTCGGGGTCGAGCGCCGAGGTGACTTCGTCGAACAGCATGACCTTCGGCTGCATGGCGAGCGAGCGGGCGATTGCGGCGCGCTGCTGCTGGCCGCCCGACAATTGTTCGGGATAGGCGTGGACCTTCTCTTCGAGCCCGACTTGCGCCAGAACTTTTCGCGCGAGGTCCTTTGCCTGCGAACTTGCAAGGCCCTTCACGGCGCGAGGCGCCAGCGTGATGTTCTGTTCGATCGTCAGGTGTGGAAACAGATTATAGCTCTGGAACACGATGCCGACGTCCTGGCGCAGCGCGCGCAGGTCGACGTCGGGACGGTCGACCCGATGCCCGCACACGACGATCTCGCCGCCGTCGACCTTCTCGAAACGGTCGATGCAGCGCAGCGCCGTGCTCTTGCCGGAGCCTGAACGGCCGATCAGTGCCAGCACCTCGCCGCGCTCGACCGCGAAGCTGACGCCGTCGAGGACCCGGAGCGGGCCAAAGCTCTTTTGCACGTCGCGAAGCGACACGACCGGTTCCGGGGAGGGGGCGTTTTGTTGCATGTCAGGCCGGTGCAAGGTTGGATCTGCCACGTCCCATCCGCCGTTCCAGCCTCTGGCTGAACAGCGACAGCGGATAGCACATGGCGAAATAGGTGACGGCGATGATGGCGTAGATTGCAAACGGTTCGAACAGCGAATTGTTGACGATCTGGCCGGAGCGCATCAATTCGACGAAGCCGACGACGGAGGCGAGCGAGGTGTTCTTGACGATCTGCACCATGAAGCCGACGGTGGGCGGCGTCGCGATGCGAACGGCCTGCGGCAGGATGACCTTGGTCATGCGCTGGGTCCGGCTCAGCGCCAGCCCTTCGGCGGCCTCCCATTGTGGTTTCGGTACGGACTGGATGCAGCCGCGCCAGATCTCGCCGAGATAGGCGGCGACATAGAGCGTCAGCGAGGCGCCGGCGGCCACGAGCGGCGAGACCTTGAGGCCGATCGCGGCGAGGCCGAAATAACCGAGGAACAGGATCACGAGCAGGGGCGTGCCCTGGACGAGCTGGACGTAGACGGCGCTGGCGAACCGCACCGATTTCAACGGCGAGATCCGTGCGAGCGCGATCACGAAACCGACGATGCCGCCGCCGATCAGCGCGATCACCGACAAGCCGATGGTCCACAGCGCGCCCTGGCCGAGGAATATCAGATGATTGACGTTGAGATGTCCGGACATGATCATCTCACAACGGCGTGCCGAGCCGGCGACGGCGCGGAAACAGCACGAGGCCAAGGCCCCAGAAGCCCGCGCGCATCACCAGCGACAGGATGACGTAGAGCACGGCGACGATGATGTAGGTCTCGAAGGCGCGATAGGTGTCCGACTGGATGTAGTTTGCGACGGCGGTGAGTTCCTCGGCCGAGATCTGCGAGCAGACGGAAGAGGCCAGCATCAGCAGCACGAACTGGCTGGTCAGCGCCGGATAGACCTTCTCGATCGCCGGCAGCAGGATGATGTGCCAGTAGATCTGCAGGCGCGAGAGCGCCAGGCCCTCGGCCGCCTCGATCTGTCCGCGCGGGATCGCCTCGAAGCCGGCGCGCATGATCTCGGCGGTGTAGGCGCCGACATTGATCGTCAGCGCGGCCACGGCCACGGTGAAGGCGGAGAGTTTCAGGCCGAGGCTGGCAAGGCCGAAATAGACCAGGAAGATCTGCACCAGCAGCGGTGTATTGCGGATCGCCTCGACATAGACTTTGCAAGCGCCTGCGATCAGCGCGCTCCGTGAGCCGCGACCGACGGCTGCGAGTGTGCCGATCAGGGCGCCAAGCACGGTCGCGAAAAACGCCAACTCGAGCGTCAGCGCCGCGCCGGCCAAAAAGCTAGGCCAACGCTCCAGCACTGCGGGAAAGTCGAGTTGAAGGCTCATCGTATCAGGTTCAGCCGGTGGTCTGGTTGGTCATGCGGTCATAGACGCGGAACAGGGCCTGGTTGCCGTTGCTTCCTTCGCCATGCGCGCGCGCATCGACATACTGGCTGGTGACGAGCGCAGTGCCGGGGAGCGGCACGCTAAGCGCCTGCGCATGCTCCTGGACCAGACGAAGGTCCTTGAGCTGGAGATCGATCCGGAAGCCGGCGGAGACGTCGCCCGCGATCATGGCGGGGCCGAGCTTGTCGAGCATCCAGGAGGCGGCGGAGCCACCGAGCAGCACCCGGCGCAGCAGGTTGAGGTCAAGGCCCGAAGCGCGGCCAAGCGCCAGCGCTTCGCAGATCGCCTGGATGTTGATTCCGCAGATCAGCTGGTTGCAGAGCTTGACGGTCTGGCCGGCGCCGGCCGCGCCGACATGCGTGATGGTGGTGCCCATGGCACGAAAGAACGGCTCGGCCTTGGCAAAGTCGCCTTCATCGCCGCCGGCCATGATCGAGAGCGCGGCGTTCTTGGCGCCCACGGGTCCCCCCGAAACCGGCGCGTCGAGAAAGCCGACGCCGATCTTATGCAAATCGGCATGAATGCGGCGGACGGCGACCGGAGAGATCGTGCTCATGTCGACAATGAGCTTGCCTGAAGGCGGCGACTTCAGCAGGCCGTGCTCGCCGTAAATGGTTGCCTCGACATGGGGCGTGTCGGGCAGCATGGTGATGACGATGTCGGCGCCTTGCGCGGCCTCGGCCGGGCTCCTGGCGCGAGCCGCGCCGTCGCTGGCGCTGTCGGCCAGTGCGGCCTCGTTGAGATCGAACACGCGAACTGCGTGGCCGGCCTTCAGCAAGTTGCGCACCATCTCCCGGCCCATCGTGCCGATGCCGATGAAGCCGACATTGCCCTTGTCGTTCCGTCCCATGTCAATCAATCCGTTTCTTGGTTGATAGGCTTCCCGGTCGACCGCGCTGCCGCGATCATCCCGAGGCACTCGTCTTGTCGATGTCGCCGACGATGGCGCGCCGCCGGTACTCGTCGCCGATGGCAAAGTGCTTGCGCAGCGTCGCGTCCGCGCGCTCCGGGTCGCGTGCAATCACGGCCTCGAAGATGCGGCGGTGGTCGTCGATCAGATAGGTCTTCATCGACGGAAAGGCCTGCACCAGCTCACGGCGGCTGCGGTGCGAATGCGTGAGCAGGCCGGCCAGCGAACCATGCAGCACCGTCAGCGTTTCCGAATGCGAGGCGACGACGATGGCGCGGTGGAAGTCGAAGTCGGCCATGCCGCCGGCATCGGCTTCGTCGATCGTCTCCCCGATCCTCGCCAGGGCGCGCTGCAGGCGCTCGAAATCGGCAATGTTGGCGCGCTCGCAGGCGAGGCGGATCGCCTGGCATTCGATCGCGACGCGCGCCTGCATGACGTCGTCGAGCATGTCCGCCTGCTGGGCGAGCGCGAAGGTGAAGAAGTCGTTCAGCACCGACACGTCCGGCCGGGTCACCACGGTGCCGATGCGATCGCGGATCTCGACGATGCCGAGCACGGTCAGGGCACGCAGCGCCTCGCGCACGATCGGCCGGCTGACACCGAGAAGAGTTGCCAGCTCGCGCTCCGAAATCAGGCGGTCGCCGGGCTTGAGCGAGCCCGCGAGCAGGCGTTCGCGCAGGAAGGCAAATACCTTCTCGAACCCCTTTTCGCCTTCGGCGGTCCGCTTGAGCTCCATCTCCGTCCCTGTTGGTCTGATCTTGGTCAGACCAGTATGCTAACCAGAGCGCGAAGGTCAAGAGGGTCAGATCGCCGTCGGGATAGCGCCGCGGCGGCTCTTTCGATGCCTGGCTAAGGCATTGAAACAACTAGGGTCGGCTACTGTGCATGGGGTTGTTTTCGGATTTCAGGTCGTCCATCGCTGAAATGGCCAACCTCTGCGCTCCCCGAGAGGGGACCGGATTCATCCTGACGACATGAGCGGGGCCGCGTGCCCCGCTGTGCTTGTGCGGGAGGCTGGCCGCTAGCTCGGCAGCGGCGCTTCCACGATATCCAGCAGGGCGCCGAGACCTTGTCGCAGGCGACGGGTGGCCGCGTTCTCGGTGGCAAGGCCGAAGACAACGAGCGATCGTCCCGTCACCGCGTAAGCGTGTCCGAGCTCGAATGCAGGCATCTGGATCTCCGGCTGATTGGTATCGATCAGCCCCTGCCAGCGGCTGCCGTCGATGACGGGCGGAAGCGTGAAGTTCACGACGTCGTAATGGGCGTTGTAGACCAGCAGCATCGTCGCGTCCGAGCCGCGCCGCTTGATGCCGGTCTCCTGGGCGCGTCCGTCGAGCAGCATGCCGAAGCATTTGGCGTTGCCGTCCTGCCATTGCGCGTTGGTCATTTCCTCGCCGGAAGGCGACAGCCAGGTAACGTCCTTGACGTCGAGCTCTTCATTGTGGGAGCCGACCAGAAACCGGCTGCGATAGAGGATCGGGAAGGCCTTGCGCGTCGCGATCAGCTTGCGCGTGAATTCACGAAGGCCGCGGCCGTTGGCCGTGATGCCCATCCAATTGAGCCAGGTGGTCTCGTTGTCCTGGGCATAGGCATTGTTGTTGCCGTTCTGGGTATGCCCGAACTCGTCGCCGGCGAGCAGCATCGGCGTGCCGTGAGACAGCAGCATCGTCGCCAGCAAGTTGCGCTTCTGGCGTTCGCGCAGCGCGATGATCTCGGGATCGTCCGTCGGTCCTTCGGCTCCGCAATTCCAGGAATGGTTGTTGCTGTGACCGTCGCGATTGTCCTCGCCGTTGGCCTCGTTGTGCTTGTCGTTGTACGAGACGAGATCGTTGAGGTTGAAGCCGTCATGCGCCGTGACGAAGTTGACGCTGGCCCAGGGCCGCCGTCCGCGCTTGTTGAAGAGATCGCCGGACCCCGACACCCGCTTGGCGAAGTCCGCGAGCGTGCCTGCGTCGCCTTTCCAGAACGCGCGCGCGGTGTCCCTGAACTTGTCGTTCCACTCGGCCCAGCCCGGCGGAAACTGGCCGACCTGGTACCCGCCGGGGCCTATGTCCCAGGGCTCTGCGAACAGCTTGACGCTGGACAGCACGGGATCCTGACGGCAGGCGTCGAGGAAGCCGCCGCCTTCGTCGAAGCCGTAGGGCTCGCGCGCCAGAATCGTGGCGAGGTCGAAGCGGAAGCCGTCGACCCGCATGTCGGTTGCCCAATAGCGCAGGGAATCCGCCACCAGCTGCAGCACCCGCGGGTGCGACAGGTTCACGGTGTTGCCGGTGCCGGTATCGTTGATGTAGTAGCGCTTCTGGTCCGGCAGCAAACGGTAATAGCTGGCGTTGTCGATGCCCTTGAACGACAGCGTCGGTCCGAGCTCGTTGCCTTCGGCCGTGTGATTGTAGACGACGTCCAGGATGATCTCGATGCCATGGGCGTGGAACTGGTTGACCATTTCCTTGAATTCGTTCGCGAACGGCGTCTTCAGGTAGCGCGGCTCCGGCGCGAAGAAGGCGAGGGAGTTGTAGCCCCAGTAATTGCGCAGGCCCTTCTCGACCAGATAGCTGTCGTCGACGAAGGCATGGATCGGCAGCAGCTCGGCGCTCGTGATGCCGAGCGAGCGCAGATAGGCGGGGACTTCCGAATGCGCGAGGCCCGAAAAGGTGCCGCGGTCCGCCTCCGGCACCAGCGGATGCAGCTGCGTAAAACCCTTGACGTGCATCTCGTAGACGATCGTGCGCTCCCACGGCACTTCGGGCTTGCGGGCCGCGCCCCAGGTGAAGGCGGGGTCGATGACGCGGCACTTCTGCACGAGCCTTGCGCTGTCCCGCTCGTCGAAGGAGAGGTCCTTGTCGGCGTGATCGAGCTGGTACCCGAACAGCTCGGGTCCCCAGCGCAACTGTCCGATGAGCTGCTTGGCATAGGGGTCGAGCAGGAGCTTGTTGGGATTGAAGCGGTGTCCGACGTCAGGCTCATAGGGCCCATGGACGCGATAGCCGTAGACGGTGCCGGGCCGCGCAGCGGGCAGATAGCCGTGCCAGACTTCATCGGTGTATTCCGGAAGCTCGATCCGCTCGAGTTCGGTCTCACCGTCGTCGTCGAACAGGCAGAGCTCGACCTTGGTGGCATGGGCCGAGAACAATGCGAAATTGACGCCAAGGCCGTCCCAGGTGGCGCCGAGCGGGAACGGCTTGCCCTCGGTGATCCGTGATCGGCGCAGGCTCGATGCCGCCCGCGTCAGGGCGTCGTCCGGATGCGTCTTTTGGTCCATGTCTGCCCCCCAATGACAATCCGGTCAGGATGTCGGCGCTGTTACAGGTATGTCAGTTGCGGCCTGTTCGGTGGCCGTGACCGAGGCGATCACTGCCGCGGGCGGCACGTCGGCCGGCTTTGGCAGCGCGGTGGCACGCTGCTTGGCGGCTTCCTTGCTGATCGCAGAGATCGAATTGCCGGTCCGCTCGACGATTGCGGCCAGCTCGGCGTCGGACAGGCTCAACCGTTTTCTGACGAGGCGCGTCTGAGCGCGGTCGGTCAGGTCGAGCTTGTTGCGGATGGGTTTCGGTATCGAGCGGCGCATGGCGGCAACTCCTGTGTGTGGTCGTAACCGTTGCCCGATGATTCCGTTCCTGCACCCGGCCAACGGCGTCAGCCTGGGCTTACTCCGCCCAACTCCAGGCCGACGGAAGGTATCGGCATCCGGATCGTATCTTCGATTGCAGGCATTGCGCGCACATCGAGCTGGGATGACTGCCGGAGCGCCGGTAAGCGGCGATAGGCGGCGAGATAGTCCTTCGCCATCCGCTCGGCGGTAAAGCGTTGCTCGAACTGCGCGCGGATCGCATGGCGGTTCAGCGTGCCAACCGCATTCGCTGCCGCGACGGCCTCGTCCACGGAGTTGACGACGAATCCGCTGATGCCATGGTCGATGACCTCCGGGACCGAGCCATGGGCGAAAGCGATCACAGGCGTCCCGCAAGCCATCGCTTCGATCATGACCAGGCCGAACGGCTCCGGCCAGCAGATCGGAAACAGCAGCGCACGGGCATTGCCGAGGAAATCGGCCTTCTGGACTTCGTTGATTTCGCCGATGAACTCGACATTTGGATGAGCCGCGACCATCGGTCCGATGACTTGATCCCAATAGCGTTGATCGGCAGCGTCGATCTTGGCCGCCATCTTGAGCGGGACGCCGGCCCTGGCCGCGATCTCGATCGCTTTGTCCGGGCCCTTTTCCGGCGAGATCCGTCCCAGGAACGCAAGATAGTCGCCGGAAGGCACTTGCCGATAGGGCAGGACGTTCTCGGGCAGTCCATGAAGCACGGTGTCCAGCCAGTTAACCGGCGGCATTGGCCGACGCTGCGCATTCGAGATCGAGACCAGCGCAGGCTCGGGGAAGGCGGAGTAGAACGGCAAAAGATCGGGAAGGTCGAGCCGCCCATGCAACGTCGTGAGAATCCGATCGCGGTGGGGCCGCATCAGCGGATAGTGCAGGTGGTCGATGTGAAAATGAAGGACGTCGAACTCGTCCGCACGCCGCGCGACCTGATCGAGCATCATGACGTGATGCGGCGTCATGTCCCTGACTCCGGGATCGAGACGCAGGGCCATCTTCGAGCACGGCACCAACTTGGCGGACGTGATCGAATCTCCGCTCGCGAACAGCGTGACCTCGTGCCCCTGCCGCACCAGTTCTTCGGTCAGATGGGAGACGATCCGTTCGGTCCCGCCGTAAAGCCGCGGAGGGCAGCTTTCCGCCAGCGGAGCGATTTGTGCGATCTTCATTGTCGTCCCCCAATGCGGGCTTAGATCGATGATCTGTAGAGCGCGGCGTAGGATTTTGCCGACTGGTTCCAGCTGAAGGCCTGGGCCATGGCGGCTCTGCGCATGTGATCGAGGCGATCCTTCATGCCGAACGTCGAGAAGGCCCGGCAGAGGCTGCCCAGGAATCCCGGCGCCGAGACATGATCGAACAGGAAGCCGGTCTCGCCGTCGACGATGGTCTCGGCGAGGCCGCCGGTGCGGTGGCCGATCGGCAGCGACCCGAAACGCTGGGCATACATCTGGCTCAGTCCGCACGGCTCGAAGCGCGAGGGCATCAAGGTAAAATCGCTGCCCGCGAAGATCTTCCGCGCCTCGACGTCGTCGAAGCCGATCTTGACGGCAATGGATCGCGGCGATCGTGTCTGCGCCTCGAGCAGGGCCTCTTCGAACCGCGGCTCGCCCTTGCCGGTGACGACGATCTGGCCGCCGGCATCGACGATGGCCTGTGCGCTTTCGATCACGAGATCGACGCCCTTTTGGTGAACAAGGCGCGCCACGAGCGCGAACAGAGGGCCGCGCGAAACCGCCAGCCCGAACTGGTCCCTGACATCGTCCGCGTTCAGCGCGCGCTCGGCCCAGTCGCCCGCCCCGAACGGCTGGAGCAGCGACGAGCAGGTCCTCGGGTCCCAGGTTTCGTCGATGCCGTTGAGAATGCCGGAAAGCTGGTTGCGGTTGGCCCTTTGCTGCAGGACACCTTCGAGGCCACAGCCGAACTCGGCAGTCGTGATCTCCCGTGCATAGGTCTGGCTGACCGTCGTCAGGTGCGAGGCATAAACGAGCCCTGCCTTGATGAAGGACAGCCGGTTGTAGAATTCGACACCGTCGATGTTGAAGCTCGCCTCGGGGATACCGAGCGGGGCCAGCGAGCTGCGGTCGAACACGCCCTGATAGGCCAGGTTGTGGATCGTGAAGACGGTCGGGATGTGCGCGTAATGCCATTCCAGATAGCCGGGGATCAGCGCGCATTGCCAGTCGTTGGCATGGACGAGATCGGCCGCCCATTCTTTGTCGACCAATCCCATGGCGAGCTGAGCGGCGGCATAGGAGAAGGTCGCGAACCTGACATTGTTGTCGGACCAGTCCGCCCCGCGGCTGTCGCCATAGGGCGTGCCGTCTCGCTCGTAGAGTTCCGGGCAGCGGACGACATAGTAGGTCAGGCCGTCCACGGTATGGCCGAGATTGATCTCGAATGCCGGCAGGGCAGCAAAGGGCTGGCATCGACCCACGGTCTTGAGATCGCTCAAGCCGCGCAGGACCGCCGGATAGCCTGGGATGATGACGCGTACGTCAGCAAAATCACGCAAAGCGCGCGGCAGGGCCGCTGAGACGGCGGCAAGGCCGCCCACTTGAATAAAGTCTGAGACTTCGGGTGTCGCGAACAGTATCCGCATTCGCTAGGCTCGCCCGGCGAAGGGACAATAGTGGTCTTTGCCAACCATCTTTGCATTCCAAACGCGCTTCATCAGCGAAACGCTGCTGCTCAAATTCTGCGGCGCAGCAAAAGTTCCTAAGCTCTGTTCGATGCTGAGCTTTTTGATGGGTTGGTACAAAACTGTACACAAGCGAGCCTTGGCGGCGCGTGTCCTGGTTCTTGAGCTGATCCGATAGGGACGCCGTGACGCAATCCCGCCCGCTGCAAGGAACGAATGCAGGCACGCCCGCTTACTCGTCCGCGGGCGTCCTAAACGCGAACCAAGGCGGACGGATTTGATACAGAGACTGGGAATAGCCGGCCAGGTGCGGCGCCACGGTGCTCACATCGCCGACCATGGGGTCAGCTTCAATTTGTGGGCACCGACGGCTCGCTCGGTGGAACTGCTCGAGGCCAACCGACCGCCGCAGCGTATGCCGCGCGATGATGATGGCTGGTACCAACTCCTCAGCCCGACCGCGCATGCCGGCACGCGCTATCAGTTCAGGATCAACGAGGACCTGGTCGTCCCCGATCCCGCCTCGTTCTTCCAGCCTGATGATGTCGGTGAGCCGAGCGAGGTGATCAACACGGCGGCGCTACGCGATGCCGCGCTTTATCCGGGTCGCCCGTGGGCGGACGCGGTGATCTACGAGTTGCATGTCGGCGCCTTCAGCGAAGACGGGACGTATGAGGGTGTCGAGAAGCGCTTGCCCTATCTGCGCGATCTCGGCATCACCGCCATTGAGTTGATGCCGATCAACGATGTCCCCGGCCGACATAATTGGGGCTATGACGGCGTGCTGCTGAATGCGCCGAATGCGCGCTACGGCCGGCCGCAGGATCTGAAGAGGCTGTTGCGGGCAGCTCACGCCCTGGACATCATGGTCTATCTCGACGTGGTCTATAACCACTTCGGGCCGCAGTTGAATTATCTGCACAGCTATGCCGAGAGCTTTTTCACCAAGCGCCATACCACCGGCTGGGGGCCTGCCGTCAATCTTGAGGGACGCGACGGTGCCTTCGTGCGCCAATTCCTGATCGAGAACGCGCTGATGTGGCTGCGCGACTACGGCTTCGACGGGTTGCGCTTCGATGCCGTTCACGCGCTGAAGGACGATTCCGATCAGCATTTTCTCGCCGAGCTCGCCGAGACCATCCGCCACAAATTGCCTGATCGTCGCGTGCATCTGATGCTGGAGAATGAGGCCAATCAGGCGGACCTACTGGATCGTACGAAGGGACGCTCGAGACATTACGACGCCCAGTGGGGTGACGACTTCCACAATGCGCTTCATGTCCTGCTGACGGGCGAAGACGAAGGATATTACCACGCGTTTGCGGACAAGCCGCTCGAGCATCTTGCGCGATCGCTCACCGAAGGATTTGCTTATCAAGGGGAGGTCTTCGCGCTTCACAACGGGCCTCGCGGCGAGCCGAGCGCCCATCTGCCGCCGGAAGCCACCATCTTCTTCGCACAGAACCACGACCAGATCGGCAACCGGGCCTTGGGTGAGCGACTTTCGAAACTGGTCAGCCCGGAGAAGCTTCGCCAGGCGATGGCGCTGGTCCTGCTCAATCCGCACATTCCCATGCTGTTCATGGGCGAGGAAGCGGCTGTCGAATCGCCGTTCCTGTTCTTCGCAGACTGGACGGGAGAAGCGGCCGAGTCGACCCGGGAGGGCCGGCGCAAGGAGTTTTCGCACTTCAAGGCATTCTCGACACCTGAAACGCGCAGCAGCATTCCGGATCCGTGCGACGAGAGGACTTTTCAGGCATCGAAGCTTGACTGGAACGAGATCGATCGTTCTCCCGTCTGCGCGCAGTTTCGAGATTTGACGTCGCGGTTGCTGACGATCCGGCGCGAGAAGATCGTGCCGCTGATCGAACAGGGTTTCGTTTCGGCGCAGCGTGAGTTGCTCGGCGGTGATCCGCGTCAGGGCGGACTCAATGTTCGCTGGCAGACAAAGAGGGGACAAACGTTGCAGATTGTCGCCAATTTTGCCGATCACGCGCTGCCGCTGCCTGAGCTGGTGGCAGGCGAATGCCTTTGGCGGGCAGGGCCGGTGGAAGCAGGAGACCTTTCCCCGGGTAACATCATCGTCCGGCTCGGTCGATAGCGGCGCCGAGCGAGGTACGCGCTCCGCAGTTGCAATCGCCCGTGCAAACCGCGATCATGATGCCGTGACCCTCACGTCTCTGAGAAGCGATGTCCGCAGCCTGTACGAGGGCGCAACGCCGAGCGGCGTGCGCTTCCGCTATGCGTTGCTCGCCTTCGATATCGTGACGGTGCTGTTCATCATCGCCACCTCCTTCCTGCACCCTAGCGAGATCATCGAGACGCTCGACGTTTTGTTCGGCATGATTCTGCTTGCCGACTTCTCGGCGCGACTGCTGGTCGGCCGGCATCCCTTTCGGAAGTTCCGTCAGGTCGCGACCTGGGCTGACATGGTGGCGATCGTATCTTTCCTGGCACCGCTTGCCGGCGAGGCGGGCGGCTTTCTCCGGATCCTGCGGACGTTGGGGTTGCTTCGCGACTATCAGATGCTGGCGAGGCTCCGCCTCGATTCTTCGTTCTTTCGTCGCAACGAAGAGGTCATCTTCGCCGTCACCAACCTTGCGGTTTTCATCTTCGTCATGACCGGTATCGTCTACGAGACGCAGAAGTTTCGGAACGATCAGATTCATAATTATGCAGATGCGCTGTACTTCACGGTCACGGCGCTGACGACCACCGGCTTCGGCGACATCACCCTGCCAGGCACGCTTGGCCGTCTCATCACCGTCGTGATCATGATCTTCGGCGTCACCCTGTTCTTCAATCTTGCCCGCGCCCTCCTCAGCCCCAACAAGGTGCGATTTCCGTGTCCGGCTTGCGGGCTGCAGAGGCACGATGCCGACGCCGTGCATTGCAAGGCGTGTGGCACCCTTCTCAATATTCCCGACGAAGGATCGGCCTGAAGGGCTCGCCCGCGACCATCGCACCTGGAGGCCAGATTCGATGGGGGCTAAGTCATTGAATCGATTGAGGGCGGCTACTGTGCATGGGGTTGTTTTTCACGTTTCTCTTCCGCAAGCAGGCGCACGACAAAGGCTGGATGCCGGTCGGCACCTGGCTTATTTCAACACGACCCAGGCCGGCGCATGATCGCTCGCGCCTTCTTCGCCGCGGACCTTCTTGTCCACCCCCGCCTTCGTCAGCCGTGAGACCAGGGCAGGGCTCAGCAGGAGATGATCGAGCCGCAGTCCCGCATCGCGCGGCCAGCGGTTCCGCTTGTAGTCCCAGAATGTGTAGATGCGCTGCTCCGGATGCAGTTCGCGGATCGCATCGCACCAGCCTTGCTCGACCAGCGAGGCATAGGCCGCGCGGCTCTTCGGCTGGACCAGCGCGTCCTTGTCCCATGAGCGCGTCGGATAGATGTCGATCCCGGTTGGCGCGACGTTGTAGTCGCCGGCGAGCACCACGGGCAGATCTTGCTTGATGAAGCTCTTGGCGTGGCGCTTCAGTCGCGCGAACCAGTCGAGCTTGTAGTCGAATTTCGGTCCCGGCTGCGGATTGCCGTTCGGCAGATAGATGCTGGTGACGATGATTCCGCGCACGGCGGCCTCGATGTAACGGGCTTCAAGATCGCCGGGCTTTCCAGGCAAGCGGTCGTGGGTGAGAATGGGCTCCGCATTGCGGGCGAGGATGGCGACGCCGTTCCATGTCCTCTGTCCGCGCCACACTGCGCCATAACCGGCCTTTTCGATCGCGGCCGCCGGAAATTCGCCATCACTTGCCTTCAATTCCTGAAGCGCGACGACATCGGGCTTCGCCGTGCGCAGCCATGCCAACAGATTGGGCAGGCGGCGGTTGACGTTGTTGATGTTGAATGTCGCGATCTTCATGTAGAGCTAGCGCTTCTGCCTTCCGACACCGGAGATACAATGTCCAAGTTGAACTTTGCTGCTTTCGTCGTCGTTGCCGCGATCTCCGGAGCGGCTTCGGCACAATCCTCCGATCCGCGCGGTGCGTGCAAGGCGGACTATGACAAATTCTGCGCCGGCATCGCGCCGGGCGGCGGCAAGGTCATCGCCTGCCTCGACGCCAAGCGCGACCAGCTCAGCGTGTCCTGCAAGACGGCGCTCGACGGCCGGAAGAAGAAGTAAGCGGCTGACGACTAGGTGGGCAGCGGCGGCGGCGCCGCGGGCTGCTCGATCGGTGGCGGCGAGGGCGGTGGCTCCGCCGTGCTCGCCGGAACCGGCTTCGTCAGCGGCTCCTCCACATTGCCGCCCTTGTAGAGGCGGGCGTAGCGGTGGCCGAGGCTGGTCAGCACCTCATAGCCGATCGTGCCGAAATGATGCGCGAGCTCGTCGACGGTGATGCCCTCGCCGAGCAGCGTCACCATATGACCGCGCCGCGCCGCGTTCGGCGGCAGATCGGTGATGTCGATCGCGATCAGATCCATCGAGACGCGGCCGGCGACCGGGCAGCGCTTGCCGGCGACGATGACTTCGGCACCGCGGGTGCCGTCATTGGAGCTGGCGGCGCGGAAATAGCCGTCGGCATAACCGACCGCGATGATCGCGAGCTTGGTCGGCCGCCGCGCGGTCCAGGTGCCGCCATAGCCGACGCTCTCGCCGCGCTCGATGGTGCGGATCTGGACGATGCGCGCCTTCAGGTCGACCACCGGCTGCATCGGATTGTCGGCCTCCGGCGTCGGGTTGACGCCGTAGAGCGCCGCGCCCGGCCGCACCAGGTCGAACTGGAAGGGCGCGCCGAGGAAGATGCCGGAGGAGTTGGCGAGCGCCGCCGGCACGCCGGAGAATTCGCTGGCGATGCCGCGGAAGGCAGCGAGCTGCCTGGCGTTCACCGGGTTGTTGAGCTGCTCGGCCGAGACCAGATGGCTCATCACCAGCGTGATGCCGTGATCGCCGGCATTGATGCGGGGGATGATGGCCTGCGCTTCCGATAAGGTCAGGCCGAGCCGGTTCATGCCGGTGTCGATATGGATCGCCGCGCCCCCGGTCCAGCCGGTGCGGCGGCAGAACACGTCCCATTCGGCGAGCTCGTTGAGGTCGCCGATGACGGGACGGCAATTGATCTTGGCGTAGTGCTCGCCGGTGTTCTGGAAATAGCCGCCGAGCACGTAGATCGTGGGTTCCGGGACGGCCGCGCGCACCTTGCGCGCTTCCTCGATGGTGGCGACGAAAAAGGTCTTGCAGCCGGCCTTGCTCAGCGCACGCGCAACCTCGGCGGCGCCGCAGCCATAGGCGTCGGCCTTGATCACCGCCGAGCATTCGGCCGGCACCGCGGTCTTCTCGAGCTTGCGCCAATTGGCGATGATGGCGTCGAGATCGACGGTCAGCACGCCACCATAGGCAGCGAGCGCGGCAGCCTGATTGGCCTCCGCGGAGAGAAGGCCGGATTGCGGGATGGTTTTCGGATCGGACGCCAGTGTCATGGCGTCGTTTTACGCAAGAGGCAGGCCCTGTTCAAGGAACTCAGTAGTCGTTGCCGCTGCGAACCGGGAGCTGACTGTCAGGGGCGAGGTCGCCGAACCGCGTGACCGAGGCTTCGAAGGCCAGGTCGACGGTGCCCGTCGGGCCGTGACGCTGCTTGCCGATGATGACCTCGGCCTTTCCGTGCGCAAGACTCATGTCGAGCTGCCACTTCTCGTGTTCAGGCGTGCCCGGGCGCGGCTCCTTCATGGCGAGGTAATATTCCTCGCGATACACGAACAGCACGACGTCGGCGTCCTGCTCGATCGAGCCGGATTCACGCAAGTCGGAGAGCTGCGGCCGCTTGTCGTCGCGGGATTCGACCTGTCGTGACAGCTGCGACAACGCGATCACGGGAACGTTGAGTTCCTTCGCCAGCGCCTTCAGGCTGGTCGTGATCTCGGTGATTTCCTGGACGCGGTTGTCGCTCCGCTTGCCCGAGCCCGACAGCAGCTGGATGTAGTCGATCACCAGCAGGTCGAGGCCCTTCTGCCGCTTCAGCCGGCGCGCGCGCGCCATCAGCTGCGCGATCGACAAGCCGCCGGTCGCGTCGACATAGAACGGCAGCGATTGCAACTCGATCGAGACCTCGCGGATCTTTTCGAAATCGGCTTCCGAGATGCCGCCGCGGCGGATGTGGGAGGAGGGCACGCCGGTGCGTTCGGCCACGATACGCGTGGCGAGCTGGTCGGCCGACATTTCGCAGGAGAAGAAGCCGATCACGCCGCCATTGGCGGCCTTCGTGGTGCCGTCGGCCTGGAGTTCCGGAACATAGGCTTGCGCGACGTTGTAGGCGATGTTGGTCGCCAGCGACGTCTTGCCCATGCCGGGACGGCCCGCGACGATGATGAGATCGGAGTGTTGCAGGCCACCCATCTTGGTGTCGAGGTCGCGCATGCCCGTCGAGATGCCGGACAGCTTGCCGTCGCGCTGGAACGCCTTTGCGGCGAGATCGACCGCGACCGCCAGCGCCTGCGAGAATTTCTGGAAGCCGCCGTCATAGCGGCCGGATTCGGCGAGTTCGTAGAGGCGGCGCTCGGCGTCCTCGATCTGCGCCCGCGGCGCGAAATCGACCGGGGCGTCATAGGCGACATTGACCATGTCCTCACCGATGCCGATCAGGTCGCGGCGCAGCGCCAGGTCGTAGATGGTGCGACCGTAGTCCTGGGCGTTGATGATGGTGGTCGCTTCGGCGGCGAGGCGCGCAAGATATTGCCCGATGGTCATGCCGCCGACGTCGGTGTCGGCGGGCAGGAACGTCTTCAGCGTCACGGGCGTGGCGATCTTGCCCATCCGGATCAGGCTGGAGGCCGTCTCGTAGATGGTCTGGTGCAGCGGCTCGAAATAATGCTTCGGCTCGAGGAAGTCGGAGACACGGTAGAACGCATCATTGTTGACCAGGATCGCGCCCAGAAGGCTCTGTTCCGCCTCGATATTGTGCGGCGCGCTCCGATAGGCGGGCGTGCCGGGCTCGGGCGCGAGTTTGAGGACGTTCGAATCAGTCAGGGCCATGGTCGGACGTGCTTAGCAATTTTGTTGGGCGGATGCGGGGCCGGGATAAAGCGCCGCCCGGGTGCAAAGCGGAAGCGAAAGCTGACCGCTATCAACCGCTCAGTTAAAATGGTGGATGATTAACGCCCGCAGCACGCGCCGCGCTTGACGGACTTTTGCGGAACTCGCCCGGGCCAGGAAGCGGCCGCGACCGCGCCATGGAAAAATCTGAAACCCTGGGCCTTATGGCCTGAGCCCTCATGGCATGAACCTTATGGATCGGCGCGCAGACGAATCCAGAAGTGCGCGAAATGACGCACGCTGGCGGCTTTGGGCTCGCCTTCAGACCAGCAGGAGGTAGACCAGCGCAACCAGGGCCGCCCCGACGCCGGTAACGATCAGGGCGTAATCGGTGCGGAGGTCGTCCTGCACGTCGAATGAGGTTTGGGTCTCTTTGCTCATGGCGACGGTCTAAGCTAGGCCCGACCAGACTTATGTGAATTGGATCACATCTCCCCGGATTCTTTCGGGGGGTATGAACGGAACAGGCAGGCGGAGAAGGGAATTGTCCCCCGCGATCCGCCAACAGGGAACGAGGCAGGCGATGCGGCCAGAACCGCGGCACCAGATATGGCGGAGCGAAGCAGGCAGCCGGCTTTGGCTGTCGGGGCTGATTGCGGCCATGGAGCACGCGGAACGGCCCGAAATCCGTCGCCAGCCTGTCGCCCCCGAAATCCTGGTCGAGCTGAGGGCGCAACTGGCGTTAACGGCCCTTTTCCGCTCCTGCCGGATTTCGACCCTGCGGCACTAGAATCCATTCACCAGCCAATTTGAGCCTCGGCCCGGCCGCGCCTTCAAATCTGTGGAGGGGGGATCGGCTACGCTAATGAGCTGAGTTCACAGCCGATATTCGCAAACCGCTTAATCACATCCTTGCGCGTGGTGCCTGCTTCCATTCGTGGCTCAATCGGATAAAAGGTGACCCGCCGCCGCGCCCGAGGCCGGCTGCACCTCTCGGAATTCAATGGAGATGATGGGAATGTCGAGCCGAGCGCTCAGCCTCGCGACGGTGTTGCTTCTGATCGGCTTCGGCGCGGCCGATACCGTTTTTGCGCAGGCGACCAACCTCGAGGCCGGCAAAACCCCGTCCCAGATTTTTGCGCAGACCTGCAATGCCTGTCACAAGAGCCCGCGCGGACTTCTGAAGTCCGTTGCGCCGGGCTCGCTGCCGGGCTTCCTGCGCCAGCACTACACCACGAGCTCGGACATGGCGGGCGTCCTTGCCTCCTATCTCGTCTCCAACGGCGCGGCCGACACGCGCTATCAGGCCAAGGACGGCAAGGACAAGAAGGACGGCGCCAAGGACAAGGACGCCAGCTCCAACCCCGAGCATCAGGGCCGCCGCCCGCGCGCCCAGGACGCCGCCAAGCCGGACGGCGAGGCTGCTCCCGCTGCGGAAGGTGCGCGCCAGAAGCGCGCCGCACGTCCGGCCGAGGAGGGCACGAAGCCCGAGGGTCAGGTTGCGCCCGAAGGACGCAAGGGCAAGCGCCGCGCGAAGCACGGCACCGAAGAAGCCCCGAAGGTCGATGCCGCCACGTCGGCCACTGAAGAGAAGAAGAGCGAGCCCAAGCTGGAGTCCAAGCCCGAGCCGAAGCCCGACGAGGCCAAGCCCGACAGCAGCAAGGCATCGGAGAAGCCCGCCGAGACCAAGCCCGAGAGCGCCAAGGTCGAGCCCCGCAGCAGCGAGGCTCCGGCGCTGCGGCCCGATCCGGTCCCGGCGGTGACGCCGGCTGCACCGGCCGCCGCGAAGCCTGCCGAGCCGGCCGCACCCAAACCGGCGGAAGAGGCTGCTCCCAAGCCGGCCGCGCCTGCGGCCAGCTCCGAACCGGCGGCCAAGCCGCAGCCGGCTCCGCCCGCGACCGCCGCAGCCCCGCCTGCCGCGCCGGCCGAGTCCTCCGGTCCGCCGGCGCCGCCGATCTCGCGCTAAGCCAGCTGGTTTTCTGATCGACATTCGGAGGCCGCGTTCATCGCGGCCTCCGCATCATGTTGACCACCACTGGAGCAGTACTCTAGAGTAGCGCTCCAGGAGGCGTCGATGACGGTGAGCGTGCGGGACGACCTGTTGGCAGCCGGGCTGATCGTGTTCGACCGCGTCGGCTTCGAAGCGGCGACGGTGGCCGCGATCCGCACGCGGGCGCGCGCCTCCAATGGCAGCTTCTTCCACGTCTTCGGCTCGAAGAAGGAGCTCGCCGGTGCGTTGTTCCTGGAGGTGTTGCGGCACTATCACGCCGCGGTGCTGGCCGCGCTCGATCCCGTGCCCGATGCGGAGCAGGGCATCGATCGGCTGATCCGGGCGCATCTCGACTGGGTCGTGACCAGCCGGCGCGAGGCGCGCTATTTGTTCGAGATTTCGCGGAGCGAGTGGGGCGAGGACGTTCGCGAGGCCCAGCGCGCACAGAATGCACGGCTCGCCGAGGGCATCGAGCGCTGGCGCGCGCCGCTGGTTGCAAACGGCGAGCTGTTGCCGATGACGCCGGTGATGTTCATGAGCCAGCTCATCGGTCCCGCGCAGATCTTCTGCCGCGCTTTCCTGTCGGGACGCGACCGCGCCGATCCACGCGCCGAAGCCGACACGCTGATCGCCTGCGCCGGCCGTGCGTTGCGGCCGCAACGCATCAACAAGACATAAGGAGAGGCCTCATGCATGCCGCAACAGATCCCGAATTCGCCGTCGTCGCCGAACGCATCCACGCCAATGTCGGCCGGCAGGGCTTCATGAGCCTGGTCGGCGCCGAGCTTTCGGATTTGTCGCGCGGCACCTGCACGATTGCCGTGGATCGCCGCCCGGAGCTGCTGCAGCAGCACGGCTTCTTCCACGGCGGCGTCACCGCCTTCCTGGTCGACAACGCCACGACGATCGCGGCCGCGACCTCGCGGGGCCAGCCGGCGCTGACGGCGGAATACAAGCTCAATCTGCTGTCGCCCGCGGTCGGCGAGAGGCTGATCTGCCGCGCGAGGGTGATCAAGCCGGGCCGCCAGGTGTCGGTGGTTGCGGCCGACGTGTTCTGCGTCAGCGGCGGTGTCGAGAAGCACACGGCAACGGCGCTGGCCTCGATCGCGATGTTGAGCGAGGACGTCGCCGGGAAAACGAAAAACCCGGCCGCCTGAGGCGACCGGGTTTCGCTTCGCATACGAATGCGAGGCTTACTTCTCTTCCGCAGCCGGCGCCGGCTCGGCTTCGTCCTGCTGGGCTTCCGGATCGAAGAACTCGCCGGCGGCGGCGATCGCCTCGGCGGCCGCGTCGCGGTCCTCGTTGCGGGTCGAGATGTCCTCGCCGCGGTTGATGCGCTCAGCCTCGTCCTGGCTGCGCGCGACCGTGACGGTGATCTCGATCTCGACCTCGGGGTGGATGGCGACGGTGATGGAGCGCTTGCCGATGGTCTTGATCGGCGCGTCGAGCTGGACCTGCGGGCGAGCCAGCGAGATGCCGTCGGCTTCGAACGCGACCACGATGTCACGCACGTTGACCGAACCGAACAGCTGGCCGGCTTCGGAGGCCTGGCGGATCACGATGATGTTCTTGCCCGCGATCTTCTCGGCGACCTTGGATGCTTCGCCCTTCGAGGCGAGGTTGCGGGCCTCGAGATCGGCCTTCATGCCGTCGTACTTGGCCTTGTTGTCGGCGGTGGCGCGCAGCGCCTTGCCGCGCTTGAGCAGGAAATTGCGGGCATAGCCGTCGCGAACCTTCACGACTTCGCCCATATGGCCGAGCTTGTTGACGCGTTCCAGCAAAATGACTTCCATATTCGTTCTCCTTTTGAAGTGCTCTATCGGGTTTCAGTTTCGGTTTCGGGTTGAACTCAGGGGGTCGGCAGCGGCGGCGGTTGCCGGCTGCGCAGGAAGCGTTCGCGGAAGCCGAACATTGCATCCGCAAGGCCGAGGATCACCATCGCGATCACGGGCCATCCGAACACGACCACCACGGCATAGGTCGAGCCGAGCCAGAACGTGCGGCTCTTCAGCGCCAGCGTGAGCGTATGCAGCACGGCAAAGCCGGTCAGCGCGTAGCTCATCATCAGCGCGGCCGCGGCGATCTGTGCGGCGATCGCGAGCAATCCGCCCGTGAAGCAGAAGGCAAGCGCGACGCATAGCGCCACCAGCGTCATCGGCGGCAGCTCCGCCGTCTTCATGTCCGGCCACGGGCGCCGCAGCCGGCCCGAGGTCGCCGTGATCTTGGCGCTGAGCCAGAGGTTGAGGGTCAGCGTCATCATCGCGATGATGGTGGCCCCGGCCGGTGCGATCCGCACCAGCGCATCGACGAACTGACCGGCCTCGCCGGAGCTTTGCGGGTCGGCGGCCCGGAGCATGCGCATCAAGCCACGCCGCAGCGTGCCGATGATGGTATCGGCGTCGGTCCCGAGCGTGAGCAGGGCGGCCATCGTGGTCAGCGTGGCGAAGCCCGCGAGCCACAGCAGGATGCGACCGACCGGATACCATTCGAGCTCGGGCTCGGCGGGCGCGACGGCGTCCGGCGCGGCCTGTCCCACCGGTCGGCTGAGCAGGACGAGATGGCCGAGCCACCATGCCGGCAGCGCGACGGTGACGGCGAAGGCGATGCAATAGGGCAGGCCGAACAGCGCACCGAGGCCGATCGCGGCAGCGATGCCGCCGAGGCTCGCGCAAAGCGGTCCCCAGCCGATCGCGGCGACCATCAGCGGCAGTGGCGCGAGATAGAACAGGACGAGCGAGATCAGCGCGCCCGAAATGATCGAGGCGAACATCAGGGCCGACGCAGCGCCGGCGATCAGGGCTATCAGCACAAAGGCCATCATCAGCTGTCCCGCTCCCTTCGAGCGGTTAGAGGCGTCTTGCCCCAACCATCGGCGACCGGACGACCCGGAAGCCTTATGAGATCAAAGAGTGCAGCCGGCGGCGATGACGCCGCCGGCTGAATTCGTCTTAGCGAATGACGTAGGGCAGCAGGCCCAGGAACCGCGCGCGCTTGATGGCGCGGGCGAGCTCACGCTGCTTCTTCGCGGACACCGCGGTGATGCGGCTCGGCACGATCTTGCCGCGCTCGGAGACGTAGCGCATCAAGAGCTTGGAGTCCTTGTAGTCGATCTTGGGAGCATTGGCGCCCGTGAACGGGCAGCTCTTGCGACGACGGAAAAACGGGCGGCGTGCACCAGCTTCAGCCATTGTTCTTACTCCCCATCCGTCGTGGTGGTGGTTTCAGCTTCTTCGCGCGGACGGCGCGGGCCGCGGTCACCGCGGAATCCTCCACCGTCACGATCGCCGCCACGGAAACCACCCTCGCGGTCGCCACGGAAGCCACCGCCTTCACGGTCGCCACGGAAGCCGCCGCCACGGTCGTCGCGCTCGCGGTCACGGTCGGCCTTGCGCATCATCGCGGACGGGCCTTCCTCGAGTTCCTCGACGCGGACGCTGAGATAGCGGATCACGTCTTCGCTGATGCGCTCCTGGCGCTCGATCTCGGCGATCGCCGCGGACGGCGCGTCGATGTTGAGCAGCACGAAGTGCGCCTTGCGGTTCTTGTTCATGCGGTAGGTGAGGGAGCGTACGCCCCAATTCTCGGTCTTGGTGACCTTGCCGCCGAGACCTTCGACGATACCGGTCATCTGTGCAGTCAGTTCTTCGACCTGCTGCGTGCTCGCGTCCTGACGCGCGAGAAAGACATGCTCATAAAGAGCCATGGTGGTCCTTTCCTCATGTTGGCATCGCCCGGCGTCAAGCCCTTAAGAGACCTTCGGAAAGGACTCTGGGATGAAGCTCAGAAGGCGGAAACACGGGACGACGGGCCGACTGGCCCTGCCACACCAAAATCACGAATGATTTGCTGAGACCGTCCGTTCAGCTCCCGGCCGGGGTCTGCGGATGCGCGCCTTATACGGATTTTGGCTGACTTGGCAAGGTTTGAACGCCTCGTTTTCGGTCGGACGGTGCCGCGAGGTCGCCAAACCCACCCCCATACCGGCTTGATTTATTTGTTTGTATATCATACAAATAATTGATCGGGAGGTTCTGATGGCGGGTGAATCGGTCCAGGCTCCGTTCGAGGCGTCGGCGGGCGATCCCAAGCACGCTGCGCGGGCCACACGGTCGGCCGGCCGCAAGATGCGCTCGCTGCTGCTGGATGCGGCGCGTCCGCTGTTCCGGGAGCGCGGCCTTTCGGGCACGGCGATCGCCGACATCGCGGCCGCGGCGGACGCATTCCCGAGCCAGATCACCTACTATTTCCGCACCAAGGAGGCGTTGTTCGTGGAATGCGCCTGCCGCGAGCTGTTGTATCTGGCGCGTGCGACGGAGCAGGCGGCGCTGAAGGCGCGCACCCCACGGGACTACACGCATGCGCTGGCGCAGACCGTGACGGCGAGCGATTCCGTGGCGTTCTTCGCCGAAGCGCTGACATTGACGCGGCGCCGGCAGGACCTCGCACCGCTGGTCGAGCGTACGATCGAGCGTCTGCACGGCGAAGGCGCGCGCGCCTATGCGAGCCAGGTGGCGCGGCACGGCTGGCGCTCGCTGCGTGCGCCCGACGAAAGCTCGCGGCGGTTCTGGGCCGTTGCGATCGGAATCATTCTCGAAGGCTATGCAATGGGCCGCTCGCCCGAGGCGCTCTGCGCCGAGATGCTGCGCGTGCTCGGCGAGCAGGCGAAATCCACCGGCGACGCTGCCCGCCTGCGTCTCGTCGAAGACGCATCAAATTCGGATGAGGAGAGCTAGGCCATGACCGCGCTTCGCATGCGTGCCCGCGATTTCCTGACCGACGACCAGCTTGCCGACGTGCGCCAGCGTGTAACCTGGAAAGGCATTGCGCTGATCGCGCACGCCTGGGCGCTGATCATCGGCGCAATTGCCCTGGTCGCGTGGTGGCCGAATCCCATCACTTATGTTCTCGCGGTCGCGATCATCGGCTCGCGCCAGCTCGGCCTTGCGATCCTGATGCACGACGGCGCGCATGGCTGTCTATCCAGTGACGAGAAAGCCAATCTGGCCCTGAGCCAGTGGTTCTGCGCCTATCCGTTGTTTGCGGAGACGCGTAGTTACCGGCGTTACCACCTTCAACATCATGCGCGCACCCAGCAGGAGGATGATCCCGATCTCGTGCTGTCGGCGCCGTTCCCGATTACGAAGCTGAGCTATCGCCGCAAGTTCATTCGCGACATCACCGGACAGACCGGTTACCAGCAGCGCAAGGCGCAATTGCTCAACGCGCTCGGTCCGACGGACTGGCCGTGGCGCCAGCGCGCGGCGCATTTTTGGGAGAAGCTCGGCCCGCAATGCATCGTCAACGCCGCGATGTTCGCAGCACTCGCGGTGGCAGGCGTGTGGTGGGCCTATCCGCTGCTGTGGCTGGTGCCGCTCCTGACCTGGATGATGGTCATCACTCGCATCCGCAACATCGCCGAGCACGCCGTCGTCCCCGACAGCGGCGATCCCCTGCGAAACACCCGCACCACGCATGCCAATTTTCTCGAGCGCCTGTTCATCGCGCCTTACTACGTGAACTATCACCTCGAGCATCATCTGCTGTTCTACGTGCCCTGCTATAATCTGCCGAAGGTCCATTGCCTGTTGAGCGAGAGCCGGCACGCCGGCCGCATGGAGGTGCAGCCGAACTACGCAGCGGTGCTGCGGCTCGCGACGGCAAAGCCTGACAGGGAGGATCGGCCGGGCCAGCTGGCGAGCAGCGCGCGCCGGGCGCAGGCTGGAGCGGAGGTCGATGCCAACCAGACCGCCGGTGGATTTTGACGGGGCGTATCCCCAGTTGAATGCCAGCCAGGATTTCCATCGCGGCTTGACAGTCCGGCCTCTGACAGTGTCTACGGCCCCCTTTGGAGCATGATCCGGAACCATGGCCCAGGGCCGTGCGTAAAGGCCGCGTGCAATCGGCTGCCGGTTCCCAAGAGGGATCGTGCCCGACAAGCAGGGAGCGCCGATGACGGCTGCATTCACATTTCCTGGGCAGGGTTCCCAGGCGGTCGGCATGGGCAAGGCCCTGGCCGACGCCTTTCCGGCGGCGCGCGCCGTGTTCGACGAGGTCGATGCCGCGCTCGGAGAGAAGCTGACGGCGATCATCTGGGATGGTCCGGCCGAAACCCTTCAGCTCACCCAGAACGCCCAGCCGGCGCTGATGGCGGTTTCGATCGCCACCTTGCGAGTGTTGGAAGCTGAAGCGGGTTTTTCCGTGGGGCGGGATGCCGCCTTCGTCGCCGGCCACTCGCTCGGTGAATATTCGGCGCTGGCTGCGGCCGGCAGCCTGACGATTTCGGATACCGCCCGTCTGCTTCGCACCCGCGGTCTCGCAATGCAAAAGGCCGTCCCGGTCGGCGCCGGCGCGATGGCTGCGCTGCTCGGCCTCGATTACGAGGCTGCCATCGCGGTCGCGGACGAGGCGGCGCAGGGGCAGGTCTGCCAGGCCGCCAACGACAATGGCGGCGGGCAGGTGGTCGTCTCCGGCGACAAGGCTGCGGTCGATCGCGCCGTCGAGATTGCCAAGACCAAGGGCGCCAAGCGCGCGATGTTGCTGCCGGTCTCCGCCCCGTTCCACTGCAAGCTGATGCAGCCCGCCGCCGACGCCATGGCGGAAGCGCTCTCGAAGGTCACGATCAAGGCGCCGGCTGCGCCGCTGGTGTCGAACGTGCTGGCGAGCGCCATCACCGATCCCGACGAGATCCGCCGCCGCCTGGTCGAGCAGGTCACCGGCACCGTGCGCTGGCGCGAGTCGGTTGCCTATATGGCAGGGCAGGGCGTTACGCGTTTCTTCGAGATCGGCGCCGGCAAGGTGCTGACGGGACTCGTCAAGCGTATTGCCGACGGCGCTGTCGGCGTTGCCGTGGGCGGCCCCAACGACATTGCTGCCGCCAAGGATGCATTGGCCGCTGCGAAGCAGGGCTAGAGGAGTTATCGATGTTCGATCTGACTGGCAAAAAGGCGCTCGTCACCGGCGCGACCGGCGGCATCGGCGGCGCGATCGCGCAGGCGCTGCATGCGCAGGGCGCGACCGTTGCGATCTCGGGAACGCGCAAGGAAGTGCTGGATGAGCTGGCCGGCAAGCTCGGCGAGCGCACCTTTGTCCTGCCTTGCAATCTCTCCAAGGCCGACGAGGTCGAGGCGCTGGTGCCCGCTGCGGAAGCGGCCATGGGCCAGGTCGACATCCTCGTCGCCAATGCCGGCATCACCCGCGACAATCTCTTCGTGCAGCTCCGTGACGAGGATTGGGAGGAGGTCATCAACATCAACCTGACCTCGACTTTCCGCCTGGCGCGTGCCGCCACCAAGCTGATGATGCGCAAGCGCTTCGGCCGCATCATCGCCATCACGTCGGTGGTCGGCGTCACCGGCAATCCCGGGCAGGGCAATTATACTGCATCGAAGGCGGGCCTGATCGGCATGATCAAGACGCTGGGGGCCGAATACGCCAAGCGCGGCGTCACCGCCAACTGCATCGCGCCGGGCTTCATCAAGACGCCAATGACCGATGCGCTGAACGACAAGCAGCGCGAAACGATTCTGACCAGGGTTCCGGCCGCCCGCCTGGGGACGCCCGAGGACATCGCCGCGGCTGCCGTCTACCTGAGTTCAAACGAAGCAGCCTACGTGACCGGGCAGACGATCCACGTCAACGGCGGTATGGCCATGATCTGACGTCTCGCTCCGCACTGCCCCTCGGGGCGGCCGGGATGCGGCAAACGGCCGTTTCCGGAGCGAAATGAGGCTTGTAGTCAAGGCAATTGAAGTATGATAACCGGACCTTCAACGGATGGGCAAAGAACGCCATTGCAGGTTTTTGAAACCCTGTATATTGGCGATGCGGAGCCTTGGCCGACGTTCGCCGGGTCCTGTATCGGTTAGCATGGGGCCAAATCAAAGTTCGTAAGCGAAGGCAAGTAACGCGACCACGACGGCTCGTATCGTCCCGGGGGGTCGGGTCTACAGGGAACAACACGAGGTTATGCAATGAGTGACATTGGCGAACGGGTTAAGAAGATCGTGGTCGAACACCTTGGTGTTGAACCCGAGAAGGTTGTCGACAACGCGAGCTTCATCGACGACCTCGGCGCCGACAGTCTGGACACCGTCGAGCTGGTGATGGCGTTCGAAGAAGAATTCGGTTGCGAGATTCCGGACGACGCCGCGGAAACGATTCTCACCGTCGGCGACGCCACGAAATTTCTCGAGAAGAACGCGAAGAGCTAAGGCTCTTCATTTTCGCGGGGACAACATTGAAACCGGACGGGCCGCTTCCCAGCGGTCAGCCGGTTTCTTGCTATTGGCCGTGAATCTTTCGATGCGGAGTTTTCGGATATGAGGCGGGTCGTCGTCACGGGTCTCGGCATGGTCTCGCCACTCGGCTGTGGCGTCGAGCCGACCTGGAAGCGCATCCTCAACGGCGAAAGCGGTGCACGCAGGATCGAGAGCTTCGACACCTCCGATCTGCAGACCAGATACGCCTGCACCGTCGTGCGCGGCGACGGCACCAACGACAGCTTCAATCCCGATATCTGGATGGAGCCGAAAGACCAGCGCAAGGTCGACGACTTCATCATCTTCGGCATGGCGGCTGCGGGCCAGGCGCTCGACGATGCCAATTGGCATCCCGAATCCGAAGAGGACAAATGCGCGACCGGAACCATGATCGGGTCCGGCATCGGTGGCCTCAGCGGTATCGCCGAGACCGCGATCCTCCTGAAGGAACGCGGGCCTCGCCGGGTGTCGCCGTTCTTCATTCCGGGCCGCCTGATCAATCTCGCCTCCGGCTACGTCTCGATCAAGCACGGGCTGAAGGGACCGAACCATTCGGTGGTCACGGCCTGTTCGACCGGCGCACATGCCGTCGGCGATGCCGCCCGCCTGATCGCGTTGGGCGATGCCGACGTGATGGTCGCAGGCGGCGCCGAATCGCCCATCAGCCGCATCGGCATTGCCGGCTTCAACGCTGCGCGTGCGCTCTCGACCGGATTCAACGACACACCCGAGAACGCCTCGCGACCCTACGACAAGGACCGCGACGGTTTCGTGATGGGCGAGGGCGCTGGCGTCCTCGTGCTGGAAGAGCTCGAGCACGCCCGGCGCCGCGGCGCCAGGATCTATGCCGAGGTGATTGGCTATGGCCTGTCGGGTGATGCCTATCACATCACGTCGCCGTCGCCCGACGGCGATGGCGGATTCCGCAGCATGTCAGCCGCGCTCAAGCGCGCCGGCCTGACCGCCTCCGATCTCGACTATATCAACGCGCACGGCACCTCGACGCCGCTCGGCGACGAAATCGAGCTCGGTGCCGTCGAGCGCCTGCTCGGCAATGCCGCCTCCAAGGTTGCGATGTCCTCGACCAAATCGTCGACGGGGCATCTGCTCGGCGCGGCCGGTGCGATCGAAGCAATCTTCGCCATTCTCGCGATTCGCGATAATGTCGTGCCGCCGACCATCAATCTCGACAATCCGTCGGTGGAGACCGCGATCGATCTCGTGCCGCACACGGCGAAGCAGCGAGAGGTCAACGTCGCCTTGTCGAACTCGTTTGGTTTTGGCGGTACCAATGCGTCGGTGATCCTCCGGCGCTTGGTCAGTTAGATTGAGTTTGAGACGAATCCACCGTTTTGCCGTATTCGGCGATAGTCATGGAAGTGGGCGCGTGCATTTGTCAGGGCAAGCGATTGTCGGGCCGCGGTTTGAACCGGCAGGATTCAGGTTGTTTCGATGAGTGAAAGGCCGCCCATTTCGCCCCGGAGTCCGCGGGCAGCGCTCGAGCCCGAGCAGCTCCCGCCGCCGCCGAAGCGGTCGGAGCGTGCGCGCAATCCTTTCGTGGTCGTCGGCAACGCCATCATCACCCTTCTGCTGGTCGCCATGCTCGGCGCCGGCGGTCTCTATTATTACGGCCGGCAGGTGCTCGAGGCGCCCGGGCCGCTGAAGGACGACAAGATCGTCAACATCCCGCAGCGCGCGGGCAAGCGCGACATCGCCGAGACGCTGAACCGCGAAGGCGTCACGGACGTCAATCCGTGGGTGTTCATCGCCAGCGTCGCCGCATTGAAGGCGAGTTCGGACCTCAAGCCGGGCGAGTATTCGTTCCAGAAGAACGCTTCGCTCCGCGACGTCATCGCCACCATCGTCGAGGGCAAGGTGGTGCAGCATGCCGTCACGATTCCGGAAGGGCTCACCTCCGAGCAGATCGTGGCACGTCTGTCCGACAACGACATCTTCACCGGCAGCGTGCGCGAGCTGCCGCGCGAAGGTACGCTGCTGCCGGAGACGTACAAGTTCCCGCGCGGCACTCCGCGCGAGCAGGTGATCCAGCGCATGCAGCAGGCGCACAAGCGTGTGCTCGCCGAGATCTGGGAACGTCGCAATCAGGACATTCCGGTCAAGACGCCGGAGCAGCTGGTGACGCTGGCCTCGATCGTCGAGAAGGAAACCGGCAAGCCCGACGAGCGCAGCCGGGTCGCCGCGGTGTTCACCAACCGGCTGAAGCAGCGCATCAAGCTGCAGTCCGATCCGACCATCATCTACGGCATCGTCGGCGGCAAGGGCACCCTGGGCCGGCCGATCAAGCGCAGCGAGATCACGCAGCCGTCGCCCTACAACACCTATGTGATCGAGGGCCTGCCGCCGGGTCCGATCGCCAATCCCGGCCGCGCCTCGCTTGAGGCCGCCGCCAATCCGGCGCGCACCCGCGACCTCTTCTTCGTCGCCGACGGCACTGGCGGGCACGCCTTTACCGAGACCTACGACGCGCACCAGAAGAACGTCGCCAAGCTCCGCGCGATGGAGAAGCAGATCCAGAACGACACGGTGGAGCCGGCCGAGGATGCGCCGCCGCCCGCCGTCGCCGCGCCCGGAGCTGCCGATACGCCGACGGCGACCACGCCGGTGCGCCCCAATCAGCAGAAGAGGCCGCCGGCGGCGCGCCCCGCGGCGCCGGCGCGGCAGGGCGCGGTGCAACCCTCGCCACCGGTGGTCCAGCGCTAGGCGCGCTGCAGACCTGCCGGCGGACTTTGCGGATTCCCCTTTCCTGCAAAATAGTCTTAAGTTTCGCGTGGCTTGATGCCCCGCGAATCCCGCGTTTTTTGGAGAATTTGACCTGATGGCGCTGTCGTCCATGACCGGCTTTGCCCGAAGCCACGGCGCAAGCGGGCCGTACACGTTCGAATGGGAATTGAAGTCGGTCAACGCCAAGGGCTTTGACCTCCGGGTGCGGCTGCCGCAGGGGTTCGACGAGCTCGAGGCGCACGCCAAGAAGCGCGCCGGCGAGCTTCTGTCGCGCGGCACCGTCTACGCCAATCTCACCGTCAAGCGCGCCAACGCCGCTGCGAGCGTCCGCGTCAACGAGGACGTGCTCAATGCCGTCCTGAAGGCCGCCTCCGCCATCGCCGGCAAGGTCGATGCGGTGGCGCCGAGCGTCGATGGCCTGCTGGCCATCAAGGGCGTGATCGAGGTCGCCGAGCCCGAGGGTGACGAGGAGGAGGACAAGGCCGCGCGCGCGGCTGCCGCCGAAGCCTTCGACAAGGCGCTGGCCGAACTCGTCGAGATGCGCAAGCGCGAGGGCACCTCGCTCGGGCAGATCCTGACCCAGCGGGTCGACGAGGTCGAGCAACTCGCGAAGAAGGCGGAAAGCTCGCCCGGCCGCAAGCCGGAGGCGATCAAGGCGAGGCTCGCCGAGCAGATCGCAAGCCTGCTCGACACCTCCGACCGTTTCGATTCCGACCGCCTGATGCAGGAGGCGATCCTGATCGCCACCAGGGCCGACATCCGCGAGGAACTCGACCGCATCGCCTCCCACATCGCGCAGGCGCGCGAGCTGATCGGCAAGGGCGGCCCGATCGGCCGCAAGCTCGACTTCCTGGCGCAGGAGTTTCATCGCGAGGTCAACACCTGCTGCTCGAAGTCGAACGACATCGAGCTGACCAATACGGGGCTCGCCATGAAGAACGTGGTCGAGCAGTTCCGCGAGCAGGTCCAGAATCTGGAGTGATCGATGACGAGCGGGGCTCACGGAACTGACGGTGTCGAGCGGCGCGGCTTGATGTTCGTGCTGTCCTCGCCCTCGGGCGCGGGCAAGACGACGCTGTCGCGTCTCCTGATGGACCGGATGTCCGGCCTGAGAATGTCGGTCTCCGCCACCACGCGCGCGAAGCGGCCGGGCGAGGTCGACGGCAAGGACTATCTGTTCGTCGACAAGCCGCGCTTCGAGGCGATGGTGAAGGGCGACGAACTGCTGGAATGGGCCACCGTGTTCGACAACAGCTACGGCACGCCGCGTGGCCCGGTCGAAGCCGCGCTGTCCGCCGGGCAGGACGTGCTGTTCGACATCGACTGGCAGGGCACGCAGCAGCTGCGCGAAAAGGCGCGCGCCGACGTCGTCAGCGTCTTCATCCTGCCGCCGTCGGCGGCCGATCTGGAGAAGCGGCTGCATTCGCGTGCGCAAGATTCCGACGAGGTGATCCGCAAGCGGATGAGCCGCGCCAGCCACGAGATGAGCCACTGGGCCGAGTACGACTACATCGTCATCAACCACGACGTCGACGAGGCCTTCGCCGAGGTGCAGTCGATCCTGAAGGCCGAACGGCTCAAGCGCGAGCGGCGGACTGGCCTCGTTGGTTTCGTGCGAGGTTTGCAAGGGCAGCTTCAGGCCTAGGCTGCGGCCGCTGCGGCCCTTGCGTCGCCAGGCGTTCCAGCATCGCGGTGATCACGTCGACGTCGACGGCATCCTCGATCTGCACATCTTCGTCGCGATGGTCTTCGTCGCGAGCGACCGGCTTTTCGGCGTCGGTCTTCCGGGCTGCCAGCCGAGGCGCGGCTTCGATCTCGAAGACGCCGTTGAAGATGTCGGCCTCGTCGAGTTCGGCGGCCTCGCTGCGCACGGCGGCGGATTGCGCCGCGATCCTGCCGATCTCCCGGGTGAAGGCCGCGAGTTGCGCGGTCTGCTGCGGCCGCGCTTCATCGAAGTCGACCGGGCGCGGTCGCGCGTCCGGCGTCGCAGCGAGCCAGGGTGCGTGGCTTACGTCCTGGTCCTGCGTGCCCCAATCGTCCCAATGCCCGCGGCGCTCGGCGGCCTGGACGCGAATGCGACCGCCGGCGAAGCGGTAGATGACGCTGGCGAGCAGGCCGGCGAGCGCCAGCGCGCCGCCGATCACCAGCAGCAGCATCTGCAGCGAGCCGGCCGGTCTTTCGATGGTGCTGTCTGCAGCGGCCTGGGCCAACGGCGCGGGAGGCTTTGCCGGCTTCGCGCTCGGCGGCGCAGCGGTTGCGACGGGAGCAGGCTGCGGCGTCGGCGGTGCGACTGCGGTCGAGACATCGGGCCAGGGCGTGGCGACGGCAGGTTGCTGCGGGCCGCTGTCGGTGGCCTGGTCCGGCGTCTGTTGCGCCGGCGTCGAGGCTGCGGCTTGCGCGACGGCATTCGACGTCTTGGAGGTGACACCGCTCCGCGGCGTCAGATATTCGGCTCGCGCGTCCTGCACCATATGCTGCTGCGGCGGCGCTGGATCCGTCGCGGGTGTGTCGGTCGTCGCCTGCGCGGCCTGCGTGACCTTGCCGCCTTCGGCGCGCAGATACCAGCATTGCCGCTTGGTCGTGCGCTCGAGACGATAGTGCCAGTGTTGCCCCTGCGGTGCTGTGCCCTTCGGCGAGGCAAGGCAGTCGGCGGCTGCATTCGCCGTGGCGGGCGCGCTCGGCGCGGTCTGCGACACGGCGGCCAGTGGCGCGCCGGCAACGATACTGCCGATCAGCGCGGAAACGAATTTTGCGGTGCGGTTGCCCATCCTGGTCTCCCGGTTACGCATGACGCAACTCTCAACCAGCCCGTTGTCATCAAAGACTTGGGTGGCAATGAGCCGCAAATCCGGAGAGGATGTGGCTTGAATTGGGCCTGAGGGGCGTCCGTTCTGCTGCGAAATCGGACGTCTTTCCGGCGTTACTGCTTCGCCGAGCTCCAGGTTCCGCCGCAGCCATCGGAGCGGCGCCAGGTTCCGGACCCGCTGCGCGCGCCGAGGCGTCCGGAGCCGGTGAAGGTCACGCCGTCGCCTTGGCCTACCGTGCTGACCGAACCGCTGGGGCTGACGGTGCCAGTGACACCTTGGCCGATCACCTTGCCCGACGAGACCACGACCGCGCCCGACGTGGTGCCGCCGCAGCCGACGCTGGTCACAATCCAGGCGCCGTCGAAGCCGCCGCCACCTCCGCCACTTCCGCCGCCGCCGCTTCGCCGTGACGACGAGCGCGGCTCGTCAGCCGCCGGCTTGCTCCGCCGCGCGGGTGCGGCTGGCTCCGCCGAGCGATCCTGACGCGAGCCGGACATCGACTTCTCGTCGTTGCCGATCGAGCCGCCGGCGCTGCCGGACTGGGCGACGACCGGTGATGAGGCGATGGCGGCGGTGAGGAGGACGGCGAAGGCAATCGTACGGATCACGACAACAGGCATGAGCAAACATCCAAATTCAAAAATGGTATCAGCGGCCGGAGCCGTCGGCGCAGACGGATCCGATAATGCGGCAAGCTTTGCCAGCCTTGCCGCATTCGTCAAGCGCGGCGTCCCTGGCGCGCTGCACGCCCTCGCGCTGGACCAGCGACCAGGACTTGTCGGAGATCGCAAACGCACCGCAGCTTCTGCCGTAGAAGGACAGCTCGATCGGGCATTTGGCGCCGGCGCAATTGCCGCGCGCATCCGCCACCGCCGCGCGCCGCGAGGCGTGGTTCCACGAGATGCCCCATTTGCTGTTGTCCGGACCGTAAACGATCGAGCCCCAGGGCTTGAGATCCTCCATCTTGCGCATGCGCAGCAGCAAGCCTTCGGTAGCTTCACCCGTCGGCGTCATCGAGATCCGCTGTTGCAGCTTGGTGACGGCGCGCGTCAGGCCGTCGGGCGTATCAGGGTCGAAATTGAGCTCGTAGAGCCGCTCGCTGAGCTCACTGAGCAGGGCGGCATCGCGCAAGGGGACGCGATCGGGATCGGCACGCAGGCGCTCCGCCGGCAGGGGATCGGGCTGCATCGCCGCGATTTTGGGCGGGCCGGTTTCGGTCGGAGCGACGAAATAGAAGGTGCCGTCGATCGGCGAGGACGACACCCAGGGCTGCTGCGCGCCCGCGGTGGCGCGCTTCACGGCGAGGCCGACCTGGTTGAAGGTCTGGAACACGTCGAGGCCAGCGGTCCGGATCGTCGTCGCCAGCGCCTTCGTATAAGGGCTGTGACCGTCGGCGCCGTCCTGCGCGACATTGCCGGGCTGCGTCGCGTAGGAGATCAGCGTGCCCTCGGGCGCGCGCATCTGCGCAAGGCCGCCGTCCGTGGCGCGCAAGCCGCGCGAGCCGAACGGATTGTTGCGGCAGGCGTCCAGGATCACGAGGTTGAGCCGCGTGCCCGAGCCCTGCATCTGGCGCAGCACGAGGTTGACGTCGGTCATCTGGAAATCGACGTCCGCCTCGCGCGTCGGATTGGCGCCGACGGGCACGAGAAAGTTGGAGCCGGCGATCTGCACGCCGTGGCCGGCGTAGTAGAACAGCGCGACGTCGGCGCCCTGGACCTGGCGGCCGAAGTTCTGCACCGCGATGTCCATCGCGCCCTTGTCGAGATCGAGCTGGGCGCGGCCACCGACCAGCGTGAAGCCGAGCAGGCCCAGCGTCTCCGCCATCAGGCTCGCATCCTTGGAGGGATTGTCCAGCGGCGTGATGTTCTTGTAGGCGGAGTTGCCGACCACCAGCGCGATGCGCTTCTCGGCCGATGCCGGGTGTGCGGTGACGACCAGCAAGGCCAGCGCTGCCAGCCCTAAGACGCGATTTAAAATCCTCGCGCGCATCGAAATTCCCCAAAATAATGGCGCCAGTCTAGCAGCCCGCCGCGCGGGCGAAAAGTGGTGTGAGAGAGGGGAGCGGGCTCGTGTCCCGGACAAGCTGCAACGCGCATGCGTTGCGGCGCAGAGCCGGGACCCAGCGCTTAGGATTTCGCTGCGACATGGGCCCCGGCTCAGCAGCGCACCGCACCGGACGATGCTTCGCATCGCCGGGGGCGTTGCGCTGCGTCCGGGGCACGAGAGCGGAGTGTGACGCTCGCTCGGAGCAAAGTTCACTGTCCGCGTCCTCCAATGTTCAGCTCAACTTGCAGACACGTCATCGCGATCTCGCGGCGCATTCGCCCGAGGCCTGCTGTCGTTTCGCGCTCTTTGAAAGGCCAAAGGGCGCAGGGAAGGCCGGGCGCCGGCGGCACCCGCAATCCGTGCGCAACAAAAATGCACACGGGGTGGACCACAGGTGTTGCCGGTCGCCCGGCCTTCCCTGCGCGGATGGTTTTAACGGTGTCCTTCGCGCTCTCCTCGGGGAGCGATGCACTATTGCCCCCGTCGCCTTGCGGATGGCTGATGCGCGTGCCCGGTCGGGCCGCCGCATCACCGCTAAGGCTTGACGCCAGAACCTCGGGCGTCAGGACCACACGACTTCTCCGTCCGCGGACGATCCCATCGACAGATCCGGAGGCTTGCGTGTGCTCACCCTCGGGCATCAACGAGGTCGCTGTGACCGCGCCGTGTCGTATGCGCGTTGTGTCGGGACTCAACGGTCGCCCGTCCCCGTCCCCACGCAATCGCGCCGGCGCTACCGCGTCCACCGCACCCCGGCCCGCATCTCGTGACGATCGCGAAGCGCCCCTCTGGCAGGGGCCGGGATGGCGCCTCTATGCCACAAATCCGAAATTCGGGAAAGTGGAATATTTTTGACGCAAGGGCTTGACCGGGTGTTTTGCCCGACGCCTCTCCGGGCCGCCGTCAGTTCTGTTTGCGTTGCTGCATGGCGGAAACGCGCCCCATCGACGCGAATGACCCGGCGCCCCGGCGAGCGTGCTCGCTTAGTCAGTGCTCGTCCGGGAAGGTTCACGCGATTCCGGAAAATTTCGCGGCTCCTCAGGGCCCGTATACGGTCATAGGATCGGATCATCCGCGCGAAGATGCGTCAATTCCAATCCCGTTCATTCCGATCTCGGACGTTGGCGGCGGAAGCGCATCTGCTCGTCGAAGCGGGGCTTGGCCAAGAACAAAAAGCGCAAGGGGGGACCATCATGTCCGTGTTGTCACGCCGCGATTTCCTGGCACTTTCGACGTCCGCCGCGATTGCCGGCCTCGCCGCGCCCGCGCGCGCCGCGATGGGACCGAACGACAAGTACGATCTGGTAATCCGGGGCGGCGAGGTGCTCGACCCCAGCCAGTCGCTGCGAGCCAGACGCGATATCGGCATCCGCTGGGGCATGATCGAAACGGTGCAGGAGGCGATCCCCGCCGAGCGCGCGCTGAAGAGCATCGACGCGTCGGGCAAGCTGGTGATGCCCGGTCTGATCGATCTGCATTCTCACGTCTATCCCTACGGCTCCGCCATCGGCATTCCCGCCGACGAGCTGGTGCAATTCCAGGGCACGACGACCGTCGTCTCCGCGGGCGACGCCGGGGTCAACAATCTGGCGGCGTTGCGTCGCTTCATCGTCGCCCAGACGCGGGCGCGAATTTACGCCTTCGTCCATATCGCCAATAACGGCCTGTCGGCGTTTCCGGTCGCCGAGCTTTACAACATCGACAATGCGCAGACCGAAGCCTGCGCCATGGCGCTGGCCGAGAACCCGGACTTCCTTCTCGGCGTCAAAGTGCGGATGTCGGAGAACGTGATCTACAAGCACGGGCTCGAGCCACTGAAGCGCGGCATCCAAGCTTGCGAGATGTGCGGCTGGCCGGCCAAGATGATGGTGCATATCGGCGGCGTCGAATCCAAGGAGCTGATGTCGCAGATTCTCGACCTGCTGCGCCCGGGCGACGTGCTGACCCATGCCTATTCGGGCGCGCCCAACATGTCCAACGCCTTCACCAATATCGTCCAGGAGGGCAAGCTGCTGCCTGCAGCCCTGGCGGCCAAGCAGCGTGGCGTCATCTTCGACGTCGGTCATGGCGGCGGCAGCTTCGATTTCACCGTGGCGGAAGTCGCGATCCCCGGGGGATGCACACCGGACACGATCTCCTCCGATATCCACGTCTTCTCCGGCAATTCGCCGGGCATTCCGTTCCTGCCGAATGTGATGAGCAAGTTCATGACGCTGGGCTTCACGCTGGAGCAGGTGGTTGCGATGGCCACCACGGCGCCGGCGAGGATCATCAACCGCGCGCCGAATATCGGCACGCTGCAAGTCGGCGCGCCCGGCGACGTCGCCATCATGGAACTGGTGGAGGGGCCGGTCAGCTTCGTCGACACCCGCAACAACAAGAGGGACGGCAAGGCCCAGCTCAAGCCGATCCAGACCGTCATCAACGGTGTGCCGTTCGGCCGGCCCTATCAGGCGCCGTTCGCAGTGAGATAGAGAACACTCCCGCTCCCGCTTGAACAAGCGGGAGAGGCGGAGCGTGATGCAGTTGCTAGGCATCGCCCGAGAGGTGGTCCGCTGCTCACGGCATGGCGGACGGCGCGGCTGCGATCGCGGCCCGACGGGTAGCGCTTCCGCTCGCCCATCCTCCGCGCTCATGCATCGCGCTCAGGTCAGATAGTCGGGCGTGAAATCGGCGAGCCTGCGCAACTCGTCAGGCTGCAGCAGCTCGATCTCGCTGCCCTCCCATGCGATCAATCGGCGATGCCGCAATTCCTGGATGGTGCGGTTGACGTGCACGATCGACAGGCCGCAGGCATCGGCGACGTGGCGCTGCGTCATCGGCATCTGGAAGCAGCCGTCCTTGAGAAGGCCGACGATCTCCAGCCGTGCTGCGAGCTCGCAGATCAGATGCGCGACCTTCGGCAGGGCCGGCTGCGCGCCGAGGCGGGCGATCCATTGCCGCGAGATCGCCGCGTCGATCAGGGTCTCGCGCCAGAACGCGCGGGTCAGATGGATCGAGCCGTCGAGCAGCTGGCGGAGCTGGCTGTGTCCGACGTAGCCGACGACGGTCGGGCCGAGGCCGACGAGGTCGGCATCCATCGGCGAGACCAACAGCGTGTGCAGGCAGGGCATGTCGCCGGGAACGTGGAACGCCAGGATCTGGCTGCGGTCGCCGACGATGCGGGCCTGGTAGAGGAAGCCGCTGACGACGAAGACGCTGCGCGAGGCGGCCTCGCCTTGGCGCAGCACGATCTCGCCGTCCGCGACCTGACGCAGCGTGGAGGGGAGGTCCGCGATCTGCCGGCGTTCGTCCTCGGACAGGCCTTCGACGGCCTGAAGACGCGCGATGAACTTCGGATGCGGCATGGGCCTCGGGTCGTGCTTCAGCCGTCTCGCGGCGTTGATTCTTCGACGAAGCGCCGCGAGAGCTTTGCAAGGCTCCCGTCGGAGACCGGCGCAGAGCGGAACTCGCGGATGGCGCGGGCGAGTTCCTGATCGGACATCGGCCAAGCCGGATCCTTCAGCGTGCCGTTCTCGAAGGCATCGTTGATGCAGTCGAGGTGCGCGCTCGGATCCGATGCGAACAGATCGCGGATGCGGTCCAAAATCGTTGCAGGGCTCATGCCGGGCTCGGTTCGCAGTCAAGGGTGACGGGTTGGACGCGACGAGGTCAGGCCGTAAGCCGGTTAGCAACCTGTGGCTCCGTCTCGCGTTCTAGTCCGCTGAACCCAAGCCCGGCGTATCATTTGATAGAGCCGGTGCGATTTTTGGTGGTGCCATGGACAAAGCTCACGACGTGCTGATCCGGAACCTTTCCGAGCACACCGCGCTGGACGCGGAGGATCTTGCCGAGATCCGCGCGCTCACCTTCACGCAGCGCGATTTCGAGCCGAATGAGGATTTCATCCGTCAGGGCGAAGAGCCGGAACATTCGGCGCTGGTCGTTTCAGGCATGGTCGCGCGCTACCACCTGCTCGGCACCGGGGGGCGGCAATATCTGTCCTTCCACCTGACAGGCGACCTGCCGGATTCCCAGGCGCTGTTCATCGACCAGATGGATCACGGTCTGAGCGCTCTGGGACCGGCTACGGTGGCCTTCATCCCGCATCGCGAATTGTTCAGGGCTTTCCGGCGCCGCCCCACATTCGCGCACTCGGTCTGGCGCGAGACGCTGCGCGACGCCGCGATCTTTCGCGAGGCCATCACCAACAACAGCGCCCGGCCGATGCAGGCCCGCATGGCGCATCTGTTCTGCGAGCTGTTCTACCGCGCCCGCGCCGCGCAGCTCGTCCGCGGCAATCGCTTTCGCGTGCCGATCAGCCTGGCGCAGCTCGGCGAGACGCTGGGCATGGCGATCGCGACCGTGAACCGGACGCTCGCTGACCTCAGGCGGAGCGGCACGATGGATCTGCGCGACGGGGAGCTCATCGTCCTGAAATGGCGCGAGCTGCAGCGGCTCGGCGATTTCAACCCGGCCTATCTGCATCTGAAGCGCCAGTCGGCGCCCCAGGCCTGAGGCGATCGGGCGCTAGCCGCCGGCCGTTGCCGCGCCAAGCACCTCGTCGAAATGCTTCCTCACCCAATCGTTGCAGCAGCAGGCTCTGGCTTCGAGCGCGGTGCCGTCGAGGATCAGGATCGCGCCGCGGCGGGTCGCGAGGATGCGCCTGGCCTTGAACATCTGGATGACGCGGCTGGCATAGCTGCGGGAGACGCCGAGCATGCCGGCGAGCTGCTCGTGCGTGAGGGGGATCTCGGCCCCGCCGACACTCGCTTTCGCCGAGATGATCCACTTGGCGGCGCGCTGCTCGATCGAGTGGGCGGCGTTGCAGGCCGCGGTCTGCAGCAGCTGCGCGAACTGGCAGTCGGCGTAGCGTGAGAAGACCTCCTGGAGCGTCGCCGATCTCTGCTGCGCCTGCTCCAGCGCGCGCAGCGGCAGCCTGACCAGGGTGCCGCCCAGCTTCACGACGATGCGCGAATAAGCGAGCGAAGGGCTGCGGCCGGCGGCAAGGCCGACCGCACCCTCACGTCCCACCAGCAGGCTTTCGACCTCGCGATCGTCCTCGACCGGCACGGCGAACGATACCAGCGCGGGACCGCAGGGAAAATGCACCGCCGCAACCTCGTCGCCGGCGTGATGAAGGACGTGGCTCGCCGCGAGTTCGACCGGCTGGAGGTGAGGCGCGAGCAGTTCGAAATCCTGGGGGGTGAGCTGCCGGAGCAGATCGTTCGGGGGCCGACCGGTCACAGTTTCTTCTCTTGGCTGGCCGGGAATCGGCGCCAGCCAGAACCCTACGTTTCCGTGGCGGGACCGACGGTTCCAAAGTGCACACAAGGGCTCTTCAGCGGTCGAGAAGTTGGCGCGCGGGCGGTGCGAAGTCCGTCAGTTCGGCCGGCGGCCGCCGGGGGCAGTGACGATCATCACCCGAAGCGCATCATCCGAAGCGTGTTTGGCGATCCCACGCGGAGCGGTGCAGCACCGCGTGCGCGCGATAGGCGTCAATCGCCTTGTTGGCGAGCATCAGCTGCCGGCGTTCGCCGATCTTGAGCTGGGCTTCGATGGCGTCGAGAAGGACGTTGGCGCTCTCGTCGGGCGGGCCGAGCTCGCCGCTCTGCTCGAGGCAGCTCCAGGCGATGAAGAATGCGCTTTCGACGGTGCAACGAATGGTCATGCGCTGCCAACGCGGCGGGGCCGCAGGCGTTCCGCGCGGCAAGCGCGACTTGCGCCGGGCCCGCCGCAGCGACAAGTCAGTTCTTCAGGACGATGCGGCCGACGACCTTGCCGGCGCGCAGCTCGTCGATCCATTTCTGGACGTCGCCCATCGGCTCCTCGCGCATCGGCGTCGGCTTGATCTTGCCGGCGCGCGCCAGTGCCATCAGCTCCTGGGCCTCGGCGAGCGTGCCGACCATGAAGCCTTCGATGGTCATGCGCTTGTAGACCCATTGCACCATCGGCAGCGTGAATTGGCCGCCCATCAGGCCGGAGACCACGATCTTGCCGCCGCGCGCGGCGACCGCGACCGCAAAGGCCATCGACTTCTCGTTGCCGGCGAAATCGACGATCTCGTCGAAGCCGCCTTCGGTCTCCTTCAGGATGCGCTTGATCACGTCGGGCTCGGACGGGTCGTAGGCGACGGCGGCACCGTTGTTCAGCGCGGTATCGCGCGCGGCCGGCGAGAGGTCGGCGACCGTGATCGGCTGCTTGAACATCGCCTGCGCGAACGACAGGCCCATCATGCCGACGCCGCCGAGACCGATCAGCAAGAGGTTGCGCTGGCGGGGACGGTCGACCAGGCGCTTGAGCGCGCCATAGGCGGTGACGCCCGAGCACATCAAGGTCGCGGCCTGGTTGACGGGCAGGGGATCGTAGTCGAGCAGGTATTTCGCGTCGGGCACCAGCACGTGGGTGGCGAAGCCGCCGTCGATGGAGACGCCGAGGAAGCGCTGCTTGACGCAGAGATTCTCGTCGCCATTGGCGCAGTCGCGGCACTGGCCGCAGCCGATCCAGGGGAAGACGGCCTTCTTGGTGCCGACGAGGCCGGCCGGAACGTCCGGGCCGACTTCGTCGACGACACCTGCGATCTCGTGGCCGAGGGTAAAGGGCAGCGTCATGCCGCGCGTGGTGTCGAGCTTCTTGCCGCCGCCGAGATCGGCGTAGCCGTCCTGGATGTGCAGGTCGGAATGGCAGAGGCCGCAGCGCTCGATGCGCACCAGCACTTCGGCGCCTTTCGGCTTCGGCGTGTCGACGATGGTCTCGCACAAGGGCGCATCGAACTTGACCAGGGACTGCCGACGCATCAACGCCATATTTCTTCCTCCGAAATTATCTCATGGTTTGAGCATGATCACGTCCGGAAAACCGCTTCACACTTTGCGCTCGCGCGGCCCTTCGGGTCCGGATCATGCCTCTTCGGTTCTTATATTGGCCAATTCACGGGCCATGGCAACAAAGCCTGAAATGGGAATCGTCTCGGCGCGCCGCGTCGCATCGACACCGGCGGCAGCAGCGAGCCGCGCCGGATCGACGCCGAGCGATTTCAGGCTCTGGCGCAGCATCTTGCGGCGCTGGCCGAAGGCGGCGGCTGCGACCTGTTCGAGCATCCTGCGATCGCAGGCAAGCGGCTCAGCGCGCGGCACCAGGCGCACGACGGAGGAGGTGACCTTCGGCGGCGGCACGAAGGCGGACGGCGCAATGTCGAACAGGATCTTGGTCTCGCAGCGCCAATTGGCGAGCACGCCGAGCCGGCCATAGGCCTCCTCGTCCTCGCGCGCGACGATGCGTTCGCCGACCTCGCGCTGGAACATCAACACCATCATGTCGTACCAGGGCGGCCAGGGCTCGGTGGTGAGCCAGCCGATCAGGAGCGGGGTCGCGATGTTGTAGGGCAGGTTGGCGACGATCTTCGCGCGTTCGCCATCGAGCAGCGGGCGGGGATCGAAGGTCATGGCATCGCCATGCACGATTTCGAGCCTGCCGGGATAACGCGCGGAAATATCCTGCAAGGCCGGGATCGCGCGCTCGTCATGCTCGATGGCGATGACGCGCCGCGCGCCGAGCGCGAGCAGCGCACGTGTCAGCCCACCCGGGCCGGGGCCGATCTCGACGATCGTGGACTCTTCGAGCGGCACTGCTGCGCGCGCGATGCGGGCGGTGAGATTGAGGTCGAGCAAAAAATTCTGGCCGAGCGATTTGCGCGCCGACAGCGCATGCTGGCGAATGACCTCGCGGAGCGGCGGGAGGTCGTCGATCGCGCTCATCAGCTTTGCGAAGCCGCCATGCGGCTTGCCAGCCTCAAGGCCGCGATCAGGCTGGCCGGATTGGCTCTGCCGGTGCCGGCGATGTCGAAGGCGGTGCCGTGATCGGGCGAGGTGCGGATGAAGGGCAGGCCGAGCGTGACGTTGACGGCGTCGTCGAAGGCGACGGTCTTGATCGGGATCAACGCCTGGTCGTGATACATGCAGATCGCGCAATCATAGGTGCTGCGCGCGGCCTCGTGGAACATGGTGTCGGCGGGCAGCGGGCCCCTGGTTTCGATGCCCTCGCTGCGCAATATCCTCAGCGCGGGGGCGATGATGGTCTGCTCCTCGTGACCGAGCGAGCCCTCCTCGCCGGCATGCGGATTGAGACCGGAGACCGCGATGCGCGGCTGCGCGATGCCGAAGCGCGATGTCAGCTCGGCTGCGACGATGCGCACGGTCGAGACGATGAGCTCACTCGTGAGCTCCGCCAGCGCATCGCGGATCGAGACGTGGATGGTCACGGGCACCACGGCGAGCCGCGGCGACCACAGCATCATCACCGGCTGCGGCACGCGTCCGCCGTCCGCGGCGAGCTCGGCGAGGAATTCGGTGTGGCCGGGATGACGGAAGCCGGCGCGGTAGAGCACGCTCTTGGCGATCGGATTGGTGACGACGGCGCCGGCGCGGCCCTCGCGAACGTCTGCGACCGCCTGCCGGATCGAGGCGAGCGCGGCCGGCGCGCTCGATGCGTCGGGCTTGCCCGGCTCGGCGGTCGCGCGCTCGCCGGTGGAGACCACGGGGAGGGCTTCAGTGAAGGCGACCGCGGCCTCGCCGGGGCTCACCGGAGCGATCTCGATGTCGGCACCGAGCGCCTTGGCGCGCCGCGCGATCAGCGCCTCGTCGCCGAGCAGATAGAAGGCCGGCAGGTTCAGCTCTCGGCGCCGGAGCCAGGCTGCGATCGTGATGTCGGGGCCGATACCGGCGGGCTCTCCCAGGGTCAGGGCAAGGGGAAGCGGTTTGGCTGCGCGGTCGGCCATCAGCGGTTGCGATATTCGATCATCGCCGCCTTGCGGAGCTCGTCGAGATAGGCCTTTTGGGTCTTCTCGTACTTCTCCTGATACATCTTCTCGCGGACCTCGCGCTTCTTCGGCGTGTCGATCATGGTCGGCTTGCGCGAGCACAGCACCACCATCTCGATGCCGTTCTTGGTCATCTCGGGCGCGGTCAAATGGCCGATCGGGGTGTCGTCGAGCACCTTGCGCAGCGCCTCCGGCAGCTCCGCGGTGGTCTTGGTGACGCTGTCGCGGATGGTGGCGTTCGGCGTCGAGCGGAACAGCGAGTTGGCTTCCTCGCAGCTGCCGACGCGCGCGCGATAGTTCTCGGCTTCCTTCTTGCGCGTCTCCAGGAACGCCGCGGACGAGCCGCGCGGCACGATCAGCACGATCGGCTGCATCTTGTATTCGGTGCCCTCGATCTGCAGCTTGTCGCCGGTCTGGGCCTGCACGGCCTGCGCGACGTCGCGCTCGCCGACGAGCAGCTTCTCCTTGAAGCGGCCGCGCACCAGGCTGGTCCAGACCATCTCAGCCTTCATGCGGCCCTTCAGCGTCTCGGGGCGCACGCCCTTGGATTCGAGCGACTTGGTCAGCTGGTCCGGCGTGATGCGCATGCGCTGCGCCATGCCGTCGTAGGACTGGTTGATGTCGGAGATACCAGGGTCGACCCCGTACTTCTTGCCCTCCTTCATCTTCACCTTGTCGTCGATCAGCTCGTTGATGACCTCCTGCCGGGGCGGGGTCTTCTGCGTCGTCAGCTGGTCGAGCTTGGAGCGCTGCTCGATGTCGAAATCGGTGATCGGGTCGCCGTTGACCATCACGACGATGTTCTGCGCGCGCGACGGCGAGGGCAGGCCGGTCAGGATCAGTCCGGCAGCGATGGCGATGAGGAGGCGGAAGATAGGCAATGGGGTCGTCATGATTGTCGCTCGCATGTCAGCCGCGTCGAGCCTGTGATGGGGCAACGCGCCGGCACTTCAAACCGTTCACTGGAGGCCGGCGGAACTGCTGGTCGTCGACGAGGTCGCCAGCGTGCGCAGGCCGATCTGGAACATGAACGCATGGCTCAGCACGGGCGGCGCGGTGCCCGCCGAATAGCTATACGAAGTTACGTAGTTCGCCGCCAGCACGAAGCAATCGTCGACATAGCCGGCACCGAGCACATACTGGTTGATCTTGTTGGCTTCGAGGTCCCACCGCGCCGAGCCCGACACCACCCAGTTGGTCGCGATCTTCAGCGAGCCCGAGGTCAGGATGCCCTCGCGGCGGGTCAGATAACCGAGTTCCGGCTGCGGCGCGTAATTGCCGTACAGCACGCTGACCGCCCAGCGGTTGAAGTTGGCGCGGCCCTCCGCCTCGAAGCGCTGCACGTTCCAGGTCTGCTCGTCCATGCGGGAGCGGACGCTGAACGTGTAGGTGCTGTTGGGCGAATAGCTGGCGCTCGCGACGTAATCGGAGCGCGGCTTGTCCAGGCCGGAATCGAGGCCGGTATTGATGGAGTCCTGGACCGCGAAGGAGTTCATGCCGAACAGCTGGTAGGACTGGCCGAACAGCACCTTGACGGCGCCGCCCTTGTCGAACTGCGTGGTGGACTGCACGCCGACATTGGCGCGGCCGCCGCCCTCGACGCGGTCGTAGCCGGAGAACTTGTCGACGCTGAACAGGTTCGAGGCGTCGAACACCATGCTCTGGGCGTCCTCGTTCGGGAGCTTGCCGGCATAGGTCTCGTTCGGCCGGATGACGATCTGGGCGATCGGCTCGACGGTGGTCGAACCCCAGGGCTGAACGCTGATGAAGGGATAGCGGTATTCCAGGCCCACGGTCGGCATCAGGCGGAACGCCTGGGTGTCGCCGACGGGAAGATAGTTCGATACGCCCGGCTGGTTGGAGACCGAGGAGTTGATCGCGTCGGCGCGCAGGCTGGCGAACGGCGTCCAGATCTGGCCGAACGGATCGGTGAAGGATTTGCGCCACTGCGCCTCGGCCGTGAGGCGGGTGTAGGTGCCGGGGAAGCCGCGCAGCAGGCACTGCGACGGCGTGCGGGCCAGCGGATCGGCCGACGCCGTCGTGCACAGGCTGTTGGTGTTGGCGATCGTGGTGATCGGATCGAACACAGCCTGGTCGCGCGACAGGTTCACGAAATTGGTCTTGTAGCTGAACTCGCCGCCGAAGACCGGATAGTTGAGCACGTTGTTGTAGTCGATCACCGGATAGACGATCGGCACCTGGCTCTGGTTACCCGAATAGCTCAGCCAGTACATCGTGCGCGCGTCGAAGAAGCTGCGGTTGCCGACGCCGGTCAGATAGAGCTGCGACAGCGCTTCCGTCGGCAGCAGCAGGAACGAGCCGAGCGGATCGCGGTACTGGTAGAGCCGGTAGTCCGAGAAGAAATAGTAGTCGGACATCAGGACGCCGTCCCAACCCCAGACCCATTTGTCGTTCAGCGCGAACTGACCCTTGGTGTCGACGGCACCGCGGAACTGCTTGTCGCCGGGCTGCCCGGAAAACGCGCCGGGATCGAGCTGGTCGATGCCATAGGCGCGGATCTGGTAGGCGCCGTCGATCAGGCGCTGGCGGAATTCACCCTGCAGCAGCACGCCCTGCCGCGACATGAAGCGGGGGGTGATGGTTGCGTCCATGTCGGGCGCGATCGCCCAATAATACGGAACCTCGGCGCCGAAGCCGGTGTTCGTCGTGCCCGGGAAATAGCCCGGCATCAGGAAGCCGCTCTTGCGCTTCACGGTCGGGTCGGGCGTCGAGAAATAGGGCATGTAGGCGATCGGCACGCCGAAGAATTCGAGCGACGCCGTTTCGAAATACAGCATCTTCTCCTGCTGGTCGTGGATGATGCGCGCACCCTTGACCTGCCAGAGCGGCGGCTTCTTCGGATCGTCCTTACACGGCGCGCAGGCCGTGTAGACGCCGTTCTCGAACACCGTGTAATTGCCGTCGGAGCGGTCGGAGCGGCTCGCAGCCATGCGGGTCTGGTCGGCGGTGTCCACACGCAGCGAATCGACGAAACCGTCGCGGTAATCGTCGGAGAGATCCAGGATCTCGGCATAGGTGATCTTGCCGTCGGCATCCGTCATGCGGATGTTGCCTTCGGCATGCAGCCGCTTGGTCTTCTGGTCGTAGATGACCTTGTCGGCCTCGACGCTGGTGCCGTTGTAGAACAACTGGACGTTACCGACCGCGGAGACGCGCGAATTGTTGTAGTCGTAATCGACCTCGGTCGCCTGAACCAGCATCTGGTTGTCGTTGGCGGCCTTCGGCGGCTTCGGGCGCGGCGGCAGCGGATTGTAGGTGAAGCTCTGGGCCGAGGCGGGGGCCATTGCGGCAACATCGATCAGCGCGCCGAGCGATGCCACGGCAGCGACAGCCATCACGAGCCTGCGAAGAGACAAGCCAAACCCGTTCGCGCGCATCACGATGCGGCGCGTCAAACCAGACACGGGTCCTCGATGGACGGCAGTCACTAACCGTCCTCCTGGTACAACAAGGCCAAAAAGCCGGTGAGGCCGCCCACCACCGCGGGCAACCACGCCGCAGCGATCGGATGCATCAACTCAGCCTTGCTCAAGTCTTCAGTCACTTTCGACAGAACGTAGAGCAGAAAGCCTGCGCCCACGCCACTCAAAACCATCTTCTGCACGCCGCCCATCCGGAAGAAGCGCAACGACACCGAGGCCGCGAGCATCACCATGGCGGCCAGCAAAAACGGCTGTGCCAGAAGCTTCTGATACTGGAGTCGGTATCCGGCTGTCGCGAAGCCCGAGCTTTCGGAGGAGCGGATGTAGCTCGGTAGTTGCCAAAAGGACACAGTCTCGGGGGTGGAAAAACTGTTGCGGACCTGCGCCTCGGTCAGCGTCGTCGGAATCTCCAGGGTGGCCTGGTCGATCGGCGGGGAATCCAGCGAGAAGCGGCGAACGGATTTGAACAGCCAACGGCCCGCCTCCAATGTCGCCTCGCGCGCCTCGACCCGCTCCTTGAAATGGCTGTCTGTGTCAAAGCGGAACAGCGTCAGGCCGGTGAGTCGGACGCCCTGCTGCTCGCTGCGCGCGGCGTTGATGATGGTCTGGCCGTCGCTGGTCAGCTGATTGAGCCAGAAACCGGAGGCGTCCTGGACGCCGCCGCCGGGCGCCGAGCCGAACAGCTCGGCTTCCATGCGCTTGGAGAGTTCGCGCAGATTCGCCGACATCGGATTGTAGGCGATCGTCGCGATCACCCCGATCAGGAGCGCGCTGCCGAGCGCCGGCGAAATGAATTGCCATGCGGAGATGCCGGCGGCGCGCGCAACCACGAGCTCGAGGCGGCGTGAGAGGGCGAGATAGCAGGTCATGGCGCCGATCAGCATGCAGAACGGCGTCAGCTTCTCCAGCAGCTGCGGCACCCGGAACAGCGACGTCTCGGCCACCATCAGCGCCGAGGCGGATGCCAGCCCCGAGGTCTTGCGCACCATCTCGATGTAGTCGACCAGCACGAGCAGCAGGAAAATGCCCAGGAACACGCCTAGCGCCGCGACCACGAAGCGGCCGGCGAAATAGCGTCCGAGCGTGTTGGTGAGCATGCTCATGCGGTGGCCGGCCGTCCGAACAGCCGCGCGATGCGCGCGTTCGACCTGTTGATGGCTTCCATGAGGCCAGGGGGCGGCTCGACCACGACGCCGCCGATGATCATCCAAAGCCCGACGCCGATGGCGCCAAAGACCATCGCGTATTGGACCAGCACCGGGCTCGGTGACTTCACCGCCATCACCGAGCAGGCGAAGCCGGCCATGCGCAGGCCGAACACCGCGACGACCGAACCGCCGATCGAGAAATTGCGGCTCTGGCGGGTGGTGCGGGGCGCACCGAGGAAGGCGAAGGTCAGCACGGCGAAGGCGAAGGGATAGATCGGCGCGAGCAGGCTGTCATGCAGGGCCGAGCGGAACTGGCCGGGAATCTGCTTGTAGACGGGGTCGTTGTCGGCCGGCGAGAGCAGCTCCCAGAGATAGCGTTCGCGGATGCCGAGGGTGACGTCGCGGCCCTGATTGGAGAATTTCGACATGTCGAAGCCGTAGCGGCCGAAGGCCACCAGCGCGGGATCGCGCTTGCCCGCCTCGAAGCGCTGGAGATTGCCGGTCTCCAGCACCAGGAACGAGCCGGTCTCGTTCTTCACGACTTCGCCGTGCTCGGCGACGATCGAGACGCGCTCGTTCGGATCGCGGCGGTCGTCGATGAAGATGCCGGCAAGGATGCCGCCGGGCTGGCGTTCGCGAATCCGGATCGTGAGATTCTGGTCGAGCTGGGCGAAGCGGCCGGGTTGCAGGATGTTGGTGAGCACGTCCGCGGTGATCTCGGCATCCCACTGCTTGATCCGCCGCATGCCGTCGGGGGCGAGATAGGCGGCGATGAAGGCCACCAGCAGCGCCACCACGCAGGTGGCGTAGAAGAACGGAAGGAACAGCCGGATCGGCGACAGGCCGGCGGCATTCATCACGATGATCTCGGAATCGGTCGCGAGCTTGTTCAGCGTGTGCGAGATCGCGATCATCAGCGCGATCGGCGAGATGATCAGGACAAGCGCCGGCACGACGAGGCTGGTGATGCCGAGGAAGGTGAGGATGGTCTGACCCTGGCTCGTCATCAGGTCGATGCCGCGCAACGCCTGCGTAATCCAGATCACGCCGGTGAGGCTGACCAGGATCAGCGCAAACGACGCCAGCGTCGTGCGGAAGATATACCTATCGATCGACCCCATGCGCTACCGCACGAATCCCACCAAGTCCCCAATGTCGGCCGAAATTCCGCTGCCCAACCAATCCCCGATCAGGGGATCCCCAAGGTTGGCCAGCGCCTCTTCCGCCAGCTCACTCTCTCACTACCATCCCTTTGATCCGTCAACAAAATGGCTGCCCCGTGGCACCCTCATTATATGGTTAATATTTCCCTCGTTGTGGCCTTGCGGCCACGGGGGTGCTTGGCATCTGCCCGGGCGCTGGCCCATAGTACGCGCGGCTCAATGAATCGCCGTTCAGATCCGGCTCTCGCCTGGGACTCTGAACAGCAAAAAGACCAAGATTTTTGAAGGAGTTACCCATGTCCGATGCCATCAAGGTCGGCTTCGTCCCGCTGTCTGCTGCCGCCCGTGGCATTCTGGTCGTGTTCTGCGACGACAATCTGAAGGTCGGTCCGGCGACGGCCAAGGCGCTGGGCGGCGCTGTCGAACTCGTGAAGCGTGCGGCCGCCGCCGCAGCCTTCAAGGGCAAGACCGGGGCCGCGCTCGATATCCTGGCGCCGGAAGGGGTGAAGGCCACCCGTTTGCTCGTGATCGGCGCCGGCAAGGCGGCCGGACTGAAGGCGAACGATTTCCTCAAATTCGGCGGCGTGGCGGCGGGCAAGCTTGCCGCGGGGGCGGCCGCCATGACCGTCATGGCGGAACTGCCTGATGGTGCGATGACGAGTGAGCAGGCGGTTGCGGTCGCCTCGGGCCTGCGCCTGCGCGCCTACAAATTCGACCGCTACAAGACCAAGAAGAAGGACGGCGAGGAGGGCGGCTCGCGCGCCGAGATCGCGCTTGCGGTCGGTGATCCCGCTGCCGCGAAAAAGGCGTTTGCCGCGGCCGGTCACGTCGTCGACGGCGTGATCATCGCGCGCGACCTCGTCAACGAGCCGCCGAACGTGCTTTTTCCCGAGGAATTCGCGCGCCGCGCCAGTCAGCTCCGCAAGCTCGGCGTCAAGGTCGAGGTGCTCGACGTCAAGGCGATGCAGAAGCTCGGCATGGGCGCGCTGCTCGGCGTCGGCCAGGGCTCGGCGCGGCCGAGCCGCACCGTGATCATGCGCTGGGACGGCGGCAAGAAGGGCGAGGCGCCGGTGAGTTTCATCGGCAAGGGCGTCTGCTTCGACACCGGCGGCATTTCGATCAAGCCGGCCGGCAGCATGGAGGACATGAAGGGCGACATGGGGGGCGCGGCCTGCGTCGTCGGCCTGATGCACGCGCTTGCGGCGCGTAAAGCGCGGGCCAACGTGGTCGGCGCCATCGGTCTCGTCGAGAACATGCCCGACGGCAATGCGCAGCGGCCGGGCGACATCGTCACCTCGATGTCGGGCCAGACCATCGAGATCATCAACACCGACGCGGAGGGCCGGCTCGTGCTGGCCGACGTGCTCTGGTACGTCGCCAAGAAGGTGAAGCCGAAATTCATGGTGGATCTGGCGACGCTGACCGGTGCGATCGTGGTTGCGCTCGGCACCGAGCATGCCGGCATGTTCGCCAACAATGACGAGCTTGCCGCACGCCTGCTGGCGGCCGGCATCGAGACCGGGGACAAGGTCTGGCGCATGCCGCTCGGTCCCGAATACGACAAGCTGATCGATTCCCAGTTCGCCGACATGAAGAACACCGGCGGCCGCCACGGCGGCTCGATCACCGCGGCGCAGTTCCTGCAGCGCTTCGTCGATGGCACGCCCTGGGCCCATCTCGACATCGCCGGCACCGCCATGGGGGCGCCGAAGACCGACATCAACCAGAGCTGGGCAAGCGGCTATGGCGTCCGCCTGCTCGACCGGCTGGTCGCCGACCATTACGAGCGCAAATGACCTGAGATGACGGAAGTCCTGTTCTATCATCTGCAAAACATGACGGTGGAGAGCGTGTTGCCGCCGCTTCTCGAGAAATCGCTCGAGCGCGGCTGGCGCGTCGTGGTGCAGTCCACCTCGGAAGAACGCGCCGACGCGCTCGACGCGCATTTGTGGACCTATCGCGACGATTCTTTCCTGCCGCACGCGACATGGCGTGTGAACGATGCCGCCGATCAGCCGATCGTGCTGGCGATCGAGGAGGGCAATCCCAACGGCGCCCATGTCCGATTCCTGGTCGACAACGCCGCCCTGCCGCAGGACGCGCAGGGCTATGCGCGCATGGTGCTGCTGTTCAACGGCGACGATCCGGATGCCCTCGCGCTCGCCCGCAGCGCCTGGACGGATTGCAAGGAACGGGGATTTGATGTCACCTATTGGCAGGCCGACGAGCGGGGCCGATGGCAGCGTCGGAATTAGCGGGCCTTGGCAATGATCCTTGGCAACGATCCTTGGCAATTAATGATAATTTGGACTTTTCGGGCGATGCTGGCTTTTGTCACCTTCGTGCCGCAAAGTGATGTTGGGACAATCGCTTAGGGCTGGTCCTTCACACGGGGAATTTGGTTATCGTGCGACATCAAAAGCTTCCCAGGTCGCTCATGATTGCTTTGGCTGCCGCAGCGCCGCTGCTCGCCGGCTGCTCGGGCGCGTCCGACCTGCTGTCCAAGGACACACAATGGTTCAGCACGCCGAGCCGTCTCTTCATCAAGAACATCTCGATCGAATCCCCGCCGCTGACCCCGGACAAGCCGGTGGCAGCCGAGGATCTCGTCAGCGCCGACGGCGCATGTCCCGGCATGGCGCCACCTCCCGGGCCGGCGGATGCCAACGCCTCGACGACGGCGCCGACCTCGTATGGCGGCACGGTCGCGCTTGGCCACACCGAATGCGACGTGGTGCGCGGCATCGGCGCGCCCTCGAACGTCAACCTCTCCAATGACGCAGCCGGCCGTCGCGTCGCCGTGGTGACGTGGTCCACGGGCCCACGCGCCGGCATCTATACTTTCACGGCGGGTCGCCTGTCGTCGATCGAGGGCAATCCCGATCCGCAGCCGGTGCCGAAGGCGGTGAAGCCGAGGGCCAAGAAGAAGGCGGCGACGTAGCGGCCGCAGTATCAAGCGGCCTTGTGTCCCTTGATAGCCGTCGACCATGCGTGAACCGTAATCGCTCCGCTCGCACTGGCCGGCAATCTGGCCTGGAGCCGGCGTTTCAGCTCCGCACTTTCCGCATCCGACAGTTTACCGATCACCCCGCTCGGACTGCTCACGACCATGGACAGCCAATAATCGTCGAAGTCCGCGAAGGTGCGTTCGACGACGAGTTCGCGGGTCTCGACATCGCAAATGCCGAGTTCCTCCCAAAGCGATTTCAGCGCGGCGAAACGCGAGATCTCCGCGCTCGGCGGACGCGCGGCCGGCTTGCCCATGGCGTCCAATTCCTCCCAGACATGTTGGGTCGGTGTGCCGCCTCGCATGACGTCCCAGGTGTAGGATGCGACGATGCCGCCAGGCTTGGTGACACGGAGCATTTCCGAGGCGCCCTTGCGCGGATCGGGAACGAAGAACAGCACCAGAGCCATGACCGCGACATCGAAACGGTTGGCGTCGTAGGGGAGGACCATCGCATCGCCAATCGACAGCTCGACCTGTTTTGCCGGAAGCTTCTGGCGTGCCACCTCGATTTGTGCGTCGGAGGGATCGATCGCGCAGATGGATGAGGGCGCGGACTTCGCCAGAATGAGCTCTGTGAACGCCCCGTTGCCGGCACCGATATCAACCCAGGACTGTCCGGCCTCCGGTGCCAGCCAGTCGAGAAAAAGAGCCCCGGCCGATCGGCTCCAGGGCGCCATGAAGCGCTCATACGCCGCGCCGTCGGTGAATTTGATCGGCTCAGGTGACGCCAATTGAGACCTCCCTCGGACATTCCAGATTCGAAAAATCGTCTGGGTCGCGATCTGCTTTCGCGATGCGCGTTCACTGAGCAGGACGGACAGTTTCGACCGGCGCGACCAGCTTCCAGAAGAATCCGCTCTGTGGAAAACCAATTTGTACGTCCGCTCCAAGGGCGGCGCGCGGGTTGCGATCGATCATCACCGTTCCGAAGCCGGTTCGTGCGGGTGGGGAAACGGCGGGCCCGTCCAGTTCGTCCCAGTCGATACGAAGCATCTTCCTGCCGGCTTCATCGACGACCGAACACGAGATGGAGATCCTGCCCGTCGGCTGAGAAAGGGCGCCGTATTTGGTCGCATTGGTCGCCAGTTCGTGAATGGCAAGGCCGATCGCCTCGCTGGCCGAGGGTGAGAGGGTGAACTCCAGTTCGCCTTTCAAAACGATCCGATCCCCTATCAGGTCTGCGGCGACCGCGAGCTGGGAGCGGATCAGTTCACCGATCGGCGCTCCGCGCCATTCCCGCTTCGTCAGGATATCCTGATTGCGGCTCAAGGCCAGCAAACGACCGGTCAGCGCGGTTGAGAATGGCCGGTCGGCCGTGCGGGCCACCATGGCCTGAACCACGGTGACCATGTTCTTTGCGCGATGGTTGACCTCGTCCATCAACAGTCGGATCGTCTCTTCGTTCTGGCGCTGCTCCGTGATGTCGGTATTGGTGCCGAACCATCTCCAGATCTTGCCATTGTCGTCGAGGAAAGGCTTGGCGCGGGACAGGAACCAGCGGTAGCTGCCATCCCGGCCCCTCAGTGGGAACGTATCCTCCCATTCGATGCCGGTGTCCCAGCTCTGCTGAATGCGGTTCTTTACGCGCTCGACATGGTCCGGATGATGAACCTTGGTCCAGCCCCAGCCGAACATTTGATCGAGCGTCGTGCCCGTGTATTCGTACCAGCGATCATTGTACCAGAAGATCGTGCCATCGGGCTGTGCGATCCATGCCAATTGGGCGATGTTGTTGGCGAGCATTCGAAACTGAAGCTCGCTGTCCGCGATCCTGGTCCTCAGCTCGACGGTTTCGCTGATGTCACCCGCGATCTTCGAGGCCCCCACCACATTGCCGAGACTGTCGCGGATCGGGGATAGCGTGATCTCGATCGGAACGAGCCGTCCGTCTTTGTGCAGGCGTTTGGTCTCGAAGCGGGATACGATGGCGCCCGACTTGATCCGCTCCAGGATCTGGTCCTCTTCGTGATGAAGCTCGGCCGGAATGATCCTGCGGATCGGGCTGCCAATCATCTCCTCGGCCGACCAACCGAAGATACGTTCTGCGGCGGGATTCCAACTCGTCACGGTGCCATGGAGATCTTTCGATACGATCGCGTCGAACGAGTTTTGAACGATCGCAGCAAAATGGGTTTCGAGTTGCATGCCATTCATCGCGCGAGCTGGTGTGGTTGAAATATACCGACATGCACGAGCGGAGCAATTGAGACTGATCGGTGGACGTCGCCCGCGGCGTGCATCGGTAGCCAGATACTGAAATGAGTATCCGACTACCCCGTCGCCTCGTCCAACCCAGTGCTCGCCGCGAGCCATTGCTCCTCCGCACGCGCCAGCGCGTCTGCTGCGTTCGCGCGTGCCTTTGACAATTGCGCGGCTTGCTTCGGATCGCGCGAAAAGATGTCGGGCAAGGCGAGGGCGGTGTCGATCTTGGTGATGATCTCGCTGACGCGCGCGATCTCGGCTTCGGCGTCGGTGATGCGCTTCTTCAGCGAGCCGCGATTGTCCGACCTGGCGCGCTGCGGCTTTTCGCTCGCCGTGCTGCGCTCGCGCGGGGCGGGCTCGCCGTTGCGCGTGGACAGCACCAGGCGGCGGTACTCGTCGAGGTCGCCGTCGTAGTTCGTGACGGTGCGGTCGGCGACAATCCAGAGCTGGTCGGCGCAGGCCTCGATCAGATAGCGGTCATGCGAGACCATGATGACGGCGCCGGGGAATTCGTTGATGGCTTCGGCCAACGCAGCACGGCTGTCGATGTCGAGATGGTTGGTCGGCTCGTCCAGGATGATCATGTTGGGGCCGAAGAAGGTCGCAAGGCCCAGCAGCAGCCGCGCCTTCTCGCCGCCCGACAGTTTTGCGACCTTGGTGTCGGCCGCCTTGCCTGAAAAACCGATCGCGCCGGCGCGGGCGCGGACCTTGGCCTCCGGCGCATCGCCACCCATCAGCTTGCGGACGTGGTCGTAGGTGGAGGCGTCTTCGTTCAGCTCGTCGAGCTGATGCTGGGCGAAGTACGCGATCGACAGCTTGTCCGCGCGCGTCACCTTGCCGGAAAACGGCGCGAGGCGGCCTGCGAGCAGTTTGACGAGTGTCGACTTGCCGTTGCCGTTGGAGCCGAGCAGGGCGATGCGGTCGTCATTGTCGATGCGCAAGGTGACGCGATTGAGAACCGGCGTTGCCGGATCGTAACCGACGGATGCGTTGTCGACCGCGATGATCGGCGGCGACAGCAGTTTCTCCGGCGCGGGAAAGCTGATCTCGCGCACGTCCTGGGTGACCAGCGCCGTGATCGGCTTCAGCCGCTCCAGCATCTTGACCCGAGACTGCGCCTGGCGGGCTTTGGAAGCCTTGGCCTTGAAGCGGTCGACGAAGGCCTGCAGGCGGGCGCGCTCGGCCTCCTGGCGCTTGACCGCCTTGGCATCGAGCATCTCGCGCATGGCGCGCTGCTCCTCGAACGAGGAGTAGGTGCCCTTGTAGAGCGTGAGCTTGCCGCGCTCCAGATGCAGGATCTGGTCGACCGAGCTTTCGAGCAGATCGCGGTCATGGCTGATCACGATCACCGTGCGCGGATAATGCGCGAGATGATCCTCCAGCCACAGCGTGCCCTCGAGATCGAGATAGTTGGTGGGCTCGTCGAGCAGCAACAGGTCGGGGGCGGCAAACAGCGTGGCCGCGAGCGCGACGCGCATGCGCCAGCCGCCGGAGAATTCGGCGCAGGGACGGAGCTGGTCGGCGGCGGAGAAGCCGAGGCCGGAGAGGATCGCGGCGGCGCGGCTCGGGGCGGAATGCGCGTCGATGTCGACCAGCCGGGTCTGGATCTCGGCGATGCGGTGCGGGTCGGTCGCGCTCTCGGCCTCGGCGAGCAGGGCGTCGCGTTCGAGGTCGGCCTTGAGCACGACGGAGATCAGGCTCTCGGGTCCGTTCGGGGCTTCCTGGGCGAGGCTGCCGACGCTCCAGCGCGGCGGCAGGCTCACCGAGCCGTGCTCGGCCGCGAGCTCGCCGCGGATCACCTTGAACAGCGTCGACTTGCCGGTGCCGTTGCGACCGACCAGGCCGACGCGCGATCCCGGCGTGATCTGCACGGAACTCTGGTCAATCAGAAGGCGTCCGGCGAGGCGGATGGAGAGGTCGGTGATCCCAAGCATGCGGCCTTGTCACCGCAAGGCGCGTCGAACGCAACCCGTTTTTCGCACCCGCTTAATGCTGGTCGCGGTCGCGCTGCCTCAGCTCGTTCATGAGCTGCTCGAGATGGGTCGGGAGCTGGGGTTCGGGACGCAGGCGCTGTTGGAGCCGTTCAGCCACGGCATCGCGGATCGAGCGACTGGTGCCGCGGTCGATCTGTTCGCTGTCATTGGCAAAAAGGACGGCCATCGCGTGGGTTCCGTGTGCTCGTAGTAAGGACACGGTACCAAGTCATTGACCCCGAAAATGGTTTCGCCGTTTTTGGGCAATGCCGGCATTCTCGTCAAAATTGCATGATTCTCGCCATGTCCGCCCAAAATGCGAAGCCCCGGCGGGGGGATCGCCGGGGCTCCTCTTGGAAGGTACCTGTGGGGGGCGCAGATACCTGTCAGCCTTTGGGAAGGTGCTGTCGGGCTCAGTAGCAGCGGTTGACCATCCGCCAGCGGGGGCCCCAGGGGGTCGGGACCAGCCGGCGCACATAGCAGCCGCCATAACCGTAGGAGACGGGGGCATAGAAGCGCGGTCCGCCCCAACGGTAGCCGCCGTGCCAGCCGCCACCGCCATGCCAGCCCGGGCCGCCGCCATGCCAATGGGCGGAAGCCGAGGTCGGCGCCAGCGCGGCACCCAGCGCAACCGCGGCGACAGCGGCCAGCGAAAGTTTCCTCAACATGGTGATCTCCTCAAAACTGCCGGCGCGGGGCTATCGCGTCCGATGGAAAGGCCTCCGAAACGGTCCGCCCGGTGATCGGGCTTCGGTTTCGATGGGCCCAACCCTATGCCGGCGAAGCTGAACCGAATCCTGACGGAGCCTTCAGATTGGGTTCATCTGGGTGAAATCGTCGTAATCCATGTTGAAACCGCACCCTTCGGTCCTGCGGCGAAGCGCCTGTGACGTCACCACGGCGGTCGCTTGCCGGATGACAAAGGCGCCGATATAAGCCCGGCAACTCGACAACCACCGCTTTTCTTCCCAAGGACAAGATTATGGCCATCGAACGCACTTTCTCGATCATCAAGCCCGACGCGACCGCCCGTAACCTGACCGGCGCCGTCAACGCCGTGATCGAAAAGGCGGGCCTGCGCATCGTCGCGCAGAAGCGCATCCGCATGACCAAGGAACAGGCCGAGACCTTCTATGCCGTTCACAAGGCGCGGCCGTTCTTCGGCGAGCTCGTCGAGTTCATGACCTCGGGCCCCGTGGTCGTGCAGGTGCTGGAAGGCGAGAACGCCGTCGCCAAATACCGCGACGCGATGGGCGCGACCGACCCGTCCAAGGCCGCCGACGGCACCATCCGCAAGCTTTACGCCAAGTCGATCGGCGAGAATTCCGCCCACGGCTCGGATGCGCCGGAGACCGCCGCGATCGAGATCGCGCAGTTCTTTTCGGGCAACGAGATCGTCGGCTGATCGACCAGCCGTAATCTAGAGACCGGGCGAAAGGATCTATTGTGAACTGGCTCTGGCAGATCTTCGATCCCGCCACGATCGGGGCATTCTTCACCCAGTTTCGCAACGAGATGGCCGAACCGACCTTCTGGATTGCGGTCGGCAAGATCATCTGGATCAACATCCTCTTGTCCGGTGACAACGCGCTGGTGATCGCGCTCGCCTGCCGCGGCCTGTCGCCGCGACACCGCCTGTGGGGCATGATCTTCGGTGCCGGCGCCGCGGTGCTGCTGCGGATCATCTTCACCGGCATCGTCGCAACCCTGATGGAGCTGCCGTATCTCAAGCTGATCGGCGGTCTCGCGCTGATCGTGATAGCAGCCAAGCTGCTGGTGCCGGAACACGAGGACGACGACGACGTCGACGCTGCCTCGCATCTGTGGCAGGCCGTGCAGATCGTCGTGGTCGCCGACATCGTCATGTCGCTCGACAACGTCATTGCGGTGGCCGCGGCCGCCAATGGCAGCGTACCGCTCCTGATCCTCGGCCTTGCCATCAGCGTGCCGCTGATCGTGGCCGGCGCGGCGCTGATCATGGCGCTGCTCGAAAAGCTGCCGGTGCTGGTCTGGGCCGGTGCGGCATTGCTCGGCTGGATCGCCGGCGAGGTGATCGCGACCGATCCCGGCATTGCGCCCAGGATGCACGCGCTGTTCGAAGGTCCGTTCGGAACCTCGCTGGACAGCATGCTCGGCGCCTTGCGCATCCCGCCGCAGTTCGGCCATGGCGGTGCCGGCGGCGAATATTTCTGCGCGGCGCTCGGCGTCGTCGTCGTGCTGGTGGTCGGCAGCATCTGGCGCCGGCGCAAGCTGACCGCTGCAGCGCTGGAATTGTCCGAGCGGCACGCCAGGGCTTCGGCTGAGTAATTCCTCAGCGCCGCACGATCGAGCCGGCGCGGTTGATCAGGCGGGCGAGCTGCTTGAAGCGGCTGCCGACGCGGTCGGCGACGAGGTCGCCGAGGCGGTGTTCGAACATGAGCATCAGCTTGCGGCCCTCGCTTCGGAAATGCGTGGCCGGCAGCACGCCCGGACGCGCCGCCGAGATCAGATGCGCGACACGGAACGCAGCGCCGAGAAGGCGCGCGCGTTCGAGCTGCGACGGCGTCAGCAGCTCCTGCATGGTCAGCGGCGGCTGGTTTTCCTCGCTCAGGCCCGCATAGCGATAGAACACCGACAGGCCGACGAAGGCGCGCTCGGTGTGGGTGATCGCGCCGAAATTGCCGTTGACGACGAGGCTCAGCGTCTGCTCGCCGCGGTGATCGGGATGCACGCGCCAGCCGATGTCGGACAGCAGGCACGCGGCGTGGCGCAAGCGGCGGTCCTCCTCGGTCTCGCGCAGCTTCACCACGCGCGCGAGGCGGTCGGTCCAGGCAATCAGCTCGTGGGCGTGCTTCGCCGAGCGAGACAGCAGCCGGTTGAGCTCTTCCGCGGCGCAGATCAGGCCGTCCTTGGTGCGTTCCGCCTCCGACAGCTTCTCGTGCAGCAGACCCTCGCGCACGCCGAAGGTCGAGAACACGATCGTCTTCGGCTTCGCCACCCGGATGATGTGCTCGAGAACCAGCGCCGCATAGGTGAGGAGCGGGCGGCGTGCATCGGCGACGCTCTCGATGTCGGCGAGCATGTCCGCGGCCGCAAGACGACGCAGACGACGCGAGAAGTCGAGCGCCTCGGCGGCCGAAATCGAATAGCCGTGCATCACCTGGAGCGGATAGCCGCTCTGGATGATGTGAATGCGCGCGAGCGCGCGCCAGGTGCCGCCGACCGCGTAGAAGGTGCGGCCGCGGCCCGCGGTGAGCAGCTCGACCTCGTCGATCTCCTCGCGCACGATGCGGTCGGCGCGCTTGAGCGATTTATGCGCGAGGTCCTGCAGCGCCAGCCCGCCGAGCGGCAGCGTCACGCCGCTGCGCACGCTGTTTCTGCGCACGTCGATCAATTCGAGCGAGCCGCCGCCGAGATCGCCGACGATGCCGTCGGGATGATGGATGCCGGAGATCACGCCGAGCGCCGACAGCCGCGCCTCGCGCGGGCCCGACAGGATCTCGATCTTCACGGCGCAGATGCGCTCGGCCCTGGCGATGAAATCGGGGCCGTTGGAGGCGTCACGGCAGGCCGCAGTCGCGATCGCGAACACGCGTCCGACCTGCATCACGCGGCACAATGCGCGGAAGCGCCTCAGCGAGGTCAGCGCCTTGTCGACGGCGTCGGGCGCGAGCAGGCCCGTGCTCTGCACCTCGCGTCCGAGGCCGCACAGTGTCTTCTCGTTGAAGATCGGAATCAGGCTCCGCGTCAGCCCCTCGTAGACGACGAGACGGACCGAATTGGAGCCGATATCGATGACCGCGACGCTCGAGCCGCGCTTGCGCGGCCGCTTCACGTCGGAAATCCGCGATCAGGATTGATGGCGTTCGTTCCGGCGCGTGAGACGACGCGGCGAGGATTCCTTGAGCGACTTTCCACGGCCAGACAGACTCGGATTTGTCATGAAGTAGTTGTGCACGTTGAAAGGCTCTTCGCCCTTCGCGGTCTTCATACGCGTTGAGGACCCGTCCGGCAACAATTGCCAGCTTTGCTCATTGTCCTTCAGGTTCGCGACCATGATCTGTTCGAGAACCTGCTGATGCACCGTGGGATTCTGCAGCGGACACAGCACCTCGACGCGGCGGTCGAGGTTGCGCGGCATCATGTCGGCTGACGAGATATACACAGCCGCTTTGGCGCTCGGCAGACCCTGGCCCATGCCAAAGCAGTAGATTCGGCCGTGTTCCAGAAAGCGTCCGATGATCGACTTGACGCGGATGTTCTCGGACAGGCCAGGAATGCCGGGCCGCAGGCAACAGATACCGCGCACCACGAGCTCGACCTGCACGCCGGCCTGGGAGGCCTCGTACAGCGCATCGATGATATCAGGGTCGACCAGCGCGTTCATCTTCATCCAGACCGCGCCCGGACGGCCGTGCTTGGCGTGCGCGGTTTCGCCCTGGATGTGTTCGATGATGCGTTTGCGCAGGGTCAGCGGCGACACCGCCATCTTTTCCAGATCGCTCGGCGCGGCATAGCCGGTGATGAAATTGAACACCCGCGCGGCATCGCGGCCGATGGTTGGATCCGAGGTGAAGTAGGAGAGGTCGGTGTAGATGCGCGCGGTGACCGGGTGATAGTTGCCGGTGCCGGTATGCACGTAGGTGGTGAGGCTGCCGCCCTCGCGGCGCACCACCATCGAGAGTTTTGCGTGCGTTTTCAGTTCGAGGAAGCCGTAGACGACCTGTACGCCGGCGCGTTCGAGGTCGCGCGCCCAGCGGATGTTGGCTTCCTCGTCGAAGCGCGCTTTCAGCTCGATCAGCGCGGTGACGGATTTGCCGGCTTCGGCAGCTTCCACGAGCGCGCGCACGATCGGCGAGTTGCTCGAGGTGCGGTAGAGCGTCTGCTTGATGGCGACCACGTCGGGGTCGCGCGTCGCCTGCTGCAGAAACTGCACGACGACGTCGAAGGATTCGTAGGGATGATGGACGACGAGGTCCTTCTGCCGGATCGCAGCGAAGATGTCGCCGCCTTGCTCGCGCACCCGCTCGGGATGCCGGGGCACGTAAGGGGTGAATTCCAGATCGGGCCGGTCGAGGCGGGTGAGTTGCGAGAGCTCGTTCATGGCGAGCACGCCGTCGACCAGGAACACCTCGTCGTCGGCGGTCGACAGCGCGTGCTGGACGAAGCTGCGCAGCTGCTCCGGCATCTTGGCGTCGATCTCGAGCCGGATCACCGAGCCGCGGCGGCGGCGCTTCAGCGCAGTCTCGAACAGGCGGACGAGATCCTCGGCCTCTTCCTCGATTTCGAGCTCGGAATCGCGGATGACGCGGAAGGCGCCCTGGCCGTGCAGATTGTAGCCGGGGAACAGGCGGTTGATGAACAGGGCGGTCGCCTGTTCCAGCGAGATCAGCCGGACCACCTTGCCCTCGGTCGGCAGGCGGATGAAGCGGTCGATCTTGCCGGGCATGCGGATCAGCGCGTTCATCTGCTTGCCGTCGGCGGCGCGCGTGAGCTGGAGCGCGATGGTGAAGCCGAGGCTTGGAATGAACGGGAAGGGGTGGGCGGGGTCGATCGCAAGCGGCGTCAGCAGCGGGAACACGTTGTTGAGGAAATAGTCCTCGATCCAGGTCCGTTCCGCCTTGGTGACGTCCTTGCCGTCGACCAGCACGATGCCGACGTCGGCCAGCGTGCCGCGCAGGTCGCGCCAGATCGCCTGCTGGTCGGAGGCAAGCTCGGAGACGGTGCGATTGATCAGCGCGAGCTGCTCGGACGGGGTCAGGCCGTCGGGGCTACGTTCGGCAATGCCCTCGCGCACCTGGGCCTTGATGCCGGCAACGCGGACCATGAAGAACTCGTCAAGGTTATTCGCCGAAATCGACAGGAATCGCACCCGCTCCAGCATGGGGTGGCTGGGATTGACCGATTCCTCCAGGACGCGGCGGTTGAAATGCAGCCAGGAGAGCTCGCGGTTGATAAATCGTTCGGGACTCGACGCGATCGCCGGCAGGCTCTCGGGCTCCTGGACTTTTTCTTTAGTTTCAACAGCTTGTGCAGAGTCCATCAGAAGTCGGTCCATCCAGTTCGCCCCAATTTGCGACTTACGCGCAAAACCGGCGGGAGCATGTGTTAGAGCGATGACGTTTCGATGACATTGATGTTCCGCCGCTTCGCCGCGTCAAGCGGGCTTCGCTTGGCCTGGCAGGTGCAGGTCAGGCGTCCCGCAACAGCTCGGCGGCCAGCGCCCGGGTGACGGGGCGGCCGAGCCGCAGGGCCTCGCTGTCGAGCAATTCCACGGCCTGGCGGGCGGCGGCCGAGGACCGCTCCAGGCGCGTGGCGAGGTAGCTGACCACGCTCTCGTCCACGGCGAGCTGGCGGTCGGCGCAGAATTTGACGATCAGGCCGCGGAACAGCTGGTCGTCGGGCGGCAGCAGCGCGACGACGGGGACGGCGCGCAGACGCGAGCGCAGGTCGCGAAGCTCGATCTCGAGCGCGGCCGGCACCTCGCGTCCGGTCAGCAGGACATAAGCGCCATCCTCGCGGGCGAGGTTCATCAGATGGAAGAGGGCGCGTTCGTCAAATTCCCTGGCCTTGAGATCCTCGACCACCAGCGCGCCGGTGGCGAGCGCGCCCGGAACGCCTGCCGCGGTCAGCGCCCCGGCCATGGTGGAGCGGGCGCCGGCCTCCTCGGCCCAGATCGCGGCGAGATGGCTCTTGCCGCTTCCTTCCGGGCCGGCCAGCCACATGATCCGGTTCGGCCATTCCGGCCAGCTGTCGATCAGGCCGAGACCGGCCGCGTTGGCGGGGCCTTCGAGGAAATTGTCCCGGCTGAGGCTTTCCGCGTGCGGAAGCGAAAACGCCAATTGTCGGGGATGAACGCGGCCTGGCACGCTTGCTTTGCTCCATGCCGGCGGGCCGGCGCGATGTGAAGAGATCGAACGTATCGAGCGGGACTTGTCAGCAGGACTTGGCCTTTTGCGGGGCCGCATCGCCTCTCATTTGGCCTCGATCGTACTCATGTGCCGCAGCCACTCGACCAGATAGAGCGACACGGAGGAGAGCGTGAAGACCGTGACCAGGCTCATCAGGATGATATCATAGGGGGTCGGCTTGAAGCCGAAGGCAAGCGCCGCCAGCACGAGGGCCGCGAACGCCACCTGGGCCACGGTGTTCAGCTTGGACACTTTCGACGGCTTCATCTCGACCGGCCGGTCGAACAGCCAGGATACGATCACGGCGGCGACGATCATGATGTCGCGCGAGACCACAAGGATCACGATCCAGCGCGGAATCGCGCCCCAGATCCCGAGCGCCATGTAGATCGAGACCAGCAGGGCCTTGTCCGCGAGCGGATCGAGCAGGGCGCCGAGCTCGCTCGTCATGTTGAAGCGCTTGGCCAGGAAGCCGTCCACGGCATCGCTGATACCGGCGATCAAAAAGACGGCGAACGCCACCTCCATTTGGCTCGACACGATGGCCCAGACGATGATCGGGACCAGCATGATGCGGCCCAGGGTGATGATATTCGGAATACTCACGAAAGCGCTTCCCGGCACCCGGTCTGACCTCGAATCCCGCCCCTCGGGAGGCTGAACCGGTTGATATCTACATAGTATAGGGAGGAGCGCCACGCTTGCCATTGCGCGTCCCCGGAATTCGACGTAACCAGCCGCAAACCCACTGGAAATCGGGCATGACCGACCGCAAAAACGGCCTCACTTACGCCGATTCAGGCGTCGATATCGACGCGGGCAACCGCTTGGTCGATTTGATCAAGCCGATGGTGCGCGCCACCGCACGGCCCGGCGCCGACGCCGAGATCGGCGGCTTCGGCGGCTTGTTCGACCTCAAGGCGGCGGGCTTCAAGGACCCGGTCCTGGTGGCCGCGACCGACGGCGTCGGCACCAAGGTCAAGATCGCCATCGAGACCGGACTGCACGGCGGGATCGGCATCGACCTCGTCGCCATGAGCGTCAACGATCTCGTGGTGCAGGGCGCCGAGCCGCTGTTCTTCCTCGACTATTTCGCCTGCGGCAAGCTCGATCCCGACGCCACCGCATCGATCGTTGCGGGCGTCGCGGAGGGCTGCCGTGAATCCGGCTGCGCCCTGATCGGCGGCGAGACCGCGGAGATGCCCGGCCTGTACAAGGACGGCGACTACGACCTCGGCGGCTTTGCGGTCGGTGCCGCGGAGCGGGGCACGCTGCTGCCGCGCAAGGACATCGCCGCGGGCGACGCCGTGATCGGCCTCGCCTCGTCGGGCGTGCATTCCAATGGCTTCTCGCTGGTGCGCAAGATCGTCGAGCAATCGGGCCTCGGCTTCGAAGCCCAGGCGCCGTTCGCGCCTGTGATGACGCTGGGCGGCGCGCTGCTGACGCCGACCAGGCTCTACGTCAAATCCTGCCTGCGCGCGATCCGCGAGACCGGCGCGGTGAAGGGCCTCGCCCACATCACCGGCGGCGGCTTCACCGACAACATTCCGCGGGTGCTGCCGAAGGAGCTCGGCGTCGGCATCGATCTGGCACGCCTGCCGGTGCTGCCGGTGTTCAAATGGCTGGCCGCGCAGGGCGGCATCGCCGAACTCGAACTGCTGCGCACCTTCAACTGCGGTATCGGCATGATCGCGATCGTCGAGCCCGACAAGGTCGACGAGGTTGTGCAGGTCTTCACCGACGCGGGCGAGACCGTGGCGCAGCTCGGCACCGTGATCCCGGCCGAGGGCGAGCACCGCGTCGTCTACAACGGCCATCTCGACATGGCGCTATAATGACTGGCGCTATAATCAAGCGCCGCGTCGCGATCCTGATCTCCGGCCGCGGCTCCAACATGGCCGCGCTGATCAAGGCCGCTGCGGCTGCGGACTTCCCGGCCGAGATATCGCTCGTCATCTCGAACAAGGCCGATGCGCTCGGGCTGGAGCGGGCCAAGGCGAGCGGCGTGAACACGCTGGTGATCGAGAGCAAGCCGTTCGGCAAGGACCGCGCCGGCTTCGAGAAGGTGCTGCAGGCAGCCCTCGACCAGCACGGTATCGAGCTGATTTGTCTTGGCGGATTCATGCGCCTGTTCACGGCCGAGTTCACCCGAAACTGGTACGGGCGGATGCTCAACATCCATCCGTCGCTGCTGCCGTCCTTCCCCGGCCTCGACCCGCACGGCCAGGCCCTGCGCGCCGGCGTCAAACTGTCTGGCGCGACGGTGCACTTCGTGATCCCCGAGACCGACGCGGGGCCGATCGTGATGCAGGGCGCGGTGCCCGTCGGCGATCATGATACCGGCGATACGCTGTCGGAACGCATCCTCGAGGTCGAGCACCGCATCTATCCAGAGGCGCTGCGCTTGCTCGCGACCGGCAAAGTCCGGATCGAGGGCGATGTGTGCAGGACGGCCGGGAGTGCTGCGTCGGAAAATTTCCTGGTGGCGCCGGTCGTGAACTGAAACCCGCCCGTCATTGCGACGAGTTCTTGCAACGAAGCAATCCAGAATCGTTTCCGCGGATAGATTCTGGATTGCTTCGCTGCGCTCGCAACGACGGAATATGTCGTGAGCGCGTGCGCTGCGACGGACACAAACAAAATCCCCCGGCAGAGCCGGGGGCAACGTCATGATCTCTCGTGTATCGTGAGAGAGGTCAGGAGACCTTGAGGTTCTCCGCGGATGCCTTGCCGCGGTTCTCCACGAGGTCGTATTCAACCACTTGGTTTTCGTTGAGGGTCGAGAGTCCGGCGCGCTCGACGGCGGAGATATGGACGAACACGTCCTTGTCGCTGCCGTTCGGCTTGATGAACCCATAGCCCTTGGTCGGGTTGAACCATTTGACGGTGCCCTTTTGCGGCATCGCTAGTCTCCTCCACTAGATAAAAAAGACGCGGCCGCTTTTCGCGTGCCACGCCACAAACGGGCTTCCGGAAGTCTGTTCAGTCTCGAGGCTCAATGTCTTGAAACGTACAGCTGAGCGGCCAATTCCGATTGTGGCCAACATTGCAACATGAAAATCGCCGGTTAGCAAGCCGTGCGCGGATTTCAAGGGCGGGCCGTTTGTGCCGATCTGCAATGTCCGACCTGTGGCCGCGGAACCACAATCGAGGGCAATAGCCCCGGCGACAGCGGGCCAAGCGGTTGACCCTCCGTAGCAGTTCGGCGCTAATCGCGACGTGCGCCGCGCCTGTTGCATTTTTGCGCGCCGCCATTTGCTTCGGGATTTTCGTCATGTGCTGCACATCGCAGCCCTCCGGGACACGGCAGACGATCGGACCGGACCGCGCTCGCGAAATCGCGGCGCCGGTCGCGACGGCTGTCGCGCTGGTGCTCGTCGTGACGATGTCGGCAACGACGCCGGGGTTCGCTCAGCTTGCTCCGCCGCCGCCACCCACGCCGTCGGTCATCTCGACCAATTACGACCAGTCGGCCCGCAACAGCACGCTCGATCTCGGCTCAAACTTCCTGGAGTCGCTCGGCAACCGGGCATCGAACGGTTTCGACCGGACATTCCGGACCAATCCCGGCGGCGGCGGCGCGGCTGCCAGCACCGAAGATCCGCGCTACCGTACCTGGTTCGAGGGCTACGGCATCTCGGTCCGAACCGATCCGCAAGGCGACTTCGTCGGCGACAAGCGGAAGACGGTCGGTGGCGTCGCCGGCTTTGGCGCGCGCGTGGCCCCCGGCGTCAATCTCGGCTTCTCCGTCGACCAGAGCCACACCGACGTCGACGTGCCGCTGGCGCTGCAATCGGCGACGCTCGACCTGACGCAAATCGGCTTCAACGGCTCGGTCGACAAGGGGCCGTGGACCTGGGCCTTTGCCGTGGTGCACGGCTTCGGCAAGGTCCGTTCCAGCCGCGACACCGGCCTTGGCTTTGCGACCGCGGGCTATCGCGCCGCGATCGACGGCGCGCTGACCGAGATCAGCTATTACTGGACCAAGGACCAGATGCGGATCGTGCCCAAGGGCGCGCTGGAATATGTGCGTGCCACCAGCGCCGCGTTCCAGGAGGCCGGCGGCCTCGATCCACTCAACGTCGGTTCGACCACGCTCTCGCGCGCACGCATCATGATCGGGGCCGAGATCGGCCGCTACTTCATCATCGAGCAGAAGATCCTGGACCTGTCGGCCTACGGCAAGCTCGTCGACAATTTCCATCAGGATCTGGGATCGATCCAGGTCAGCCTCGGCACCCAGAACATCGTGGTGCCCGGCATCGGCGAGAGCCGTTACGGCATGGATGCAGGTGCTTCCGCTTCGTTCAGCCTGACCAGCGTGGCGCGGCTCTACGTCAATTACGACGGCAAGTTCCGCAACGAACTGACGTCACACCAGGGCACGGTCGGCTTCGAATATCGCTGGTAGGCGCAGACCTCCTAAGTCGGCGTCGCCGCGACATATCCCGTCAATCCAAAGCCCTCGCGCGCGGCCGTCATCATCGGCACCAGCGCGTTCGGATGGATGAACTCGTCGCGGAAGCAGGGATAGGTCTTGGGATCGAAGATCTTCTTCAGCCAGTCGATCACGATCTTGTGGCGCTCGGAGGTCCGGAACTCCTTGTGATAAGTGAGCCAGAGATCGGCGTGGTGGCTGACGCCGAGATCGACGGCGATCAACGGCACCCCGAGCGCGATCGAGACCGTCGGCAGGAAGCCGATGCCGGCGCCGCGCTCGACGGCATAGAGCGCGCCGACCGAGGAATTGGTCTTGATCCCGACGATGCCCTCGAGCGACTTCAGTCCAAGCACGCGGGCGTAGGCGCCGTCGTCGACCTGCGGCGCGCTCTGCTTGATGATGCGGTGGTTATTCAGTTCGGCGAGCGTCGTCGGCAGGCCGTAGAGGCTCTCGTACTCCTTGGAGACGAACGGGTAGATGTGCAGACGGCCGAGCTTGGCGACGATCAGGTCGGGATTGGTCGGAGGCTCGAGCTGGATCGCGATGTCCGATTCAAGCCGCGCGACGTCGGCCTGCTCCATCGCGCAGCGCAAATCGACGGTGATCTTGCGGTAGGTCTTCTGGAAGTCGATCAGTCGCGGCAGGATCCAGAAATTGCCGGGGCCTTCGGTCACCGCGACGCGCACGGTGCCGGAAGTGTCGTTCGACGACCGCGAGGCGCGCCGAAAGACGTTGAACGCATGACGCTCCATATGCGCAACGTCGGCGATCATCGCGGTGCCTTCATCGCTGAGCGTGAGCCCGCTCTGGTCGCGGAGGAACAACTTGCAGCCGATGCTCTCTTCGAGCCGGTCGATCCGGCGCATCAGCGTGGTCGAGGTCAGCCCGAGTTCCTCGGCGGCATTGCGAAAACTTTTATATTTTGCGCACGCTAAAAACAGTTTCAAATCGTCCCAGGACGCATCCAGGGCTTCTTCACGGTGCTGCATCATCGCAGCACCCCGGTGCAATAACTGCTGCATACTCCTGATCCCCAGCCGCTAAGCTCATTGGCATAGCGGGGCACGAAAGCCCCGGACGATAGAGGCGTGATATGGCTATGGAAAGGGGCTCGTTTGCCGCAAGGCATGATTTCGATGCCTTGCCGCTGAGCGAGAATGTGGACGTCCGCTGCGCACAATTTTCCGAAATTGCCGCGCTTTCGCAGATGGCGCACCGGCTGGTGCCGGGCGTGCGGATCGGGACGGCCGAGCTTGCGCATTACTTCTCGTTCGATCCCGAGAGCATCCTGACCTTCAGCCGGAACGGCGATCTCGTCGGTGGCATGGCTTTCCTGTTTCTCAATGACCGCGGGCACGATGCTCTGCTGCTCGACGAGATCTGCCTCACCGCGCCCGAGACGCACTATCTCGCTTCCGCGAACGAAGAGGTCGCTGCCATCTACATCTGGGCGATCGCGGCGACAGGACGCGGTATCGCCGGTCTCGGCAAGGCTGCAGCGCATCTGCGAAAGCTAAGGTTTCGCAACGCCGATTGCTATGCGCAGCCGTCAACGGTGGCCGGACGCGACATCATGAAGGCGACCGGCTTTGCGCCGGTCCCGAGCTTCCAGCCCGACCTCTGGTGCTACGAGCGGCCCTGGCATCGCCAGCCGCTGCGCATGCCGGGCGCAATCATCCAGGCAAGGAGTTTTGCAGATGCACGGTACTAGGATTCCGCTCGCCAAGCCCAGTTCTCGCGCCATCACCGTCCGCCTTGCGCGTGATCCGAACGATCTCATGCTGGTCACCGCCATTCGCTCGGCGGTCTATCTCGCCGAGCAGGATTGTCCGTTCGAGGAGGAGTTCGACGGCAACGACATGGTCGCGGCGCATTTCATCGGTTTCGTCGGCAACGAGCCCGCAGGCTGCCTGCGCGTGCGCTTCTTCGGCGATTTCGCCAAGGTGGAGCGGCTCGCGGTGCGTCACCAATACCGGCGTTCGCGCGTCTCGTTCAAGCTGGTGCAGGCCAGCGTCGACTACGTGAAGCGCAAGGGCTTTCGCAAGATCTATGGCCAGGCACAGGACCGGCTGGTCGATTTCTGGGCCCATTTCGGCGCCAAGCCGCTTGGCCACAATCGCAAGGTCACCTTCTCGGACTTTTCCTACACGGAAATGCTGCTGGAGATCGAGCCGGGCCCGGACGCGATCACGCTGGACAGCGATCCCTACGTGATCATCCGTCCCGAGGGCGATTGGGACCGGCCGGGCGTGCTCGACGCCTCGGCGGGGCGGGCCGTGACCTCACCGCTGCGGGACCTCGCGCTCGCCGACCGTTGAAACTGGTGCAGTTCTGCGCAAGACAATGCTGGCTTCCATCCATGATGATCCGCCCATCCTGGTCTGCGCGGATCTCCAGGTCGAATATCTGACCCCCGGACGTCGCCACGTCATCCTCGACGGCGACGCCGTCACGTCGCGCTGTCTGGAACTCCTGACATTGTGGCGCGGCAATCTCTGGCCGGTGATGCACCTGAAGCGCATCGCGCAGGCGGCCTGGTTCAATCCGGCATCGAGGCTGACCGATTGGATCGCGGCGACCAAGCCGCGGCCGGGAGAGCTGACTTTCGAGCATCCGCTGCCGTCGGCCTACAGCTCGTCGCGGTTTGTGGACTACATGTCCAATATCCGCACTGTGCGCTGCATTCTGATCGGTTTTTCCCTGGATGAGACCATCCTGGCCACCGTCGCCGAGGGGTTTCACCGCAGTCACCGCTACCAAGTGGTCGCCGACGCGGTGGCTTGCCGGCAGCCCGGTACGGGCGATGCCGCCGCCTATAAGCATGCGGTAGTGAATGTCATCGGGAATTTTGCTACGATCCAGCCCAGCGCCGAACTGCTCGGAACCAGCGGCGCCGTTGCGGTGTAGGCGGCTGCGACCGGTCGATGGGGTGGAGATTGTCGCGGGGAGACGAGCTCAAGGAGCTAGCGAGCGATCTGTCGCGTGCGGCCGTTCGGGCGCGCGGGCTTGGTTTGCCGACCACGGTCTATCTGCTCTCGATGGCGCTGGTGGAGGTGAGAGAAGCCGCTGCCGGTGCTGACGACGGGCATGACGACGACGCGACGTGAGAGCGGCTCCAGTTGCTGCTTGGTCAGGTGCCGCTTCGTAGGTGCCACTTCTTGATGGGCGGATTTGTCACGTGCAGCGTTGTCGCGTGCATCTTTGTGCATCGCTGCCGAGCGCTTGCTGCCGACGAATTGGCGTTGCAAGTTCCGCGCTGTCGCAATAGCCAAGGGACTTGATCATCGGGTGATGACGCCGGCCCTGCCTGCGACGTGACGCTTTCAAGGATCTCTAGCAATGTCCATGCTGCCCAATTCGCAAGAAGCCCGCGATGTGGCTTACCAGCTGCATTCCTACACCAACGCGCGCGCGCATCAGCAGGCCGGTCCGCTGGTGATCGAGCGCGGCGAGGGGCCCTACGTGTTCGACGCGTCGGGCAAGCGCTATTTCGAGGCGATGGCGGGCCTGTGGAGCGTCGGGCTCGGCTTCAACGAGAAGCGGCTGGTCGAGGCTGCGCACAAGCAGATGCTGGCGCTGCCGTTCTACCATACCTTCTCCGCCAAATCGCACGGGCCCTCGATCGACCTTGCCGAGAAGCTGGTCGCGCTCGCGCCGGTGCCGATGAGCAAGGTGTTCTTCACCAATTCCGGCTCGGAAGCCAATGACACCGTCCTCAAGCTGATCGCCTACCGCTCCAATTCGCTCGGCCAGCCGCAGCGCAAGAAGATCATCAGCCGCATGCGCGGCTATCACGGCGTCACAATTGCCTCGGCAAGCCTCACCGGCCTGCCGAACAACCACCGCTCGTTCGACCTGCCGCTGCCGAACATCCTGCACACGGGCTCGCCGCATTTCTACAAGGACGGCGCCCCCGGGGAGAGCGAGGAGGCCTTTGCGACCCGACGGGCCGAGGAACTCGAAGCGCTGATCCAGAAGGAGGGGCCTGAGACGATCGCGGCCTTCTTCGGAGAGCCCGTGATGGGCGCGGGCGGCGTCGTCGTGCCGCCGGCGACCTATTGGGAGAAGATCCAGGCGGTCCTGAAGAAGTACGACATCCTGCTGGTCGCCGACGAGGTGATCTGCGGCTTCGGCCGCACCGGCAAGATGTTCGGCTGCGAGACCTACGGCATCAAGCCGGACGTGATGGTCGTCTCCAAGCAGATCACGTCGAGCTATTTCCCGCTGTCGGCGATCATCATGAACGACCGCATGTTCGAGCCGATCGCGGACGAGAGCAACAGGATCGGCGTGCTCGGTCACGGCTTCACCGCGGGCGGCCATCCGGTCGGCTCGGCGATCGCGCTCGAAAACCTCAAGATCATCGAGGAGCGTGGCCTGGTCGCGCATGCCGCCGAGCTTGGTGCCTACATGCAGGGCAAGCTGCGCGAGCTCACCAGCCATCCGCTGGTCGGCGAGGTCCGCGGCGTCGGCATGATCGCGGCGATCGAGCTCGTGCTCGACAAGGGGCGCAAGACCGCCGCAGCGACACCCGGTGCGGTCGGCGGCATGGCCAGCCGCATGCTCCAGGAACGCGGCGTGATCTCGCGCAACATGCTGGACGCCATCGCCATCTGCCCGCCGCTGATCGTCACCAAGGCCCAGATCGACGAGCTCGTCGCGGCGATCTCGGGCGTGCTGAATGACATGAAGGCGGAAGTCGCCAAGCTGACGCCGGCGTAGGATCTCGCTTTCTCCTCGTCGTTGCGAGGAGCAAAGCGACGAAGCAATCCAGACTGCCTCCTCGCAAAGACTCTGGATTGCTTCGCTGCGCTCGCAATGACGATGTGGAGGTCGCGAGCTCCAACCCATTCCCGTCACCCTGAGGTGCTCGCCTCTTCAGCGAGCCTCGAAGGGCGACGGCCCGGCTGGCGCAGCGGTGCGCCCATCCTTCGAGGCTCCCCATGAGACGCTTCGCGTCCCATGCCTCGCACCTCAGGATGACGAGCTGACAGTTGGGACGCGGGGATCGTCGGCGAGCAATTGCTACGCCCGCTGAACCCCGATCACGCGGCCTTTCTCGACCGCCAGCGCCAGCTCGCCGCGCTTGAGCTTCAGGGCGGCATCGCCGAACAGCTCGCGGCGCCAGCCGCGCAAGGCGGGGACGTCGGCCTCGTCGTCGGCTGCGATCTCTTCGAGATCGTCGACGGTTGCGATCACCTTGCTGGCGACCGCATGCTTCTCCGCGGTCATGCGCAGCAGGACCTTCAACAGCTCGACGATGGCGGCGCCGTTATTGTTGTTGCGCGGCTTCTCCAGCTTCGGCAGCGTGGCAGGATCGCGCGCCAGTCCGCGCGTGACCGCGGCGACGATGTCCGCGCCCCATTTGGACTTCTCGAAGCCCTTCGGTACCGAGCGCAAGTTTGCGAGCTTCTCCAGCGTGTTCGGCGCATGGGTGGCGATATCGCTGATGGCCTCGTCGCGCAGCACGCGGCCGCGCGGTACGTCACGGCTCTGCGCTTCCTGTTCGCGCCAGGCCGCGACCTCCATCAGCACCGCGAGATCCTTCGGCTTGCGCACCCGCGTCTTCAGCCGCTCCCAGGCGCGCTCGGGGTGGAAGTCGTAGGTCCTGGGCGAGGTCAGGACCTCCATCTCGATCGAGACCCATTCGCTGCGGCGGCGCTTCTTCAAATCGGCGTCGAGCGCTGCAAACACGTCGCGCAGGTGCGTGACGTCGGACACCGCGTAATGCATCTGCTCCTTGGTCAGCGGCCGGCGCGACCAGTCGGTGAAGCGATGCGTCTTGTCGGGGCGGTGGCCGGTGACCTTCTCGACCAGGGCGTCGTAGGCGATACTGTCGCCGTAACCGAGCACCATCGCGGCAACCTGGGTGTCGAACACCGGGTGCGGGATGATGTTGGCCTGGTGCCAGATGATCTCGATGTCCTGGCGGGCGGCGTGGAACACCTTCAGCACGGCCTCGTTGGCCATCAGCTCGAAGAACGGCTTGAGGTCGATGCCGGCGGCCAGGGTATCGACGACAATGGCTTCCTCGGCGCTGGCCATCTGCACCACGCATAGCAGCGGGTAGTAGGTGGTCTCGCGCAGGAACTCGGTATCGACGGTGATGACGGGGTGCTTGGCCAGCCGGCTGCAGGCAGCCGCGAGGTCAGCGGTGGTGGTAATCAAATCCATGAACGGCCCATGACACTTGATATCAGCCGATCTGCCGAAAGTGCTGTGATGTCAAGGGGCTCGATGCGAATTCGAGCCTTGAATCTGGGCCTGAATCGCTTTTTCCGACGAAATTCTTATTCGTAGCGAACCCGGTTGGTGGATTTCCGCGCGCAGGGCAGCGCCACCACGACCACGCACATTCCGACCAGCGCCAGCCCCAGGAACTCGATAACCAACAGATCCACGGCGAAATCTCCAGCAAGATAGGTAGATTTGTCGGGACTGCATTGAGGGTCTGTTAATCGCGATGGTTACCGGCGGAGCGACCGGGCAGATGGTGGACGTGGGGTTAACGGGGGCAGGGATGTGCACGGTGCCGTAGGGTGGGCAACGGCGCACTTGCGCCGTGCCCACCATCACTCTCGATAGCCAATAATGCGTGGGCACGCTTCGCTTTGCCCACCCTACGAGATCTCGCTCGTGGCTCGAAGCCCCTTACGGCAGCTTCAGCGACGTCTCCGCATTGTACGGCTTGAGCGTCTCGTCGGCTGCTTTCTGCGCGGCGACCAACGCTTCCTTCGGCTGCTTCTTGCCGTTGAGAACCAGCATCACTTCGTCCTCGAGGTTCTTGCGGACCGGCACGGTCTTGTAGGTCGCAAACCACGGCTTGGCGACGTCGAGCTGTTCGACCGCGGTCTTGGCGTCCGGGTTCTTGTTGAGGAAGTCGACCATCTCGGGCGTCTTGTAGGCCGCCATGTTGGGCGCGAAATAGCCCGTGGCGCGGCTCCACCAGCCGCTCTTCTCCGGCGAGGTCATCCACTTGATCAGCGTCCAGGCCGCCTTCTGCTTGTCGGACTCGAGCCCGGCCGGAACGATCAGCGAGGCGCCGCCGATCGGCACGGCGTTGCGGACGTTGCGCGGGATGAAGGCGACCTTGTAGTTGAACTTGGCGTTGTCGCGCACATAGGTGAGCGAGCCCGTCGACAGCATCATCATCGCGGCGTTGCCCGAGATGAAGGAGGTGCTCACCGCAGGGCCGGGCGTGGCGCCGGGCGCGTGGACCTTGTGCTTATAGACGAGGTCATTCCACCAGGTCAGCGCGCCGAGCATCGAGGGCGTGTCGTAATAGACCTCGCCGCCGAACTCTTCGTTGTAGTAACGCCCGCCATTGCTCATGGTCAGCGTTTCCATCATCCAGCCGCAATAGTCGTAGGCGCAGGGGATTGCGATGCCCCATTGGGTCACCTTGTCGCCCTCGCGCTTGGTGAGCTTCTTGGCCCAGTCGGTGAGCTCGGCCCAGGTCTGCGGCGGCTTGCTCGGATCGAGGCCGGCCTCTTTGGCCTTGTCGGCGTTGATGTAGAGCAGCGGCGTCGAATTGTGGAACGGCACCCCGTAGACCGAGCGGTTGATCACCGCGTTGCCCTGTAGCGCGGGGAAGAACTGGCCCAAGAACTGTTCTTTCGTGGTGCCGTCGGCCTTGATCAGCGCATCGAGATTGGTCAGCTCGTTTTCGATCTGCATGTCGAGCAGGAAGTTCGCCGACATGATCACGGCGGACGGCGGCTTGCCGGCCTTGATCGCGGCGCGCGTCTTGATCAGCGTGTCGTCATAGGAGCCGGTGTAGACGGCGGTGGCCTTGATGTCGGGGTGACCGTCGTTGAACTCCTTGATCAGGGTGCCCATGTCGCGGGCGAGCTTGCCGTCGACGGGGACCGGGAAGAACAGATCGATCTCGGTCGGACCTTCGGCCATCGCCGGAACGGCGAGGGCGCCGGCCATCGTGCTTGCGATGGCGAGGCCGAACATGAGCCTGCGGGTAAACAGCATCGAAAATCTCCTATTTGATGCCTGAGGTGACGAAAGAGCTGATGAAGCGCTTCTGGAAGATCAGGAACGTGACGAGCAGCGGGGCGATCACCATCAGCGTGCCCGCTGCGATGGTGCCCCAGGCCTGCGTGCCTTCGGCGGTCTTGGTGAAGACCGAGAGCCCGACCGTGAGCGGCCGCTTGTCCGGCGAGTTGATCACCATCAGCGGCCACAGGAAGTCGTTCCAGTGGCTGGTGACCGAGATGATGGCGAAGGCCGAGAAGCTCGGCATCGACAGCGGCACGTAGATGTGGCGGATGCGCTGGAGCAGGCTGGCGCCGTCGATCAGGGCGGCATCCTCGAGCTCGGTCGGAATGGCTTCGAACGCCTGGCGCATCAGGAAGGTGCCGAAGGCGGAGGCGAAGAACGGCATCATCACGCCGGCGAGCGTGTCGTAGAGGCCGAGCCGCGCCACGAGGCTCAGATTCGGCACGATCAGCAGCACCGGGACCAACATCAGCTGCATCAGGAACAGATAGAAGATCAGCGATTTGCCGGCGAAGTCGAGGCGCGCAAAGGCAAAGCCGGCCAGCGTGATCGTGACGAACTGCACCAGCAGAATGCCGGCGCAGATGATCGTGGTGTTGAGCGTGTAGCGCGGGAAATCGCCGATCTCCCAGGCGTCCCTGACATTGTCGAGCGTCGGCTTCAGGCTCGGCATCAACTCGGCCATGGCGTTGATGCCGTCGGAGGCCGGGCGCAGCGTCGCGACGACCATCCACAAGAACGGGATGAGCCAGACGATCGCGAGCAGCACGGTCAGCGCGAAGCCGAGCTTGGGCGTGATCTCGCCGCGTGTGGCGAGCGGCGCGTCCTTGTAGAGGGCGGCGATGAGCTTCATGGCCCGCCCTCGCGGTTCGCAAGGGTGCGGAAGGAGAGCGCGGTCAGCCCCATCAGCGCGGCGAGCGTCAGCAGCGTCGCGGCCGAGGCCTTGCCGACGTCGTAATGCTCGACTGCCTGCTGGTAGATGTAGAACAGCACGAGGTTGGTCGAGTTCGACGGTCCGCCCTGGGTCATGACGAAGACGTGGTCGACCTGCGTCACCGCGTTGAGGATCGCGATCACGGTGACGAACAGGAAGGTGGGCTTGAGCTCCGGCAGAATGATATGGCGCAGGCGCTGGTAAGGCCCGGCGCCGTCGAGATGCGCGGCTTCCATCACGTCCTCTGGCACGGACTGAAGGCCGGCGAGGAAGAACAGCATGTAATAGCCGGCGTTCTTCCAGATCGTGATGATCATGATCGCGTAAAGCGCGATGTCGGGGTCGCCGAGCCAGTTCGGCAGCACCGGAAGCAGGCGGCCGATGTAGTAGTCGAGCAGGCCGACATTGGGCAGGAAGATGAACATGAACAGCGCGGAGGCCGCGACCATCGGGATCAGCACCGGCAGGAACAGCGCGGCGCGCAGCGCGCTGCTCACGGCATGGGTGCGCGACAGCGTCAGCGCGAACAGCAGCGCGAGGCCGATGCTCGGGATCGCCGTGCCGGCCGCATAGACGAGATTGTTGACGACCGCGCCGGAGAAGGCGGGGTCGGCCAGCACCGCTGCGATGTTGTCGAGACCGACGAAGCGGACCGGGGCCTTCGGCGTGGCGCGCTGGTAGAGCGCATCGACCAGCACGCGGCCCATCGCGCCATAGGTGAACAGCGCGAGGAAGACCAGCGATGGCAGCAACAGGAGATAGGCGGGCAGCGAAGCCTTGAAGCGCATGACGAGGCGCTTCGGCACGTCCAGGCGCGGCGCCGCCGAGGTCGCGACCTTGAGAGCCGCGGGTTCGGCGAGGCTCATCTCACCGCGCCGGAAAGTTGAGTGCATAGTCGCGGCCGTCCACTCCTGCAGGTGGCTCGAAGGGGAAGCGCAGGCTGGTGTCGAGGAAATCGTGGCTATGCACGACGAGGTTCTCATCGTCGATCAGGACGACGCCATAGGCGGGCGGCTCGTGGCTGGCCAGATGCGGTGCGCCGGCGTCGAGCTCGAACCAGACCTGATGGTTGGTGCCGCGCAGGGTGGAGAACGGAATCTTGCCGTAGCTGCCGAAGATGGGTCGGTGCACATGACCGAAGAACAGGTGGCGGATGCGGGGGCGATAGGGCGCGATTACTTCGGCGAACTCCGCGCTCTGCTTCAGCCCGATCTCGTCCATCGCATGGACGCCGACGGGGAAGGGCGGGTGATGCATGAATACGACGAACGGCATGTCGGCGGGCGCGGCCGCGAGCGTCTTCGCCAGCCAGTCGAAGCGCCTGGCGCACATCTCGCCGGCATGGCTGGTCTCGTCCAGGGTGTCGAGGAACACGAACAGGCCGTGCTCGGTGGTGCGCGTGCCCTGCACGAAGCCATTGGGATCGCTCGGCGCGGCCTTCAGGCTGTCGAGGCAGGTGACGCGCTTGTCGTGATTGCCGACCATGGCGATGTACGGAATCTTGAGCGCGGCCATCGCGTCGGCGAAATTGGCGTAGGATTCAGCCTCGCCCCAATGGGTGAGGTCGCCGGTCACGACGGCGAAGGCGGCGTCGGATTGATGCTTGTTGATGTCGGCGATCGCAGCGTCCAGCCGGACGCGCGGATCGAGGCCATAGAGGGTCGAGCCGGGGTTGGCCAGATGCGTGTCGGTGAGGTGGATGAATTTGAAGGGCATGGCGTGTGTCAGGACCGTTGGAGGACGGGCGCCTCCGGCAAGACGACCCTGACAGGCGGTTAGAGTGCGTGTGTTTCAGTTTGATGACAGCGGTTCCCGTGGGCGGGATGTGTCCACAGGGCCCGCGGGACAGCAACGGATCGCGCAAGGCGCGATCCGTGCAGTGCATAATTCAGGGATGGTCGTGAGCGGTCGAACCCGCCTCACGTCCCGCAAAACGTCTGCAGCACCCGTTGGTCCGGCAGCGGCGGATCGGCGTAGGCGGCGTAGTCCGGCTGGTCGTCGAACGGTTTCGCCAACACCTGCACCAGCTCCTCGAACGGCGCGTAGTCGTCGTTGACGGCCGCCTGGATCACGGCTTCGACGCGGTGGTTGCGGGGGATGAAGATGGGATTGACCGCGTTCATGGCCGCGCGCCGCTCGGCGGCGCCCTGCGATTCCAGCGCTAGGCGCGCGCGCCAGCAGCCTGCCCATTCGTCGAAGGCTGCGGGCTCCATGAATTGCGCACGCGCATCCGCGCTGTCATCAACGGCGGCATCGCCGAGCTTGCGGAAGGTGAGGGTGAAATCGGCCTGGTTCTTCGCCATGGCATCCAGCAGGTCCTGGATCAGGGCTTCGTCGCCATCGCGCTCGGTGAACAGGCCGACCTTCCTGCGCAGGCCTGCCTGATAGGCGGTGCTGAATGTCTCAGTGAAGGCGCCGAGAATGTCCTGCGCTTCCGCGATCGCCTTCTCCTGCTCGTCCGAGAACAGCGGCAACAGGCATTCGGCGAGCCTCGTCAGATTCCACAGCGCGATCCGCGGCTGGTTGGCATAGGCGTAGCGGCCCATCTCGTCGATCGACGAGAACACCTGCGAAGGGTTGTACGCATCCATGAAGGCGCAGGGACCGTAGTCGATGGTCTCGCCGGAGATGGCGGAGTTGTCGGTGTTCATCACGCCGTGGATGAAGCCGACCAACAGCCAGCGCGCGATGAGATTGGCCTGGCGTTCGACGACCGCCGCCAGCAGGGCGTGGTAACGCCGCTCCACCTCGCGCAGCGCCGGGTAATGTCGCGCAATGACGTGGTCGGCGAGGGCGCGAACCGCGTCGGTATCGCGGCGGGCGGCGAAGAACTGGAAGGTGCCGACCCTGATGTGGCTGGAGGCGACGCGGGTGAGCACCGCGCCGGGCAGCGCTACCTCGCGGATCACGTGCTCGCCGGTGACCACGGCGGCAAGCGAGCGGGTGGTCGGGATGCCCAAAGCGAACATGGCTTCGCTGACAATGTATTCGCGCAGTACCGGCCCGAGCGCCGCGCGGCCGTCGCCGCGGCGCGAGAACGGGGTGGGGCCACTTCCCTTGAGCTGGATGTCGCGGCGGACGCCGTCCCGGTCGATGACTTCGCCGAGCAGGATGGCGCGGCCGTCGCCGAGTTGGGGCACGAAATGCCCGAACTGGTGGCCGGCATAGGCCATGGCGATGGGATCGGCTCCATCAGGAACCGACTTGCCGGCCAGGATCGCCGCGCCTTCCGCCGTCTCCAGCAAGTCGGGATCGAGCCCAAGCTGGAGCGCCAGCGGCCGGTTCAGCTTGATCAGCCGGGGGGCCGCCACCGGGGTCGGCGCGACGCGGGCAAAGAAGCTGTCCGGCAACGCGGCATACGAATTCTGAAAGGGGAAATGGACGGTCATACCGGTAAAGATAGGCGGGGAACGCCGGATGGCAAAGGCTTGAGCCAAAACCGGCCAAAAATGAGCCTTCCAGGCCCAAAACAGGCCGTTCCATTGGTTGCCGCCCTCGGCCTCGTCGGGTAAACCCTGCGCAACTTCGGCTAGGACATCAGGCCCTGCCCGATTCGACCTCTCCACATTGATTTTGGGACGACCATGCATCGCTACCGGTCACATACATGCGGCGCGCTCCGCGAGAGCAATATCGGCGAGACGGTCCGCCTGTCAGGCTGGGTCCATCGCGTCCGCGACCATGGCGGCGTGCTGTTCATCGACCTCCGCGACCATTACGGCCTGACCCAGTGCGTGGTCGATCCGGACTCGCCGGCCTTCGCGCAGGCCGAGAAGCTGCGCTCGGAATTCGTCGTGCGGATGGACGGCAAGGCCCGCCGCCGCCCCGAAGGCACCGACAATGACGAGCTGCCGACCGGCAAGATCGAGGTCTATGTCAGCGAGATCGAGGTGCTGGGGCCGGCCGGCGACCTGCCGCTGCCGGTGTTCGGCGACCAGGATTATCCCGAGGATATCCGGCTGAAGTATCGCTTCCTCGACCTGCGCCGCGAAAAGCTGCACCAGAATATCATGACCCGCGGCGCGGTGGTCGACTCCCTGCGCAAGCGGATGAAGGAGCAGGGCTTCTTCGAATTCCAGACGCCGATCCTGACGGCCTCCTCGCCGGAGGGCGCGCGTGACTTCGTGGTGCCGTCGCGCATCCATCCCGGCAAGTTCTACGCGCTGCCGCAGGCGCCGCAGCAGTACAAGCAGCTGTTGATGATGTCGGGCTTCGACCGCTATTTCCAGATCGCGCCCTGCTTCCGCGACGAGGACCCGCGCGCCGATCGTCTGCCGGAGTTCTACCAGCTCGACGTCGAGATGAGCTTCGTCACCCAGGACGACGTGTTCGCGGCGATGGAGCCGGTCATCACCGGCGTGTTCGAGGAGTTCGCCAAGGGCAAGCCGGTCACCAGGAATTGGCCGCGGATTCCGTTTGCCGAGGCGCTACGCAAATACGGCACCGACAAGCCGGACCTGCGCAACCCGATCGAGATGCAGGACGTCTCGGAGCACTTCCGCGGCTCCGGCTTCAAGGTGTTCGCGCGCATGCTCGAAGACCCCAAGAACCAGGTCTGGGCAATCCCGGGCAAGGGTGGCGGCAGCCGCGCCTTCTGCGACCGCATGAACTCGTGGGCGCAGGGCGAAGGTCAGCCCGGCCTCGGCTACATCATGTGGCGCGAGGGCGGCGAGGGTGCAGGCCCGCTCGCCAATAATATCGGCCCGGACCGCACGGCCGCGATCCGCGAGCAGCTCCATCTCAAGGAGGGCGATGCCGCGTTCTTCGTGGCCGGAGACCCGGAGAAATTCTGGAAGTTCGCCGGCATGGCGCGCACGAAGGTCGGCGAGGAATTGAACCTGATCGACAAGGATCAGTTCGCGTTCGCCTGGATCGTCGACTTCCCGATGTACGAGTATGACGAGGAGAACAAGAAGGTCGACTTCTCGCACAACCCGTTCTCGATGCCGCAGGGCGGCCTCGACGCGCTGAAGTCGCAGGATCCGCTGACCATCAAAGCGTTCCAGTACGACATCGCCTGCAACGGCTACGAGATGGCGTCGGGCGGCATCCGCAACCATGTGCCCGAAGCGATGGTGAAGGCATTCGAGATCGCCGGCTATGGCGAGCAGGAGGTCGTCGAGCGGTTCGGCGGCATGTACCGCGCCTTCCAGTACGGTGCACCGCCGCATGGCGGCATGGCCGCCGGCCTCGAGCGCATCGTCATGCTGCTGTGTGGCACCAACAATCTGCGCGAGATCTCGCTGTTCCCGATGAACCAGCAATACGCAGACCTGCTGATGGGCGCGCCGTCGGAAGCCACGACCAAACAGCTCCGTGAGCTGCATGTGCGGGTGAACTTGCCGCAGAAGTGAGGGAGCTCGTGCCCCGGACGCAGCGCAGCGCTCTTCAGCGGTGCGCTGCTGAGCCGGGGCCCATGTCTCAGCGAGCAGCAAGCTTCTGGGTCCCGGCTCTGCGCAGCGCTACACGCTGCAGCGCGTCCGGGACACGAGATCGATCACTTACAACCCCGTCGACGCCTCGATCCTGAATTGCGCCAGCGCGATGATCGGCTCGTTGTTGAGGACGTCCATCAGTTGAAGCACCGGCAGCTTCCCGTGCGGGGTCAGCTTGATGGTGAGCGTCTGCCCCGAGGTCTCGACGAAACCGGCAAGGGCATCCGCCGCCGCCCTGACGTCGAGATTGGAGACCGCAACCTTCTCGCCCTGGGCCCTGATCATCGCGACGATGGCTCCGCGCGCGGCATCGCGGCTGACGTTCTGCATGCGCGCGAACTGCGCGACGACGAGATCGACGACGCCGCTGTCGCGCAAGGAAAGCTCGACCGCGCCGGTCTCGACCTGCGCCGCCTCGCTCATGGCCTGCGCCGGATCAGTCGTGAACAGGCCGCGCGGCACTTTCGCGAGCGCCACACCCGCCTGGACCCTGGCGAGATTGCCGAGATCGATCGTAGCCGGCGCCAGCGCGAAAGCCCCCGAAGATTCCGTCCAGGCCGCGCCGAGATCGAGGTCGATGGCGAGCTTGTCGATGCCGGCCATGGTCAGCGGCTGCAGCGCCGGATTGGCGGGATCGGTCGGCGTGACCATTTTGACGACGAGATTGGCCTTGCTCGGAATGGACCCGACCAGTTGGCCCCAATTCAGGCTGATCGTGTCGATCGTGACGAGCTGCCGCGTAGTCTTGTAGGGCGCCACCACGCCCTTGATCTCGGCGCCTTCGAGCACCTGGAACAGGCCCAGCATCTGATCGGGCGAGGGCGGCTGCCCCTGGCTGCCGAGCCCCGCCGCCCAGCGCATCAGGTTTGCCGCACTGAACGATTTCAGCGCGAAGCGCTCCATCTTGAACTGGCCTTGCGGCGAGGGCGTATCGACGCCTTCGACCGCGAATTCGCCCTCGCGATATCGGACGGCATTGATCCTGGCCGTCCCCTGCGGCGTGCCCATGGACGTCTTGCCGACCTCGATCCTGCCGATGCGAAGGCCTTCGTAGTATCCGGCGAGCTTCTCCATGATCTCGCGCGATTGTGCGGCGGTCGGGACGGCCGAGCGGTCCGCCGGCAATAGCGCAATGATCTCGGCCGGCCGGAATTTTGAGGGCTGCACCGCGATGTCCTCGAAGGTGATCCCGTCGATGTCCATCCGCATGCCCTGGGTCGATTTGAGCACATAAGGCCCGGCCGCGATCTGCCGATAGACGCGATGGTAGCTGTCGTCGCCGGTCTTCTCCGGATCGAGTGCCGCGGCGATCGCGGTGGAGTCGAAATCATTGACAATGATGTTGGAGAGGTCGCCGCTCAGCTTGTCCTGCTTGCCCGGCTGCGGAACGTCGATGGTGAAGACGGCGCGGTCCGCCTTCATCGCGTCGATCTTGCCGCGCTTGAGATTCTGGATCGCGAGCCCGGAATAGGCGACCTCGCCGCTGCCGGCGGCGCTGCCGCTGGTATCGAACGTCATCGTCAGCGTCGGAGCCGTGACTGATGATGCCGTAATGCTTGCGTACTTATCGAGCACATAGCGGTAGATGTCGATCAGCGAGCCGCCCGCCGGCGCATTGCCGGCGTGAACGGGGCCGACATAGTCACGCAAGGTGAGTTGAGGGACCTTGTAGGACGCCTTCAGCTTCGCGTCACCGACCTGGTCCAGCGCGACTTCGAAACCCCTGACCTCGATGTGGTCGGCCGAGAAGCTGTTGTCGTCGATCAGGCGAACCCCGGTGCCGGTGATGCCGGCAATCCTGATCTGCGCCTGCGGCTGCTCGCCGGGAGCGATCGCGATGTCCTCGATCGTCAGGGTACGCGTCCCCGGCTCGAACCCGATCTTGCCGTGGCTCGCTTTGCCGCCGCCTGCGCGGATCTGCTCGAAGGCCGCCTCGACCTCGCTCGTCGCCCGGTGCTGGACATAGAGATTAAAGCCGAGCCATCCACCCGCGCCGATCACGGCAAGTGCGATCAGGCCGATCAGGATTCGCTTCATTCCCAACTCCAGTTGCTCGTCTTGCACCGCGCAACCTGCCATATTCGCGAAACGCCGCGCGGTCCAGGGAAAGCTATGGTTTTCAAATATTTGACCACGCGCCCTGTTGATGGGGCCGCAATCCGATGTTGCCACCGGGGCGCCCGGCGTGCTTCATCCCGTTTCCATGACCCGGAAATACGGTCCGCTTGGACAGCCGCTTTCGGATCGTGCATTTTGAGGCCGGTAACGCGAGGCGAGACACCGCATGTCGTCCTATTCTGATGATCTCCACCAGGCGGCGCTCGCCTACCATCGTCTGCCGCGCCCTGGAAAGCTCGAGATCCAGGCAAGCAAGCCGCTTGCCAACCAGCGCGACCTTGCGTTGGCCTATTCTCCGGGCGTCGCTGCGGCCTGCACCGAGATCGCCAAGAATCCGGCGGAAGCCGCCACGCTGACCACCCGCGCCAATCTGGTTGCCGTGGTCTCCAACGGCACCGCCGTGCTCGGCCTCGGCAATATCGGCCCGCTGGCCTCCAAGCCGGTGATGGAAGGCAAGGCGGTCCTGTTCAAGAAATTCGCCGGCATCGACGTGTTCGATATCGAGATCGCCGCCGACACGATCGAGCGCGTGGTCGAGACGGTGGCGGCACTGGAGCCGACCTTCGGCGGCATCAATCTGGAAGATATCCGCGGACCGGAATGTTTCGAGATCGAGGCGCAGCTCAAGGAGCGCATGAAGATCCCGGTCTTTCATGACGACCAGCACGGCACCGCCATCATCGTCGCCGCCGCGATCACCAACGGCCTGCGCCTGAACGGCAAGAAGCTGTCCGACGTCAAGATCGTGGCGTCGGGGGCAGGGGCCGCGGCAATCGCCACGCTCAATCTGCTGGTGTCGATGGGCGCGCAGCGCAAGAACATCTGGGTCTGCGACATCGACGGCCTCGTGCACGAGGGGCGCAACACCACGATGGACCGCTGGAAAGCGGTCTATGCGCAAAAGACCGACAAGCGCACGCTCGCCGACGTCATCGGCGGCGCCGACATCTTCATCGGCCTCTCGGCGCCGGGCGTGCTCAAGCCGGAGATGGCCAAGGCGATGGGCGACAAGCCGCTGATCATGGCGCTCGCGAACCCGACGCCCGAGATCATGCCGGAGGAGGCGCGCAAGGCGCGTCCCGACGCCATGATCTGCACCGGTCGTTCCGACTATCCGAACCAGGTCAACAATGTCCTGTGCTTTCCCTTCATCTTCCGGGGCGCGCTCGACGTCGGCGCCACCGCGATCAACGAGGAGATGAAGCACGCTGCCGTCGAGGCCATCGCGCAGCTAGCGCGCGAGGCGCCGTCGGATGCCGTCGCGCAAGGTTTCGACACCGGCGAGACGCAGGGCTTCGGCCCGGGCTCGCTGATCCCGAGCCCGTTCGATCCCAGATTGATTCTGCGCATCTCGCCGGCGGTGGCGAAGGCGGCAATGGAATCCGGCGTCGCGACGCGGCCGATCACCAATTTCGACGAATACACCGCGCTGCTGGAGCGCTTCGCCTTCCGCTCCGGCCTCGTCATGAAGCCGATGTTCGCCAAGGCCAAGACCCAGCCGGTGCGCGTGATCTACGCCGAAGGCGAGGACGAGCGCGTGCTGCGTGCCACGCAGGTGGTGCTGGAGGAGAATTTGGCGCGGCCGATCCTGGTCGGTCGTCCTTCGGTGGTTGACGCCCGCATCAAGCGCTTCGGCCTGTCGATCCGCGCCGGCAAGGATTTCGACCTGGTCAATCCCGAAGACGATCCGCGCTACCGTTCCTATGTGCAGTCCTATGTCGAGGTCGCCGGCCGCCGCGGCGTGACGCCGGATGCGGCCCGCACCGTGGTGCGCACCAACAACACGGTGATCGCCGCGCTCGCGGTGACGCGCGGGGAAGCGGATGCGATGCTGTGCGGCGTCGAGGGCCGCTACATGAGTCATCTGCGCCATGTCCGCGAGATCGTCGGTTTTTGCCCGGGCATCAGCGACTACGCTGCGCTGGCGCTGCTGATCACCAGCAAGGGCGCCTTCTTCATCGCCGACACGCAAGTTCGACCCAATCCGAGCGCGGAGGAACTTGCCGAGATCGCATCGCTTGCCGCGGTCCACGTCCAGCGTTTCAACATCAAGCCGAAGATCGCCTTCGTCTCGCATTCGGATTTCGGCAGCTACGACACCGATTCCTCGCGCAAGATGCGCCGCGCGACCCAGCTGCTCAAGGAAAAGCATCCGGAGATCGAGGCCGACGGCGAGATGCAGGGCGACACCGCACTTTCGGCCGCCGCGCGAAAAATGGTGCTGCCGCACTCCAATCTCGAGGGCGAGGCCAATATCCTGATCATGCCGACGCTGGACACCGCCAACGTCGCCTATCAGATGATCAAGTCGCTCGCAGACGCGCTTCCCGTCGGCCCGATCCTGATCGGCCCGGCGCGCCCGGCGCATATCCTGACGCCCTCGGTGACGGCGCGCGGCATCCTCAACATGACGGCCGTGGCCGTCGTCGAAGCGCAAGAGCGCGCCGCACGGCAGCCGACGTTGTTCACGTAGCGTCGTCGGTGGTGCAAATTCCTTCTCCCCTTGTGGGAGAAGGTGGCGCGAAGCGCCGGATGAGGGGTATCTCTCCGCGCGCCGCGATCGCCAGAGTCGTTCGCGACGATGGATACCCCTCATCCGTCTCGCCGCTTCGCGGCGAGCCACCTTCTCCCGCAAGGGGAGAAGGAAAAAGACAAGCGACTTTGAATTCCTTTCCAGTTCTCCATTTCACCGTTTGTAAACCCGCGCACGACTCTCCATAATCCGTCGGCGCGTTCCGTGCTTAGCGCTTTGCCAAGAGGCCGATCATGCCAGCGTTCGTGACTTTCGGGCGAATCCTGTTCGCCGTGCTGTTCATCTACACGGGCGCGACCAAGCTCTTTGCCATCCAGGCGACCGCTGACTTCATCGCCACCAAGGTCGTGGTGCCCGACATCGTCGCGCCTTACGCCAAGCAGATCGAGACGGCCACGGCCATGACCACGCCGCAGCTGCTGGCGATCGCCGTCGGCGGTCTCGAGATCATCGCAGGCCTGATGATCGCGCTGAATTTCGGCGCGCGGTTCTTCGCGATGCTGATGATCATCTACGTCGCGATTGCGACCGTGCTGTTCGACGATTTCTGGAACCAGGCGCCGCCCGACAACGCCAGGATGGTGGTCGACGCGTTGAAGAACCTGTCGATCATGGGCGCCTTGTTCATGATCATGGGATACGGCCGCACCACGCGTCCGGCCGAGGCGGCCTACGGGGACGTGTAGCTGACGACGCCGCAGGTTGCGCGGAGCAGAGCGGCCTTGGCTTCATAAGATTTCGCCAGCGTGACGAGTTGCTCGATCAACGGCTTCTCGATCGCGGACGTCGCGAGTTGGCGGCAGTGCAGGGCCTGGCCCAGCAGGCGTGCGCTTTCCTCGCGCGGATGGTCGGGAAGAAGAATGTGGGACATGTGGCGAGCCTATCGCATGTGAAGTCCCGGCGTTGTCATCGTCGAATGAACCGGTGAGAAGCGCATTGATGCGGCTCAAATCCTGCTGCTCATCCGATGACCATGACGGCCATCGTAGTCCGTTGTGAGGAGCCTCATGCCGGCCAGCTGGCGGGCGACGGCGCTTGTTATGCACTGGGATTCAACCGGTTGGAGGCCGGTACTGAGATGCCGCTACTGTGCATGGGGTTGTTTTCGAGTTTTTAGTTGGAAGCTCTCGCCGGGCGCCACGGGGTCACGGTCACCCCATGCGCGGCGTCGAGCAGATACGGCGCATCAGGCTGCATCCCGTGTGACGTCAGCACCTGCTGCGGCGTCCGCTCGGGCACGCCGACGAAACAGCCTTCGCCGCCGGGCAGGCGCACATGCGGGGCTTCCGACAGCCAGAACGTATCGTACCGGCCCATGAACATCTCGAACACGACGGGGCCGCCGATGATTGCGACCATGCCGGAGGCGACATCGGCAAAGGCGCATGCCTCCTCGAAGCTCGCCTGTTTCGGATTCCACAGCGTCGCGTTCGGCATTTCCGGATCGACGGTGAGCGGCTTGATCCTGCGGGTGACGATCAGCCGCTTGCGCTGCGGCGAGTTCGGTTGCTGCTCATGCGAGTTGCGGCCGTGCACGATCAGCGCGGCGCGATCGAGCGCCTGCTCGAAGAACAGCTTGTCGCCGTCGAACTTCAGGCTGTCGGGCATGACATGGCCGGCGTCGGCGAGCATGCCGTCGGCGGAGACGATGACGTAGCCTTCGATACGGAAAGACAATGCCGTCTATTCGGAAACGGTCGTCACCACGGAATTGACCGGACGCTGGCTCACCGTCGGCAGCTTGGCGTCCTTGAGCAGCTCCTGGTCGTATTCGGGCAGCGACGAGGCCGGGAATTTGGCGCGCATCGCCACCACCTTGTAGCCGCCGGCCTTCAGGCGCTTGAGCAGCTCGGGCAGGGCCTCCGCGGTGTGCTTCTGGAAGTCGTGCATCAGGATGATGCCCTTGCCCTTGGTGTCGAGCTTCTTCATCACGGTCTCGACCACCTTCTCGGGCTTGGAGGCCTTGAAGTCGAAGGAGTCGATATCGCAGGAGAAGATCGCGGTGTTGCGGTTGCCGAGATAGGTGACCATCTCCGGCGGATGCTGAAGCGCCGGGAAGCGGAAGAACGGCGAGGGCGAGATGCCGCCGAGCGCCCACTTCACCGCGGAAAGGCCCTTCTCGATCTCTTCCTTGCGCTGCGCTTCGGTGAGCTTCTTGTTGTTGAGATTGGCGTGTGACCAGGTGTGGGTGCCGACGGTGTGGCCGGCGTTGTAGACCTGCTTCAGGATCTCCGGCTCGTAGGTCGCGTGCTTGCCGATCGAGAAGAAGATGCCGGTGGTGCATTCGTCGGCGAGCGCCTTCAGCACGGCGGGCGTGTTACGCGGCCAGGGGCCGTCGTCGAAGGTCAGCACAACCTCCTTGTCGCGCAGGAAGTCGAGCTCCTTGAAGTGCTCGAAGCCGAAGCCGGGACCGCCCGTGGTGTCGATCTCGACGGTGCGGGCGACCCCGAGTGCGCCCGGCGTGTTGCAGGCCGCGCGGGCCGGTTGCGGCGCCTGCTTGGGCGGCGGCGGATTGACGAAGCCCGCCGGCGCGACGGCCACCGTGGGAGCTGCCGGCGGTGCCGCCGCAGGCGCGGCTGCGGCCGGCGTCGCCACTGGGGCGGCTTGCGTCGCGGCTGCGGGCTTTGCGGCCGGGGTCTGCGACCATGCTGCGCCGGTCATCGCGACCGACATCGCGCTTGCCAAAATCAGTCCTGCCGCCACACGCATGGTGTTATCCTCGAGATTGATCCCGTTGTTCCGCCGCTGCTTTTCGCCTTCGGCAAAACCGTCCTGCCCCAAACGATCCTAGCCTAGATGGTGGGCCATCGCCATTGCAACGGCTGTTTGGCATCCCGCCACAATTGTGCCCAGCCGGATTGGGCGCGCCTTGCATCAAGTGTCGGCCAGCGTCCTGGCAATGGCGGTCTTGATCCGCGTGTCCGCCGGTTCGATCGCGGACGGAAAGACTTCGGCGATATAGCCGTCGCGTCCGATCAGGTATTTGTGGAAGTTCCAGCGCGGAACTTCCCTTGGCCGCGCCTCCGCTGCCCATTTGTAGAATGGATGCGCCTTTGCGCCGACCACGATGGCCTTGGCGGTGATCGGAAAGGTAACACCATATTGGTGGTGCGCGGTCTCCGTGATCTCGCTGGTGCCGCCGGGCTCCTGGCCGCCAAAATCGTTGGAGGGCACCCCGATCACGGTGAGCCCGCGTTCGCGAAACTCGTTCCAGAGCTCCTGCAAGCCGGCATATTGCGGCGTGTAGCCACAGAGCGAGGCCGTGTTGACCACCAGCAGCGGCTTGCCGGCAAAGGCGGCGAGGCGGATGTCGTCGCCGGATAAAGCGGGGAAGGAAAAGGCATAGGCCGGGATCCGGCTCATGCCGCTGTCGGCGAAAGCACGCGCCGCCGGCGCCAGCGTGCCGGCCAGCGCTGCTAAGAGCATGGTTCTGCGATTCATCATGACGGCGTCCCCCGAAATGATCCCGGTCGCATGTTACTCCGGTGCGGCGGCCTGCCTCGTCAACACCGCGTTATCGGGCGCCGTGCAACGCCAAGCTGTTGACGCGTTTTCTCGACGCGAACCGGTATCCACTTCGCTCGAAAACGCCTTAGTACAGGCGGACGATGAAGTCGGTGCCTTCGCCGGTCTCACCCTGGTTGATGCCCTGGTCCGAGATGATGATGGAGCCGCCCGATGTCAGCATTTCGTTGATCTTCGCCATCGTGTCGGCGGGGATCGAGATGCGGTCGAGGGCTGCGGCCGGACTGTCCGGCGTGACCACGGGTTTGGCGGCGACGGGGATTACCGCCACGCCACGTTGGCGGCGCGTGAGGTGGGCGCCGTCGTCGCGGGCCGCGGAGCGGGCGGTGACCGGCAGCGACAGCACCGACCAACGCAGCGCATTGGAATCGGACTTGTCGAGCTCGGCAGTGAAGATATGCGTGCCGAGCGGCCGGTCGCTGGTGGCGATGGTGACCGGCACCTCGAACAGCGGCGCAAAATTCTGCCGGACGTAGAGCTTGGAATCCTTGCGGCTGATGAAGACGGCGATCTGGCCGGCCCGTTTCGCCGCTTCAGGCTTTGCGGCCGGCGCGGGTTCGGCAAGCCGGCTCTCGTCCTTCTTCGCGTCGGGCGAGGCGGCGATCGCAGGTGCCGGCGCATCGGGTGTCTTCGCGGAGTTCGCAGCGTCCGTCTTGACCGGCTCGGTCTTGACGGCCTCGACCTTGTCGGCGGACTTGTCCGCGTTCACCGGCTTGGCAACGTCTTCCGCCGGAGGCTTGGCCGCATCCGATGCTTCGGCCGCCCTGGCGTTGTCGACGGGCGCGGTGGCTTCGGCTTCTTCGTGGGCTGCCGCATTGCCCGTGGTCACGTCCGACATCACGGTGTGACCGACGGAGGTGCGCAGCTCCAATACGCTGTCGGCGCTGGCGGTCTTGGTTTCGACGGGCTTGGTTTCGACCGGCTTGGCTTCGGCGGCTTTGGCTTGCGCGGCGCCCTTGTCGGCCTTGTCGCCGACATTGGTCTGCGGCTCGAGGCTGGCGGTGGGTTGCGGCGGCACGCGCGACGAGGCGAGCAAAGGATGGGAGAAGTTGTGCGGTGACATCTCGCCGGGCGCGACGATGACGCGTGCGCCCATCCGGGTCCAATTCCACATCTTCACCGCGAACGCCATCGGCATGCGGATGCAGCCGTGCGAGGCCGGATAGCCCGGCAGCACGCCGGCATGCATCGCGACACCGGACCAGGTGATCCGCTGCATGTACGGCATCGGCGCGCCGCTATAGATGTTGGAGTGGTGGAATTTGTGCTTCTGGATGACGCTGAACACACCCATCGGCGTCGAATGGCCCTTCATGCCCGTCGACACCGGAGATTCCGCGAACACGCCGTTGGTATCGTAGACCGTGACCTTCTGCCGGTCGATCGAGACGACAATGACGAGCGGTCCTTGCGGCTTGCTGCCGGCTTCCTTCTCGGCGACGACTTCTTTCTTGCCGGTGGCGCTGCGCTTCTGCGGCTTCTGGCGCGGTATTTCGGGATGCCGGTCCTGCCGGGCGTAATAGGACCCGTCGGAATAATCCGTCCAATAATAAAATGCTGCGTCTGCCTGGCTGGTCGCGCCGATCGCACCCGCCGCCGTCAAAATGGCGACCTGCCACAGCCGCGCCGGCTTGGCAGAAAAACCCGACCCGTTCACGCTGTTCATCCTCGAATCCATAATCCAAATCAGACGTTAGTCTCGCAGAGGGGATACGCGTTCACCAGCATGGCGGTTCTGCCATCCGCTACTTTTGTCCAAGTCGTAGCAAAAAAGCCTCACGGAGCGGTAAACGGCGGCCGCGCCCGTCGGTCCGTCGTCTTCCTGAGCGGCCGTCTCATACCTACATTGTGGCGACTTGTTACCGGAGAACTTCATGTCATCTCGTTTCCTCGGTCTTTCCAGCATCCGCTTGAAAGGCTTTGCTTTTCTCCTCCTGGCCCTGGTCGTGCCGGCAACGTCCGCTTCGGCCGCCGACGAGCCCGATCTGATCTTCCGCCGCTCGACCGTGTTCAAATGGATGAGTCCGAACGACAAGCTCGCGACCTATGGTCTCGACGATCCCGAAGTCGAGGGCGTCGCCTGTCATTTCACCGTGCCGGAGAAAGGCGGCTTCAAGGGCTGGCTGGGCCTCGCCGAGGAGGTCTCGGACATCTCGCTGGCCTGTCGCCAGGTCGGGCCGATCAAGTTCAAGAACAAGATGGAGCAGGGCGATGACATGTTCCGCCGGCGACGCTCGCTGTTCTTCAAGAAAATGCAGATCGTGCGCGGCTGTGACGCCAAGCGCAACGTGCTGGTCTACATGGTCTATTCGGACAGGATTATCGAGGGCTCGCCGAAGAACTCGACCTCGACCGTGCCGATCATGCCTTGGGGGCCGGCGGACGCAAACGTCCAGAAGTGCGGCGAGTTCTTCACGCAGTGACGCTTGCGTTCACGCAGTGACGCACTTGCGTTCACTCAGTGACGCGGGACTGCGGTTTTGCGAGGTGCGAGCCGGTCAGCCGCACGAACGCTTGTGGCGCGGCTTCGAAGCCGCGGCCGGATTGCAGCGACATCGCGCCGGCTGAGGCGACGCGATTCGACCGTTGATTTTCGCGGTCGGTCCGTTGCTCCGCCCCGCGCGCCGTTGCGCGATCTTGCACCGTCATAGTGGCCATCCCTTGACTCAACGCGCCGGGTGATCCCCGCGTCTCGGTTTCGATGGCTTGGGTCGCAGCGGAAGCATCCCCGGTTCGACAGAACCCAGCCCTCGTTTGCGACACCATCAGCAGAAAAACGTAAAATGCGTGTGAAACCGGTGAGGCGGGAGCATGACGGCGACGGCGTCCAGTGTGCCCGCCGCACCGGAGCCGGAACCTGACAGGCCACTTTGAGCGATGGCGAAACCCAACTGATATAATTGGTGTTTTCCGAGAATTGTGTCGTCGCCCCGGATAGGACGAAACAATTCTCACGCAAGATGAAACCATTTTGCGCTTTTGGCGCATCACGGGCGAAACCGCCCATGGTTATCAGCTTCACAACGACGAACGGCGCACCGCCGGCCACCGGAACTCGGAGACAAGACCATGCGCGCGCTCAGCTTTATCCTTGCCTTTGGTTTCGTTGTCGCCGGTTCTTCGTTCGCAGGCTCGCCGGACGGCAATCTCCCCGGTGTCGGCACTTTCCAGTACAGCGGCTCGCCAATTACGACCGCCGCGACGCAGTCGATCGTGGTTGCCGCGCGCTTCTGATCAACAACAAGAAAATCAGCCGATAAAGGCCGTCATGATCGTTCGATTTTGCGCTGCTGCGTTCGTGTCTGTTCTGACGATAAATGCCGTCCAGGCACAGGTGCGCGCGCCCTCAAGGTTGCCGGATCCCCGCACCGAGTTCGTGCGGCAATGTGCGCCGCGGATGCTGGGGCGGTGGGAACATCCCGAGGAAGTTTGCGGCTGCCTGCACGATCATGCCGCAGCCGCGGTCGAGGACCGCGATCTGCGCGAAGCGCTATTGCGCGGCATCAGCGAGACCGGCGTGCCCACCATCGAAACCGACTGGGTGCCGGCGTCCAAGCAGGGCGAGATCGGCCCGACCTTCACCAAGATCGCCAAGCCGACCCTGCAGTGCATGTTCGACCCGGCGAAGCAGTAACTATCTCGTCTTCGGACCATACCGCGGCACGCACGCGGCGGTGCGCGCGACGCCCTTCTCGGTCATCTTCGTTCCGCGCACTTCCTTGACCTGTCCGGCGGGACAGGTTCCATCATCCACCTGCACGCGCTGGCCAAGCTTGAGATCGGTGATGTCCTGCTCGCGTCCGACCGTGACGGCGTGCGCCGTCGTCACGAGCGCGGCGGAGATCAGGATTGAAAGGCAGGCAGCACGGCGAAAAGGCATGGCGAATGATCCCGACATTGAGACCGCAATGTAAGGACGGGCTCGCGATTCTGATAGTGAACCTTCGTCAGGTCTGCCGGGCCGATCTCTTCCTGGAGCGCAGGGCTGCGCGCGATTCCCGCGCGAGCCGTTTGGCGGAGGCGACGAGCTGCGGAACCGCATGGCCGGAAAATCCAAGCACGAAGCCGGGCAGAGGCCGCGCGCGCGAATAGGTGTCGGCCAACAGCCAACCCTCAGCGCCCGCCGCCTGCTTGGCCCGCGCTGCCACCGCCAGGTCGACCGCAGGATCAAACCGGGCGACCAGGTGCAGGCCTTGCGACGGCACCGGCACCGAGAGTGCGCCACCGGATGCGGCCTCCAGGGTTTCGGCCAGTACGTCGCGCGCGTCGCGATAGAGCTTTCGCACGCGCTTGAGGTTTGCGGCGAACGCGCCCGAGTTGAGCATGTCGGCCACCGCGCCTTCCATCAACGTTCCGGGGAAGCGGTCGAGCGCCGCGCGCGCAGCCGTCACGTCCGCGATCAGGCGTTCGGGCAGGGCGCAATAGCCGATGCGCAGGCCGGGAAACAGCGTCTTGGCAAAGGTGCCGAGATAGATCACGCGCTGGAGACGATCGATGCCGGCGAGCGACATCAGCGGTGCGCCGTCATAGCGAAACTCGCTGTCGTAATCGTCCTCCAGCACGAAAGCGCCGGCCTGCCTCGCCCAGTCCAGTAGCTCCAGCCGCCGCGGCATCGACATCTGTACGCCCAGCGGAAACTGATGCGACGGCGTGACATAGGCCGCGCGCGCGGCCGGCCCTGCGAGGCGGCCCTTGGCGACCCGCATCCCGTGCTCGTCGACGGGAACCGGCACGGCGCGATAGCCGCAATGCGCGATGGTCTTTCGCGCGGCCGGGTACCCGGGGTCCTCGCACCAGACCTGGTCGCCCGCCCTGAGGATCGCGCTCAGCACGATGCGCAGCGCGTGCAGCGTGCCTGAAGTCAGCATGATTTGATCGGGATCGCAGCGCAGCCCGCGCGCCGACAGCAGATGATCGGCGATTGCCGCGCGTAGCTCGCGGCTGCCGCGGGGATCGCCATAGTGCAGATGCTCCGACCCGAAGTTGCGCATGCGCCGGCCGACGAAGGCACGGAAGCGTTGCACCGCGCGTTCGTCGATGTGGGTGCAGCCGAGCGCGAACGCGCCTTGCCCCGGCGTTTCCACAATGACTCTCGGCTTGTTCGGTTCGGCCGTGCGCGCAGGAATGCGCGCGGCGACGAACGTTCCGGAGCCGACGGTCGCTTCGGCGAAGCCGTCGGCGATCAGGCGCTCATAGGCGATGACGACGGCGTTGCGTCGGAAGCCGGTCTGCGTGGCCAGCGTTCGCGACGGCGGCAGCGGCTCGCCGGGCTTGACCAGGCCGGAGACGATCATCTCGCACAGCGCCTGATAGAGCCGGTGCGCGGCGGAGGCGCCTGGCGTGACGTGCGGGCCGGTAAGGTCGAGCGGCAGCTCGGTCTTTGTCGGCAAGGAAGACTTGGCAGCCGAGGGCCGGAAATTGGTTGGAATATTTCGCATGGAATTGGAACTATCGCAGACCAAATGCGCCGCTACAACTGCTTCCAGATTTCTTTCAATCCGAGCAGGAGCGGCCGTGAGCCAGACCGAGACTTCGAATTCCTATCCGACATCGGCGCGCAACCAGGTGAAGCGCCGGCACGACCGCGGCTTCTATGATCACGAGACCGTCCATCGCATCCTGGATTCCTCGATGCTCTGCCATGTCTCCTATGTGATCGACGGCCAGCCCTACTGCACGCCGACCTTCTTCTGGCGCGAGGGCACGAAGCTCTACTGGCACGGCTCGAGCGCAAGCCGGATGCTGCGGAATCAGACCAAAGGCGAGCGCGTGTGCCTCACGGTCGCCCATCTCGACAGCCTCGTGCTGGCGCGCTGCGGCTTCAACCATTCCGCCGACTATCGCGCGGTGATGGCGTTCGGCACCGCCTATCTCGTCACCGACGCCGAGGAGAAGGAGCGGGCGGTGATCGCGATGGTTGATCGCTTCTTCCCGGATCGCACCGCGAGCCTGCGCGCGAGCACTACGCAGGAGATCAAGGCGACGTCCTTCATCGCAATGGAGATCGAGGAAGCCTCGGCCAAGATACGCGCCAAAGGTGTTGCCGACGACGACGAGGACTATGCATTGCCGATCTATGCCGAACGCATCCCGGTTCGCACGGTGCTCGGCGCGCCCGAGCCGTGTCCGCGCCTGCTCGACGGCGTCAGCCGGCCCGCGACGCTCAATGGCTATTCGGAAGGCCGCCTGCTCGAAGATGCATTGCGGGATGCATATTTTGTGGAGTACCCGAACGGCTGAAATCGGCTAGCTTGCGCCTCCTTGGGACCAATGAACTTCCTGGAGTTGCCTGATGAATGCCGAAATGCAGCAGAGGATTCTCGATGCCGTCGACGCCGGCTTCGAGGCCCAGCTTGCCACCACCCGTGATTTCGTCGCGATCCCTTCGACCCGAGGGGCGGAGGGGCCGTGCCAGGACATGATCGGCGATCTCCTGCGCGAACGCGGCTACGAGGTCGACGACTGGCACATCGATGTCGACGACCTCAAGGATCTGCGCGGCTTCGGTCCGATCGAACATGATTTCTCAAAGGCGCGTTCGGTGGTGGGTACCTACCGCCCGCAAACGAACGCCGGCAAGTCGCTGATCCTTCAGGGCCACTGCGACGTCGTGCCCGCAGGCCCCCTGGAACTGTGGGACACGCCGCCGTTCTCGCCCGTCATCAAGGACGGCAAGATGTTCGGCCGCGGTGCCTGCGACATGAAGTCGGGCACCATCGGCGCGCTCTATGCGCTCGATGCGATCAAGGCTGCGGGCCTCAAGCCGACGGCGCGAATCCACTTCCAGTCCGTCATCGAGGAGGAGAGCACCGGCGTCGGCGCGCTCTCGACGCTGCAGCGCGGCTATCGTGCGGATGCCTGCTTCATTCCGGAACCGACCGGCGGCAAGATGGTGCGCTCGCAGGTCGGCGTGATCTGGTTTCGCCTGCGTGTGAAGGGGCACCCGACCCATGTCGCCTTTGCCGGCTCCGGCGCGAACGCGATCATGGCCGCCTATCATCTGATCCAGGCGCTGCAGAAGCTCGAGATCGAGTGGAACGAGCGCGCCAAGGCCGACAGGCACTTCAAGACGCTCAACCATCCCATCAACTTCAACCCGGGTATCATCAAGGGCGGCGACTGGGCCTCCAGCGTGCCGGCCTGGTGCGATGTCGATTGCCGGATCGCGGTTTTGCCGGGTTGGTCGATCGCCGATCACCAGAAGGAGATTGCGGCCTGCGTCGCGGCTGCGGCGCGCAACCACCGCTTCCTCGCCAACAACCCGCCTGAGATCGAATGGTCGGGCTTTTTATCCGAAGGCTATGAGCTGACCGATTCCGCCGCGCCGGAGGCCGCGTTCGCCAAGGCGTTCGGCAAGGTCTATGGCGGCGTGCCGGAGGACCTCGTCTTCACCGCGCTCACCGACACCCGCTTCTACGGCCTCAACGAGGGCATCCCTAGCCTGTGCTTCGGTGCCAGCGGCGGCGAGATGCACGGCTTCAACGAGTTCGTCGAGTTGGAGTCGCTGAAGAAGACGACCAGGGCCATGGCGCTGTTCATCGCGGAATGGTGCGGCGTGGAGACGGCGTAGCTCTCTCCGCCGTCATTGCGAGGAGCGCTTGCGACGAAGCAATCCAGACTGCCACCGCGGAGGCAGACTGGATTGCTTCGCTGCGCTCGCAATGACGGAGTGCGCAATCCACCAGCCTCCCACATCCTTTAAGCTTAAAATAAAGACTAGGATGCAGGCTTGCACGGTGGCAGACTAGCTTCCAGTTTGCTGGACGAATCCCTGGGAGTGACGATGCGCGATTGGGATGATGCCTACGCCAATTCGGCCCATATCCCGGGGTCGGACAAGATGCCGGCGCAATGGGCGGAGCGCGCCGCTGCCTACCGCGCCGGGTTGAAGCATTTTCGCCCCGACATCGCCTATGGCTCCGGTGAGCGTCAGCGCCTCGACCTGATCCTGCCCGACGGCGACAGCAACGGGCTCGTCGTCTTCGTCCATGGCGGCTATTGGATGCGCTTCGACAAGTCGACCTGGACGGATCTGGCAGAAGGGGCGCGCCACTACGGCTGGACGGTGGCGTTGCCGAGCTACACGCTGACGCCGGCCGCCCGCATCTCCGACATCACCGCCGAGATCGCCGCTGCGATCGCCAAGGCGGCCTCGCTCGTCTCCGGGCCGATCCGGCTCGCCGGGCATTCGGCCGGTGGCCACCTCGTCACGCGCATGCTGTGCGACGACAGCCGGCTGGAGCCCGCCGTCTACAACCGCGTCGCCGGCACGCTCTCGATCAGCGGCCTGCATGATTTGCGTCCGCTGCTAAAGACCAAGATGAACGAGACGCTCGGCATGACCATGGAGGAGGCGACGCTCGAAAGCGCGGCGCTGCATCTGCCGCGCGGGCATTCGCCCGTCACCGCCTGGGTCGGCGGCAGCGAGCGGCCGGAATTCATCCGACAGTCCGACCTGATGGCCAATGTCTGGACCGGCTTCGACGTGCCGACCCGCCTCGTCGTCGATCCCGGCCTGAACCATTTTACCGTGATCGACGGACTGAAGGATCCGTCGTCGCCGATCACAGCGCGCCTGATCGGGCTCGATTGAGCAGAGCCGGGGAAGATCGATCGAAAGGGCCTGCCCATGACGTCCAGCGATTATGATCCCAGCAGCGACGGCGCCGAGACCGATTTCGCCCGGCGCATGTCCTACGGCGACTACCTCGCGCTGGATGCGATCCTGGGCGCGCAGCATCCGCTGTCGGAAGCGCATGACGAGATGCTGTTCATCATCCAGCATCAGACCACGGAGCTGTGGATGCGGCTCGCCATCCACGAGCTCAGTGCCGCACGCCGCGCCATCTCGAAAGACGAGGTGCAGCCTGCGATGAAGATGCTGGCACGGATGTCGCGGATCTTCGAGCAGCTCAACAATGCCTGGGACGTTCTGCGCACGATGACGCCGAGCGAATACACGCGTTTCCGTTCGCAGCTCGGACAGTCCTCCGGTTTCCAGTCGCGCCAATACCGGCTGATCGAATTCCTGCTCGGCAACCGCAACCACGCCATGCTCAAGCCGCACGCGCACGATGCGGAGACGACGAAACTGCTCGAGGCCGAACTGGCGACCCCAAGCCTTTATGACGAGGTGCTCAGGCTCGCCGACCGCAACGGGCTGAAGATGCCGGCCGCGGTGCTGGTGCGCGATGTTCGCGAGACCCATGGCTTCAACGAGGGCGTGCTGCAGGCCTGGCGCGTCGTCTACGAGGCGCCGGAGACGCATTGGATGCTCTACGAGCTCGCCGAGAAGCTGGTCGATTTCGAGGACTATTTCCGCCGCTGGCGCTTCAACCACGTGACGACGGTCGAGCGCGTCATCGGCTTCAAGCGTGGCACCGGCGGCACCGGTGGCGTCAGCTATCTCAAGCGCATGCTGGAGGTCGAGCTATTCCCCGAACTCTGGCGTGTCCGCACCATTCTGTAGGAATGCCCAAGAAATATCCATGACCAGATATCGCGTCTATGACGACACCAAAGCCCTGTTCCATCTGCCTGAGGGCGTGATCTATCTCGACGGCAATTCGCTCGGCGCGCTGCCGCTCGGCGTTGCCGAGCGCGTCAACCGCGTCATCACGACCGAGTGGGGCGTTGAGCTGATCCGCGCCTGGAACACCGCAGGCTGGTACGCCCAGCCGCGCCATGTCGGCGATCGCATCGCGCGGCTGATTGGCGCCGAAGCAGGCGCGGTGATGGTGGGAGACACGCTGTCGCTCAAGGTCTATCAGGCGCTCGCCGCCGCGCTCGACATGAACGCGTCCCGCAAGATCGTCCTGTCGGACACCGGCAACTTCCCGACCGACCTCTACATGGCCGAAGGCCTGATCGCGACGCTCGGGCGCGGCCATCAATTGCGCCTGGTGATGCCGGAGGAGATCGAGGCCGCCCTGTCGGAGGAGGTCGCGGTGCTCTACGTCACCGAGGTCGATTATCGCACCGGCCGCCGCCACGACATGGCGAAGCTCACGGCAAAGGCGCATGCGCTCGGCATCGTCACGGTCTGGGATCTCGCGCACTCCGCCGGCGCGCTGCCGGTCGATCTTGCCGGGTGCGGCGCGGATTTCGCGGCAGGCTGCACCTACAAATATCTCAACGGCGGCCCCGGCGCGCCGGCTTTCCTCTACGTCGCGCCGCGTCACGCCGACAATGCGCGTGCTGCGCTGTCGGGGTGGATGGGGCATGCAAAGCCATTTGCATTCGAGCTGGGCTATGCGGCCGCGGGCGGCGTCGAACGCATGCGCGTCGGCACACCGCCGGTGCTGGCAATGGCGGCGCTGGAGGCCTCGCTCGATATCTGGGACCGAGTCGATATGGCGGAGGTCCGTGCGCGTTCGTTGGCGCTCGGTGATCTCCTGATCGCCGAGGTCGAGCGCCGCTGCCCCTCCTTGAGGCTGGTCACCCCGCGCGCACACGAGCGCCGCGGCTCGCAGGTCTCCTTCGCCTTCGACGGCGGTTACGCTGCGATGCAGGCCTTGATCGCCCGCGGCGTCATCGGCGACTTCCGCGCGCCCGACATCATGCGGTTCGGGATCACGCCGCTGTACATCGGCGAGAGCGAGATCGTGCGGGCGGCCGAGATCGTCGAAGAGGTGATCGCGGGCGAGGTCTGGCGGCGGCCGGAATATCAGGTGGTGAATGCGGTGACGTGAACGAAGCCGTGCCCCGGACGCAGCGCAGCAACGCTGGGGCGTGGCAACGCGTCCGGGACACGGGAGTATTCGCCGTGCGGCCCCATGTCTGCCGACCATTACCTCTGACGTCATTGCTTTGCCGCCCGAAGCAATTCACGCTGAGGCAACAATCAATTGGGAGGATTTTTGATGACGCCGCTCGAGAAGCTTAAAGCGATGAAGATGCCGTTCGCCGAGCTCAAGGGCGTCGAGTTCATCGAGGCCGGCAAGGATCGGGTGGTGGCGCGCATGATGGTCCGGCCTGATCTCTGTACGCTCCACCACACCATTCATGGCGGGGCGGTGATGGCGCTGGCCGATTCCGTCGGGGCGGCGGCAACCGTGATCAACCTGCCCGAGGACGCCAAGGGCACGACCACGCTGGAGAGCAAGACCAATTTCATCGGCGGGGCCAAGGAGGGAACGACGGTGATTGCCACCGCCACCCCGATCCATCGTGGCCGGCGGACCCAGGTCTGGACCACCCGGCTGGAAACTGAGGATGGCAAGCTGGTTGCCGTGGTCACCCAGACTCAGCTGGTCCTGTAAGACTACGGGTCTTTGATTTTATTAACGAATTAGTCGTTTCCCGTGCCTTTAACTTGGGCAGGTCCTCGTCTTGCAAAAGATGCTGCGATGCACAATATAGGAGGTCTAGGGATTCGAACGCCTCCTCGAGGGACACCAAGAGGAGTTTTGACGTGGTACTTGAAGAAACCGTCCGCACCGCTCCGGGCTATGTGCGGACCCTGAGCCAGCACGAAGAATTGCCGCTCCTGCGCGATCATCTGCTGAGGCTCGATGCCGGAAGCCGGCACGACCGTTTCAACGGCTTTCTCGACGATTCTTTTATCGAGCGTTATGCTGCCCGCTGCGCCGAGGACGGCACAGTGATCGTCGCCTATATCGTCGACGGCGTGGTCCGCGGTGCGGCCGAACTGCACCCGCCGGAAGGCGCCTCGCTCCCTGAAGTCGCCTTCAGTGTAGAGGCCTCCGCGCGCCGCCAGAATGTCGGCACCGTGCTGTTCAGTCGCTTGATCGCCGAAGCGCGCTGGAAGGGCTACAAGACTCTGCGCATCACTACGGGCGCGGAGAATCACGCCATGCGCGCGCTCGCCAGGAAATTCGGTGCGCATCTCGCTTTCCGCCATGGCGAGTCAACCGGCACGATTGACCTTGCGAAGACGCCTGAGGACGAACTGGCGGAGCTTGCCGCAGCGCCGTTCAAGGCGGGACGTGCTCTTATCAGTTTCAACTCGACGTGTTGGAAGCTGATCTCCAGCATGTACGGCAATCGCGCGGCCTGACATCAACGGGCCTGAATCAAAAAAGCGGACCGGCTAACCGGTCCGCTTTTTTGTTGCAACAAAGAATGAAGCGCTTAGGTGCCGGTGCGCTTGTCGTTGCCGAAACGGCGGACGACGCGGCGTTCGACCACGACGGAGCGCTGTGCGCCCTGTTCGCCGGCGATCACGCGCGTCGCGGTGATGCGGCTGTTGGTACGCGCCTGCTTCTTCACTTCGGCCTGCACGACATCGAGCGGCATCCCCATCAAGGCCGCGGCGATCTCGGCCTGCTGTCCCTGATCGTCGGTGATGCCGATGGCAGCGAAGATCGCCTCGTCCAGGGTCGGCGGATCATGGCGGACGCGCCGCGTGCCATATTTGGTATTCCAGTCTGCGCTCATAACGGCCTCGTTTGATGCCGGGATACCTAGTGCCGAGGATGCTGCATTGCAATATGAAATTGGTGTGGCATCTCAGCTATGCACCGGTCGGGTGTCAGGGCGGTGACGCGACACCGGCCTCGATTTCAATCCGTTGTTGCGGCCAGCGTTTCAGGGCGGCATGTCCGGCCTCGGTGAGCCCGTAGATTCCCCGGTCGGCCCGTTCGAACCAGCCATACACATTGTTAAGCAAGATCTTGCCGGCGTCAGGGCAGCGCACGCGCAACTCGCGCACGGGCCGCGGCCCGTCGGCGAGCGCCGAGGCGCAGGCCAGAGCCTGCTGCCGATAGGCCGTCATGATCGGTGCGCGGGTGCTGCCGCCGAGCACGGGGTCGCCCTGGCGGCGCTGGTGTTCGGCGACGAGGCGCGAGCGCACCTTCGGCTCGCGGCGCGGCGCTGCGGTCGGAGGCTTCACCAGCACCTCGACCTGGCCGCGGTCGGTGACGCCGAGCATTCCGAAGCCAAGGCGGCGGCAGAGGTTGCGATAGCGCGCGTCGCTCTCGCGCCCCTTGCCCCGGATCGACATCTTTGCCGCGATCCAGACCTCGTCGCCGGCCGGCGCGCGGTCGACCGCCTGCAGGATCAGTTCGAGATTGAAGGCGAGCTTGAGCTCGCCGATCACCACCACGGGCGGATCGCCGGCGCCGAGGCCAACGAGATCGCAGCCGCCAATCTCGCCCTTGACCGTGAAGCCGAGCTCTTCGAGGAAGCGTTTGACGGGCAGGTAGAGCGCGGTTTCCAAAAGGGGATCCGATCAGCGAATCAGTTGCGGGGAGTCTAGCCCGGATCGGACTCGGCCTCTGCCCATTTGCCCGGGAAAGAGCATTGCGGTTATCCTGCGGCCGGGACAGCCGGCGCTTTGCGAAGATGACGATCAGGAACGGAGCCGAACCTACACTCGTCCACCCACCGGGATCAGCGCACCCGTGACGCCGCTGGCGGCATCGCTGGCGAGGAACAGGATGACCTCAGCGAGCTCCTGCGGTGTCACCCATTTGGAGAAGTCCGCCTTCGGCATGTCGGCGCGGTTGGCTGCGGTGTCGATGATAGACGGCAGCACCGCATTCACCGTCACCTGGCCTTTCCACTCGTTGGCGAGCGCTTCGGTGAGGCGATGCACGCCTGCCTTCGACGCGGCGTAGGGGCCCATGCCGGAGCCGGCCTGAAGAGCGCCCATGGCGCCGATATTGACGATGCGGCCGGCCCTGGATGCGGCCAGATGCGGCAGCGCCGCGCGCGAGGTGTTGAGCGCGGTCAGGACGTTCAGCGCGTACATGCGCTGCCAGGTCTTGATGTCGCCGTCGCCGATGGTCTCGAAGGCGAAGCCGCCGGCGATATTGACCAGTGCGTCGACCCGGCCGAAGTGCTTTGCCGCCATCTCGACCGCCGTCTTCGCCTGCGCCGCGTCGGACAGGTCGACGCCGCCAATCTCGATGCTTTCAGGCGTTGCAGGCACCTGCGAAGGCGCGTGATCGATGCGGGCCACGCGCGCGCCGCGTGACTGCGCGATCTCCGCGACCACTTTGCCGAGCGCTCCGAGCGCGCCTGTCACGATCAGGACCTTGTCTTGCATCATTGGTCTCCCGGCACGGCTGTCTATGATTCCAGATAGCGCTCTTTCAGCGCGGTCCGTTCGGCCGCGCCGAGCTTGAGGCCGTCGCGCAGATAGGTTTCGAGATCGCCATATTCGCGGCCGATGGCCTCGAAGGCCGCGGCAAGATACGAGGCCTCGACGCTGCCGATGGCATTGCGGACGTCCTCCGGCAGGTCGGTGGCAGCCGTCGCATCGCGCTTGTAATGCCGGTTGGTGAGCAGGTAGTCCTCGGCAATGATTTCATCGGGTACGCCGAGCGCATGCAGGATCAGCGCACTGGCAAAGCCGGTGCGGTCCTTGCCCGCCGTGCAATGGATCACCAGCGGCGCGCGATCTTCCAGGAGATGGCCGAACAGGTTGCGAAAGCTGTTCGTGTGATGGCGAACGTAGTTGCGGTAGGATTCGCGCATGAGTTCCAACGCGACCGGTGCAGTCAGTGTGCCCCTCGCGAGTTCGGTCCGCAGCGCAGCCACGACGCTCGGCTCGATCGGCAGCGAATGCACCGTGATCTCGCTGACCACGCAGATTCCGGCCGCGCGCTCCTCGACCCCACGGAAATCGAAAGCGCTTCGCACGCCGAGCGCGCGAACGGTCTCGACGTCATCAGCGGTGAGCAGGCCGAGATGGTTGGAGCGGAAGATGTGACGCCAGCGCGTGACGCGGCCGTCGGTGGTCCTGTAGCCGCCGAGATCGCGAAAATTGCTGGCGCCTTGCAGGGCGAGGTGACGGGCAGGGGAATCTGACATCGGATCGGCTATGGTTATGGTTCCATTGGACGCACGAGGGGCGTCCGTGAAAGCATTACAGGGGGCGATCATGGGCCGGCACAAGGCCATTCTTTTGGGGATCACCATGCTGGCGGCTGGATTGACCGGTGCGCGGCAGACTGAAGCACAGACGTTCCGGACCTATCGCTGCGCCGATGGTACGCAGTTCATCGCTGGGTTTTATGACGACGACAAGCGCGCGTTTCTCCAGATCGACGGTGAGCCGGTCACGCTGGCAAAGCGGCTGTCGGTTTCGGGCGCGCGCTACTCGGGGGCAGGGGTGACTCTGAAGATTCCCAAAGTCGGACCCACCACGGTGAAGCATCTGAGGCGACCGGTCACCGCCTGCGCGGTGGTCGAAAAGCCTGGGATCTAGCTGCGAGGACGGCTGGAATCAAAAAGGGCCGAAACCTCGTTGTTTCGACCCCTTCGAACTGCCGCCGGGCGCCCCTGAGAGCGCGGCGGTTTCAAACCAGCCAAAGGCATCAGCGATCCCATTTCGGCTTGGCGTCGTCGACCGCGTCCTGGTGATACCAGCTGTCACTGCAAATCGAGACGTTCGCGGGCAGCGAACCGTGATCGGCAGAAAAGCGGGTCTCGCCATAGCGGCGTCCGGCGAGAGCTGCGCGGCCCCCGACCGGGAATTGGTAGATCGTTGCCGATCCCTGACTCAGACCATTGTTCATCATTGAGATTCTCCTTGGTCGAAGCGCCTTAGCCTCCATGGTGCGCCCGACTCGTTCGATTGTGGTTACCGGACTCCCCATATCGGCCGCGCCTCCCCAATTGGAAAGTGCTGAAAAGGAAATCAGTTGCCGCCCAATTTGTGGGCAGATGGCGCTCTGCATTGTCCAAGGCACCCCGTCGGTGACCAACGCCTGAGCCATTCCAAAGGTTGCTGGTCCGGGGGTGGAGACTTTGCGAAAATTGCTGGACGTTGATGCGCGTTTCATCGGCAACCTCCAGGGCAGCTTGGCTTGCTTCAGAATCGGGCGAATTCGGCAGGTTTTTGCGCTGCAGCTTCACGCGAAGGTGCGCGGCTATGACGCATGCGGCCAGAGACTGTCTGCTCGCGACGGCGAGACACCGGTCGCGGTGGAGACCCTCCGCACTGCGGCCTTTTGGCATGTAAAATGCTTGTAAATGGCCGGCCGATGATGGCCGGGTACAAAACGTTCGGGGGCCGCCAGGCCCCCAACCTTTCGCATCATCTACAGAGAGGCTCAATGACCAAGTATAAGCTCGAGTACATCTGGCTCGACGGATATACGCCGACTCCGAACCTGCGCGGCAAAACTCAGATCAAGGAATTCGCGTCGTTCCCGACGCTCGAGCAGCTTCCGCTCTGGGGCTTCGATGGCTCCTCCACCCAGCAGGCCGAAGGCCACAGCTCCGATTGCGTGCTGAAGCCGGTTGCCGTCTTCCCGGACGCCGCGCGCACCAACGGTGTGCTCGTGATGTGCGAAGTCATGATGCCCGATGGCAAGACCCCGCACGCCTCCAACAAGCGCGCAACCATTCTCGACGATTCCGGCGCGTGGTTCGGCTTCGAGCAGGAATACTTCTTCTACAAGGACGGCCGTCCGCTCGGCTTCCCGACCGCTGGCTATCCGGCGCCGCAGGGCCCGTACTACACCGGCGTCGGCTTCTCGAACGTCGGCGACGTCGCCCGCAAGATCGTCGAAGAGCATCTCGACCTCTGCCTGGCCGCCGGCATCAACCATGAAGGCATCAACGCGGAAGTCGCGAAGGGCCAGTGGGAATTCCAGATCTTCGGCAAGGGCTCCAAGAAGGCCGCTGACGAAATGTGGATGGCCCGCTATTTGATGCTGCGCCTGACCGAGAAATACGGCATCGACATCGAATTCCACTGCAAGCCGCTCGGCGACACCGACTGGAACGGCTCCGGCATGCACGCCAACTTCTCGACCGAGTATATGCGTACGGTCGGCGGCAAGGAGTACTTCGAGGCGCTGATGGCCGCCTTCGACAAGAACCTGATGGACCACATCGCCGTCTACGGCCCGGACAACGACAAGCGTCTGACCGGCAAGCACGAGACCGCGCCGTGGAACAAGTTCAGCTACGGCATTGCCGACCGCGGTGCTTCGATCCGCGTGCCGCACTCCTTCGTCAACAACGGCTACAAGGGCTATCTGGAAGACCGCCGTCCGAACTCGCAGGGCGACCCATACCAGATCGCTTCGCAGATCCTGAAGACGATCGCGTCCGTGCCGGCCGACAAGAAGGCCGCGGCCTAAGATCCTCCCGGCCCGGGCTGGGGGGCTGGCCCGGGTTGGCTCTCAATCCGCCGGAGCTGAAAGGCTCCGGCGGATTTTTAGTATTCTGATGACAGCCATTCCCGTGACGCAGCCGGGCTGCGTCACGTGAAACCTGTCCATCTGAGCCCGAAGCGCGATAGAATGCTCGCAGGATGCGCGCAGGGCCGGGGACGGCTGGTGTTTGAAGGCTTCTACAAGGTGAAATTTCAGCTCGGCGACGCCGTCGGCCGGAGCGTGATGCATGCCGGCAGCGGCAAGATGCTCGGCGGCAATTCGGCCTTCGCCCATATCGGCACCTACGAGAAGACCGACAGCGGCGTCGACGTCGTGATCAACACCGTCCGCCACAACCCCGATCCGAACTACCGCGCCATGGCAGGTACCGATGACGCCACCTTGCTCGCCAAGGGCTGGGCGGATGGCGACCTCTATCGCTTCAAGGGCGAGCTGAAGGAGCTGCCCGGCATTCCCTTCCAGTCGGTGATGACGCCGATCACGGCAGACGAGGTGCCGATCGCCGGTGGCGTCGGCGAAGCCGGCATCGCCGACGGCCTCTACTCGGTCCATTTGCGGATGCTCGATGGTCTCGACGGCGGCCTCACCGGCGTGATGCTGCTCAACCGGGGCCGCATCCTCGGCGGCGATGCGTCGTTCTACTATCTCGGCAGCTACACCGCCGCGAACGGGCGCTGGAAGGGCCAGCTTCTCAACCAGGAACACACGCCGGCCAAGGATGACCCGATCTTCGGCGGCCACGAGGTCGGCATCGGCTTCGCCGGCACGTACGATTCAGAGCAGGCGGTGCTGGAGGCGACCGCACTTGCCGGCAAGCGCAGCCTGCGCCTGACCGCCTCGCTCAAGCTGATGCATCGCGCCTGATCGCGACGGGGATAGCTCATGGAAAACCTTCGCATGCTCTCGACGCTCGGCCTGATGGGGGCGATGCGCAGCCTGTCGTCCGCGTATCAAGCCGCAACCGGCGTCCGCATCGACGCCGATTTCGCGCCGACCCTCGCTTTGCTGAAGCGATTGCGCGAGGGCGAGGCCGCCGATCTCGTGATCCTCACGCGCGAAGGGCTGGACGAGATGATCGCGGAGGGCCGCGTGGTCGCCGGGAGCGCGGCCGATCTGGCGCGCTCCTATGTCGGCATTGCGGTGCGGGCAGGGCAGGCGCATCCCGGTATCGGAAGCGAGGCGGCGCTGCGCGGGACCCTGCTCGCAGCGCGATCCGTTGCCTATTCGCGGCTGGGTGCGAGCGGCGTCTACTTCGCCCAGCTGATCGTGCGGATGGGGATCGCAGCCGAGATCAACGCCAAGGCCACCGTCGTCGAGCAGGGTTTTACGGCCGAGCGTCTCGTCAGCGGCGAGGCCGACCTCGCCGTGCAGCAGATCAGCGAGCTGAAGCAGGTCGGCGGCATCGAGGTGGTCGGCCCGATCCCGCACGAGCTGCAGACACCGGCGGTGTTCTCCGCCGGCCGCATGGCGGCTGCGGCGCATGCTGACGCGGCGGACCGCCTGCTGCGCTATCTGGCATCGCCCGAGACCGTACCGGTCCTGCGTCAATCGGGGCTCGAGCCTTGAATTTGCCGGAGCGAGGACGCAACGTGACGACCATGCGGACCTGTTTCCTTGCCATCGCTCTCGTGCTTGCCGCGCCCCTGGCGGCGCGCGCGCAGTCGGCCGATCTCGTGTTGTGCGACCGGGTCGCGGCCGATCCCAGCGATCCCGACAAGCCGGGGGACGTGAGGGGCGTGGCCGAGATCGCATCCTCCGACGTCGCGACCGCGATCAGGTTCTGCAAGCAGGCCGCAGCATCGTCGCGCCGGGCGATGTTCGCGCTCGGCCGCGCCTATGCCGCCAACCGGCAGACGGCGGAGGCGATCGCCGCCTGGCGCAAAGCGGCCGACAAGGGATCGAGCGCTGCCATGGTCGAGCTCGGCGTTGCCTATGGCACCGGCTCCGGCATCGCCAGGGACGAGGCTCAGGCGCGAAAGCTGTTCGAGAAGGCGGCGCAATCAGGCAATCCCCGTGGCGTCAGCAACCTCGCCGCGCTCGGAGGCGCGGGCGGTGCTGGGCCGGCCGATCCGGCGCAGGCGCGCGCGCTGCTCGGCAAGGCCGCCGAGACCAATGCAGAGGCGCAGTACCAGCTCGGCCTGATGCTCTCCGAAGGCACGGGCGGTGCGAAGGACGATGGCGCGGCGCGTGCGCTGTTCGAGAAGGCGGCGGCGCAAAATCATCCCGGTGCGCTGGAGCGGATGGGGGCGTTCGCGCAAGAGGGCCGCGGCGGGCCGAAGGACAAGGATGCCGCCAAGGCCTATTACGAGCGCGCCGCCGCGCTCGGCGACGCGGACGCCAAGGCCGCGCTGGAGCGGCTGCGCTGCCCCTATGCGATCAAGGACAAGCAGGGCAAGCTGGTTACCACGCTGTGCTTCTGAGCAGAGCCTTGTGCGGAGGAACCTCGATCGCGCGCACCTGTTGACTGCAATACCAAAACGGAGCGCGATCATGATCCGCAAACTGGCATCGGGCGAATATCGCCTCTATTCGCGCAAGGTAAATCCCAAGACCGGCAAGCGTCGTAACCTCGGCACGTTCAGGAGCCGTGCGGCCGCCGAGAAGCACGAGCGCGAGGTGCAATATTTCAAGCGCCACTGACGGTTGATCGGCGGCGGCACCAAAACGCGAAAAACAACCCCATGCACAGTAGCCAAGTCTTTGAAATAACGGGTCATTAAAATCGTCGAATGCGGATTAGGCGGAATTGATGATTGACCCGTCGGGCAAATCGGGGCGTGACGCGCATTGCGGGCGGTGGTTCGCAGGACCCCTGCGCGAAAAAGCCGGATGGCCGAGCTGCGGCGGCAGTGCTAGGTAGCCTGCGTTCTTTTCCGATTTGCAGGTTCATTGCGTTGCTGGACGGGCTCTACAAGGTCGAATACGGCGTCAACGATGCGTTCGGGCGCAGCATCATGTGCCTGCATGACGGCAAGATGCTGGGCGGAAATTCGGGCTTTGCGCATCTCGGCACCTATGTCGAGCGCGACGGTGAGATCATCGCCGAGGTTATCACCGAGCGGCATAATCACGACCCCGACTACAAGCCGCTGATGGGCGCGGACGTCGCCTCGATCGGGGCGCGTGGCCGGCTGGTTGGCAACGAGATCCGTCTGCAGGGCAGCGCGAATACCATGCCGGGCGCCCATTTCTGGGCCAATCTCACGAGGCTCGATGACGGGGCGTTGCCGTCCCGCGGCACGATCGGGCAGGGCGGCATCGCCAACGGGTTCTACGGAATGAGCCTGCGCGCGCTCGACGGCGTCGATGCCGGGCTCTCCGGCGTGATGCTGCTGATCGACGGCCGCATCCTCGGCGGCGATGCGTTCTTCTACTATCTCGGCTCCTATTCCTCGGCGGACGGCCGCTGGAAGGGCGAGATGCTCAACCAGGAGCACACGCCGGCCAAGGGCGAGAACCCCGTGTTCGGCGGCTATGAGGTCGGGATCGGCTTCTCCGGAAGCTGCACGGCCGAGAGCGGCGAGCTCGAAGGAATCGCGCTCGCCGGCAAGCGCAGCCTGCGGCTGGCGGCCTCGCTCAGGTTGATGCGGCGGGCCTAGAGTCTTTTCCGTTCCGATAGAATCAGAGCGGGAATCTGGATGATTGTCTTGAAGCGTTCTCTTGACGCGAACCGGCGTCCGCTTCGCTCGAATACGCGCTCGAGGGTCTGCGCCGGCGCCGATCAGTTCTTGCAGAGACAGTCGAAGGTCCCCACGGCCACTTCGCGAAAGTCGTAGCCAACGACGCATTTGTTCGCTCCGGCAGCCGCCGCGAGGTTGTAGCCCGGCCGCTTGCCTTTGCCGCCGGCATTTGCGGCGCAGACATAAAGCGGCTTGTCCGGATCACCCTTATAAATTCCGGAGTCGATCGCGCCGCCCTTGCTGGCACAGCTGACCTTGCACGAAACGCCGTTTCCGTCTTGCCAGCTGATTGCATGCGCGGCCGTGTGTGGAAAGACGAGCACGACACACATCGCGATCATCGCCGACACGCGCCGCCCGCTGACCCCGCCGGACGCGAGGGCCGCGCGGGGCTTTGCCGTTGAAGGAAGTTCACCGATTGCAGAGACAGGAGTATTCATATGTCGCAAATTCCTTGCCACCGTAGCCCACGACGCATTTCTTCGAGCCGGGCCCGTATTTCTCGAGATTGTAGCCTGCGCGACCGCCCTCACTGTTCACGTTGGTGCGGCAGACATGGTACTTGGTGCGGGTGTCTCCGAAGTAATCGCTGGTGACGGCTCCGCCGAACTGCGCGCAGGTGGTCGCACAGTGAACTCTCGAACTGCTTTGCCAGTCGGCGGCAGCGCGATCGATTCCTGCAGCAAGCGACAGAACGATCGCACAAAGAGTAACGATGGGTCTCATGCAGGTTACGCCTTTGATGGCCTGGTTGCGCCCGTTGGTCGGCCGGGCGGTGGCGCCGTGTTCCGGAGGATGCTTGCTCATCGCACCACAGGACCTTTTTCCGGCGGAGCCACGGTTGCGCGCAGCACGAGTACGCCGGGACCCGGCTTGTAATCGCGATCGATCCGCGCGGTGCGCGCCAAGCCGCTGCAGAGCTTCGGATTGAGCTCCTCAACCGTTTTGGCGATTCCGGGAAACGAAACGGCACGATTCGCGGCCAGTTCCTTCTTGAAGTCGATGCCGGCGAGGTAAGCGACGAACTTGCCGACGGCCACCGCAATGTCCCCGGTCGGATTGGTGCCTTCGACACGCGCATTGCCGACCGTGACGTTGATCGTTTCCACCGCAAACTGGCCACAAACGCTCTTGGGCACGACCACCCGCGTGCGGGCCGAGATATCGAACGTGACGGCAAAACCGGGATCCACCGAGCCGGGGAGGCCGACGCTGGTACCCAGCACATTGGCATCGGGCGTCGTCATATGGAATGACAGGCGATTGCCGTCGAGATTCGCCGTGACGCCGATGGCGTCATCGGTTGCCGTCGCGACGTCCGCACGCGCGCGGCAGTTCTTCGACAACGCGCCGCTGATGTCCGATCTCACCTTGAAGGGGCTGTTGCCAAGGGCCGCATTGGCCCTCCCGACGATCGTTTTGACGAACTGATCGAAGCTCTGCTGCGGCGACGGCGGATTTCGGATCAGGTCGCAGATCGAATTGGCCGACAGAAAGGTATTGCTGGCGAACACGTGAACAGTTCCGCGCCCGGGCACATCGGCCTGCAGTTCGATGCCGTTGACGAGCAGGCTGCCGAACGTGCCGGGGCTCGGCGTCGGCGCATTGCTCGTCGTGAACACCTCGGCGCCACCACGGCTGGACCAGCGGATGTAGCCGTGCTCGAAATTCACCCGGCGGAATGCGCCGTCTGGAATCTCGTCGCTGATGGGGTAGCCGAGCGGGCTGCGCTCCCAGCCAATGGATGCCCATTTCTTGCGAATGTCGCCGTAGAGCGCATGGGCGTTTGTCTGGGGAGTCCAGTAGATCGAGGCTTCGGGATTACCGGGTAGATGCATCGCGCGGAAATGGTTGTAGCGGCCGCGACCGTCCGCCGTCGCCGTCTCGTCCGTGTAGGGATAGCCGAAATTGGCTCGTCCGGAGGCGTCCCACTTGCCGGCGATGGCGCCCTGCACGGCGAACGCGCCGATCTTCGGGTGCCAATAGATCAGGCCGTTCTTGAAGGCGCTGAACCGGCCGCCATTGGGCGCCGCGGCCTCATCGCTGATGGCCGGCCCCAGCGCACCCTTGTCGCCGCCTAGCTTGGCGTATTTGTCGCCGATGGCGCCGTAGACCGCGAAGGCGTATGCGACGGATGCCGCGGCGATCAGGAACGATGCGGCCGGAAACGATCGCTTCGGGAGACGCGACTTCGCTGTCATTGGACGCGCCGCCGGAAGTCAGGGCGTGAGCCAGAGCCAGAGCCCTTCAGGCCTGACGCGACGTCAGGGTTGGCCACGCGCAGCGGAATATCGTTTTTCAGCCAGCACACCGGCTTTGCCGTCTGCGGATTGTATTTCACCCACGTCCACGCCTTGCACGGCGCTTCCTGATCGCAGAGGCTTTGGCACGCGGCCGGCGCCGCCCCCGCATTGAGATCCACTCTGCGGTAGTCCTTGCCCGGCATGTCGACGCCGGTCAGGATGCCGCTTTGGCCGCTCGCCGCAGGCGGGTTGTTTGCCGGCTGAGCGTTGGCTGAGGAAGGAACGCTCGCCGGCGGATTGGCATTCGCTGGCGATTGTGCGGGGGGCGGGGCGGTTGCGCCGCCGCCGGCTTTGACGCCCGACGTCGTATACATGCCCCAGGCGCGCGGCGGCACGGCCCGCTTCAGCCAGCAAACCGCATATGGCCCCTGCACGGCCGGCTTGACCCAGGTCCATGCCTTGCACACGTCCTCGGCGTTGCACATCGCCTGGCAGGCCTGCGGATCATTGTTGCCGACCATCGGCTGGTTGCGATAGTCCATTCCGGCCAGATTGACATCGGGCTGGAAGGTTGGATCGCGCGGAGCGCCGGTGAGCTTGAAGGCTTTCTGGTTCGGCGGCGGCGGATCGAGCACGACCTTCGCAGCGGCCGATGCGACCTTGTGCGAGCACGACTTGCCGACAACGTTGTACGAGCACACCTCGACATACACCCAGGCATTATCCAGTCGTGCTTCGACACAGTCAGGCGCCATTCCCTTCTTGGCGGTGTGTGGCTTGTAGTACATCGCATTCTGCTCGGTGACGCCCGGCACGCCGCTGTCCGGCCCGGTGGCGGCACTGACGGTCGTCTGCAGTTCGCTGTACTCTTCGAAGCTCAGATGGGTTATTTCGATGATGTCCCGCTTCCGGCAGTAGTGGCTGTCAGTGGTGAAGTCGATCTTGAACTGCGGGGCTACGGGCGGCCCTGCCGGCCGAACGGGCGTCTTGGCGCACGCCCACGCCGACCATTGCTCCGACACCATCTCGTCCGTCGTGCGCCGCGCCCTGAACCGGACGCAGTATTGCGTACCGAATTCCAGATCGCGGATGTCAAAGCGAAGTTCTTTCGAGCGGTCGAAGCGTTCTTCCTGGATCATCCGGGTCCAGCACACGGCGGAAGCCGTCGATTGATCGGCCTGTCCGCATCCCATTTTGTCGGCCTTGGCCGGCTGGCCGTTTTTCGTGAGCTCCATCTCGATGATCACGCGCTCAGAGGCAGTGTTGTGAAATCCTCCGCAAATTCTCGGGGCTTTTGAATTGTTTTCAGGACACCAATACAGCTTGATGTCGTTCGGCGTACCCGGCCGATCCGCGCGCGCGGATGTTGTCAGTGCGGACATGCCAAAGAACAGGGTAAGCATTGCCAGCAACACGGAAGATCGAAGCAGTCTATCGATGAAGCGCATGACCAGTTCCCGCCGTCGCTTTGTGGTCTTGTTCAGTGAACGATGACGCGTCCGACCGGCTTGACGCCGGAGACGGTGTCGGAGTTCTTGAGCGCCCCGGGGATCGCGGTTTTCAGCCAGCACATCGGCTTCTTGCCTTGAAGGCCCGCCTTGACCCAGGTCCATGACTTGCAGCGATCCTCCTTCTGGCAGAGGTCGCGGCAGGTGCTGGGATAGTTGTCGTTCATCGCGACGTTGCGATAGTCGCTGCCGGGCAGGTCGATCCCGGGTTCGAATGACGAATTGAAGCCGCTGACGGGGGCCGGCGCTGGAGCGGGGGCTGAGGCCTTCATCGGACCGCAGATCAGGCCCATCGAGTCGACCGCGCTGCCCGACGCGCCTTGAATCCCGGTCGCGCGCTCTTCGGGAGGGCACATCAACTGATCGTATTTGTAGTCGAAGACGCGCGTGACGATGTCGCCCGCGCGTTTGGGCGGAATGGAGCCGCAGCCTTCGCCGCTGGAGATGCACCGCTTGGTGATCTGGTTCATGTCCGTGCTCGGACAAAAGACGTCGATCGTATTGACGAACTGGCGATCGAGCCCATTGCCGCGCGTATGTGCGAGACCAATCCCCGTCAACGGCTCGCCTGGCGGGCAATAGGCTTCCTGAGGCCCGCCGCCCTTGCCGCCGGTCATGCGCGGATCACGATTGATATCGCCGACGCGATTTGCTCCTGCGTAGGGCGCGCAGATGATGCCGACCGCGTCGACCCAACCGCCGGCGCGTGCATGGAGGCCGACAAGGAATTGGCCTGCGGGACAGGTCAGATTGTACGCACCGCCGCCGGGACCGCCCTTGATCTCGGTCATGGTGGCGTAGCTGGGCCAGATAAGTATGACCATGACCGCAGCCGCCAACGCAAACGCAGCGCCACCGTGAAGAATAGATTTCCCTTGTTTCATCGGGCACTCCTTCTGTCTAAATGGCTTTATCAAGAGTACGCGCCCGCGAACGGCTTAAGGCGGTCGCGGTCGGTCACCACGCGTATCGTATGATGCCCTTGCCGGCGTAGGACCGCGTGACGTTCGAGAACTCGCCGTCGAACGTCGTTGCGACCGACCAGCCATTGATCCACTTCATCTCGGCGGCTCCCGTGACGAGGGCGGCGTTGGCGGCCTGGGCCGCGCCGTTGACGACGAAGGATGCGCCGGGGAGGGCCTGGAAGGTCGGGAGCGCGTTGCGGTCCGTGGTGAAATTGTACGCCCAGGCCGCACGGCCCCGCAGGGTCAGGATGCCGTCCTCCATCGCGAAGGATTTGTCGGTGCGAAGGCCAAGTTCGCTGCGAGGTGCCGTGACGGTTCTGCCCGCATAGCTCAGTGCAAATGCGTTGGAGCCGGAATCGGCCTGCTCGGCGTAGGCCGGCAGATCGAAGGTGGTGAATTGTCCAGCCGCATAGGGCGTCCAGCCAACTCCCAGGCCGACGATGCGATAACCGCCCTCGACACGCCCCGACCATGCGTTGGCGTGGAACCGTGCACGCAAGCGATCGAGGCCTGCAATCGTCACGGCGCGATCGGTGGTGACGTCCTGCCACCCATAGGCAAGCGCGGCGGTGATGTAGGCAGGCCCCACATTGTGCCGGACGAAACCGCCCGCCTGGAACAGATCGGAACGGCCGGAGCCGAGACCATTGACGCTGAAATTGGTGCCGCCGCCGGCCAGCGCAAAACCTGCGATCGTGTCCGGCGAGAAGCGATAGTCGGCGCCGACGGCGACGCCGTAGAGATTGCTGCTTGTGTTGTTCGAGCCCACCACGGCATTGCCGTCGGTGCGCTGCGATCCGCCGAAGCCTGCTTCCCAGACGGCCCAGCGCTGCGCAAAGGGCAAGGCCGCCAGGGGCGCCTTCGTGGAGATCGCCGCATAGGCGTCGCGCTCGCTGCCCGAACGCGATGTCGCGCGTTCGTCTTCGTTCGCGAAGGCATTTGGATTGCCGCCGCCGCTGGTCGGATTGCCGCGACCGCCGATGAAGGGGTCGGTGAGCACGCCCATAAACTGGTTCATTGCGTCGAAGGTGGATTGCTGCGAACCGGTGGCAATCTCGCCGGACAAGGTCGTGAGCGCATTGCCGAGGTTCGCGCCGCTGAGGGCGAAAAGGTTGGCGTACGCGGCCGGCAGGGCGCCGCCACTGTTGAAGAAATTGTTGACGGTGTTCAGAACGTTCTGCTGGTTCTGATTGAATGCCGAGCCATTGCCGAGCGCGGCGGTGAGGTTCAGCACGACGTCGGTCGCGGTGTAGCTCAAGGTCTGCTGGAATCCGGGACCGCCACTCACGCCGGTGAAGGTCGTGCCGGCAAGTCCGCCGGCCGCGGACAGGATGGTGTATTGGCGGGTGATGTAGTTGCCGGGTGCGAAAACCGTCTGCACGCTGCCACCGGAGAGATTGGCCGTGCCGTTGACGAGCGCCGTCGACGCCGCTCCAGGCGTTACCTGAATCAGGTAGACAGCACCTGACTGGAAAGCCAGATTGCCGAAAACGGTCATCGACCCCGGTGCTCCCTGCGGGCCGGGAGCGAAGACACCGCCGCCATGGATGGTGGTATTTCCCAATAGCCCTGTGCCGCCAAGCGTGGCGCCCGAATTGACCGTGATCATCGCCGGAGCCGCGAGGGCGCCATTCACGAGAAGCTTGCCGCCCGCCACCACCACTTGAGACGACACGTCGATGGCCCCGATATTCGGCTGATACACGACGGTGCCGGTGTCCGTGGGCGAACCGAATCGCGCAGTTGTGCCAGAGCCCATGGATACAGGCCCGTTGAGGGTCACCTGTGTTCCGGCCGCCGCAGACACCGTACTGACGGCGCCCCCGGCGAAGGTGAGATCGTTGGTGAAACTCCCATTGAAATTGGTGCGAAGCGTGCCGTCTGAAAGCAGCACCGGCGCTGCACCCAGCGCGCCGGCATTGTCGACCTGCACGATTGCGCCGGCCGTTGCGACCACGCTGGACGTTGCGGCAATCGATCCAGCCACCTCCAGCGTGCCCTGGACCACATTTGTCGTACCGGTATAAGTATTCACGCCCGCCAGAACGATGGTTCCGGAACCTGAGACCCCGAGCGAGCCCCCGCCATCGATCGGTCCGGTAAGCGTCAGCTTGCGGGAGTCGTCGATCACCATGAAATCGGCGCCGTTGAGAGTGAACGCCTGGGTGAGCGTGCGCGTCGCGTTGGGCGCGCCTCCGTTGAAGAGAAAAGCGCTGTCGGTCATCTGGACGGCATCGAGCCCGAGGCTGGTATTGCCCAGCCGGAAGGTGGAGCTCTGCAGGTCCAGTGTCGTGAGGTTGGCGCCTGGACTTTTGCCGATCGAGCCGCCAGCGGCCGTAAAATCGGAGTTCTCCAGGAAGAGACCGCCGCCCGTGGATCGCGTCGTGAACGTCCCGTTCCAGATCACGGGCGTCACGGCATTGGGATAGTTCGGGTCGCTTTGGAACTTGACGCGATTGACATCGAAGACGGCGTTGGAGCCGACAGTGATGGACTGTCCCTGGATTGAAGACACCGAAAACGCGAGGGTGCCCGCGGCATTCGGATTCAAGGCGCTCAGGCGGCCGACGATCGTGCCGTCGATCACGAACGTTCCGGCCTGGCCTGAATCGAGCCGGTTGAGAACCTCGTAGTTGCCGTTTCCCGGGGCACCTTGAAACGTTGCGGTGTGGCCCGGAAACATGAATTGGTTGTTGTTCAAAGCCCACGAAATGACCGCAGCTGGCGGGTCTATCACGGCGCCGGCCGCGTTGACCGTGATCCTCTCGGTGCCCGGACCATCGGGGTCGGCGCGGTTGTAGGTGATGCTTCCATCCTGAGTGCCGGGCGTCGCATTGAAGGCCTGGCTATATGCTTCGCCTGCGCAGGCAAGCGAACCGCCAAGTGCGGAACCGAGCAGACAGATATTTCGGAAAGAGGCTCGGCGTCGGATGAAAGTGGTATGCCGCGAAACTTGGGTGATCAAATTCAGGGCAGCGATCATTTTCGATGGCATAAAGGACCTGCAGGGCAATCGGATCACGATGCGACGGGCGAGATCGGCGCTCTCTCATCGTATGAATCGGCAACTGCTCCAGATTGGTCAGCCTGCTGACTGCGGATACCGGCATATGCCGGTGACGGCGGGCTCACACGGCCGTTTTTCTGAATTGAGGTAATTGAGCCACATGCGGCATTTTCCCGGTCGGTCGACCTTGTCGACGTGGCGAGCTGTCATCCTTGCTGACAGCCGTGCACCGGGAACCTGCCGGGAACCCTGACGAAGCTTGCGGGACGAGAAATCCATCGGCTAAGCTGACTGCATTGCACGATCCAATGACTTGGAATGCCAGTGGAAATTATTGATCTCGTTTATGAGACTGCCTTCGTTCCTGAACTCTGGCCGAAACTTTTATCCGAGCTGGCCGCAACATCTCACTCAGTCGGTTCGACGCTGTTTCTGTTCGGTGACGATGGCGGCGCGAGCGGTGTAACGCTCGACAATCTGCAGGATCTCTTGCGCGAATTTCTCGCCAATCCGGACCTTCGTTTTTCAACCTCGGTTGTTCGCATGTGCGACACGAGGCCGAACAGCTTCGTCGAGGTCGATGACTATCTATCAGCCAAAGAAATCGAGAATGATCCGATACGCCAGCGTTTGCGCGCCCGCGGTATCGGAACGCATCTCTGCACGGCCGTGCCGATGCCGACCGGGGAAGTGGCCGTCTATGTCCTTCAAAAAGCACACGACGCAGGCCGGTATGAACCGGAAGAACTCGCGCGGCTCAACGCCCTGCGCCCGCATCTGGCGCGCACCGGCCTGATCGCCGCACGGTTGGGAATCGAGCGCGCAAAGGGGACCGTCGCCGCCCTCGACGCACTTGGGCTTCCGGCCACCGTCTGCGCCAATGGCAAGGCGATCGCCACCAACAGGTCGTTCCTTCAGCATTCCGATCTTTTCAACATTGGGGCCGGTGATCGGGTTACCGTCGCGCAGGGCCGGGCAAACGAGCTGCTGCAAGCTGCCGTTCGAGAGCTTGGCAATACCGAGGATACGGTTCGCTCGATCCCGATCACCAGCTCCGGCGAAGCGGCGCCTGGCGTTCTGCATGTGATTCCGCTGTTGCGTTCCGCCCGGGACGTCTTTTCCGGCGGGGATACCATCCTGGTGTTCACGCCAGCCAAGTCGAGCGCGCTGGTTCCCGCGCCGAGCCTGCTGTCAGGTCTGTTCGACCTGACGCCCGCAGAGGCGAAGCTCGCCGTGAGCCTCTCCGCCGGCCTGACACTCAAGGCCGCGGCAGAGCAGAGCGGCATCAAGTTCGCGACGGCGCGCTCTTATCTCGAACACATATTTCGCAAGACCGGCACCGGCCAGCAGAGCCAGTTGGTGGCGCTGATGAAGAGCGCGACCGCCATCCGGTGAAATTGCTTTTGGGGCTTAGGCAACAGCCTTCCTGTCTCGTCAACCGTTCTGAGCGCAGGGAGACGTCGTCATGAGTTCTCGTCGCGCGTATCTGCTGCCGGTCTCGGTCGGAAGATCATTGAAAATACGAAAGCTGATCTTCCGTAACGACTCGCTCGATCTTCTCGGACTTGGCCCTGATGCGGTATCTCACGCGTCCGTCGGACTCGATGGGCATATGTTGAATGATGGTATAAATCATCGGCGGTTCGGTGGTGGCACGCCCTTGCGGTCCCTGGGGCTGGTGGCGAACGTCTTCATTCAGCTTATAGGCATAGGACATCTGTTACCTCGATGCTTGCGGCTGCTCCGGCGTGAAGCGTGGAGTGACGTAACGCATGCTGTCGGCTCCCGCCCTGGCTCGTAAAATCGAATACAAGGCCACTCTAGCCCTCCGGGATGGATCTTGCAGCCTCGAATAAGAAAGTTGCCGAATGACTCAGGCATGAACGGCTGATCGGATCGCCGGCTTCTGGTTCGATTTGCCAGTTCGAACATTTTCCGGACGGGAAACCCCAGGTCCGACAGTCGACGAGACGCGCACTTTACAGTCTCTTGCAGGAGGAAGCAAAAACCCCGCCCTGATGACTCAGGAGCGGGGCAGGACCACAAGCTCTGCCAGTACATCCGTGGCGAGAGCGGCAGGTCTGTCGTGCTCTTAACTAGGCGGCACGAAGATTATCGGCAGCGGACTTGCCCGTACGACGGTCTGCGACGACGTCATAAGACACCGTCTGACCCTCGTTCAGGGTGCCCATGCCAGCGCGTTCGACCGCGCTGATATGAACGAAGACGTCGGTGCTGCCGTTTGTCGGCTGGATAAAGCCGAAGCCCTTTTGGCTGTTAAACCACTTAACTGTTCCCGTATTCATCGGGTCTTCCTTTCGTATGCGCGCAGGACAGCTGGCGCGCGGACGTGCGGCCAGCGTTCCGGTTAGTCGATTTTGGAGAATGTCTGAAACGTGCGCGCCGTCAGGATCTGAGGCGAAAGCGGAACAGTTGTTCGGCCAGTATCGATACTCGACACCTTACATCAGCCGCCGAGAGACTTCAAGTAGAAGCCGACGGCTCCTTCTTATTATGGTTGGTGTATTTGTTCCTGGCTGAGAGCCGCTCGAACCGGTGAGTGATTGCGGGAGCGACCTCGATTGCTTGGAGAGGTTCCCTTTTCGCACGCTTTCCTGCATAGTTGGGCATGGCAAAAGTAAAAGTGAGCTTCAAACCAATTCGTAAGTCAGAGGGCGACTGGGCGATTATCGCCGAGTACCCGGGCGCAGAACCCCGAGAAATCACGGGCTTCACGAGCAAGGCAGAAATTGACGATTGGATGAACGGTGAGCGTCGGATCGCGTGGCTCCGATCACAGGGTTACGCGAAGTGACATGATGATTCCTTGCTCCGACTGTCGAGGCTCTCATCGCGGCAAGTCGGCGCATGACCGCCGGTGGCCGATCGCGGACCCCGACTGAGGCGTTGGCGGTCCACTGCCTCAACGTTTCGGGGTGCGCCCGCGGATGTGATCAAAGCCTTGCTTGATCGCGGCGAAGCGCGCTTCGACCATCGGCTCGAATTCCAGGTCGGTGAAGATATAGGGCAAGTCCTTTTCAACGCCTTCGCGGACGAGTTCACCGACATAGTTGGGTTCAATGCCCTGGGAGATGCGTTTTTCCTGCCTGCACGACGTCACGACTTACTCTGTCTTGCCTCGACATATCGCGCGAAGCTGTCGAGGATCGCCTGCCAACCGCCTTGCTGCTGCTCGACCGAGTGCGTCGGTTCGCTGTCGAAGACGACGCGGACGACAACGCCCTTTGGGCCGGGCACGAACTCGACTTCGGCCTTTCGATCGCCGAATGCGTATTCGATCCGCTTGTGTTCAACGATCTTCGTGTAGGTGCCTGCGAAGTCAAAACCCATGCTGCCGTCCTTGGCTTCCATGCGCGACGAGAACGCGCCGCCGTCACGCAGGTCGACCGTAGCCCTCGTCGTATGCCAGTCGTCGGACGCGGCGTTCCACTTCACGATGTCGGCAGGCGTTGTATAGGCGCGCCAGACCTGATCGATGGGGGCTGCTACGTTGGTTTCGACGGCGATCCTCATGGGCTGCTCCAGGTTCATCTTGACGGTTCGAGGTGATGGCATCACGTCACGCGCGCGGGTGCATGCACGGCACTTCCGAGACGTGTCGACCGGAGGACGATCGAGGCCAGCCCATGCCGACATGGTCGCGCCGTGAATGCGTAAAAAAAGCGAAGGGTGTCATCATAACGCCGGTTCGGTCGCGACGATGGCAATGATGCGGCGGTCCGGTTTATGAGCCCCAGGCTGCGGGGTGAATCGGCCGAATCGGCGCCCGCGCGGGCAGGAATCCGTACCCCGCCGGGCTTCCCCTGGCCGCCTGCATGGCCTATGACGCTGCAACGCAAAAATCCCCCAAAAGATACTCATGATCCGCCTCGACAACGTCAGCAAGCAAGCCGGCCACCAGATCCTGTTCATCGAAGCCTCCGCCGCCCTCAACAAGGGCGAGAAGATCGGCCTGGTCGGGCCGAACGGGGCCGGCAAGACCACGCTGTTCCGAATGATCGCCGGTGAGGAATTGCCCGACGAGGGGCAGGTTTCGACCGATCGCGGCATCACCATCGGCTATTTCAATCAGGACGTCGGCGAGATGTCTGGCCGCAGTGCCGTGGCCGAGGTGATGGATGGAGCAGGTCCCGTCAGCGAGGTCGCGGCCGAGCTGCGCGAGCTCGAGGTCGCCATGGCCGATCCCGACAAGGCCGACCAGATGGACGAGATCATCACCCGCTACGGCGAGGTGCAGCACCGGTTCGAGGAGCTCGACGGCTATGCGCTCGATGGCCGCGCGCGCGAAGCGCTGTCCGGCCTCGGCTTCAGCCAGGAGATGATGGAGGGCGACGTCGGAAAACTCTCCGGCGGCTGGAAGATGCGCGTGGCGCTCGCCCGCATCCTCCTGATGCGTCCCGACGTCATGCTGCTCGACGAGCCGAGCAACCATCTCGATCTCGAAAGCCTGATCTGGCTGGAAAAATTCCTGCACGATTACGAAGGCACGCTCTTGATGACCTCGCATGACCGCGAGTTCATCAACCGCGTGATCTCCAAGGTGATCGAGATCGATAGCGGCTCGCTCACCACCTATACCGGCGACTACGAATTCTACGAGCAGCAGCGCGCGCAGAACGAGAAGCAGCAGCAGGCGCAGTTCGAGCGCCAGCAGGCCATGCTCGCCAAGGAAATCAAGTTCATCGAGCGCTTCAAGGCGCGCGCCTCGCATGCGGCCCAGGTGCAGAGCCGGGTGAAGAAGCTCGACAAGATCGAGCGGGTCGAGCCGCCGCGCCGCCGCCAGAGCGTGGCATTCGACTTTCCGCCGGCGCCGCGCTCGGGCGAGGATGTCGTGGCGCTCAAGAGCGTCCACAAGGGTTACGGCAGCAAGCGGATCTATGACGGGCTGGATTTCATGATCCGCCGCCGGGAGCGCTGGTGCGTGATGGGCGTCAACGGCGCCGGCAAGTCGACGTTGCTCAAGCTCGTCGCGGGCGCGAGCGAGCCGGACCAGGGCACGGTGTCGGTCGGCGGCAGCGTCAAGATGGGCTATTTCGCCCAGCACGCCATGGATCTGCTCGACGGCGAGCAGACGGTGTTTCAGTCGCTCGAATACGCGTTTCCGACCGCGGGGCAGGGATCCCTACGCGCGCTTGCGGGCTGCTTCGGCTTCTCCGGCGACGACGTCGAGAAACGCTGCCGCGTGCTGTCAGGCGGCGAAAAGGCGCGGCTCGTGATGGCCAAGATGCTGTTCGACCCGCCGAACTTCCTGGTGCTGGACGAGCCGACCAACCATCTCGACCTCGCTACCAAGGAGATGCTGATCACTGCGCTTGCGGATTTCGAGGGCACCATGCTGTTCGTCTCGCATGACCGGCACTTCCTGGCGACGCTGTCGAACCGCGTGCTGGAGCTGACGCCGGAAGGCATCCACCAGTTCGGCGGCGGCTACACGGAATACGTCGCGCGGACCGGGCAGGAGGCACCGGGGTTGCGGTCGTAGTTGGGCAGGTTGCGCGGGCGCGCCGAGGGCGGGCGGTGTTGCGTCATCCGTCATTGCGAGCGTAGCGAAGCAATCCAGACTGCCTCTGCGAAAAGATTCTGGATTGCTTCGCTACGCTCGCAATGACGATGCTGAGAGTGCGGGCTCCGATCCGCCGGCAAGCGTCCGGTGCGGTGCTACCGACTTGAACACCTCGGCAAGGCTGTTACGCTTCCCTGCAAGAATAAGGGAGCGAACGACCATGAAGCAACTCCAAATCGGCGACATCACCATCGATGCGGTGATCGAGCGGGAGGGGCCGTGGCGGCGGCCGCAGGATTTCTTCCCGGCCTATGACGAGGGCGTGTTCGCCCGTCATCTTGCCTCGATGGAGCCCGAGGTGTTCGATGCCGCGCGCGGCATGATGGTCATCACCTATCAGACCTTTGTCGTGCGCACGCCGCGCTACACCATTTTGGTGGACACTTGCACCGGCGAGGACAAGGGGCATCCGGCGCCGTTCGATTTTCCGGGCAAGGAGCGCTGGCGCAACGAGCTGTTCGCGCTCGGGATCGGTTTTGAGCAGATCGACTACGTGTTCTGCACGCATCTGCATATCGACCACACCGGCTGGAACACGAGTTTGCGTGACGGGCGCTGGGTGCCGACGTTTCCGAATGCGAAATACATATTTCACAAGGGCGAGTATGCGGCTTGGGAGGCCGAGCACGCCAAGGGCAGCAATCCGCCCGGTACCGTGTTTCGCGACAATTGCCTGCCGATCGTCGAGGCCGGGCAGGCGCTTCTGGTCGACGACGATTACGCGCTCGACGACACCGTCACTTTGACGCCGACGCCGGGGCATTCGCCCTGTCATTGCTGCGTCAACATTTTTTCGAAGGGTAGCCGCGCGGTGGTCGCGGGCGACCTCATGCATCACCAGATCCAGTGCCGCGAGCCGGACTGGTCGGCGAAGCCGGATTGGGACCCGAAACAGTCGGCGGTGTCGCGGCGGAAGTTTTTTGCGTCAGTTGCGGACACCGACACGCTGATTTTGCCGGTTCATTTCCCGGCGCCGACGGTAGGGCTGATCAAGCCGCTGGATGGGGCGTTCGACTACCGGTTCAAGCGGGCTTGAAGCGCTAGCGGAGCCGCTAGAGCGGTTACCGTTCCGATCGCATCGAAAACGGGGCTCAAGAGTCGGAAAACGCTTTATCGCTTGCTGCGTTGCGCGAGCACCAAGGCGATGCCGCCAAGCATGGCGGGGGAGGCGAGCAGCAATCGGAGCGTGACCGGCTCGGCCAGGAAGAGTGCGCCGCCGATCGCGGCGATGGCAGGGACGGAGAGCTGAACGGAGGCCGCGCGTGCTGCCGACAGATGGCGCAGCGTGACGTACCACATCACATAACCGAGCCCTGAGGCCACCGCGCCGGATGCGATGGCATAGGCAAGCCCGGTCGACGTGGCATGGACATCGGAGAGCTGCCAGAGGTTCACCGCCGCGGCAAGCGGCAGGCAACAGAGGAAATTGATAGCGTTGGCCTCGATGGGATGATCGACGCCTCTTGCCGACAGCGAGAACACGCCCCAGGCGATTCCCGATACGGCGATCAGGATCGCGCCGAGGGGATCGGGCGCGCTGACGCCCGGCAGAACCAGGCAGATGAGGCCGAGGCTTGCGATTGAAAGCCCGATCCAGCCGGCTGCGGAGAAACGCTCTCCCTCCCGCAGCGCGACGCAGAACATCGTGAGCTGCACGGCAGTGAACAGGATCAGGGCGCCCGTGCCTGCCGTCAGCCGCACATAAGCGAACGAGAAGCAGATCAGATAGACGAACAGGGCGGCCACCGACCTGACCTTGGCGTAGGCAAATGACGGCAAATGCCCGTAGCGTTGCCAGACCACCAGCGCCAGAATGACGACTGCCGCCAGAACGCGCACGGTCGTGAAGCTTGCGGGATCGATCAGCCCCGGCCCCAGCGCGATCCGGCACAGCAGCGAGTTCGCCGCGAAGCAGATCATCGTTGCGGCCGTCAGCACGGCCGCTTTGGTCGGTTGCGAAGCTGTGGTGACCAAGATCAGGACACTCGCCGGTCGTGCCCCTGAGTCGGCGCAGGGAGCTGAAGCCGTAAACGCATCGAAGCGGCCAAATTGGAGATATTTGAATCAGCAAATCGAGCTCGATACGGTCTGAATCGAGCCCGATGACGTCTTGGGATGACCTTCGAGGATCTCTCCAGGCGCTTACGCGCCCATTTCGCACTTCTTCATGAAGCTGTTCTTGGCGGCGCCGGCGAGCGGCTTGCCGTCGGCGCTGACGGCCTTGGGCGTGCAGGCGTCCGCCTTGCACTTCTTCAGGAACGAGGCCTTGGCAGCGCCGGCCAACGCCTTGCCGTCCTTGCCGACGGCCTTGCTCTCACAGGTGTCGTCCGCGAAGGCCGAGCCTGCTGCAAAGGTGGCAATGATCGCAGCCAGGAAAATTCGCTTCATCATAGTGTCTCCCTAAACCAGAAATGGCGGGGAGATTGGAACCGGGAATCGTGGCGCAATCAAGCTGGATGGGGGCAAGCCGTCCGGTCCGGCCAGCGTTTTTTTCGAGCGGGAGCTGGCCAGGCTCGCTTCCTGTTGCACTGCTCGCTGACCGCGGCGGGCAACCCTGCTAGGCTTGGTAAGTTTAGCCGGACGGAGCATCGTGATGGACGCCGTGACCCCGAAACGCCAGGAAGCCGCCGACCAGCATTCGCATCTGGTTCGGCCTCAAGACATGGATTGGCAGACGACGCGCTTTCCTGGCTGCGAGGCCAAGACGCTGCTGTTCGATCGCCGCACCGGCCTGATGACCGCCTTGATGCGATTTGCGCCGGGATCGGTGCTGCCCGATCACGAGCATGTCGGCATCGAGCAAAGCTGGGTCATCGAAGGCGCGCTCGTCGACAAAGACGGACCGGCCAAGGGCATCGCCTGCAGGGCCGGCGAATTCATCTGGCGCGAGGCGGGCAGCCGGCATGCGGCCTGGTGTCCGGACGGTGCCCTGATCCTGGCGATCTTCCAGGTGCCGAACAAGTTCTTCGAAGCCGACGGCCGCGTCGTCGATGCCGCCGGTCAGGACTGGGACGAGACCTGGGGGCACACAGGCCCGCAGCAGGCGCGGGACGCCTAGCTCGCATGTCTAGACACCGCGCGCGAGCAGGGCCTTGAAGTCCGCGCGTGCGCGCTGCGCTTCGGCGCGCGCGACCTCGGAGGCATCGCCGAGACCAAAATAGCCGTGGATCAGGCCGGGGCCTTCATGGTGCTTGACGGGCACGCCGGCGGCCTCAAGCGCCCGCGCATAGGCCACGCCCTCGTCGCGCAGGGGATCGAACCAGGCGGTGGTCACGATCGCGGGCGCGACGCCCGCGAGCGACGGTGCGCGCAGCGGCGAGACGCGCCAGTCAAGGGCGTGATCAGGCTCGGCGAGATAATGGCCGCAAAACCATTCCATGGTGGCGCGCGTCAGGAAGTAGCCCTCGGCATTCTCGGCGCGCGAGGGATAGCGCGCGTTCTCGCCGGCATCGGCGTAAGCGCCGAGGACGTCGGTCACGGGATAGACCAGCAATTGCCCGGCAAGCCTGATGCCGGCGTCGCGGCAGGCAATCGCGGCGGCGGCGGCGAGATTGCCGCCGGCGCTGTCACCGGCAACGCCAAAGCGTTTTGCGTCGCCGCCAAATTCCGCGACGCGGTTGAAGATGTCGCTTACGGCCGCGAATGCGTCCTCGAAGGCACCGGGAAACCGCGTCTCGGGCGGGCGGCGATAATCGACCGAGATGACGACGGCACCGGTCTCGATCGCGAGGTTGCGTGCCTGCCGGTCGTGGGTCTCGATGTCGCCGGCAACCCAGCCGCCGCCGTGAAAGAACACCACGGTCGACGCGGGCGTGGTGCCGATCCGGTAGACGCGGGCAGGAAGCGGCCTGGCGCCGCCGCTCACCTCGATATCCTGCACGGTCTCGACCGGCGGCGGCGGAACGGCGGCGCGGGAGGCAGCCAGTGCACGCAAGGAATCGCGGGCGCTCTGTGGCGTCATCGCGGTGGGATCTCGCAGCGGTAGCAGCGGAATGATCTGGGCGATGACGGGATCGAGCGGTGCGGGCATTGTTCCTCACGGGGTTCTTGGTCTTGCTTGCGGGGTAGCATAGGTTTTGCGTGCCGCATCGGCAACGGTGTTCAAAGCCGGACGAAGGGCAGGGAGATTCACGAGGTGGAGTTCGAAACGCTGGTCCAGTCGCGCCGCAGCGTGCGCGGATTCCGGAACGAGCCGGTGCCGCGTGCGGTGATCGAGGCGATCATCGAGAGCGCCAAGCGCGCGCCGTCGTCGATGAATACCCAGCCTTGGCACGTCCATGTGCTCACCGGCCGGCCGCTCGAGGAGGTTCGCCGCCGCAACATGGAGGAGATGATCGGCGGAGCCAAGGTCAAGCGCGACATCGTCAGCCACGGCGAGTACCAGGGGGTGCATCGCACGCGGCAGGTCGACGTCGCAAAGAAATTGTTCGGCGCGATGGGGATTGCGCGCGACGACAAGCCGATGCGGCAGGACTGGGTGCTGCGCGGCTTCCGCCAGTTCGACGCGCCGGTTTCGCTGGTCCTGACCTACGACCGCGTGCTCGACCCGGGCGCCGTCTGCCATTTCGATCTCGGCGCGCTCTGCTACGGCATCGTGCTCGCGGCGTGGGATCGCGGTCTCGGCTCCGTCATCAACGGGCAGGGTATCATGCGCTCCGACATCGTGCGCGAAGTCGCGAAAATTCCGGAGGACGAGGTGATCATGACCTGCGTCGCGATGGGCTATCCCGACGACGACTTTGCCGCGAATGCGGTGCGCTCGGATCGCGAGCACAATCAGGAGTTTGTGCGGTACGTCGGTTTTGTCGATTAGGACGGCGCAGAGGAGATTATTCTCCGGCAGAAATTTTTGGTGTGGACTCCTTACGGCCTCTTGCAATCTCGAAGATGCGGGAGGAACAATATGCGTCCTGAGAGCTTTGTTGCTGGCGCGAGGGAATTGACATGCGGCGGCTGACTAGCCTGGTTCGACGGTTCTTCGGCCCGCGGATGCGGCGCCCGGTCGATGCGGATCCAAGTCTTCCTTTCACCCCCGAAGAGTTCGGCCGGCTGATTCGTAGCGGCCGGCACGAGGACATGAAGCTGCTGGCCGAAGGGCTGGCCTGCCGGTCCATCCCGCGCCGCGCCAGTCATCGCGCCACCCACTAGACTTGACCCACTAGACTTGGCGCGCTGCGCCGCCATTGCCCGGGGCTCACCGCGTGAGTGCGACCTGCTTGAACGAGGTCACCAGCGCTTTTTCCAGTTTTCCGTCCATCCCGCGCAGGATGTCGTAGGCTTCCGCGCGCGGCATGGTCGGCTTGTAATGCCGGTGCTCGATCAGCGCTGCAAAGATGTCGGAGATCGTGAGAATCCTCACGATGTCGCAGATGCTTTCGGCGCAGAGCGCATCGGGATAGCCGCTGCCGTCGAGATATTCGTGATGGTGGCGAACGGCATCGAGGATCTCCGGCGAGATCTTGTCGTGTCCCTTCAGGAAGTCGTAGCCCGCGACCGGGTGGGTCTCGATCAGGGCGCGTTCCTCCGCGTCGAGGCGGCCCGGCTTGTCGAGAATGGCGAGCGGGATCTGCGCCTTGCCGATGTCGTGGAACATGGCCGCCGAGTAGAGGCGCTCCAGGTCGGTCCTTCCGACACCGAGGCTCAGGCCGAAGTCGATGGCGACGCCGGTCACGAGCAGGCAGTGCTGATAGGTTCCCTCGTGGTGGCGCCGCACCGTCGTGAGCCATTCCGAAAGGCCTCGCGCGGTGATGCGATCGGCAATCTGACGGCCGGCCTCCCTGGTGCCATCGACGTCGAGGGGCTGGCCGAGCGTGACTGCCGTGAACATCGAGGCGATCGCGGTTGCAGCCGCCTCGACCGCGTTGTCGGACTGTGCCGTCGCGCCCGGCGAGGCGGTGGACGGACCCGCTGGATCGGACAGCGCAGACAACAATTGGTTCCGGTTGATCGTACCGGGCAGGACGTGCGTCGCCCCGAGCGCGTAAGCTTGCGAGATACCGACGTGCGAGGTGTGCTCGAGGAGGAATATCCGCTTCTTCGCCTTGGCGAGCTTGCCCGCCCGCCTCTTGATGGCCGCGATGTTGTCGACATCGCGCAGCTCGGCACGGATGACGATGGCAGAGGGCACCTGCGACAGCTTGGCTTCGGCGTCCAGCCGCTCGCCGGCAACGGCAAAACGGTCCTCGAGGATCGCACAGACGCCGGCCAGCTTGTCGGATGTGTCGGCCAGCACATGGACGAAGGAGCGGGCCTGGTCCGTCTCGCGGATGGCGCCCGCATCGACGGGGCTGAAGATGGTTCGCGCGTTCTGCACGGTTTGACCTGGTCTGTCGCGGTTGCAATGGGTGGGATGAATGCCGGCCTATTTGCTTTGGACCACGCTTTGCGTAGCGGCTGACGGCGCGCTCGCCGGCCGCTTCTTGCCGTCGGCGGTGACGAAGTGAATGCCGGCCGTGGTGCCATCAATCCAGACCAGCTCGCAGCGCCGATAGGCGAGCCCGGTCGACGACAGCAACATGAAGAACTCCTTGGCCTGCAGCACGTCCAGCGTGCCTTCGACCTCGAGCTTTGCGCCTGTCTGCGACACGTCGAGTAGAACGCAGCTGCGCCGCCATGTGCCGTCGGAGCCCATCAGATTGACGGCCTGCCTGTGGTCCATCCGCACGCGCGCCGCCTTGCGGCCGTCGAACTTCATCGGCTAGCCCCCGCTTTTGCGCCGCGACTTCCGCGACTGCTCCCCTTGACGCTCGCGGCGATTTCGCCCCACCGTACCGTCCACTGACTGGTCGACAGAAGCAGCGTCTCGAAAATGAGCTGTGCGCGTTCGCGCTCGGCAAACGAAAGCCTGATCCCGCTGCGGTTGCTCAGGATGGTGAGCGTGGTCTGCCAGTTCAGCCGTGAAGCCCGGCAGGCCATGACCAGCCCTTCGCAATCGCCGTCGGTCATGACGTGCTCGACGATCTCCACGGGCGTCCCCGAAAGCACCGACAAGGCCGTGAGCAGATTGGCGGTCTCGCCGCGGATCGCGAAGCGATTCACCGTGGAATCGTTGAGCTTTCCGATGCGGTTGAGCGCGACGATCTCCGGCCGTGCGCTTGCATAGTCGGCCGCACTGGGCAACCGGGGCACAATCGGCGCTGCCGCTTGAGGATCCGAAACGGAGGGAGCCTTGGTCTCCGCGCGAGCGTTGGGGGCCGGCGAGGCCGACAGCAACTTCTTCAAGACCGGATCTGGCGTGCCTGGTCTCAGCGCGAGCGCCTTCGTGAGCTCGTCATCGCTCGCGCACGTCTCGACGAGCGCGACGTAGGCGGCATCGGAGAATTGTGCGCCTGCGTTCCCGATCAGGGCCAGGTGGACGGCGCGGCCGCCGCGCCTGATGAGAGTCTCGGTCAATTGCGGCTCGATGCGCGCGCGGGAAGCAATCGCGAGCTGCTGTGGTTCGCCGCACGAAATCGCGATCGTTTCGAGATCGGACGCGGACAGCGCGAGCGATTTGAGCAGCACGCGACAGGCGACATCAGGATCGTCGTGCGAGGCAAGACGTCTCGATGTCTCCGGTGGAGCTGCTTTGAGTTCGGCGAGCGCATCGCCGAGTTGGATCAAGGCGCTGGCCTCGAGCCGCTCCATCAATCGCACCAGGACACCGTCGACCACATTGGCAAGCAATTGCTGAGGCCGGTCGCGGCTGCCACTGAGCAACTGCAAAATGCCGTCGAGGATGCGGGAGCAACGGTCCAACGGGCAGGTTGCGACCGCATCCTCCAACTCGATCAATAAATTGGCAGGCGCGTTTGCCATCATGGCAGGGAGCCCGAATTGCAATGACTTTGACGATCTAACGCGTTCCATTCCGCCCGAAAGGCGTTAATTTGCTTTTTAGGATTTCGCGCTCGGGTGCCGAATTACCGGAAAACGCTATCGAAATTTGGCGAGATGCCACGTCCCTCCTTGTCCTCAGGACTGGACACTCGTCTCCTGAGGGGAAGCGTTCAGATCGATTCCCTCGGTCTGACGTAAAACCGAAGGGGGGAGCGAACGGCTCATTGCCGGGCGCGCGATGACGCTGCGCTTCTCGTCGCCATGAACAGCATTGATGATGTGCCCAGCTTGGCACCCAGAATATTTCGCTTTTCGGACGTCGATGAATTTCGAAATGCCATCCGAGGATTGAACCTCGAATTTACGCCTTTCGTTCGGAGGATATCGGCCGAGCAGATCATTCTGTCGATGCCCGGCTGCGAGGTGAATCTGACGACCGCATTTCCGCGCGTGGTCGACGCCCAGCTTGTCGAGAGTTGCACGGCGGTCGGCTTCACGATGGACGACCTCGACGTGCCGATACGCTTCAACGGCTCGCAGCGTATGCGTCCGGCTGTCGTCATCGGCAGCGGCGGCGCAGCCTATACCATTATCGAGGAAGTGCAGCGCCAGATTGCCTCTGTGGTTTTCAGGCCCGAGGTGACTGAACGCGGCTGGCCGAGCCCAACCCAGAGCTTCAAGATTTTCGAAACGAGCGCCGTTGGCCTTCATCGGTTGCGCAGTGTGGTTCGCGAGATCCTGGCCGAGGCCTCAGCGCCGGTCGAGGCGTCAGATATACCGCTCAAGGCGAGAGCAATGAAGGAGTCTCTTCTCGCGGCCGTCGACCACGCGCTCGAAAACGTCGTCTCGGCCCGCTGGACCCTGCGTCCCAACGACGAGCGCAACTTCCGGATATTCAAGGATATCAGCGCTCTTCTGTCCGATGATCTCTCGCTGCCGATCTACAGCGATGAGATTGCCCGCAAACTCGGATTGTCCGTCCGCACGATGCACGACGTCGTCCGCCGCTATCGCGGCATGAGCCTGCACCGTTACCTGCGTCTGCGGCGGCTGTGGCTGGTGCGCCAGCGGTTGCTCGCGGGCGCCGACAGTGTCAAGGCCGTGGCGCTCGCGTTCGGCTTCTGGCATCTCAGCGACTTCTCCCGAAGTTACCGCGACCAGTTCGGCGAGGCGCCGTCGCATACGCTGGAGTGCGGACGCGGGCGATAGTTGGCAAATCGAGTAGGGCGGCCGCCGGTTTCGTGCTACCGTCCGGCGATGAGCAATCGCATCCTCGTTCTCTACGGTTCCTACCGTTCCGACCGCATGGGCATCCGCCTTGCGAATTTCGTCATCAATCGGCTGCGCGAGCGCGGCGACGAGGTGACCCTCATCGACGCCAAGGCGATTGGGCTGCCAATGCTCGACCGCATGTACAAGGAGTATCCGAAGGGCTCGGCGCCCGAGGCGCTGGAGCATCTGGCCGGGCAGATCCGCAGCGCCGACGGCTTCGTGTTCGTCACCGGCGAGTACAATTGGGGCATCCAGCCCGGCCTGAAGAATCTCACCGACCATTTCCTCGAAGAGTGGTTCTGGCGACCGGCCGCGATCGCGAGCTATTCGGCCGGCCGCCTGTCCGGCGCGCGCGCCGCAACCGCCTGGCACGGCACGCTCTCCGAGATGGGCATGGTGGTGGTGTCGAGCACCATCGGGGTCGGCCCGATCGCGCAGACATTGTCGGCCGAGGGCGAGCCGATCGGCGACGGCGGCAAGGCCCTGGAGCACGCGTTCCCGCGCTTTGCCGATGATCTCGCGTGGTGGATCGAGGCGGCGAAAGCGCAGCGGGGGCGCAAGGCGCCGCCGTACTAGGCCCGGCTGCGTAGCCCGGATGGAGCGAAAGCGTAATCCGGGGCAGTGCCGATGACGTTCGAATCCCGGATTTCGCTACGCTCCATCCGGGCTACGAGTTCATGCCTTTAGGCCGCCCTGACCTCACCGAGGAAGCGGTCGAACTGTCCGGCGAGATCGCGCGACTGCGTCGAAAGCTGCTCGGCGGCGCCGAGCACTTCCCTGGCAGCAGCTCCGGTATCGTCGGCGGCGCGCTGCACGCCTGCGATGTTGGTGTTGACCTCCTGGGTGCCGCGGGCGGCCTCCTGGACGCTGCGGGAGATTTCCTTGGTCGCCGAGCCCTGCTGCTCGATCGCCGCGGCGATCGCGGTGCCGATCTGGTCGATCTCGCCGATGACGTCGGCGACGTTGCGGATCGCGGCCACGGTCTCGTCGCTCGCGGTCTGGATCGCCGTGATCTGCTCGGAGATTTCGGTGGTGGCCTTGGCGGTCTGGCCCGCCAGCGATTTCACCTCGGAGGCGACCACGGCGAAGCCGCGGCCGGCTTCGCCGGCGCGGGCGGCCTCGATCGTGGCGTTGAGAGCGAGAAGATTGGTCTGCTCGGCAATGCTTTGGATCAGGGTGACGACGTCGCCGATCTTCTGCGCGCCCTCGGCGAGGGTGCGTGCCGTGTCGCCGGTACGGCGGGCGTTCTCGACGGCGCGGGCCGCGATTTCGGTGGATTGTGCGACCTGACGGCCGATCTCGGAGATCGAGGAGGTCAGCTCTTCGGTGGCGCTGGCGACGGTCTGCACGTTGGTCGAGGTCTGCTCCGAGGCCGCGGCGACGACCGCGGCCTGGCTGTTGGTCTGGGCCGCCGTGGAGGTCATCGACTGTGCCGTGCTTTCCATGGTCGAGGACGCCTTGGACAGGCCGCCGACGAGCTCGGTGACCTTGGCTTCGAACGTGCGAGTGAGCTGGTCGAGCGCCTGCGCGCGGCGCATCTTGCCGTCGTTCTCGGCCTGCTTCTCGGCCGTGAGCCGATCCGCCCGGATCATGTTGTCCTTGAAGACCTGGACGGCCGCAGCCATCGCCCCGATCTCGTCGGAGCGCTCGGCACCCGGGATGCTGTCGGCAACCTCGCCCTCGGCGAGCCGTGACATCCGGCCCGTCAGGTTGACGATCGGCGCGCAGACGCGGCGGCGAACCATCGCGATGAGTCCGACGCTCGCGATCAAGACGGCGACAAGGCCTGCGAGCGCGATGGTGAAGCTGGTGCGCGCGGCGGAAGCAGCGCCGGCGAGGATCTGCTCGGCATTGTCGTAGAGCGCATCGCGAACTCCGATGATGGAGCCGAGGCCCTTTTGTGACGCCGCATAATAGGTCTCGACATCGTGCTCATACTTGCCGCTGACGGCGCCGTCCTTGACCAGCTTGAGCTCGCGGCCGAACTCCTCGACGTAGCGCGAATTCATCGTCTCCAGCGCAGTGCTGACATTGGCGGGCGTTGCGGGATGGCCGCGCAACTCCATCAGCGACATCACGATCTGGTCGCTGCGTCCCTGCATGCGGGCGACGTCGGCCTTTTCCGCGTCGGTCGCGACCTTCTTGCCGCCGACGAGGTTCTTGTGCACGCTGGCATTGAGGCCGCCGATGTCGCGGAGCGTCATGGCGATGTTGGCGTAGTTCGCCTGCCGGTAGGCGTCGCCGTTCAGCATCGCCATGCGGCGAACCTGCTCGTTGAGCAGTGCGGTCACGCCTGCGTTGAGAACGGCGTTGTCGGCGACGACCTTGCGGGCCGCGTCCTTGCGCGCGTCCGCGGGGCCCGCGATCGCCTTGTCGATGGCTTCGCGGAGCGCGGTGAACTTCGAATTGATGGCGTCGATCTCGGTCCCGATGTTGGTGCCGTCGTCGAACGAGCCGGGCAGCTCCTTGCGCAGGGCGTTCATCCGGTCGCGCGCACCATCGGTCTGCTTGCGGAGCTTGTCTTGTTCGGCCATCTGCGCCGGATCCACCGTCGCAGGCCCGTAGAGGATGTTGGTCGAAAAGCCCCGTTCGGGATTGAGATAGCGTGGAATGTCGCTGGCGGCGCGGACGATCGCAAGCCGGCCCTGGGCCTCGCCGATCCTGTCCATCGTCTGGTACTTGGTCGCGGCGACGTAGACGGCGAGGCCGCCGCCGACGGTCGAGAGCGAGACGATGGCGGTGGTCAGGAGCGTTCCGATTTTCATGATCTGTCCGGCAATTGGCGCGGGAGGGGAGAATGATATTCTCCCGAAAATTGACAGACCCGTATTAATCGGGGGTTTACGCTGCCGGGTTCTGCGGGTGCGGCCCGGCCTAACGACCAAGGGTAGCAAGAATCTCCAGCGTTGCGGCGTCGCGCTCGCCTGCGAAATAACGGGCGAGCGCCTCGCCGAACACGGGCTGATCGGACACCGCGCCGAACAGCGTCATCGACGAACGGAATTTGGCGTCATCCGGCGCCCCGAGGATCGCGTTGATGCTCCGGCCCTGAACCGCAAGCACGAGCCCGGTGCATTCGATCAGGCGCGCCCCGAGCACGGAATGGGCGAGATAGGCCTTCGCCTCCGCGCGGGAGCCGATGGCGTAGCGCTGCGACATGGCGCTGGAGCCAAGTCCGGCGACCTGCGGAAAGACAAACCACATCCAGTGGGTCTGCTTCCGGCCCCGGGCCAGCTCCCGCTGAACGTTGCGGTAGACCGGATCCTGGGCCTGGACAAAGCGCTCGAGATCGAAAAGATCGGTCATTAGATACCTCAAGATGCCTTGCCGCACCCTTGTCGGCCGCGATTATGCCTAACTTTTGGCTCCCAATGTGGTAGCTGGTATAGAGTCGCCGGGTGGGGGTTGGGCCCCCCGGGGGTCGTTTTGGGGATCTGATGGTTTCCGACCGCGCAAGCGCCGAGAGGCTTTTGTCGCGCCGCCGTATTGGGCGAGCGGAGACGATATTGCTGTCTTTGGCTGCCGTCGCACTGGCACTGGGGGCTGCTGCCTGGGTTGCTGATTTCGGCGATACGACCGCACTCGTCAACGCTACGCTGCCGCCGGCCAATAGCCCGTCTTTCGAGGACCGTTTTGCGTCGGCTTCCGGCAATCCGCCGGCCCGCGAGCTCGGCCTGCGGACGATGGAGCGTTCCGCCCTGAGCGCGGTCCAGCTCAAGCTGCGCGACGCCAAGGCGATGCTCGCCCAGAAGCTCCAGGGCGACGATTGGCGCTCGACCTTGACCGATGACGACCGGCACGTGGTTGACGAGACGCGGCCCTCGCAGCGCGCCGACGCTATCCCGATGCCGCGCTCGCGACCGGCCCAGGCGGACTTGTCCGCCCAGATCGCCTCCAGCCAGGCCTATGCCGACACCAACCCCAGGGTCGACAACCGCAACTTCTTCGAAAAATTCACCGACAAGATCAGGCTCGCGTCGCTGACGCCCGGCGACGGCCTGTTCGGCAAGGCGCCGGATCTGGCCGCGCTCGGCTACGATTCGCGAACAGCGGTCTACGACATCAAGGCCAAGGCGCTCTACCTGCCGAGCGGCGTCGCGCTGGAAGCCCATTCCGGCATGGGCGCGCTGATGGACGACCCCGACCATGTCGATCAGCGCATGGTCGGTGCGACTCCGCCCGCGATCTACGACCTGAAGCCGCGCGAAAGGCTGTTTCACGGTGTCCGCGCTTTGCGCCTGACGCCGACCGAGGGCACCAGCGCACTTGGGCGCGTCGGCCTTCTCACTCACAACTACATGCTGGGCCCGCGCGGCGATTCCAACGGCTGCGTCTCGATCAAGGACTATGATCGTTTTCTCAAGGCCTGGGACAATGGCGAATTCAACCGCCTTGTCGTGGTGCCGAGCCTGAACGGATCTGCGACGGCCTCGCAGCGCGCCAGCACCGACTCCTGACATTCGCCTGCTTGCTGTGGGGCTGCCGTTTCCCCTTCGTTAAGCCGTCATCGTCCAGAAGCAGCCCATGAGTGATCCATCAAGTTCCGAGACCCCGCTGCGGACGACGTTCAAGATCAAGCTGAACGGTGACACGTTGGCGATCGCGACCGTCGGTCAGGCCTATCAATTCCTCACCAACTTCAAGTCGGTCGAATGGATGGAATTCCGCTCCCTGCACGAGGACGCCGTCGAAGCCCTGGAAGGCGCAGCCGGTAACGCGATGCTGGCGGTGCAGGCAACCAACGCCGTGCGCGCGCTGTTCGTCAGCGCCAAGCTGCTCTGAGGCTGTTCTGCCCACGGTCTCGTAGCCCGGGTGGAGCGCAGCGTAATCCGGGACGGTGCCGTTGACGCGCAATTCCTGGATTGCGCTGCGCTCCATCCAGGCTACAGGCCGTTCTGTCGCATCTTGAACTCTGCCTTGGGAACGGGCAAACGGTCCGCGACGATCGTCGCCACAACAATATGTTTTGAAATTTAGTTCAGGGGAGAGACCTCATCATGAAACGCCGTACATTCCTCAAGGGCGGTGCCGTCGCCGGAGCGACGACGCTGGTTGCTGCACCTGCGATCGCGCAGAGCGCGCCCGAGATCAAATGGCGCCTGACCTCGAGCTTCCCGAAGTCGCTCGACACCATCTACGGCACGGCGCAGACCTTCGCGAAATATGTCGCCGAGGCCACCGACAACAAATTCCAGATCCAGACTTTTGGCGCCGGCGAGATCGTTCCGGGCTTGCAGGCGCTCGACGCCGTCAGCACCGGCTCGGTGGAGATGGCGCAGACCCCGCTCTATTTCTACATCGGCAAGGAGCCGGCGCTGGCCTACGCCACCGGCGCGCCGTTCGGCATGAACCATCGCCATCAGGAATCTTGGTGGCACTTCGGCGGCGGTGCCGATCTCACCAACGAGGCGCTCAAGCCGTTCAAGGCGCACGCGATCCTCTGCGGCAATTCCGGCACCCAGATGGGCGGCTGGTTCCGCAAGGAGATCAAGACCGTCGACGACCTCAAGGGCCTCAAATTCCGCATCGCCGGCATGGGCGGCCACGTGTTGGCGCGGCTCGGCGTCGTGCCGCAGCAGATCGCGGGCGGCGACATCTATCCGGCGCTGGAAAAGGGCACGATCGACGCGGTCGAGTTCGTCGGCCCCTATGACGACGAGAAGCTCGGCTTCCAGAAGGTCGCCAAGTACTATTACTTCCCCGGCTGGTGGGAAGGCGGCGCGATGCTGCACATGATCGTCAACGACGAGAAATGGGCTTCGCTCCCCAAGCAGTACCAGGCGATCGTCAACCAGGCCGGCGCGGCAGCCGGCGCCTGGATGCTGGAGAAATACGACAGCGTGAATCCGGCGGCGCTGAAGCGGCTGATCGCCAATGGCGCGGAGCTGAAGGCGTTTCCGCAGCCGGTGCTGGAGGCCTGCTACAACGCGACCCAGGACCATCTGAATGAACTCGCCGCCAAGAGCGACCTGTTCAAGCGGACCAAGGAAAGCCACGACGCGTATATGAAGGAGCTGCTGTTCTACACGCAGATCGCGGAGAATTTTTACGACAACTATCTGCTCAGCAAGATGCGCAACAAGAGCTGACGGCGAGAGGGCGCGGCTCTGCGATTGCGCCGCGCTCTTGTAGGGTGGGCAAAGGCGCATTTGCGCCGTGCCCACCACTACTTGCTTGACTCGTCATGGTGGGCACGCTGCGCTTTTCCCACCCTACGAGATCTATCGTGTGTTGAATTACGCCGTCCCCAACCCCAGCTTCGCATAAATCCGCCGCGCGTACGCACCGAACGCATCGGTCGTCTTGAGCGGAAGGTCGCGCGGGAAGGGCAGGTCGATCGGGAAATAGTCGGCCATCTTCGCAGGTCCCGCCGTCAGCACCGCGCAGTGCGACGACAGGAACACCGCTTCCTGAATCGAGTGCGTGACGAAGATGATGGTCTTGCCGCTCTCGCGCCAGATCCGCAGCATCTCCAGGTTCATCTGCTCGCGCGTCAGCGCATCCAGTGCGCCGAACGGCTCGTCCATCAGGATCAGCTTTGGATCGTGGATGAACGCGCGCGCGATGGCGGTGCGCTGCTGCATGCCGCCTGACAGCTGCTGCGGATATTTCTGCTCGAAGCCTGAGAGGCCGACGAGGTTGAGCAGGTCGCGCGCCCGCTCGCGCGCCGCCTTCATCGGCAGGCCGACGATTTCGGCCGGCAGCAGCACGTTGTCCAGGATCGTCCGCCATTTCAGAAGCAGCGCTTGCTGAAACACCATGCCGATGTCACGGCTCGGATCGAACGGGCTGTCGGCATTGCCGATCTTCACGCTGCCGCCGTCGGCGCCGTGCAGACCGGCCAGGATCTTCATCACGGTCGTCTTGCCGCAGCCGGACGGGCCGACCAGCGAGACCAGCTCGCCTTCCTGTACGTCCATGGTGACGTCGGAGACGGCCAGAAATTCGGCGCCGCCGCTGCGATAGACCTTGCGGACGCCTCGGAGGCGGATGAAGGGTTCTGAGCTCATGCCAGCCATTTACTCAAATGGGCGGCAACGAAGGCGTCATCGCTGAGGTCGGCGTGCTCGCGGCAGACGCGGTCGATCTCGTCCTTCTGGCCGGGGCTGAGGCCCTCGTTCGGATCGAGGCACCACAGGCCTTTCATCAGGCCCTGGCGCCGCAAAACCTCGTGGCAGCCGGCGATGCAGCCGTGGAAATCATTGGCGACGTCGAAGAAGGCGCTGTTGCAGTCGGTAACGCGGGCGTCGAGCGCGAGCAGGTCGGCCGGCACGCTGTCCTTGTGCCGCGCCGCCTTGCAGCGCTCGAACTGCTTGATCGCGCTCGCCGTCCACACCGACCAATGGCCGAGCAGTCCGCCTTTAAAGTAGGTGCGCGTGGTGACGCCGTTGTCGCGGAGGTCGAACGGCAACATCAGGTCAAGCAGGATGTGGTCGTCGTTTCCGGTGTAGAGCGCGACACGGTCGAGCGCGCCCGCGGCCGCAACGCCGCGCAGGACGTCGAGGGTGCGATAGCGGTTGAACGGCGCGATCTTGATCGCAATGACATTGTCGATCGAGGCGAAGCGCTGCCAGAACCGGGCGGAGAGGATGACGCCGCCGACGGCCGGCTGAAGATAGAAGCCGACCAGCGGGATCTCGGCTGCAACAGCCGTACAATGGGTGATGATCTCGTCCTCGGAGGCGCTCTTCATCGCGGCAAGACTGAGCAGGCCGGCATGATAGCCGATGTCGCGCGCGGTGCGGGCCTCGGCAACGGCTTGCGTGGTCGGGCCGGCGAGGCCTGCGACCATCGCCAGCGGACGCTTGGTCCAGTTGGCCGCAGTCTCGGCGGCAAGCTCGAGCACGGGGCGATAGAGCCCGACCTCGCGGATGGCGAACTGCGTGGTGTGGACACCGACCGCAAGACCGCCGGAGCCTGCGTCGATGTAGTAGCGCGTCAGCGCGCGCTGATGCGTCTTGTCGAGCTGGCGCTCGGCGGTGAGCGCGAGAGGATGCGCCGGCATCACGGTGCCCTCGGCGATCAGCTTGCGGATGTCGGCGTTGATCTGGCTGTGGTGCATGATGTCCTATCCGAATTCCGGGCCGGCGACGGCGAATGGCATGTCTTCACCGGCAGTGGTGGCGGGGCCGAACCGCATGCGCTGGAACGGCCGTTCGATGGTCCAGCCGGATGCTGTCAAGCCTTCCAGGAACGCGGCTTGCGAGGCGACGGCGTCGAGCAGCAGCGGACCGGTCTCGGAGCGCGCGATCGCGTCGATCAGGGTCAGCGCTGCCGCGGCATCGTCGGCCAACAACGGGCCGACCTGGCGGGCGGTGCGGCCGTCGCGCACCAGCGCGATGGCGCCGTTCGCGCCGACGATGCGGGAGCCGGAACGCCGTGCAAAGGCTTCGAACAGCGCGGTCCGGTCGAAACCGGTGGCTCGCAGGTCCCGCGCACGCAGCGCTTCGATTGTCGCGGACGACGATGGCGGCGTTTCGGCCCGCGCAGGCTTCGCCAGCTTGAGGCGGCGCAATTGCAGCGTCGGCGTGAACCCCAATGGTCCGTAGACGGCGGCGCCGTCGGGCGTGGCGTCGAGCCAGCTGGTCAGGCCGTTCCGACGCGCCGTCTCCAGGCAGGCATCGACGAGGTGGGTAGCAAACCCACGGCGGCGATGTGTGCCTGAGACCAGCACCATGCTGATCCAGGCGTTGTTGCCGGAATAGGGCAGCACGGCGGCCGTGGCGACCAGCCGCATGCCGTCGCGAATGCCGAACACGATTCCGTCGCGCAGGAAGATGCGCCAGTCCTCCTCTGTCTGGTTCCAGTGCGCTTCCGTCGACAACGCCAGCCCCGCGATCGCGTCGTCAAGGCCGAGCTGGACGATGTGCGGGGCGTCAGTAACGGCCATCGCGGACCTCGTATTTGGTGGGCTTGCCGAGGCTCGGCATGGCGCGCGAGACCCAATCGGCGGTCCAGGCGATCAGCTGCTCGGTGTCCACGACCGGCCGGCCGAACAGGTCCACGGCCTTCGAGGTGTCGGTCAGCCAGGCTGTCGGCTGCTCCTCGCCGACAAGCACCGGCGCGCGACCGAACCTTGCGCCGAATTTTGCCGCGAGATCGCGCACCGCCAAAATCTCGTGGCCGCTGACATTGATCGGCGAGGTCGGCGCGGTACAATGGGCGAGGCAGCGCAGCGCCTGCGCCGACGCGTCGCCCTGCCAGATGAAGTTGACGTGCCCCAGGCTGACGTCGATCGGTGTGCCCGTCAGCACTTTCGTCGCGATGTCGTGCAGCACGCCATAGCGCATGTCGATCGCGTAGTTGAGGCGGAACAGCCGACCGGGCGTCGAAAACTTGCGCGAGAAATACTCGAACATCCGCTCGCGGCCGACGCAGGACTGGGCGTATTCGCCGGGCGGGTTCGGTGCCATCTCCTCGGTCGAGCCTTTGCTCTCGACAGGCACGAAAGGGTAGATGCAGCCGGTCGAGAACGCCACGATGCGCGAGGACGGAAAGGCCTGCGCCACCAGCGCCGGCACATGCGCGTTCATCGCCCAGGTCAGCGACAGATCGCCCTCGGCGCCGAACTTGCGGCCGGCCATGAAGACGATGTTGGGCGCTTTCGGCAGCGACTGGATCGCCTTTTCATCCATCAGATCGCAATTGATGGTTTCGACGCCGCGCGCGTGCAGCCATTCCTTCACGCCGGCCTCGCTGAAACGAGCGACGCCGATGACGCGACGGCCCGGCGCGGCGGCCTTGGCGAGCCCGGCCAGCGTCGGGCCCATCTTGCCGCCGACGCCGAGGATCATGATGTCGCCCTCGACCTCGGTGAGGTCGTCGATCAGCGCTTGCGTCGGCCGGCACAGGAGATCGTCGAGCGCCGCGATATCGGGAATGGTCTTCGGCAGGGTCTCGCGGGTGAGCAGCATGGTCGGTCCTTCGTCAGTTTTGTCTGGCATCGCCGACCACGAACATGCGTTCGAGGACGAGGACCAGGCCGTAGAGAGCGACGCCGAGCAGGGTCAGCAGCACGACGGCCATCACCATCGCAGGCGTGTCGAGCGACGACTGCACCTGGATCATGAGGTAGCCGAGCCCGCGCTCGGAGGCGATGAACTCGCCGACGATGGCACCGGCGACCGCGAGGATGGCGCCGACTTTCATGCCGGAGAACACGTAAGGCAGCGATCCCGGCAGCTGGATCTTGCGGAACAACGTCCAGCGCGAGCCGCGCAGCGATTTGACGAGGTCGAGCAGCTCAGGCTCGACCTCGCGCAGGCCGCGCGCGGTGGTGAGCAGGATCGGAAAGAAACAGATGCTGAAGGCGATCAGGATGTTCGGGATGATGCCGTAGGAGAACCAGACGATGAAGAGCGGCCCGAGGGCGACCTTCGGGATCATGTTCAGCGTCACGAACAGCGGCAGCAGCACCAGGCTGAGTAGCGGCGCCCAGCTGAAGATCACGGCGAGCGCGACACCGACCAAGGCGCCGAGCGCGAAGCCGCCAAGGATCTCGACCGCCGTCACCAGCGTGTTGGCGCCCCAGGCGTAGTTCGCGGTTCCCAGTGTCTGGATCGTCGCGAGCGGGGAGGGCAGAATGAATTTCGGCACGTGGAAGGCATCGACCGCGACCTGCCAGAGCACGAGCACGGCGAGGTGCACGATCAGGATGATCGCAAAACTGCGCGAGGCGCGTGCGCTGTCTCCGGCCACCGGTTGCTCCCTGTTGGCGCGGCCGCGATGCCGCAAATCTTCAGCCTAAGCAACCGCAAGCCTAGCCGCCTTTCGGGAAAGTTTCAACCAGTTGGTTGATTAGGCCGCAGCGACTGCAGTACGAGGTCGGCGACATGGCGGCGGCGGGCGCGCCGTGCGGTGCGGCTCGACAGGTCCTTGCCGAAGATCGCCGACAGCGTCGGCGTATTGGAGAAGAAGAAATAGCTGAGGCCCGCGATGGAGATATAGAGCTGGACCGGATCGATGCCCTTGCGGAACACGCCCGCGCGCACCCCCTCGTTGAGAATGTGGGAGACGCTCTTCACCAGCGGGGAGTGCATCGCTTCCAGCCGCGTCGAGCCGCGGACGTGGCGGGCGCCGCCGCGGTTCTCGTCGTTCAAAAGCACGATGAAATCGGGGTTGGCGGCCAGATGGTCGAACGAAGCCTCGATCAGCTTGCGGATCGCCTTCTCCGGCGGCAGGCCCTCGAGATTGAGCTTGCGCTCCTGCTCGCGGATGTCCTCGTAGACCCATTCGAGCACGGCGAGGTAGAGCGCGTCCTTGTCGCCAAAATAATGATAGACCAGCTGCTTGTTGACGCCCGCCCGCTCGGCGATTTCGTCGACGCGGGCGCCGGCGAAGCCGTGCCGGGCAAATTCAAGGCGCGCCGCGGTCAGCAGCTTGTTGCGGGTGGCGACGGGATCGCGGCGCTGCGGCACGGTGTCGCCAGATCGTTTTGCGGGCATTTCCAACCAAACAGTTGACAAGTGGAAGGCGGGCTTGTTGCATTGGTATCCTCACACGGGGAGAGCGACAAGCCGGGTCGCTGGCATGAGGAGAGATGCGATGAAGCGTTTGCAGGCGGCTGTTGTGGCCCTGATGCTCGGTTTGCCGGCGGTGCCGGCGAGCGCGGGCGAGGCGGTGAATCTGATCCTGAACTGGACGCCGACGGCCGATCACTCGCCGTATTATTATGCCAAGGCGCAAGGCTGGTACGAGAAGGCCGGCATCGACGTTACGATCGAGACCGGCAAGGGCTCGGGCGTCTCCGCCGCCAAAGTCGGCTCCGGAGGCTCGCCGTTCGGCGTTGCCGATCTCGCCACCATGCTGGTGGCCAAGAGCAAGGGCGCCGACACCGTCGCGGTGATGAGCGTCTATGCCAACACCGGGCAGACCTTCTACTGGCTGAAGAGCTACGGCGTGACCGGCGTGAAGGATTTTGCCGGCCACAAGATCGGCAACCCGCCCGGGGACGCCTCGCGCGTGATGTGGCCGGCCTTCGCCAAGGCCGCCGGCATCGCGCCCGATTCCGTCGGCTTCGTGAACGTCGGACCGACCGCGAAGATCGCCGCGCTGAAGAGCCACACCGTCGACATCATCAGCGACTTCTACAACGAGCACGATCTCAAGGTGATCGAGTTCGGGCAGGACCTCGGCTACGTCAACTGGAAGGACATCGGGCTCAATCTGTACGGCAATTCGCTGATCGTCAACGGGGCGTACCTGCAGAAGCACCCGAAGGTCGTCGAGGACTTCGTCCGTGTCACGCAGAAGGCCTTCGCCGCCTGCGTTGCCGACGTCGCGCCGTGCCTGAAGGCGCTGCTCGACCAGGTCTCCGGTCTCGACCAGGCGAACCAGGAGCGCCAGTGGGAGCGCATCAAGTTCCTGATGACGGACGAGTTCACGACTACCAAGGGTCTTGGGTGGATCGACGGCGAGCGGATGAAGAAGGACTACGAGCTGGTCCAGACCTATCTCGGAATGGAGAAGCCGTTCGACGTGACGACGGCGTTCACGACCAAGATGCTGGATCCCGCCATCAAGATGGATGCCAGCAAGGTGAAGAAGTAGGGGGTGGCGGCGCGCTCCTCTCGTGCCCCGGACGCAGCGCAGCGTCCCTTGACGGTGCGCTGCAGAGCCGGGGCCCATTGTGCCGAGAGCATGATCCGGGCGGCCTGGGTCCCGGCTCTGCGCAGCAGCGTTGCACGCTGCAGCGCGTCCGGGACACGAGAGCGGTGTCAACCGGCCCATTCCCACGTAACCCCACGGAGAAATTAACCGGCCGTTAACCATATCCGCCGCATCGTTAACCATTCAATAACAGGGAACGAGTCGGCCGCTATGGAGGCTGCAGTCAAACCTCAACGCCAAATGGTGCGCCTGCGCGGGCGCTCCTATGTGGCCTTCGTGTTTACGCCGACGGTTCCGGTGCAGGATTGGCTGCACGAGATCGACGCCACCATCGCGCGCTCGCCGGGCTTCTTTGCCGGCCGGCCCGTGGTGATCGACCTGTCCTCGGTCGATCTCAGCCAGTCCGGCATCGGCCATCTGCTCACCAGCCTGCAGGACCGCAACATCCGCGTGCTCGGCATCGAGGGCGTGGAGGAGGCGAAGCTGACGGCGATGATGCCGCCGCTGCTGTCGGGCGGGCGCAGCTGCGTGGTCGAGCCGAGTGCGCCGAAGAAGGCCGAGACGAAGGCCGAGGCCAAGCCGACCTCGCTCTTGCTCGAAAACCCGGTGCGCTCGGGCCAGACCGTGATCTTCCCGGAAGGCGACATCACCATCCTCGGCTCGGTCGGGTCCGGCGCGGAAGTCGTCGCCGGCGGTTCGATTCACGTCTATGGCGCGCTGCGCGGCCGCGCCATGGCGGGCGTGAACGGTCACACCAGCGCGCGCATCTATTGCCAGAAGATCGAGGCCGAACTGCTTGCGATCGATGGGTTTTATCAGACCGCCGACGATATCGATGCCGCCTTGCGCGGCAAGCCGGCCCAGGCCTTCCTGCAAGGCAACACCATGCGAATTACCGCGCTGAACTGACCAGAAGGAGATTTTAGAAATGGCCAAGGTACTGGTCGTGACATCAGGCAAGGGCGGCGTCGGCAAGACCACGACGACCGCCGCCCTGGGAGCGGCGCTGGCGCAACGCGGCGACAAGGTCGTCGTCGTCGATTTCGACGTCGGCCTGCGCAACCTCGACCTCGTGATGGGTGCCGAGCGCCGCGTCGTGTTCGACCTCATCAACGTAGTGCAGGGCGTTGCGAAACTCCCGCAGGCGCTGATCAAGGACAAGCGGCTGGAGAACCTCTGGCTGCTGCCGGCTTCGCAGACCCGTGACAAGGACGCGCTGACGGAAGAGGGCGTCGGCAAGGTCATCGACGAGCTGCGCGCCCGCTTCGACTGGGTGATCTGCGACAGCCCGGCCGGCATCGAACGCGGCGCCTCCATGGCGATGCGCTTCGCCGACGAGGCCGTGATCGTGACCAACCCGGAAGTCTCCTCGGTGCGCGATTCCGACCGCATCATCGGCATGCTCGATTCCAAGACCGTGCGGGCCGAGAAGGGCGAGCGCGTCGAGAAGCACATTCTCATCACGCGCTACGATCCCTCTCGCGCCGCGCGCGGCGAGATGCTGACCATCGAGGACATCCTCGAGATCCTCGCCACACCCTTGCTCGGCATCATTCCCGAAAGCCAGGACGTGCTGCGCGCCTCCAATGTCGGCACGCCGGTCACGCTGTCGAACGCGGATGGCGCCCCGGCGCGGGCCTATATCGACGCGGCGCGCCGGCTCTGCGGCGAGACCGTCGCCATGCAGGTGCCGACCGAGCGCAAGGGATTCATGGATCGTCTGCTGCGACGGAGGGCTGCATGAGCATGGGTTTGCTTCGGCTTCTCCGCGGCAACAAGGCCTCTGCACCCGTCGCTCGCGAGCGGCTGCAGATCCTGCTTGCCCATGAACGCGGAATGCGTGGCCAGCCCGATCTGCTCGGTGTGCTGCGTGAGGAAATTCTCGCCGTCGTGTCCAAGCACGTCACGCTGGACCCGACCAAGGTCATCGTCCGGCTCGAGCGCGGCGACGAGGTGTCGACCCTGGAGGTCGATATCGAGGTGCCCAACGATTTCGAGCGCAAGAAAGCGGCGGTCGCGTAGGGAACGCGGCCGGCGAATCCCAATTTTGGGGTGGGTGAGAAGGCGGTCCGCTGGGCATAGCGGGCCGCCTTTGTTTTGGGGCTTCGGAACGCGGGCCTGCCCTCAATCGTTGTGAACAACCGCGGGAGCGAAGCGGCCTGCGGTCTGGTCAGACGGGAGAGCGCCCATGATGTCCGAGGTCCAGGTCCACACCGTCGCGCGGCAGATGCTCGAGCAGCACGGGTTTGCTGCGATCGCGAAGGCCGCCGAGCAGGCCCAGGCTTGCGAAGGCCGCGGCGAGGCCGATGACGCCAGGGAGTGGCGTCACATCGCCGATGCCATGAAAATTATCCGCGGGCCGCACCAGAGCTGATTGCCAGGCTGGAACGCTTCAGCGCTCCTCGCGATCCGATCCCCGTGACGAGGATCGATGCTGCGTCTGCGGCTGGTCGCGCTCGCCGGCTTCCTTGCAAGGGAGCGGTTCCCACGATCCGTCCGGCGCCTGCTGATAGGCGCTGCACGAGGACGACGAGGTCGATTTGTCCTCGCCCTTTTGGGCGTCGGAATTCTTTGCCTGTGCCGGGGTGGCCAGCGCTGCGCTCACCGCGAGCACGCCGGCGACAATGAGATGCGTCATCCGCATGGGCTTCTCCTGTGCGAAACGAGCCTGCATGCTGGCGAGGAATGTGACGATTATTGGCCGAAACGCGGGTTCCGTCGGGGTGTGCTTAACGCCGCGACGGCGCCCTTGCTAGCCGCCCTTGGCGCGGATCAGGCCGGCGAGGTTGGTTTTCTGGGCCTCGCACCAATTGGGCATGCCGAGGCGACGCTGGTTGAGATCGGTCGCCTGGGTCGCCACCGCGACCTCGGCCATCAAATCGTCGTCCTGCTTCTCGCCCATCTTGCCGCCGGTGTGCATCCAGGCAATCGCCTTGCGCACCTTCTCCGTCGTGCCCTCGGGCAGCTTCATCTGTTCCGCCTTCTGCACGAGATCCTGGTAGACGACATCCGTGCCCGGACATTCGACCTTGGCGGCGAAGGCCTGCAGGACCAGGGTCACATAGGTCGAACGTGGATGGTCCTCGGCCTGGGCCGGAGCGGCGATCAGCAACAGGCCAGCCATCAGGAAACCGTAGCGCATCCCAGGTATCTCCTCCGCTTTTTTTAAGAGGCTAGCGTCCGGCCGGCTGCTCCGCAATGGTGCCGGGGCGAATTTGTCGCTCCACGCTGCAATGCGCTATCGTGGCCCGCATCCCGGCCTCGGAGAGCGATATGAGCCTGTTCAGCACGCCGTTCGATCCCACCCGCGACACGGCGCTCGTCACCGGCGCGGGCAACGGCATCGGCCGCGCCATCGCGCAGGCCCTGGTCGGCGAGGGCGTCCGGACCGTATTCGCCGACATCAGCGCGGAACGGGTGAGCGCCGCGATCAGTGCGAGCAAGAATCCTGAGCTGGCGGTGCCCTGGATCGGCGATCTCGCCGAGCCCGATGCGTGCGACGCACTGCTTGCCGCGGCGGACGCCGCGCTGGGCGGGATCACGCATTTCGTCCACAGCGCCTCGCCGCCGCGGCGGGAGGCCGATCACGCGCTCGCAGTCGATCGCAAAACCTGGCAGCAGATGCATGCCGTTAATCTCGATGCCGGCTTTCATCTGGCGCGCGAACTCGCAAAGCGGCTGATCGCGGCGAAGCGGCCGGGCTCGTTCCTGTTTCTCACCTCGCTGCATGCCGGCACGCCGCGCAACCTCCCGCATTATTCGACGGCAAAGGCGGGGATGGCGATGCTGGTGAAGGAGCTGGCGAAGTCGTTTGGCCGCTACGACATCCGCGTCAATGCGCTGGTGCCCGGCGCGATCGCAGCCGGCGGGTTCGTCGCGGATCCCGCGCTAGCGCGGCACATTCCGCTCGGGCGCCTCGGCGAGGCCAATGACCTTGCGCCGATGGCGCTCACCGTCTTGTCGAAGAAGCTCTCCGGCTACGTCACCGGCGCGGCCTTCGTCGTTGACGGCGGTTTGTCGCTGACGAACTGGTTCGAGCCGCCGCTGCTGGAAGAGTAGTCAGCGTTGCCAGGCCGGCACGGGATCCAGCGGCGTGCGATAAAGCTCGTTGTCGTCGCGATCGGTGACGCGAACCGCGCAACCCCTCTGCTGCAGCTCCGGTTTCACCTGCGACAGCTCGGTGGCGAGCTGATCGGCCCGATCGGAGGCAACCTCGATGTCTTCGAGGATGATTCCGCCCTGGTTCCTGAACTCTCCACCAACCACGAGATCGAAAGAGTAGTACGGCATCCGAGTTCCCCGGTGTGACGAGATGAGCTTCGGTGGAAGTCTCAACACATGACGGATGGTACTACTGAGTCGATATCTATCGGATGAACGGACCGCGCAATCTCTGTGCTTATGGCGCAGAAATGATGTGCAGCATGTGAACGGGGTAACATTTTATTAAACATGTCGACGCGATCATGAGGCATGGAATTGCAGCAGAACCGGGCTCCGGGAACCGGCAGCTGCAAGAGAAGGCCGCCGGCATAGATCCCGACGGCCTTTTCTCTTGAGCGAGGAAAATCGCCTTCCGTAATTTCCCGGACTCAACGCATCACATCGACCAGGACAGCCTATGCGACGTTGTCGCAGCGCGCCGTGCTGTTGTGCGTGGTCTCAGTCTTAGCGCAACGGCATCGGCGGACGCACGATTGGCCCGTCGTCATCGGCGACGGCTTGGGTCGTGGTGACAGGTGCGACCGGCGGCGGGACCGCGGCAGCTTGCGACGGCGGTGGCGCGAGCGGCGCGGGCGAATAGGCCGGCACGTAGGTGTGCGACACGACCGGTTTCGGTTTGCGAACCGGCGGTGGTGACGGAGCCCGCGGAGGGAGCGCAGCGGTGCGCGCGCGCGGATCGACCGGCTTGACCTCAGCTGTTGGCTTCGGCGCGGGCGGTTTTGCCATCTCGCGCGCCATCTGCTCCTGTCCGGCCTTCAACCCGGCGATCTCAGCTTTGAGCGCTTCGATCTGCTGCGCCATCGCGGCGAGATCGTGCGTCATCGCTTGCACCGACTGCGCTGCATCGGGCTGCGTCGCTGCAGGCGCAACTGCGGCGACCTGGACTGCGGGCGGCGTCGCAGATTGATCGGCCGTTTGATCGGTTGCAGCCTGCTCCGTGGGCGGTGCGGCCTGCGCGGTAGCGACCGGCGCGGTCTGCGATGTCAACGGCAGCAGCGACGCCAAGGCCGGTGTCCATTCGGCGAGCATCTGCTTGGCGGCGTCGCCATGTTGCGCCCAGACGATCGTTGCGGCCGCACTGCCGCCCGCAAAAAGAAACGTGACGAAAGCGCCGCGCAGCCACTTGCCGGCGGCGGATCGCTTCCGCGGACCGGCACCATCGCTCGCGGCGACGCGGACGGCGGTGTCGACAGAGGGCGGGGGGGCCGCCTGCAACTCCGAGATAGGACTGAACCTGGGCTCCAGAGAGATTTTGCGCTCGAACGAGGCTTTCGGCTCCGGCACGAATTTCGGCTCCGGACGGGTCGCGATGTCAGGTGCCAGCGCGGGCGCAACGCTGACGGGACGCGAAGCCAGCACGATGGCGGGCGAAATCTGAATCGCGTCGTGCGGATCGTTGTCCTTGACCGTGTCCTTCACGATCTCATCGACGATTTGCTTGGGGTTCAGCGTCGCGAGCATCGCAGCTCCTCTGAAGCCCGGTGCTTAAAATCCGGGCGTTTGAAATACTGGTCGTCCGCATTGGCGCGAGCCGATTGATTGATGTGAGCCCATCCCGATCGGACGAGCCTCGCTCGATGACGCACGAGTCCAGCCGGGTTTGACCAAAGCAAGGCGAGGGGATGGAGATGATGCGACGCTCTTCCGCCGTTTGTGGTGATGGAACTCACCTTGTCGAACACGCGCAAGTGTTCCGCAGGGCCTTGTTTTCAGCACGATTTTGGCGGCATCTGGAAACGCTGGGGGCGCTGCTATCCGCTATCGGGGGCCGGCGGTGCCAAGATTTCTGATCGCTCTACTCGCTGTTGCCTTGCTGCCGCTGGGCGGCTGCATGCAGACCACACTCTCGCCGTCGACCGACGCGAGCATGACGCCGCGCGACCGGCAGTTGCTCTCGCATGCGCCTTACGCGCAAGCGAACGTGCCCGAGCAATTTCTCCGTCACGTCGTCGACTACCAGCGCAAGGAGCAGCCGGGCGCCATCCTGGTCGATACCGACGCGCGCTATCTCTATTACGTGCTGCCCGAGGGCAAGGCGATCCGCTACGGGGTTGCGGTCGGCGAGGAAGCCATGGCGTTCTCCGGCGTCGCGCGGGTCGGCCGTCTGGCGGAATGGCCGGACTGGGTTCCGACGGCAGATATCCAGGCGCGGCTCGGACCATATCCGGCACGCGTTCCCGGCGGTCCCGCCAATCCCTTGGGCGCGCGTGGCATCTATCTTTATTCCGGTAACAAGGACACGCTCTACCGCATCCACGGAACCAACCAGCCGGAATATATCGGGCAGGCGATCTCGTCCGGCTGCATCCGGATGCGCAACGAGGACGTGATCGATCTCTACGACCGGGTGAAGCTCAATTCGACGGTCGTGGTGCTGCCGCCGGGACAGAGCGCGCAGGCCGAGGCGGGCGGAAGCTGGCGCGGGTGAGGAAGGCTCCGGCGCGCCCTGGTGCGGTCTGATGTCGCTCTATTCCTCAGGCCGGGCAATGCGCCATTGCAACGTGGTTGCGGTGCCGTTGGCTTCACCTGGCGTCTTGTCGGCGGGGGAGGTGTAGAGCGGGCGATAGCGGTACGCCCACATCTTGCTGCCGTCGTTGCGGCTGATCACGGTGAAGTCGCCGACCGCCTTGGCGTCGGCCGTTGCTGGCAGAGGCACCCAGCTCTCGGTACATTTGCCGTTGCAGTTCGACGTCTTTCCAGTGGTGTCGCGCTCGTAATAATAGAGCGTCATGCCCTTGAGATCGACGAGCTTGGGACCCTGCTTGGTGATGATCACCTTCGCCGGCGCGATCGCCGCCTCGGGCTTGGGCGCAGGCGCGGCTTCGCCGCCGCCATGGCCGTTTGCGAGCGCAAAGCCAGTCGAGAGCGCGATGGCCGCTGCCGCAATGACGAACCTGAACATCTTGATCTCCCGAACCGGCAAAGTTAATTGCGCGTTAAGCGCAGAATGTTGCCGAGCGTAGCAGCTGAAGGTTAGTTCCGGGTTTCGTAAGCCTGCGACAATTACGTACAGGAATACCCGATCATGCCTGCACGTCGCGCAGTGGCGCGCGGCTCAGATCGTTGCCCGCGGCAATCGCCTTGCGCAGCAGCCGCATCAATTCCTCGCCTTCTTTCGTGCTGAGGCCGCGCAGCAGGATGCGCTGGGCCGATTCCACGGCCGGCGTGATCTTGCGCAGCGTGCGCCGGCCCTCGTCGGTGATCTCGAGCTCGCGGGCGCGGCGATCGCGGCTAGAGGCGCGGCGCTCGGCCAGGCCCTTCTGCACGAGGCGATCGATCACGCCGGTGATGGTAGTTCGGTCATAGGCGATCAAGCCTGCGAGCGTCACCTGGTCGAGCCCCGGATTGGCCTTGATGGTCGCGAGCGCGGCGTATTGCACCGGCGTGAGGTCGAAGCCGGCATCCGCGACCTCGGCCAGGAACACGGCAACGGCGATCTGTTGGAACCGGCGCGCCAGATGCCCGGGCATGTCGTTGTTGTCTTTCACCGAATTCTCCTTCGGAGCCGGGAAGTGCGACGTCGTTGACAAGTATACTGATAGTCAGCATACTGAGCAATATCAAAACAGAGAGTTGACGGGAGCGGCGCATGCAATTCCATCTGAATGGATTTCAGCCGGGCGACCCTGAGATCGCCGACCCCGCCGAGCGCGTTCACGCCCCGGGCGCGGCGGGCGCCGTGCCTGACGAGGTCGATGTCCTCATCGTCGGCTGTGGCCCTGCGGGCCTCACGCTCGCCGCCCAACTCGCGCAATTCCCCGATATCAAGATCTGCATCGTCGAGCAGAAGCCGGATCGCCTGCTGGTCGGGCAGGCCGACGGCATCGCCTGCCGCACCGTGGAAATGTTTCACGCCTACGGCTTCAGCGAGCGCGTGCTGAAGGAGGCCTATTGGGTCAACGAGACGACGTTCTGGAAGCCGGACGAGCGGCAGCCCGAGACCATCGTCCGCAGCGGAAGGGTGCAGGACGTCGAGGACGGGCTGTCCGAATTCCCGCATGTCATCCTCAACCAGGCGCGCATCCATGACGGCTTTCTCGACGTGATGCGGAAATCGCCGGCCAAGCTCGAACCTCATTACAGCCGCCGGCTGGTCGACCTTCAGGTCGATCCGGCCGCGGGGCCCGACGATCACGCCGTGACCGTGCGCCTGGAGCGCCTCGACGCTGCGAACGAAGGGAAGGTCGAAACGATCAAGGCGCGCTATGTCGTCGGCTGCGACGGTGCGCGCAGCATGGTGCGCAAGTCGATCGGGCGGGAGCTGCACGGCGATTCCGCCAACCACGCCTGGGGCGTGATGGACGTGCTGGCGGTGACCGATTTTCCGGACATCCGCTTCAAGTCCCTGATCCAGTCGGCGAGGGACGGCAGCCTGCTGATCATTCCGCGTGAGGGCGGCTACATGGTCCGCATCTATGTCGAACTCGCCAAGCTCGAGGTCGGCGAGCGCGTCGCCAACCGCAACATCACCTCCGACGATGTGATTGCGAAAGCCCAGCGCATCCTGAAGCCGCATACGCTGGAGGTGAAGGAGATCGCCTGGTGGTCGGTCTATGAGATCGGCCAGCGTCTCACTGACAAGTTCGACGACGTGCCGGAGGCCGAGATCGCATCGCGCCTGCCACGTATCTTCATCGCCGGCGATGCCTGCCATACCCACAGCCCCAAGGCCGGGCAGGGCATGAACGTCTCGATGCAGGACGCATTCAATCTGGGCTGGAAACTTGCCGCCGTCCTGCGAAAGCGGTGCGCCCCACACCTGCTGCATTCCTATTCGGCGGAGCGCCAGGCGGTTGCGAAAGAGCTGATCGATTTCGATCGCGAGTGGGCGGGGATTTTGGCGTCGTCAGCAAAAGCGGGCGGCGCCGACGCAGCCAGGACGCAGGACTATTTCGTCAGGCACGGCCGCTACACCGCGGGCACGGCGACGCATTACATGCCATCGATTCTCACCGGTGCAGCCTCGCATCAGCATCTCGCGCATGGCTTCGTTATCGGCAAACGCTTCCACTCCGCACCGGTGATCCGGCTGGCGGATGCCAAGCCGATTCATCTCGGCCACGCCGCGCAGGCTGATGGCCGCTTCCGGATCTATGCGTTTTCGCCTGCGGAAGATCCTGCGGCCGCAGGCTCCGCCATTCGCGCGCTGTGCACCTTCCTCACCGAAGCAAGGGAGTCTCCGGTGAGACGATACACCCGCGTCGGCGCCGACATCGACAGCGTGATCGATTTGCGGGCGGTCTTCCAGCAAAATCATCGCGAGCTCGCCGTCGCGGCGATGCCGTCGCTGCTGCTCCCGCGCAAGGGGCGCTATGGCTTGCGCGACTACGAAAAGATGTTCTGTCCTGACCTCAAGAGCGGTCAGGACATTTTCACGATGCGCGGCATCGATCGGAAAGCCGGCTGCGTGGTCGTGGTGCGGCCGGACCAGTATGTCGCGAACGTGCTGCCACTTTCCGACTTTGCCGGGCTTGCATCGTACTTCGACGCGTTCATGTTGCAGGTCAACTGACGGTCCTTCAGCGCGCCATACGCGGTGCGCCGATGAACGGCGGATGAATATCGAACCGCCCACGTGCGTACATCTCGATCTTTCGATAGACGGCGCGCCGTACTGGGAACGCCTGTTGTGCTGGCGCGTTCCGCCTCTCAAAGGAGGACTGCGCCATGAAGTTCAGAACCGCTTTAGTTGCAGCATTGTTGCTGGTCCCGACGGCCGCGCTGGCCGCTCCGGGCATCGTCACCGTCTCGACAGGCCTGCGCGCCGGGCCGGGGCCGGGTTTTCCGCTCGTCGACCGGGTCCCCGAGGGCGCCCGCGTCAACATCCATGGCTGCCTGCGCGGCAATGCCTGGTGCGACGTCAGCTTTTCCGACGATCGCGGCTGGGTGTCGTCGCAATATCTCGAATATCTCTATCGCAATCAGTACGTCTATTTGCCGGACTATGTCGATGAGATCGACGTTCCCGTCGCTCCCTTCGTGCTGACGTCGTACTGGTCGAACTATTATGAAGGGCGTCCCTTCTATCGCCGCCACGCTTACTGGAATAACTACTGGACCTCGCACGAGCGCGTTGCGACGCGGATGACGCTTGATCCGCGTGCGGCTCGCATCGGCCGGGCGGCGACGGGCGATGCCGCAATCGCATTGGGGCGCGACGGCGTGCACGGCAAGGGTACCGCCGCGACTTCAAGGCGTGACGCCGCGACCACACAGCGCGACGCGGCGATCGCAAGGCGCGACGCTGCGATCGCGAAGCGCGACGCTGCTGTTACGCCCGACCGGACCCGCGCTGGACGAAGCGAGCGTATCGCGCATGAGCGGACCAACGTACAGACCCGCAATCCGCGCGATGCACAGGCGCGCATGATGCACGAGCGAGCGGCGACCCGCGCTCCGGTGCGTGCGCAGCCGATGGCCCGCGCGCATGAAGCGCCCCGCGTATCGGCCGCGCCTCCAGCCCGTCCGGCGATGCCGCATGTCGCCCAGCCGAACGTGAGCCATGGTTCGCCGATGAATGCCCGTGCGCAGATGCCGGCGCCGCGCGCCGCCGCGCCTGCAATGCCGCACGGCGGCGGGGGTGGTGCCCCGCATATCAATGCGGCCCCGCGTGGCGCCGCTCCGGCGGGCGGCCCCGGTGGCGGACATCAGCGGCACTAGCATTGCAAAGCACCGCAAAGCAAAGCCCGGCCCCGGTGCCGGGCTTTTTCTTCGCCGTGCCCAGGCTTTTACAATTTAAGATAGTTGTTCGTGAGCAGATTTCGTCGATCGTAACATGTCTACCCAAAGCTGTAAGTATCCACTCGGGGCAGCGGGGCACGGGAGGATGACATGAAACAGAGCCAGGCGGAGACGCGCCGTCAAAATGTCGCGAAGCGTTCCATGACGAAGGAGGCCAGGCAGCTGAGCGGCCTGATTGCGGGGCTGCGCGAATCCCTCGAAAGGATCCACAAGGAACGGATGGGTGCCAAGCTCAGCGGCGCCGAGATGGGCATGCTCGACGAGCGCCGCAACAACCTGCTGCTCACCATCGCAGCCCTCGACGACCGCCTCTCAGCGGTGCAGGGGCTGATCGATCTCGGCCGCCCGCACGTCATCCGCGTGCACTAGGGGCTTTGGAGACGGGACCATCGGTTCCATCGACACCGATCGCCAGCGCCGATCATCGGCGCCATGCCTGCGGATGGCACCAAATTGCCACGCTCCCGGCGAATTGCCGCCAAAGCCCGCTGCCACGAGGAGGCCGGGTGCAGGGCGACGCAAGGGGATGCGAATTGGCCTACAAAATGATCGCAGAACGCGACAACGCGAAGTACAGTTTCGCCCGCGAGAGCCGGCTGCTCATCGTGGCGAAGGCGAAGGTGTGGGCGAGCGAGGGGTGGCAGGTCGTCATCACCGACCAGGACGGCAAGGCCTACGCGCCACCGGAGTTCGATCAGCTGTTGGCGGCGTGACCCAAAGGCGGGCGAGGGGACGGCATTTGACATCGCTGTTTCGACCGGGGCGCGTTCTGATCGTGCCCGTGATGATTGTTGCAGCCGCCGCCGTTCTGACGGCGACGGTTGCCACCGCGCAAAATCTCGACGCCGGCAAGCCGCCCGCAAAGCTGTTCGCTGACGGCTGCGCGACCTGCCATCGCAGCCCGCGCGGCCTTGCCAAGGGGCGCTTCAGCCTGACTCTGGCCTGGTTCCTCAAGGATCACTACGCGACCAGTTCCGACTCGGCCAAGGCACTCGCCTCTTATCTGCAGTCGGTTGACGAGCCGCCGCCGCGCGCAGCGGTCAGGCCCAAGAAACCCGCGCGATCCGCAGCGCGCCCTGCAAAGCCCGTGCAAAGCCAATAGCCGGTGTGCCGGCTCCCCGGCGTCAACGCACCGTGGTCTCCGAGAACAGGTTGATGACGACGACACCTGATACGATCAGGCCAATGCCGACGAAGGCTGCGGCGTCCAGTATCTGGCGGAACAGCACGAAGGACACGGTGGCGGTCAGGATGATGCCGACCCCACCCCAGATCGCATAGGCGATGCTCAACGGGACGACCCGGATCGCTACCGACAGTGCATAGAACGAGGCTACGTAGAGCAGGACCATCCCCAATGTCGGCCACGGACGGGTGAACTGCGCCGACTGCTGCAACAACGCCGACGCGGTGACCTCGAACACGATGGCGAGCGCGAGTGCCGCGTAGGCATTGAAAACGGGGGACATGAGTCTCTCAGCGGGTGAAAGATGCAGCGCGACAGCCACGGTCAGTCATGAACAGACTCTTCGCCGTGAGCGAATATCATTCGTAAGTGACGAAGCTGCGACACCGGCTGGAAGACGGGCCGTGCGGTTTCAACTGATCCGCACGGAGAGTTCGACGTCTTCGGCAAAGGGGGTGGACATGTAACCACTGCCGACTGCGCGCACACGCGCCAGGTAGTCCGGGCTGTCGTCGGCATTGTCGGCGACGATGATCGCGCCCGCGCCGAGATGGCCTTCGAGCAGGTCCAGGATCTCCGGATAGAGTGCCTTGGCGCCATCGAGCAGCACGAGATCGATCGTATCGGGCAGGTCGACGCTGAGGGTTTGCAGCGCGTCGCCTTCACGGATTTCGACGAGATCGATCAGGCCGCCGGCAATGAGGTTTTGCCGTGCCCGCGCCGCCTTGGACGGCTCGAACTCGCTGGTGATCAGACGGCCGCCACCATTGTCGCGCAGGCCTGCGGCAAGGTGCAGTGTCGAGATGCCGAACGATGTGCCGAACTCGACGATTTCCGTGGCCCGGGAGCTGCGGGTCAGCATGTAGAGCAACTGGCCCGTCTCGCGCGACACCGCGAGCGGTGCGTCCTTGAGGCGTCCGTAGAGGTCGCGATAGTCGGTCTTGCTGAGCATCAAGCGCGCACGATCGGCATCGGAGAAATCTGTGAAGCCTGCCAGCGTTGCGTTGTTCGCTGCGTCGGTTTCGTCGAACAAGCGCTCTAGAAACGGCGCAAGCGATGTGATGGTCGGAATGGTCATATGAGGTCTCCGGAGTGGACGAAAAACGCGTGCTTGCGTGCCGAGTCAAATACGACTAATTCGTCGCATTTCCTATTCGCATTCGCCAGGTGAGCCATGGCCGAGCGTCGAAGCCGTTCAATTTCTTCACGAAAACAGCCGCAACAGGCGCGCTCCAATGAGCTTGTCGCAGCTATTCTCGATGCAGCCGTTCAGGTCCTGACGAAGGAGGGCGCGCAGCGTTTCACCACGGCGCGGGTGGCGGAGCGGGCCGGGGTCAGCGTTGGATCGCTCTATCAATATTTTCCGAACAAGACCGCGATCCTGTTCCGTCTCCAGAGCGACGAGTGGCGGCGCACGAGCGAGCTGCTGCGCGGCATCCTCGAAGAGCGGGCGAAGCCGCCGCCGGTGCGGCTGCGCGCGCTGGTCCATGCCTTCATTCTGTCCGAGTGCGAGGAGGCCGCGATCCGCGGCGCGCTCAGCGATGCCGCGCCGCTCTATCGCGACGCGCCCGAGGCGCAGGACGCGCGGGCCGCCGGTGCGGGGATCATCGCGGCGTTCATGCGGGAAGCGCTACCCAAAGCCCCGGGGGCAACCCGTGCGCTTGCCGGCGAGCTGATCAAGACGACGCTGAGCGAAGTCGGCAAGCGGTTTTCGGAGACGCCGCGCAGTGAGGCCGAGATCGCTCGTCATGCCGAGGGGCTGGCCGACATGTTCTGCGCTTACCTCGGCGAGCTGGCGCGCCGCTGACGTGCGGGCGCCGCGTGCTCCCGGGGCCGGTACAGGCTACTCTTGCATCGCCTGATGTTTCTCCTTACGGACCACTTCCATGCTCGTCATCTCCATCCAAAGCCAGGTGGTCCACGGCCATGTCGGCAACAGCGCGGCCGCCTATGCCATTCAGGCGGAAGGCGTGAACGTTGCGGCGGTGCCGACGACGCTGCTGTCCAACCATCCGCGCTATCCGAGCCTGCGCGGGCGGGTGCTGGAGACCGAGCTCGTTGCCGATCTTCTCAGGGGCGTCGAGGAGCGCGGGCTCGTCGACGAGGCCGCCGTGCTCGTGACCGGCTATCTCGGCTCGCCGGGCAACGCCGCGGTGATCGCCGATTTCGTCGAGCGGGCGCTCACGCGGAATTCCAGGCTCGTCTATCTCTGCGATCCCGTGATCGGCGACGACGGCCGCGTCTATGTCGCCGACGGTATCCTGGATGTGGTCCGGCACCGGCTGCTGCCGGCAGCCAGCCTCACCACGCCGAACCAGTTCGAGCTCGAGCTGCTCTCAGGCCTCACGATCGCGGATGCGCAAGACCTGCGTGCGGCGTGTGCGGCGCTGGCGGGGACCGGCCGCATCGACGTGGTCGCGACCGGTTGCACGCTCGCTGATACCCCGGCAGGGCAAGTTGAGACGATCCTGTGCGCCGCGGGGCAGTTGTCGCGCTTTGCGACGCCGTGCCTGCCGATCCGCCCTTATGGCACCGGCGATCTTCTGACCGGCCTGATCGCCGCGCATCTGGCCAAGGGCGAGGCGATCGAGGCTGCGGTGCGGCTTGCGGTCGAAACCATCTTTGCGGTGCTCACGCGCACGCAAGAAGCCGGCACGGCCGAGATGCGGCTGGTGCCGCTGCCGACGCCGGGACGTAGACCTTGACGTCCTCAGGTTGCGCGCTTGCCGGTCGATTGCGCCGATTTCTGTGGCTTGGCCGGGCTCTTCTGCTCGCGCGCGGCTTGCGCCTTTTGGGCCTTTGGCGGCTTGGCGCTCGCGACAGCCCGCGACGTCTTCGGTTTGGCTCTGGCGACGTCCTTACGTTCACTCGTGCCACGCTTTGAGATGTATTCGGCGCCGTCGACCGGGCCGACATGCGGCGGATCGCGGCCGAGATAGGGCCGGCCGATGCCGTACGCCTTGGCATTGGCGTCGACCCACTTCCAGAGGATTTCAGTCGAGACCCAGCGCTGCGCCCGATTATTGCCCTGGGTGCTGACGATGTCCGCCGCCATGCCGTGGCCGTAGCCGCCGCGCGTGCTGCCGCCGTGATAGGAGCGGTCGGAGGCGGCCTTCAGGCCGCTTGCGATCGACTGGCGATAATCGTCGCGGAACGCGCTGGTGATGCCGGGCGAGAGGCCGGCGGCCTCCGCGGCGAGCAGCGTGCGGAACAGCTTCTGCTTGAAGCTCTTGTCCATGCCGCCGATGACGTAGTCCATCATCGACATGCCGGCATGCTCGGCCGCCTTCGGATCCTTCCAGCCGAAATCCTCGTCGACCAGCTTGGTGAAGCTGCGCATCACCGTGATCGTCTTGCCCTTGCGCTTGACGGTGACGGCGCGGCGCTCCTGGACCTTGATCGAGTCCTCTTTTGCGGTGCGCTGATAGAGCGCCCAGAGATAGCGGTCGATGCAGGCATCCATGACGAAGCATTCGTCGAGCACGGCGACGGTGTCGGCCGGCGGTGATGCCTTGCTCACAGGTGTGACGGGGCCGGTCGCGATCGCCGCGGGCGACAGTTCGTCCGTCGTCACGATCTCGGTGGGATCGGCAGAGGCGAGCTTGACCGTCGCGGGCGCTTCAACCGGGGAAGCCTCACTGACGACGGGCTCTGGTTCAGGCGAGATCTGCGGCGCGGGCGGCGTCTCCGCAGGCAGGATCAGCGCCGGATCGGCCGAGGCGAGCTTGATGGCGGGCGGCTCGGGCACCGTTTCAGTGATCGTCGGAGCCGGTGCCACGGCGATGGCAGCCGCGATGTCGGCGGTCAAGGCGATACCGTCCTCGATCGTCGCAGCGCGCGGCACGTCGGCGAGGTCGAGCCGGCTGAGATCTTTGGCGCGGGACACGGCAGCCGCATTGGCGCCGCTGTTCTCGATGAGGGCAGGGGCATAGGCGGAAAGGGAGAGCGCCAGCCAGCCGGCGACAACGGCCGAGGGGCACGCGACCGCCACCAGAAGAGACCGCCGATCGTTCATGATCCCTGCCTCCAAACGGTTCTGTTCGGACACGCTCTGTCGGAACAGTCATGATGCAAAACAGTCTTGCACGGAAAGGCACGCAGCGCCTCGATTGTTCGGAGGACCGTGTGGCGGCGCAATGGCGTAATTCGGCGAAATCGGGCTTTTCGCGGGGGTGTTGCCAAGGTGCAACGCGGGTTCCACAGCCGTTTTCGAGGGAAATCTCGAGCAGAAGCAGTGTTCATTGTCGTCAACTTGAAGCGATCGGGTTTATTCAATCTTGGATTGTGGTCGTGCATTTCTCGCTTGCCGGCGTTCCGGTAGAGTTGGGAAGGACACGATTGTGACGTTGAAATGCAAATGGGCTGAATTCCTCGCCGATGAATCAGGCGCCACCGCGATCGAATACGGCCTGATCGCAGCCGGCATCGCGCTCGCGATCATCGAGATCATCCATGCGCTCGGCATCAATCTCGTCGCAAAGCTGCAGTCGCTGGCGACGGCATTGAAATAGGGCGGCGCGCTATGGCCGGGGTGGTGTGCTCGGTGGCTGAACACCGTCCTTAAAACCGTCATGTCGCGGCCGGCCGTGATTCGGCCAACGCCTTGTACGCGTTAAACATATCGCCATGCACCGCACGCGCTGTTGCAATGCAGCAAAGCATGTCGCAATGCAGCAAATCGCGCCTAAATATGCTCCGACTCTTCCACTCTGGAGCATCACAATGAACAAGAAGACTCTGTCGATCGCCGCCGCCATCCTGGCGATCGCGGGCAGCACTGCGGCTTTCGCCGCCGAGTTGCCGACTTACGAGACCAACGGATTTCCGGTCTCGCCCTTGCAGGTTCGCGTCCTCGGCGCCGCGCATGTCGAGCAGCAGACCGCTGCGCCGACCAACCTCGCCTCGGCTCACCAGGTGAACGTGCTCAGCCCTCGCAAGGTGAAGACCGCCACCGTCGGCGTTGCGCGCTAAGCTGACATTTTGAACGGCAGCTGGGCTCCGCGAAAGAGGCGGAGCCCACTGCCTCAAATGATCGAAATCGACGCTGCTTGCGCAACCCGCGTGCGGCGATCGTTCGGACTGCCTCGTGCGCGATCTGGCGCCGATGCGCTGATCGAGAATCCGGCCGCGAACAAGTTCGCGTGAATGTGCCGATGATGTATCCCCGTTCATAACAGGCGTGATCCCTTTAACAGTTGCTTTGCACGTCGCGTCGCTTGATGCGGCCGCCGCATCGTTGCGGCCGATTTTGAAATCATATTGGAGGCCATCGTGCCCGTTGCACAGAAAGCCGATATCGTCACCGCGTCACCGCGTGCGTTCATTCTCAAGCACACGGCCCTGTTCGCCGCCGCCGCCTTGTTCGTGTTCGTGCTGAGCCTGACCTACGGCCTCGATCTCAGCCCGGGATTTTTCTGAGCGGCGTCGGGCGCGGCGCTGAAGCCCGATAATCACCGCCGCGTGCCAGCCCTGCAGCCGCATGGGTTGAGCCGATATAGGCGCTGACATAAGGCTTGAAGCCATGGATCAGCGGACCAGCGGCGCCGGCGCGCTCTCTCAGCAGCACGATACGGCGCCGGCACTGCTCGGCGTCACGTGCGGCCTTGCCGCGGCGCTGTTCTGGGCGCTGGGCTTTGCCGCCACGCGGCATGGCCTCAAGGTCGGTTTCACGCCGGTCGATCTGCTGGTGCATCGCTATGTCTGGTCGGGACTCGTGTTCCTGCCGCTGGTGCTCCGCGCCGGCATCTCCGATCTCTGCGGCATCGGCTGGAGCAGGGGTCTCTTGCTGATGGTGCTCGGCGGCCCCGTGATGTCGCTGATCTCCTACACCGGCTTTCTGTTCGTGCCGCTCGGCCATGGCAGCGTGATCCAGCCCTCCTGCGCGACGCTCGGCGGCCTCCTGCTCGCGGCGTTGGTGCTGAAGGAGCACATCTCCGCCTCGCGCCTTGCCGGCGCGGTCGTCATCGTCGGCGGCCTCGGCGTGATCGGCGCGGAATCGATCGGCCATATCGGGGCCGACGGCGTGCTCGGCGATTTGACCTTCGTGCTCACCGGATTGATGTTCGCAGGATTCGGCGCGGCTCTGCGCCACTGGCGCGTCTCGGCGGTGTCGGCTGCGCTGGTGATCAACGTGCTGTCGCTGCTGCTGCTGCCGGTCTACGTCGCAACCGTCGGCTTCGCCCATGTTGCGGCGATGGGCGTGACCGAGAATGCGATCCAGGCGCTGGCGCAGGGCGTGCTTGCCGGCCCCGCCGCGCTCTATCTCTACGCCGTCTCGGTGCAGCGCCTCGGCGTCGCCCGCGCCGCGGTGTTTCCGGCCTGCGTGCCGGCGCTGACGCTGCTCACCGGCTGGCTGCTGCTCGGCGAGCCCCCGACGATGCTGCAGGCCGCAGGACTCGTGACGGTGCTGTGCGGATTCTATCTGGCGCAGCGGCAGGGTTAGGCGCGGGCTCAAGCCTTCTTCACGAACTCCGACTTCAGGTTCATCGCGCCGATGCCGTCGATCTTGCAGGCGATGTCGTGGCCGTCGCTGGCGTCCTGCAGGCGGATGTTGCGCACCTTGGTGCCGCCCTTCACCACCGAGGAGGAGCCCTTGATCTTGAGATCCTTGATCACGATGACGCTGTCGCCGTCAGTGAGAACATTGCCGTTGGCATCGCGCACGCCGGTCGCCTGCGCGGTGTCCGCCGCCGCTTCGGCCGCACCGCTCCACTCATGGCCGCATTCCGGGCAGACCCAGAGATCGCGGTCCTGATAGGCGTGCTCGGAGCTGCAGGCAGGGCATTTCATCGCGTCGGTCATGGGCTGTCTCGTCAAAGCGCTTCGTTCGCGGCGCGACCGTAGGGGCGGGATCGCGGAAAGCAAGCGAAAGCTGCGGAAAGCGCCGGTGCCATACCACCGAAGCGGCGCGATGAGGATCGCAGTGAGCCAGCCGAGCAGCTTGCTTGACGCAGATCAACCTCGGCCGCCCGGTGCGACCTACGCTTCGTGTGCCTTCGAAGCAGTGACGGGAGATGGCGATGTCTCACAGCGTTCGACTCTATCTCGGGTTCGTCATCCTGGTCGCGTTGTCGGTGCTGCTTCTGCTGAGCGTCATTCACTCCGCCGCGGGGGCGCCGCGGTCCGGCCCGCGAGCTGCGGCCGAGGGGCATCGTCTGGCCGAGGCGTGGTGCGAGAGCTGTCATGCCGTCGACCCGCACATGCCGGGCTTCTTCGACGAGGCGCCGAGCTTCCAGGCCATCGCCGACCGCAACGGCACCACCGCGCTGTCGCTCAAGGTGTTCTGGCGGACCAGCCACCGGAGCATGCCGAACCTCGTGATCTCGCCGCAGCAGGCCGACGCGCTGTCGGCCTACATCCTGAGCCTCAGAGACAGGTGAGGCCGGGCAAAAGCGATTCTGCGAAAACAACCCCATGCACAGTAGAGATGTGCTTGATAAGGCTCGCATATTTCGGCAATGCCGAATCGTGCGACTTGAGGCGTCGGGCAAAACAGCGGATTGCGCTTGGCGCCATCCGAGCTAGGTTCGTTCCGCAATTGCAACGAGCCCGCCATGACCTTTCTCCTCAACATCGACGTCCCCGACGTCGCGCAAGCCACGCGCTTCTACACCGCCGCGTTCGGCCTCAGTGTCGGCCGCCGCTTCGGGAGTGATTTCGTCGAGCTGCTCGGCTGGCCCGCGCCGGTCTATCTCCTGACCAAGCCGGCCGGCACGATCGGTGCCGGCGGCGACCGCCGCCGCTACGAGCGGCACTGGACGCCGGTGCATATCGACGTCGTCGTCGATGATGTCGACGCCGCCGTCGCGCGTGCGCTCAGCGCCGGCGCGATCCTGGAGGCGCCGGCGCGCGATGCGCCCTATGGGCGGATCGCGATGCTGGCCGATCCGTTCGGACACGGGTTTTGTCTGCTGGCGTTCAGCGAGAAGGGGTATGATGCGCTGATTGGAAGTTCGTAGTTCGTAGCCCGGATGAGCGAAGCGACATCCGGGATATAACTCGCAGGATAAGTCCCCGGATATCGCTTCGCTCATCCGGGCTACGACCGCTAACACACAGCGAAATCACAATCGGGACGACATGCCGGCCAAGCCGAAACGAAAGCTGAAGACCTACCAGACCTCGCTCGGCTTCTATGACCAGGCTATCGCGGCACCCTCGATGAAGGCGGCGCTCGAGGCCTGGGGCGCCAGCTCCAATTTGTTCCATCAGGGCGCGGCGAAGGAGACCGACGACCCCGATGTCGTTGCGGCGACCATGGCGAAGCCGGGCGTCGTGCTCAGGCGTCCGGTCGGATCGGACAAGCCGTTCAGCGAAAGCGCGGAGCTGCCGACCGATCTCGTCGATGACGACGCCGAGCCCGGACGCAAGCGCAAGAAACAACCTAAGAAACAACCCAAGAAACAGCCGAAGAGCAAGCCGCGATCCTTGAAGCGTCCCGCCAGGGCCGCAGAGAAATCATCCGGCAAGAGCGACGATCAGGCAGCCCGCAAGGCCGCCGCCGCGTTCGAGAAGGAGGAGCGGCGGCGAGAGGCTGCGCGCGCCAGGGAGGAGGCCGCCCGCGCCAAAGAGCGCGCCCGCCGCGACAAGGCGGTCGCCGCCGCCGAGGCAGTGCTGGACAAGGCACGACGGGAACACGATTCCAGGGCGGAGGCGATCGAGGCTGAGCGGGCCGCGCTGGACGAGCGCGCGGAGGCGGAACAGGACCGCTGGGACAAGCAGCGGATCAAGCTGCAGGAGGCGCTGCGCCGGGCGCGGGAGTAGGGCCGCGAAAACGCCGGACCAACATGTCTCGCGCGCGCCGCAGGATCGCGGTTCCATCCCTATATGAGCTGATGTCTCATACAGGATCTCCATGCCCGAAAAGTCCTCGAAATCCGCAAGCCCCATGCTCGTGCGCCCCAGGCGCGCGGCGCCGGTGCTGGTCTGCCGCAAATGTCTCAAGCGCAGCGACGAGGGCCGCGATGTCGGTCGCGCGCTGAAATCCGAATTGAAGGCGCGGAGGCCTGATGGCCTCAAGCCGGCCAAGCTGGTCATGACCGGATGCTTCGGCCTGTGCCCGAAGCGGTCGATCGTGGTCGCGAGCGGCGCCAGCCTGCAGCGGCAGGAATATGTGCTGGTAGAAGACCGCGATCAGGTGCCGCGCGCGCTCGCGCTGTTGAACGGCGAACGCGACGGTTGATCGTCGGTCCCGGCGCCGGCGGGCGCGCGTTGGCAGGCATTTCTTTGCCGCGGCCTGCAGTTGTGGCTGAGCCGCCGGACGATCAGCAGCTCCGGAAAAGCTCCGCGCGGTAGTTTTCGCTGTGATGGCGGCGAGGGCGGAGAGGCTGTTCGACGCTGCCGCATCGACCGGGAGCGCAAGCACCATGAGCGATCATCGCGCCGCAGCCAGGCGCCACACGCTGCGGACCGGCCTCGTCGAGTTCGACAACGGCGCCGGCAGCATCGTCAGCGTGCCCTGCACGATCCGCGACGTCTCCGCCACCGGCGCGCGTCTGGCGCTGAACAGCTCGGCATGGGTTGCCGACGCGTTCACGCTGGTGTTTTCGAGCGGCCTGCGCAAGGGTTGCCGGGTCGCCTGGCGCAAGGAGCGGCTGATCGGCAGCGCGTTCGCGGACGGCTATGCGAGCCCGGACGAGCAGGCCGCGATGATGACCGCGGACGAGCAGGCAAGGCACCGCCTCGGCATCGGCGCGCGCGTCAAGGCCGCACGCGAGACCCGCGGCTATACGCGAGCCCAGCTCGCCGAGCGCATTGGCGTCACGCCGGCTTTCGTAGGCCAGGCCGAGCAGGGCGAGGCGGACATTCCGCTGTACCAGCTGATGCATATCGCAGATCTGCTGATGGTCGGTCTAGACGGGCTCGTGGCGGGGCCGGTGCCGGAGGAGGTTGATGCGGGGTAGGGCTTCGTAGCCCGGATGAGCGTAGCGACATCCGGGACTTCGTTGCCGGATGATTCCCGGATATCGCTACGCTCATCCGGGCTACATCCGAGCGCGCCGCTCTATCCCCGTCATTGCGAGCGTAGCGAAGCAATCCAGGCTGCCTCCACCGAAGGATTCTGGATTGCTTCGTCGCAAGGGCTCCTCGCAATGACGGCGGAGAGGTCGGAGCGCCAAATTCGTCAGCGGTCATCCCAGCAAGCTCGCGCGAAATTTGCTTGCCTTGGTCCGAGTCCTTTTGCACTCTCGCCGCGAAGGAGACCAATGCATGACAAAAATCACCGCCGCCTGCGCGCTCGGAACCGCCCTGGTGCTGGGCAGCCTGGCAACATCGGGTGCTGAAGCCCGGACGCGGAAAGCCGTCGTCGTTCGCGCACCCCAGGAGCGCCTGATCGTCACGGCGCCCGTGCTGAGGCCGACGCCGTGGGATTACAACGTCGTTCCGCGCTATCGCTACCGCCCCGAGGACGACAAGGTCGATCCCTACGGCCCGCCGCTGGTGCCGTCCTATGTGCGCTACGAGGGATGGCGCTGGCCGTATTGGTGGTAGGAAGCGACAATTCGTAGGGTGGGCAAGGCGAAGCGTGCCCACGTGTCTTTGGCCGGATCGCAGAGATCGTGGGCACGGCGCAAGGGCGCCTTTGCCCACCCTACCACTCATCCGGGCTACAAGCGTCCGCCCTCAGATGTTGCCTTGCTCGCTCTCCGGCACCCTGTCCCAGGGGCGGTAATAGAGCCGGGCGCATTCCTCGCGCAGCACGCCGCCTTCGATGCTGAGATCGTCGCGATAGGCCTTGGCGACGAAGTCGAGCGTATCGACCTGGCGCGCCTCGAAATACATCTTGTGGACGTCCTCGCGGCCGGCGCCGTAGACGATGCGCGAGACCTTCGACCAGATCGACGCCATGGTGCACATGCCGCAGGGCTGCAGGGTGGTGTAGAGCGTGGCGCCGCGGATCTCGCCGTTCTCGAACGAGGCGCCGGCGGCCCGGATCGCCTCGATCTCGGCATGGGCGACGGCGTCGTGATGCTCGGCGACATGATTGCGCTCGGCCGCGAGCACGCGCCCGTCCAGCACGATGACGCAGCCGATCGGGCTCAGCGCGGGATCGGTGCCGTCAGCGCTCGCCACGCGCAAGGCCTCCGCCATCCAGCGCACATCCTCGCTCATCGCCCTATTTCGGCTCGATGCGAAGCCTGGGGTCGGTCGGCAACACCACGGCGCCGGCGTCGGCCGCGGCCTGCTCGGTGGTGACGGTCCGCCGGGCGTCGGCCTCCTTGGCCGGCAGCAAGAACAGGCCGGCTGCACCGAGAGCGATGCTGGCGAGAATGATGATCAGAACGGGAACGTTGCGCATGATCATACAAATCAAATGACCGCCGCAAGTTCCTGAAAGCGCAGAGACAGACGAAGTGGATTACGCGGCGCAAAACCACCCTACGAAATCGACGTTTTCCTCAACCGCTCAGCCATCCGCTCGGCGATGGCGACCGTGGTCAGGTGCGTATTGGCGCGCGGCACTTCCGGCATGATCGAGGCATCGACCACCCGCAGGCCCGTGTAGCCGATCACCCGGCACTCGGGATCGACGACGGAGCGCGGATCGGAGGCCGCGCCCATGCGGCAGGTGCCGCTGGCATGCTGGGCATCGCTGCACTCGGCGAACAGCCAGTCATCAAGCTCGGCGTCGCTGAAAGGCGCGTCCATGGAGTGTCCGCTGTTGCCGTAATCGACGCGGGAGGCGATGTCGGTCACGGCAGGCTGCAGGCAGATTTCGCGCAGGCGGCGGACGCCGTCGCGCATCCTCTCGAGATCGCGCGGGTCGGACAGCATCCGTTCCTCGACCGCAGGATCGACTTCGGGGTCGGTGGTGGTGATGCGGACGCTGCCCTGGCTAAAGGCCTGATAGACGGAGACCGCGATGCGTCCCAGCGAGACCACGGCCAGCGCTTGCGGCGTGCGGGCGAGGTTACCTGCGATCATGATCATGTCGTTGTCGCCGGCGCCCGCAAGCCCCGACGAATAGCGCAGGCAGCAATTGGTGTGCCGGTGCATCAGCGTCGAGACCTGGCGGTCGTCGCGCAGATGCAGCAGCGCGTTGACGATCGGATGATCCAGCAGGTTCTCGCCGACCGGCAGGTCGGCGCGGACCGCGATGCCGAGCCGCTCCAGCAGCGCGGCGGGGCCGATGCCGGAGCGTTGCAGGATCGCCGGCGAATGGATCGCGCCGGCGCAGAGGATCACCTCACGCGCGGCGCGCGGCGTATAGGACTGGCCGTTGACGCGGACCCGGACGCCGCTGGCATGCAGCCGGTTGCCCTCGAACACGATGGTGTCGACCAGTGCGTTGCCGACGATGGTGAGATTGGCGCGGCCGCGCGCCGGCTCCAGATAGCCGTCATTGGTGGAGATGCGCAGGCCCGCTTCGCTGTTGATCGCATAAGGCGAGACGCCGGTGCCCTCAGGCGCGTTGTGGTCCTCGCACCAGCCATAGCCCAGCGCCAGCGCCGACGATCGCAGCGCCCGGTCGACATTGCCCCAATCCGGAATCGGCGCGCGATACACCGGGATCGGACCGCGGTCGCCGTGCCAGGCGGCCTCGGGGAAATTCTTGTCGGTCTCGAGCTTGCAGAAGAAGGGCAGCATCTCGTCCCATGACCAGCCGGTGCAGCCTGCCTCCGCCCAGCGATCGAGATCATCGGGAACGGCGCGGATCGCGATCTGGCCGTTGATGGTCGAGCTGCCGCCCATGGCACGGCCGCGCCAGAGCAGCAGCGGCTCTTGCCGCTCGGTGCGCCGCGCGAGCAGGTTCGGCCAGCGGAAGTCGTCATCGCCGATGGCGCGCATCGGGTTCGGGATGCGGATATGCTCCGGCGTGGTCGCCGTGCGCAGATCCTGCCCCGCCTCGAGCAGCAGCACGCGATGCGAGGGGTTTTCGCTGAGCCGCGCCGCCAAGGTGGCGCCGGCGGAACCGCCGCCGATGACGATGGTGTCGTAATCCTGCTCAAGCATTTTCGCTTGCTCCATTCCTCGCGCGTCATCCCACGCGCCCTTGAACGCAACCTGCGATGTCGCGTCGTTGATCACGACGCGCGGTGTCGATCCACCAGGCCGCGTGGCCAACACATAGATCATTGCGCCAGACTGTTTCCAGCCATGTCGCGCACAAAGTTGTGGCGCGGCAGCGATGATAAAACGCGCAGAAGGACGGGGCAGGCGCAGCGTCGCGTCGAGATTGCCGCGGAAGGGATCGTATAGGACTTGTTGCGGGAGGCCTGCGCGCACGCCTCGTCCTTCGAGACGGCGCTCACGCGCCTCCTCAGGATGAGGCCAATGGGCGTCAGTGCCTGTTGAAACTGTAGCCACGTATTCATCAGTAGACACGCATTC